>JAAELO010000841.1 GCA_024226555.1 Desulfobacterales bacterium | reverse complement strand
GCGCGTCCGTCGCACGGACGTTAGGGCCCGGGGAGGCCTGGGGGCCGGGGGTGTCAGCGTGGGCGGCGGCGTCGGAGGCCCACTCGATGCGTTCGTCCAGGGGGTGGTAGTCGGGGCCACGGGTGGCCCGGCTGTCCGAGCTGGCATCGTCGGTGACCTCGGCGGAGGAGGAGGCGGAAGACCACTCCACCCGCTCTTCGGGGGACAGGTCGGGGCCGAGGAAGGCCCGGCGACCACGGGAGGCCGCGTCAGGCTGCCGTTCCCTCTGGTGGTCCTGGGGGCGACTGGCCGGGCCGAGAAAGGCACGCCGGCCAGGGGCGTCAGGAGGAGAGTGACGAGCGCCAAGAGCGGGCCGGTGTCGATGGCGCCGGTGCCTCGCCCGACGCCGGGAGGTGGGGCCGGGTGGGGAGGCACGGCGGGCAGGGGCGCGAGGAACAGGAGGGGAGGCACCTGGCGAGACAGCGGGAGGCGGGCCCTGCGTGAGGGTCGGCGCGGCGGACACATGGTCGGCGGGGGAGGGAGAGCGGCTGAGGCTCGCGGCATCGGAGCGGAGCGTGTCGCCAGGCCGGCCCTCGGTGGTGGCCGGAGACCAGGAGCCATCAGGGCTGGTGTTGTGAGAGGT
>JAAELO010000840.1 GCA_024226555.1 Desulfobacterales bacterium | reverse complement strand
CTCCCGACTCGAAACCACGTGACAAACCTCCTACTTCCTTTCCTTCCTCTACCAAACGTTTATTTGCCCGTTTTGGCTGAAATTAGTACCTGCAATTTTGGAATTTTGGTTCGTTTTTGTTTTTTTGTTGCTTTCTTTGTTGTTGTCTCTCTTTCCTATGTCCTCTGTTTTCATCAGAGACATCTTTGAGTGTTTTCTTTGTGTTGTTTTGTTGTTTTTTCTTTGTGTTTTGTTGTGGGTTGCTTTCTCTCTCTCTCGCACCCACTTTTCGAGCCCTTTTTCTCTTTTTGTTTTTATTGAGTTTTCTGGGGGAAGGAATCCTCCTTCTGCTTTTCACGGGCCTCGTTTACGAGCCCTCCCTCCCCCTGTGCCTTACCCCCCCTTCTCGGCCGTTCACGCGCGTTATCGCGCCCGCTGACGCTTTTTTTGTGTATTTTTTTGTTTCTTTTTTTCGAGCGTTTTCCCTTTTTTTGTAGAGCGAAAGAGCGAAAGAAAAAGAGTTTGGGTAAGAGTTTAGGAGAGTTTAAAGGTGCTTTGGGACATACTGCCGTGACAGAGCCTTCCTCACACGATTTTGAGAGTGACCAGTGATCGACTTCTAAAGAACCGATACGGCGGAAGTCCAAGTTTTATGACCCCCATCGCCCCTCTTTACTCTCTTTCTCTCTCTCTCTCTCTCTCTCTCTCTCTCTCTAGCTATCTTTTTGCTTGTTTAGGATCGCTTTTTTTGCGTATATTTTGGTTTTTTTGTAGTTTGCGCACAATTAATCTGCGCATTTCGAGCGTTTCCCTTTCTTTTTTCTCTCTTTTTTCGCCGCTTTTTTTCGTTGACTTTGTGGTT
>JAAELO010000839.1 GCA_024226555.1 Desulfobacterales bacterium | reverse complement strand
TCTAATAATTAGGATTTTGATTGAAATACAAGGCTGAGGAAAAAATAACGGGTTGATTTTACTACAGTTCTTTTTTTCAAAAACGTAGTAGTTCGCTCAAAAGACATTTATTAGAGATTCCCCCATACTTTATATCTTTAAAAGGGGAAGTAACCTTCCCCTTATAAATCCTCTATTTAAGCTTCTTAATGTTTTTTAGTATCTGATCCTTAGTCCACGAACTGATCTTAAATGGATAGTCATTTTGGGAAGAATCAAAGATATAATCATCTCCTGATTTGTACATCTTAAGATGGTTTTCATCCTTTCCATAAAACCTGATTGAGTAGTCAGGATTAGAGAAATCTTTTTTTGCTTTATCTTTGATGTATTCACTACATTTTAGAAGTTTAAGTTCTGAAAAAAAGGAATCCATATAGGCTTTTTTTATCTCTTTATTCTTTGTATCTTTCCAGACCTCAACAGTTGCATCTTTCTTTTTAGGATCTGTAGTGTCTTTAACAACGGATTTTGCTAAAACGGATTTTTTTGTTCCGTACAAGATCTCAACTTTTTTGATCCCATTCATATTCAGTGTTAAAGCAAGTTTATCTCTAAAATCATCACTCTTTTTATCAAAATCATACCTGATATTACCTTCAACATGATAAACACTGCTGTTTTTAGCTACTTTGACAAAAGTATGACTATATGAACTGGCTGTTTTACCTATTTGGAAAGATCTTAATATTTTATCATTCCTATAGGCTATAACTTCTATTCGTTTCTTCTCATCAAGTTCATATCGTCCAAAATCTTCATTGGAAGATATAAGAGTTGTTAATTTAAAATCAGATATGTTTTTCAAAAGCTTTGAAACCAGACTCGAATCTGATTTATATTTTTCTTTCCCCACAAACCAAAACTCATCTTTTTTTACAAGAATGATTGAGCCCTTATCTTTCTTAATCTCAATTCTGTCCACATCTGAAACTTGAATCTTCTCTAATTCAGGAAGTGAATAGTTTGTCTGGTTTACTTTACTAAAAAGCAAATACAAAGAGAGAGCCGCAATTATAGTTAACAGTATTATATACTCTTTTGATATTTTCATAATTTACCTCACTGAAACTTTTGAGTAAGTTTTTTTAATTTTTTTCTTCCTTGCTGATCTTCTTACCCATACAATTCCCCCAAAAAGAACAACTAAAATTGGTAAACCAGCGATATTAAAACCTTTCAAAAAACTCTTAGTTATATAATCCGTTTTCTCAATAGGATTGTATCCCTGCTTCTTACCCCTGATTGCAGCTATACCTTCCAGATCGTTCATGGCATCTAAGACATTCATAATGAATATTGAATTTGGAGCGGTGCCTTCCTGATCAAGAAGATTATTGGCAAGAACTTTGGATGTTCCTATAACAAATATTTTACCCTGAGCTCTTTTTTGAATAAAACCACTTTTAGAACCGGAACTGATTTTCAGTTTCGACTCTTTTACTTTTTTAACATCTTTTTCATTAACCTCTTTTAAAGGAATATCCTTTCCATTAAAATAACTTTCAAACTCACCCTCAAGCATATATGCAAGACCCTTTTTCCCTTTCTCAGATTCTGAATCCGGTATCTTAATAGCTTTTGGATTATCAAGGTTGATATTTTCCTTAACTTCCCAGGATTTTTCTGAGGATGAAAAAAGTTTGAATACTTTTTTGTTCTTAGATTTTCTCGCTTTTTCAGATATGGTAACCTGTGCAGCCTGCATAGTAACCAAGCCTTTCAGATCTTTCATAAATGGAAGGTTCTTGTTTAAATTTCTAATTACAGGAACAAAGTAGAAGTTTATAACACCATGCTGAGGGTCAACTCTCTTATAACAACTTTCATCCATAACGTATGAAGTATTAACAGTTATACCATAGTGTTTTAATAGCTTTTCAAGACCGGTATCTATATGTCTGAAATCCGTTTTCTTACCCATCATCTGCATCTGTCTTGATGCAGGAACTTCTTTGAAGGGATCTATGAAAAAAGCTAAATTTGTTCCTCTCATTAGAGCCTGGTCTATCTGAAAAAGCTCATAATCTGAAAATTTAACAGTAGGATCTGCAATAATCAGACATTTAAGGCTTTCATTAATATTGCCCTGTTTAAGATCAACTTCTTTTACAGTATAGTTCCCTGATAATAGTAAATTAAAAACATCAAGTGAATTTTTTTTAGGATTTGTGTTTCCCCGACCTCTCTGCTGTGTCAATGTACTGCCACTGTGGGAAGTAAGAAAACCGATATTTTGATTTATATCGATTACCGCTTCAAGATAATCAGGCAGAAACTCTCTTGTATGCTGTAAGTTAAGACGAATCTGGGTTCCGACTATTGGAATATCAATTGCCTCAAGAACTGGAATAGTTATTTTTTTATCTTTATATGAAACTACAATTCCCATAGCACCACGACCACTTTTTATCTTTTTTTCTGGAATGTCGGGCCATGAACGGTTAAAAATATTATTCTCTTTAATCTCTTTAACTATTTCAGGAGTAGTCTCTTTTGAAGGATTTATATATTTATACCTGATCTTGTTGAAGTATTTGGAGTTCAGTTTTTCAATCTCATTTTCAATTATTTCAGGAACGTTTGAGATATCGTCAATACCAAAAAGAGGCGCCATCTTAATGAGAGAATCTGACATATATAATTTTACATCAATCTTCCCATCAAGTTTTGAAATAACACTTATTTTGTTATTTAGTTTTTTGATTGCCATGGTAATCTTATATTCAAGGCCATCTGTGGATTCTATAACCGGAATCTTTTCAATTATATCACCATTAATCAGAACAAGGCCTCTGTATGCGTACTTTATCTTCTCCTCATCCTCATCAATAGTTCTTATTCCTGAAGCTTTAATATCATAGCTTTCTGCTATTGTTTGATTTCCCATGGATGTGAGAGACGCATCTTTTTTTGCACTCACGCTCAAAAACTGGTAATTAAAGTTCCTGTTTCCATGGGAAGCATATTCTTCAAGCAGATCACGCAGATATCTTTCGGTATTATTATGTGGTGCAGGAAGATCCGGAGTGAAAAACACCTTAATTGTAAGAGGTTCAGCAAGTTTACTCACAATATCTTTACTAAAGTCTGAAATTGAAAACATTTTGCTTTTTGTCAGATCCACTCTGACAAACATAGTGTCTGATGTGATATTCAAAAGTACTATTAAGATAAAATATATTAACAGTTTTATATATCTCTGATTCATTAATTATCTCCTTAATTCTTTTCAGAAAGGCTCAGATGAGTGCCATATAGTCCAACAAAGCAAACACTTAGAAAGTACAGAATATCTCTTGTATCTAAAATACCTTTGGCTATGTTGTTGAAGTGATAGTCTGCTGCTAAAAACTGGAAAAAGTTTACAAAAGAGTTCGGAACAAAAAGAAGAGCATTATTACTATCTACAATAGTAAGGGTAAAGCATATTGACATACCAACTATACATGCAACGATCTGATTTTTTGTAATGGATGATGTAAATATTCCTATGGCAGCAAAACAACTTCCTAAAAGTATTGCACCAAGATAACCCGCAAAAACAATACCCCAGTCAATTTCGCCAAGAAATGAAACGGTAATTGCATATAAAAGAGTTGGAAGAAGCATTGCACAGATAAAAACAACTGTTGCTAAAAACTTTCCAAGTATAATATTCGTAAGAGTTACAGGCATTGTATGGATAATTTCATAGGAACCAATATTTAGCTCTTCTGAAAAAAGCCTCATAGTCGTTGCAGGAATGACAAATGCAAAAACAATTGGAAGAAAACTAAAGAAGATCCTTACATCTGCTTGTTTATAAAGGAAAAAATTTGAGAAAAAAAGCCATCCTGAAATAATAAGAAAAATTGATATTACAATATATCCAACAGGTGACAGAAAGTAATCCTTAAGTTCTTTTTTTAATATCGTTATAGTTTGATTCATAATTTAATTCTCCCTGGTAAATTTGTGGAAAATCTTTTCCAGAGTTTTGGTTTCACGTCTCAGTTCAACTAAAATCCAGTCAGTATTTTTTACCGTCTCATAAATTTGAGCCCTAAGATCCTCTTTTGATGAGATGTTCACTTTAATTTTTAAAGATTCATCACTACCATTTAATTTTGCAACACCTGAAACACCGAAAATTGTATTCAGAGCTTTTGAAACATCTGTAAAATCGGCATTTAAAAGATCCAGATATACAGATTGTTTCTGATCACTACTGTTAACAATCTCTTCGGTAGTACCATCAGCGGCAATAACACCATTATTTATGATGACGATCCGGTCACATGTGGCTTCCGCTTCACTTAGAATATGTGTGGAAAAGATTATTGTTTTTTCCTTACCAATTCTTTTAATAATATTTCGTATTTCAACAATCTGATTAGGATCAAGGCCGGATGTTGGTTCATCCAAAATAAGAATTTCAGGGTCACTCATCATAGCATAGGCAAGACCGACTCTCTGCTTGAGTCCTTTTGAAAGTTCGCGTATGTCTTTATGCATTATTTCAGAAAGCCCGCAAAGTTCTGAGAGCTCTTTAATTCTGTTAGTCTTTGTGTAACTATCCATACCTCTTAAATCCGCGATATAATCAAGATAATCATAAACCAGCATATCCTGATATATGGGGGCAGACTCGGGCAAATACCCCATAGAGCTTTTAATCTCAAGAGCACTGTCAATTATAGATTTCTCTTTAATTTTAATATCGCCGGAACTTGGTTTAAAGAAACCTGTGAGCATCCTTAGAGTTGTTGTTTTCCCTGCACCATTTGGGCCCAACAGCCCGAGGATTTCACCTTTGTTGATCGTAAGGTTTATTTTGTCGACTGCACAAAAGTCCCCATAGTATTTTGTAAGATTTTCAACATGAATCACGCTATTCTCCTTTTACATTTAATTTTTCTGCTCAAAACCTTATAGATTTTAAATTCACAAACAAAGTAAACTAACATAATCATTTTATATGTTTCAAGTTCAAACTTGAATAATGGGTCCGATTGTTGCAACTTTTAACAATTGCCTTTTAACTGAAATACTGCGTTATTATGAAAAAAAAATGTTGTTAAATCGGTTCGTTATTTTTTTCTCATACAGAGATTTTATAAAACTAAAAGCTTTTATAAACGTTGAATTTCAATCAAAATTCTAATTATTAGAGAGCTACCAGTATTGACATCGTTATTGAAACACCATAAGATTTGGAATTAAAATAATAATTGCACTAAATGATTGGTAAAGGTAAACTCATCTTTATGCGTTCTAAATTATACAGATATATACTTCTTTCCATAGTTCTAATTCTTACATCGTGTGTTCAGAAATACAGTTTCAATATTGATAATACAGATCCAAACGAAACTGCAACAATTGAAGTGGATAAACGAATTCAATTTAAAGCGATAGATGGGGAAAAAGTTAATTTCAAAGGAGAAAAGCCTTATTTTATAACCATTGAAGCTGGAAAACACACTTTAACTGTTTTTTATTCAAATGAACTCAAAAAAGATAATGAAGTTTATATCGAAACAACCCATGAAATAAATTTTCCGGTTACGATCGAAAAAGGAAAAAAATATAACCTTTTCGCAGAGGATAATTTCGACAGATTAAAAGAAAACCCGGAAAGTAGCGAATTAAAAGATATAATAAATAAAGACCAAACCTTTATAGTGCACTATTTTCTTAAGGCGCCTTTAACCAAAACCCAGCAATATAAAAGTTTATGCAATTTAGATCAGATCAATTATAAAAATATTAAATGCCTTGTAAAAAACAAGGAAAATCTGGATAGAAGGTATGGAAAAAACAGAGATCTTGCAATAATCCATTTTGTTGTTTTAAAAAAATTGAAAGACTCCCTTCGTCTTTTGTTAAAAAACGGAGCAGATGTTAACAGAAAATCAAGGGCAAAAGAGTTTACACCCCTGCATTATGCAACAAGCATGAACAACTTTCCTGTTGTAAAAATTCTGGTCAAAAACGGAGCGGACGTTAATGAAGTTGATAAAGATAAAGCAACACCGCTTCACTATGCTGCAGCAAACGGTTTCTATAAAATAGCAAACTACCTGAAAAAAAATGGTGCAGATATAAATAAAAAAGACAAGAAGGGAAAAAAACCAGTAGATTGGGCTAAAGCAAAAAAACAGAAGAGAGTCGCTGGACTTCTTGAAAAGAAAACCACAAAAAAAGCAGTTAGAAAACTGGTAAAAACCAAGAAGAAAAAAACCGTAGCTAAAAAGAAAGCTAAGAAAAAAGTAAAAAAGAAGTCATCTAAAGTAAAAAGAAAGAAAAAGAAAAAGAAAAAGAAAAAAAAGAAACAGGATGAAGAAGATACACTACCTGAAAGGTCAAACCCTATTCCTGCTAAAGACTGTTCAACTCCAGAGTGTTATGCAGCTTTTTCAGACTCCATCGAAACTGCGCTTAACAATACAAAATACTCAAAACTTGAAACGAAAGATTTGAGAAAAGTTGCATATATCTATTTTCAAATCAGTAAACTTATCAAAAGATCCACACCATATGATGCTGTTGAAGAGTTTAGTAAAGCATCTTCTCAGTTTAAGCAGATGAAATTTGGTAAGAAAAAACTATCAAATAAAAGAAAAATTCTTATTTCAAATGCAAATAACCATGTAACAAAAGCTGCCCAAATAATTGTTGATGATGCAAACAGAAAGCTCAGGATTTTGGAAGAGAATAAAAATCTGAATTAGAGGTTCCCTTAAGTTGTTTTCTGAAGATTTTGCCCCAGCTTTTTTAACCTGTTTGTAGCGGTCTCATTAATCAGCATGCCATGTTCAATAATAACACCTAACGTAATGCCAAGTGCTGAGAAATCTCCAAGAGAACTTTTAAGAATCGGAATAAACGGACATACTATAGCAAGTGACATCGGAATACCAATTAAAAGCTGGTGAGAAAGTGGTGGGCTGTCTGGCCCAGGAAGAACAACTTTTCTTATGCAAATACCCGCAAAATAACAAAGAAATGGAATCGTTCCTATTGCAATGTTTAATAGATCATAATTTGGTTCCATTATTCACCTCTTTTGGATTTGTTATTTAAAATTTTCAGTCTCTTTTTCACTACCATAATAAACCCAACCTGATTTTGGTTGATCTGTATTTTGTTCAGTTATTTCAACCCAAACATCCTTGCCAAAAGCGGATTTTATGGTTTTCAGACTCTTTATAATGACTTTTTTTCCAGGAGCTATACTTCCTATTGCTTTTCCGGGATTTTTAACAAAAAGCCATTTCTGTTCCGGAGGAGTTTGACGTATATTTAGAGTCTGTTTAGTTTCTAATATTATTCCTTTTTTTAAAGTGTCAGCAAATGTAGTTGAGTGAAGTAGAAGAAACATTAATAATGATAATATAGTTATATTTTTCAAAGCTTTATATTCTCCTGTTAATTAGGTTTGTAATTATTTTTTTATGGGAATCTCTAATATTAACGTCTTATAGGGGAGCTGTTAACATATCTGGTTTTACAGCTTTCTTCCCTCCAAACCGAACGCCATAGTATACCCACCATACTCGCATTTTTGACATCCCATCTTTCCTGCAGATCTCTTTTAAAATGTTATCTGCTTTTTTTCTTTGGCTTTGTTCAATTACACCTTCTCTAATTAGCTGATAAAGTGCATCATGAACCAATGAACCCTGCATGAAATTTATGGTATCAAAAGCAGGACCGCTTGGTCCATCCCAAGAATAGCCTGATTTTATCAGTAAATAACCATTTGAATCAATCTGTAAAAAACCAAGATCTTTTGGTGTAATGACTTTGATTTTAGTGGGATATTGAAAATCGGAATGGAGTGTATATTTATATTTCCTCCTTTTCTTATACTTAATCATAATTTCCCTTTTCTTTAAAATTCAAATTGGGTTGAATATTATTAAAACAGGGTTAAATCATATTAAGGGAATCTCTAATAATTAGATTTTTTGATGAAAAACAAGACATAACAAAAAAACAACGGGTTGATTCGTTTATAAAAAAGATTATATTTTATAAAGTTTACAGTTTTATTTTTGTTATATCTGTGTTTCGCAAAAAGATCAGTTATTAGAGATTCCCTTAACTTAATTACATATCTTTTAATATTCATAAATTCAAGACTAAATTATATTAGGGAAACATCTAATAATTAGAGATTTTGGATGAAATACAGATCATAAAAGCTTTTAGTCTATATAATCTCTGCATGACAAAAATTATAGTTAGCGTATCAGGAATCACAGGAGATATAACCCAAATTTATTTTGGGTTATATCTCTATTGTGAATAATTATCCAAAAGCATACAAACTCGAATCATTTAGTAATACTCAAAAAACCTGAGGATTTAGACTTTTTTAAGTGTTCATAGGCCTTTTCCCCTTGTGTGGAGGCTGCCTGTAGTGCAGCTGTTTTGGCAAGTCTCAGGTTGATATAATAAACCAAAACAGGTTCATTTCTATTTCCTACTGCGGGTTCATGTATAACGATGTATTCATGAAGTCCGTTATAACCTTCTATTAAATCCTCTATCCACTCTTTAAACGATATTTCACACTGCAAGTAGTTGTATAGATCCAAAGCATTAATTCTTAAGGCTTCACTGGTTATATTCATTGATAAGACAGGAATCTGCTTTTTAATATCCATTTTGGTTGTCCTTTTTAGATTAATTTACAAATAAACCTCCGACAATCTGGTTGGTGCTGAAGTCGCGAAAAAACGCACGACTTCAGCGTTTCAAAGTATAATCCTCGAAAACAAAATTATATCCTTTTGTTTTCAGTGATGAAATCAAGAAAAAGACACACGATTACATCTAAAGGACCACATCGCACCACTACAAAATCTTTACACCAAAGTCACGAACATCCTGGCTTAATCAATAAAAATCCCTACCCAGAGGGCAGGGTTTTAGAATAACCCCTAAAAGGGGATAAATTGCCCTTGCCACCATAGGTGGCAGGGATCTGAATAATCCTCATTAATTAATCTATCGCTATACTTGTTTTTCTTTTTTTTCCTGATACTTAACGTATTTTCTTATCTTCTCTTCATCAAGTCCGACAGTATCTACGCAATACCCTTTTGTCCAAAAATGATTACCCCAATAGGGCTTCTTC
>JAAELO010000838.1 GCA_024226555.1 Desulfobacterales bacterium | reverse complement strand
GACGGTAAACGGGAAGGGGATATACTCTTTTTTATAAGATTCGACGGTAAAGGGGAAGGGGAGATACTCTTTTTTATATAATATTCGACGGTAAACGAGAAGGGGATATACTCTTTTTTATATAATATTCGACGGTAAAGGGGAAGGGGATATGCTCTTTTTTGGTAATTCCTTTTCTAATTCGTTGGTATGCATAGGGAGTATTCTGTTTTTTGTTTTTTTGAAGAAAAAAAAAGGGGTCCGGCCGGTGAAAAAAACAAGCGCGAAAAATCGCACTGTTTTTTGAAGGCGTGGGGTTGGAAAGGGATGGAAGGGAGGGAAGGCAGGAAGGGGTAGGGCTCGCTGCTCGCACAGCAACACAGCTAGAGAATAGGCCGTCTGTTTTGTGACAAACCTAAGCCCTCGCTTCGATCGAAATAATCCTTGTTCATAACCATTGGTCCTCTCGCTTGTTTTTGTTTTGTGCCTTTGGTGTGTGTTTGCTTGGGGGTTTGGCAAACAAAGTTACCTCTCGTTGACAGGGAAGGAAGGAGTCGATTGTCCCATAACTTTTGTATCTTTGTGGTGGGGACCCTCCCAGGACACTGTCCAAATATCAGCGGGATTGAAGGGTGTCACTTTTTTGTCAAACATGGGACCCCATGGGAGGGTTCCAAGGCAAGACGAGGTCCCTGGCAGACTTTCAGAAAAACAGAGATTCGTCGATGGTTGTGTTGGTGGTGCAACTTGTTGTGAAGAGTGCG
>JAAELO010000837.1 GCA_024226555.1 Desulfobacterales bacterium | reverse complement strand
CGCACTCTTCACGACTGGTTGCACCGGCCAACGACACCACCACTGTCGAAACTCTGTTTTCCGAAAGCATCTGAGGCACCTCTCCTCCCCTTCAAACCCTTGCCTTGTGACTGATGGGGTCCCATGTTTGACCAAAAAGTGACCCCCTTCAATCGCGCTGATATTTGGACAGTGTCCAGGGATGGTCCCCACCATAAAGATAAAAAAGTTGCAGTCGATTCCACGCTTTCTTTCCATGCCAACGAGAGGTAACATTGTTTCCACACCCCCAAGCACACAAACACCCAACGAAAGCGCAACAAAAAACCAAACAGACAGCCTTATCTTCGAACATAATGGGTTTCCCACGTACAAGGAACACACTGAATGCTTTGTATTGTGTGATTGAGGTACCCCACCCCCTGCCTTTCCGTTACCCACTACCACATCTTCCGAAAAACGTGTGCGATTTTTCGCGATTGTTTTTCACGCGACCCCTTTTTTTACAAAAGACACAAAAAAAGAAACTCCCTTATGAGAAAAGAGAGTCCCTATGCCCTCCATCGAACATCCTATTAAAAAAGGAGAGTCCCTATGCCCTCCATCGAACATCCTATTAAAAAAAGAGAGTCCCTATGCCCTCCATCGGACAACCTATTAAAAAAGAAAGAGTCCCGATCCCGGCGATCGAAGAACCATTAAAAAAAAAAAAAGCACCAAACCCGTGG
>JAAELO010000836.1 GCA_024226555.1 Desulfobacterales bacterium | reverse complement strand
TATGGGAACCTCTAATAATTAGAATTTTTGATGAAAAACAAGACATAACAAAAAACAACGGGTTGATTCGTTTATAAAAAGCTTTAATTTTATAAAGTTTACAGTTTTATTTTTGTTATATCTGTGTTTCGCAAAAAGATCAGTTATTAGAGGTTCCCTTATTCTAATCAAAATTTTGTAGAGGTATTTTCCCGAATTATTAGGTATTGCTGAATAACACCCAATTAAAGGAAATTTGAGATGAATTTAAAAACTAAGTTTTTGTTACCAACCTTGATAGCTGTGGTTCTGAGTATTAGCATTCTTTCGATTGTATCCTATGTCACGTCAGCTTCTGCTCTTGAAAAAGCAGCTGTTAATGAAATTAGTTATAAAACTTCCTCTGTGACAAAGCTTGTAAAAAACTGGATTATGGAACGAAAAAATGATTTTATTGAGTTGAGCAGTGATCCCCTTTGGGCTGAATCGCTGGAAGCAATTTCCAATAAGGCATCTATCAATAAAGCTGGTGCCAGGTTGGCATATGCAGTTAAAAGCAGTCAATTATTTGAATTGCTGGCACTGGTGGATAGTAACGGCGATTTTGTAGTTAGTTCTCAGGACAATACCAAACTAAAGAAAATCAATGTTTCAGGTCGGGAATATTTCAAAAAAAGTATAACAGGAGAGATTGTTATTTCTGATGTGATTAAAAGTAAATCATCAGGTCTGCCGATTTTTGTTGTCTCTGTACCAGTCATGAACAAAGGATCGGTTCGGGGAGTACTTTTGGGTGGTGTGAAAATGGGTGCATTTTCAAAGACATTCATTGACTCAGAAAAAATTGGAAAAGCAGGTTATGTATATATGGCCAGTGAACGTGGCTTGGTTCTGGCTCATCCAAGCAAAGCCAATATTCTTAACACTAATCTGAAAAAATACGATTTCGGCCGGCAAATAATGGCAAAAAAGAAGGGTCTCATCACCTATGCTTATAAAGGCATAGGTAAAATTGTTGCATTCGACCAGGAGCCCGCAACAGGTTGGATCATCGCAGCAACATCAAACACAGATGAGATCTTTGGTCCGGCCATTCAGATTAGAAATCGAAGCATAGGCATTGGTCTGATTGGAACCATTTTGGTTGCATTAATTATCTTTTTCCTGACCCGTTCTATTGTAAATCCTATTGATGTTATTATCGAGGGGATGGAAGAAGGGGCCAGACAAGTTGCAGCGGCCTCAGGTCAGGTCTCATCCTCCAGTCAATCCATGGCAGAGGGGGCCTCGGAACAGGCCGCTTCCATTGAAGAGACATCGGCATCAATGGAAGAAATTTCATCTATGACCGCTCAAAATTCCCGGAACGCCGAGGATGCTAACAGGTCCATGGATGAAGTCAGCCGGATTGTAGATGATGCAAGTAATTCCATGAGCAAGCTCACTCAGGCTATGGAGGAGATTGTAAATGCCGGGGAAGAAACCTCTAAGATCATTAAAACTATCGATGAAATTGCTTTTCAGACTAATCTTCTGGCCCTAAATGCTGCTGTTGAAGCTGCAAGGGCAGGGGAAGCGGGTGCAGGTTTTGCCGTTGTGGCCGATGAAGTTAGAAATCTTGCCATGAGAGCCGCTGAAGCTGCAAAAAATACTACCGAGTTGATTGAAACCTCGGTGAAAAAGGTGAGTGAAGGGACTGAAATTGTGGAATCCAACAACAGTGCTTTTTCAAAATTAGCCTCTGGAACTTCTGAGATCAGTAATCATTTGTCGAAAATATTCGAGGCCTCAAAAGAACAATCCCAGGGTATTAATCAGGTTAACAATGTCATCCACGAAATGGATAAGATTGTTCAGCAAAATGCAGCCAATGCGGAAGAATCTGCTGCCGCATCCGAAGAGATGAATGCCCAGGCCAGCCAGTTGAAAAGTTTTGTGGATAGTCTTGTCGTAATAACCAAAGGGACGAGCGAAACAGAGGCAAATTCACAAGGTTTCTTTAGGACTGAGGATAGATCAAATGACAGGTTCCTGGCTACAAGCTCAAATGAAATTCGGCCTGACCAGTTGATTCCGATTGAGTAGGCTTATGGGAACATCTAATAATTAGAATTTTAGTAAAATAAAAACTGGAGATAAAATAAAATTAAAGCCTTTTGTTTTATAGGCAGTTATTAGAGGTTCCCTCAATCAATTAAATTTATTAAGGGCGGTACAGGATCAAGCAGTTCTAATTTTTCTATGAACACTGGCTGGTTAATCCATTTAGGTAGATTGGACTTATTTTGTTCAAAAAGCCTGATTGTTTTTATAGGGAATTTCTAATAACCGTCTTTTAACCGAACTACTGCGTTTTTGAAAAAAAGAACTGTAGTAAAATCAACCCGTGATTTTTTTCTCAGCCTTGTATTTCAATCAAAATCACAGCTATTAGAGGCTCCCTTTAGCCAGTTTTTTTGCAGAAATGGGCCTGTTATATTCCAATTGTTCGTAGACAACAGCTGCAAGTATTAGGGCCTGGAGAGCTTTTCTTTTATCTCCTTTCTGAACCAGCCATTTTACTTCTATCCATTCATGAAACTCAAAAAAAAGATTTTGATTCCATAAAAAGATACAAACTATTGAATGATTGTCCAATATAGATTCAGTAGAATCAAGCTGTATCAATATTTGTTGAAGGCAGTTTTTACGTTTAAGGATATAGTTTTGAATATAGTCTGGAATAACTTTTACTAAAAGTTTGGCCGTGGAAAGTACCGGTTTTTCTAATCAGATTCAATGGTTCACTTCTCTGGTTTCAAAGGGAGAGAATCTCAATTCATTGAAGAAATCTTTGAACAAGCTGGGAGCTCGGCAAATTGAAATTATGAAGATGTCTCAGGGGCAGAAAATAAGTCATTTTATCGGCTGGAGTTTTTTATCTCAGGATGAGTAGGGAAAATGGGCCGAAGAAAGATGGCAAAAGTAAATAATGAAAAGCCTTGAAAAAGATATTAAAAAAAATGCTATAGTGATTTTCTATTGACCAAGTCATGTTTGTGTACGTTTATTATAATGAAAGTGGATAAAACCTGAAAAGGAGTTTTGAAATAAAGTGAAAAGAATGGTTAGAATTGGCGAAGGATATAAGAAATTTGATTCTGGGTATGAACATCCTTACTTTGTTTGGATAAATATTGAAGATAATAATTATCCAATAGGTTTAGAAGAAGGTTCGGGACACAGTAATTCAGGGGGGAATTTTAAGTTAAGTGATATGCTTAATGAAATCTGGAAGGAACATCTTGTTTTTTGTAGTTGCGAAAAACTCATTCAGATAGCAATGAAAGAGAAAAAAGAGAAAAAATCACTTTCAGCAAAAGAGATCTACAAAATATGGATGGAAAATAAATAGAATAAGACACCTAATAAAAGACCATTGTCTATTATTTAATAAATTCTTGTCTATTGTAATGACTGTTTTATTTTTTTTATTAATGGGAATATGGATATGAATTTTGATCCTTTTGAAGATCGAAAAAGCCGGGATGTAAGAAATTCTCTGGCCCATGGCATTATCAAAGCAATCCAATCAAAATCCATGAAACCTTTTGAGGAGGTCCATGTCTCTTTTCTTAAAAATACACCAGAAATTTGCAGTTCACCACCGGGACACCAGAGTTCATTACTATTACAACCGAAATTTAGTTTTACCTTATTCTCAATATTTTCTCCCTTGTTGAGCTTTCTCAATTTACGCAAATTCGCTTCCTGAGCTTCTCTGGGAGATGAATGAAAAGGCGGATTGCAAAGAGTCAGATCAAACAACTCCTTTTTATCAATAATCCCTTTAAGAATGGATTGTTTATTATTTTGTTTTATTATTCTGATCTGTTTTGCCAAAGTAGAATTAGATTCAACAATCAGTTTGGCTGTTTTTACTGAGACTGGATCAATATCAGTTCCTACAAACTTCCAGCCGTAAGCATGGCTACCGATTATTGGGTAAATACAATTTGCTCCTGTACCTACATCCAGTACATTAACTCTTTTGCCCCGGGGAAGATTGTTATTGTTTGATTTTGCCAGTAAATCAGCTGCATAATGGATGTAATCGGCCCTACCGGGTATAGGTGGACAGAGATATCCTTAAGGAATTTGCCAGTTTTTAACATTGTAGAATTTGGCAAGCAGGGCTTTGTTTAAAAAGATCACTGCTTTTTGGTCACTGAAATCTATGGTAAATTCACCATCTGGATTTAATCGTAAGTATGATGTTAACTCTGGGCAGCTTTTACATAAAGAGACTAAATCATATCTTCCCACATGGGGATTCCTGGGGTGCAACTGCGATCTGTTTTTTTCTTTATTGTTGTTCTCAGCTGTCATAGAGCAGAGATTCTCCTTCAATATTGAGGTTGTGTCACAAATGCTATTTTGCCCAATTTCTTGAATTTACCCTTTCTAACATGGCGTATTTTTAGAAAATCAGGTCGATAAATTTATCGATAAGCAAACCATGATCATCAAATCCCTTGGAAATCTCTTTATGTCCAACTAAATGCAGTTCTACCAGCCCATGGATAAATGCATACAAAATGGCAGTCGCTTCTTTTGATGTATGGCTTGGTGAATCACTTGCACTGAGCGCGTTATCAACATACTCTCTGGTTTTAAAAAAAAACTGAAAAGCGATAGCTTCAATTTCAGGATACTCCTCTTTATCCCACATTACATTAAGCATCAGGTTGTAATGCTCAGGATTTTCCATTGCAAATCCATGGTAGGTGTTGAGAAATTTCACAAGAAATAGCTTTGGAGGTAAATGACTACTTTCCAACTCAAGTATCATAGAAGCCAGAATATGGAAATCTTCAACAACTATTTCTGCCAGCAGCGACTGTTTGTTTTTAAAATGTCTATAGGAGGCGCTCCTCGATAATCCGGCACATCTGCCTACCTCTCGCATGGATACAGCCTCAACACCATGTTTATCAATGATTTCCCGTGTTACTTTAAGTAGATTTTGTTTGGTTTCATTATTCATAATTAATCTTTTTTTAACACAGGATGTTGACAGCGTCAACGAATTCAATTATGTGTTGACAGTGTCAACAAACATTAAAAAAAGAGGAGCTTTTATGAAAACTTATTTAGTTACCGGCGCAACCGGTGGTCTGGGATTAGAGATTATCAGGAATCTGGCAAAGAACAGCAAAAACAAAATAATAATGGCAATACGCAATATGGACAAGGGTTTAAAAATTGCCCGTGAACTTTCCCCCAACATAGAACTTCTCGAGCTTGATTTGTCTGAATTGTCCAATGTTAAAGATTTTGTGAGAAATTGGGATACGAAACTGGATGGTTTGATAAATAATGCCGGTATACAATTTGTAAATGAAACAAAATATACCCGGGATGGATTTGAAAAAACCATCGCAGTAAACCATCTGGCTGCTTTTATGCTTACTATAGGATTAATGCCACACCTTAGAGGAGGAAAAGTTCTGTTTATAGGAAGTGCTACACACAACCCCGATTATTTAATTGGCAAAATGTTTGGATTCAGAGGAGCTCAGTATACTTCCATGGATGATATCGTCAAAGGTAAAGACAATGGCGCCTCCACGCAGCAGATGAACAGGGACAGATATGCAACTTCAAAATTATTGAACACAATAACAGCTGTTGAATTTGCAAGAAGATATAATGAGTTCGAAACATACGTGCTAGATCCCGGACTTATGCCGGGAACAGGACTTGCCAGGTATCAAAATCGCTTCATGAATTTTGTTTGGAAAAATATAATGCCCGTTGCTGGTTATTTTTTACCTGATACAACTTCCACCAGAAGATCCGGTAAAACTGCGGCCTGGATTATGGAAACATCAACCAATCGGTCAGGTGAAATACTCTCATACAACCAAAAGCCCAATAGATATTTTTGGAAGGATGTCGTTCTAAATGAAAAAATTGGTGAAGAGGTGTATGAAGACTCCATGAAAATTATAGGAAATTTTCTCTAAATTTCTGGGCACGAAACTATAGGGATTTTTTTTAGATCCTAAAAAAACAAAATTATATTAAAATTAAAAAAGCAGATGTTTTTATTTGTATTGAAATACAAGGCATAAAGATGAATGGGATTGGTTCTCTTTAAACTCCTATACCGAGGAAGTTTAGTTTGGATCGACCCCAGGAATCCTTGCCGGAATTCCTTTTATAAAAATTATGCTTGACTTTGATCTTTAATATCCATATAAATGCCTGGTCTTTGGAAAATGCCGGAGTGGTGGAATTGGTAGACACGCCAGACTTAGGATCTGGTGCCGCAAGGTGTGGAGGTTCAAATCCTCTCTCCGGTACCATAGCAAAACAAAAACTCTTTTAGGGGAATCTCTAATAACCTCTCTTTTGGCGAAATACATTGTTATTTCCAAAAAAAACTGTAATAAAACCGGCTCGTTATTTTTTGAAATGCCTTGTATTTCATCCAAAATTTTAAT
>JAAELO010000835.1 GCA_024226555.1 Desulfobacterales bacterium | reverse complement strand
ATGGATAAATGTTGTTTTGGTCCCTTTTATGGGGGATCCCCGTACTTTAACCCTCGGACTTTCGATTTTTTTTCACTTTTCTTTCGCTTTGAGATCTTGTGAATTTATCCGATTAAGGCTGTTTGAAATTGTTGTATTCAGTGTTACCTTCCTTTCTTAACCTCTTAAAAACAAGTTCCAAGCATAAGACATTTGAATAGCGGCAGACAAAACACTTAAAAACTCATCGGATTACTTTATGCATAAAATGAAATTTCCCGCTTTTACCACTTTATTTATATATGGGTTTATCATCGCCCGCAAAATGCAATCCAAAGTCTTTTATTTGCTCAAAAATACGGTTTAGGACATGAATGAAACGTGTAGATTATTGAAAATGACAGGGAGTCCTTTCGTTGAGTTTACAGAGCGTTGTTTTCCTTTGCGGGTGAACAGTGCACGGTATGCAAGTGTACGGTGCACACCCCATACAAAACACGTCCGCGTGGGCACTCTTCTGCCTTCTGTTTTTGGACAAAACTACGGCAGACAAACGTGAAGTTGGTTAAAAGGGAGACATTCCTTTATTTTTAGCTCTGTGCCGCGCTTTCATGGCTCTTCTTTTCGCATGCGGGCGCGATGCGGTTTTTTTTTGCCCCCCTCTTTTTTTGTTTTTTCAAAAATAAAAACAACAAAAAACAGGAAAATT
>JAAELO010000834.1 GCA_024226555.1 Desulfobacterales bacterium | reverse complement strand
AATTCTCCCAAAAAGGTGGAAATTGCAAGGGTAATTGCTAAAATCTCTAAAACTGCAATATTTTTTCCTTTAAATTCTGTTGGTGTCGGTAGCATAATATATTTCGGTGGCATAAACGCACCAAGTCCATATCCAGTCGATGCATCACTTTCAATTATATATTTATAAGTATGAATCTTAAGAATGTCATATAAAGCAACATCTTTGGCATGTTCAAGGTATTTATTCCAGAAAAAGAAATCTTTTTTCATTTCTGGTGTCACTTGGCAATAGTCATTGCTGCCTTCTAAATTACTTAGAACATTTCTTAATCTTCTTAAAAAGGCTTTTCCAGGAAACATTAATTGAGCAACCCAATTCAAATAACCGATCCCTTTTTCAAGCTCATTTTTCGTAATAATTTTCATTTGTGTGGCATCGTCAATCCACTTTTTATATTTCTTCAATTTCTTTTCATCAATTCCACAAGTGAGATTGTTGGTGTCAAAAGAAATCCCGAGCAAAGTGATTTTTTGCGAAGGTTTTTTCATCTTGCCATTGTTTAAAACCACTCTTAAATCCTTGCAGGCTTCTTGCAGGGAAAACATTATCAAATCAGCTTTGTTTTTATCACAATGAATACCAATGATATCATCTATGTAAATGACAAGTTTTCCTCTGCAATCCTCTGGAAGATATAATTCTTCTACAACTGCTATCAAAGCTTCTCCAAAACCTTGGCACATCTTTGGTGCTGTCGCTAATCCGTCGGCAACTCTTAAATCTTTAAAATAAATGTTTTCCCATCTATATCCCAAGTAATCCGTGTCTTCATCTCTCAGGAAAAGCTGTCTAAAAGCACTCTTTAAATCAAGTGCAAAACCATAACATCCTTTCCCTTCTTTCAAAATCATTTCACAAATGTCTTTCATGGATGGAAGTTTTACAGCTTTCTTCATGTCTGGAATTTGCTCATTAATTGATTTACCAGAATAATCAGAAAATGACAAGTGTCTAATTATTCTTACGGTTTGGGCTTCGACGTTTTTCCATACTACTCCAAGGGGACAAATGTACTTCGGCTTTGTTTCAACTGGCTGGATTCTACCCAACTCTATTTCTTCAATGAATTTTTCAAAAAACTTTACTCGTTGAATAGGTGTCATGGGAAGATTTATTTGTGTTTTGCACAAATCTTTGTCTACTCCAGAGTATTCTATATTAAATCCCCGTTCTAAGGAATTCAGAATCCAAGTTTTAAATTCGAAGTTTGGATGATTTTCAAGTCCAGCTT
>JAAELO010000833.1 GCA_024226555.1 Desulfobacterales bacterium | reverse complement strand
CCCTCTCCCCTCTCCCCTTTCCGTCTTCCAGAAAAGGAAAAAATGTGAAAAGAAGAATTTGGATAGAAATAATGAAAAGTGTGGCTTTGAGGCACATTTCAGTTGAAAAACATTTCCGCCAGACATGTTTACAGTCTAGCAGAAACGTTTTTCTGCTGTGTTGTCGTTCTTTTCTTTGCCTTTTCTACTTTGTGATTTTTTTGTATTTTTGTGTGTTCTCTTGAGTTTGCGTGAAAACGTTTTTCTGGTGCACGGTAATTTCGGTACGTTTCTTTTTTGCGTGTGTTGTTTGTGTATGGGATCCTTACTCAAATCTTCCCTCTAGCTTTATCGATCTACATTTTAGCGGAAAAACATTTCCGCCATCCGTGTTTACAATATAGCGGAAATGTTTTTCTGCTCGATTGTTGTTTTTTCTCGCTTTGTTGATTTTGTTTCATTTCCTTTGTTTTTTTGTAAATGCATGGCGGAAAAGTTTTTCAGCTTGACCGTTTTTTATTTGCTGTCGGCGAGCGCGTCTGTGAGTGTTTATGTATTGGTGTTTATGGCTGAAATTGTTTTCAGCCAACCTGTGTGTAGGTTCAGCTGAAAAACTTTTCAGCTTCCCTACATATTTATTACCTTCTTTTTCTTTTACCGACTTTGCTTTCCCTTTTCGAGCCCATATACGAGTGCCAAATTCGTACATATTTTTGTGTTTTTTGTTGCATTCTGGCTGAAAAATTTTGATTTTGTTTTAGTGCATTTGAGATGAAATAGGGGTAAAAATTAGGAGGTCTGACTTTTTTTCATTTTTTTACACTGAAATCTGTAGTAATTACGTTTTGGCTGAAATAGGGGGGGTGTATTTTTCAGCCAAAATGTAGTTTGCGGGTCGTTTTTTTTTAGCTGAAAACTTAATCAGCCAGTCGTACATTTTTGTGAGAAATTGATGTACATTTGAAATACTTTTCACCTAAAATGACGTATATTTCGATGCTTTCCTTTTTTCAGTCCAAGTCTGCACATCGACCATAAAAATTGACATTTGGGCTGAAAAACCTTTTCAGCCCCGTACTCCGCTAGCTGTGG
>JAAELO010000832.1 GCA_024226555.1 Desulfobacterales bacterium | reverse complement strand
TTCGATGGGAGGAAAATGCAAGCGCCTTTGCAAATGGAAGGAGGAAATGGTCAATTTGGATGTAACCAAGGTACCGGCCGATGTCGATTTGAAGATTCTTTAGGCGAGTGAAAAATGAATCATTTTTTCCCTGCGGAATTGCAACGGGAAACTGAAACATATGGCAGCGGTTTGCACATGCCGTAAATCAATTTGGAATTGGATGAATATAATGGGGAATTCGTTGAATAACCTTCTTTGTTCGTTGCAATTGAAAAGATTTTGAAAAGGGATAATTGGGGTTCGTAGGATTTGTTTTTGTTTGAGTTTCGGGCTTGAGCGCTCTCAGTTTTTCTTGCTTCCTTGTTGGGTTTCCTTGAATTTGTTTTCTTTGATCGTTGATGATGCAGCGGTTTTCTGGTTTTTCAGCGAAAGAAAAGTGATGATGATGCGTGAGATGCGACAGTGAAAAAAAGTTGTCTGCTGTTTTTGACGTTTGTTTGAATAATTTATTTTCCAACATTCCTTGGGGAACGGAGACTGTTTGACTATTAACAGTCATTGAAAAACATTGTTTTCAGAAGCAACCTTCGAAAAATATGAAAACAATTTGACTGATTTTTTACTGGCTAGACTGACAACGAATTATGGAAAAATTATGAAATTTAAAAATTTAATGAAAATAATGAAAATAAGAATGTGTGCTTTGACACCTTGCAGATAGCCAAATGAGTTGAAAATTTCGCATGATAAACAACATGTGCTTTACTGTTCATGACTCGTTATATGGCCTCTACAGGCTCGTGCATCATTAAAAGTTGACGCTTTACATCACAATGTACTTTTCATGCAAATACACTGACAAAAGGTTTTCAAAAAAATAACAATTCCGAAAAAAATTCATACACACAAAACATTAAAAATTTCACATTGCAGATCTTAAGCGCTTAACTAACCGCTTTGAAAACGCAACGAAAAACTTTCGGTTTCAAGTTTCACCGATTTCGAAGAACATCGAAGCATGGAAAGATGTACTTAAAAATCACACGAATAAACATTTTAAAACATTGATTTTGGAAGGTGTCAAAAATGGTTTTCACGTTGAGCATAATTCCGATATTATGAAGTTAACAAGATCCGAAAGGAATTTCTATTTCGATCAAAGACAATACGTGAAATTGTTTGAGAGGATTACTGAAGAAATTGAGGCAGGAATTTTAGTTCCTATCCTTTATAAACCTCGTTATGTTTGCCATATTGGAGGAGTTTGGAAAGATGAAGAAAAAGGCATCATACGGAAAGTACATAATTTTTCGTTTTGTGATCAGTTAGGGATGTCTTAATTTGAATCAATGCACAAGTGATGAAAAGAAAAAGACATCTCTCCTGAGAATTGTTGATATTGGGGAGCTTGCCCTGAGAGAAGGTGTTGGATGCTATGCGTTTACAATCGATTTGAAATCTGCTTTTCGTCAAATTCCAATAAATAAAGAGCACTCCGATTTATTAGGATATAAAGGGAATGGACAATATTTGAAAGACACGCGAGCTAGCGCCTGACGGATTGAGCACGGCTCCGAAGATGCGTCAAAAATTAGTGGAAGCAGCAGTTTTTATTGCGAAAACCTTTCTCCCAGATGATTGCAAAGGAAAAATCAAAAGCTACTTGGATGATATAATTGGGATCCATTTGGATATAAAGATAAGGCAGAACTTATGTTTTCGACTTTAAATGTCGTTTTGGAAAATCTTGGAATTCTCATAAATCAAAACAATTAGTTAAACCTACTCAAGATATAACAATTTTAGAAGTTCATTTTAATTTCATTTCTATGACATGTGGACTAGACGACAAAAAACGTTGCAAGTATTTCCGTTACCTTGAAAAAATATTAAAGCAATCCTTTATCTCCAAAAATGAATTGGAAAAACTAGTAGGATATTTAGGCTGGCGTTCTCAACTGCTTTTTCCTGGAAAAGCATTTCTACGTCGTCTCTATGGAAAATTATCGATTTTTGAAAAAATGCATATGCAAAAAATTGCAATTAATGAAGAAATGAAGAAAGATTTGCGATGATGGAAAGCATATTTCGTTCATGCAAAAGACATTCGTATAAATCAAATAGTCAAAAGACAGACATTTTCTTTTGTCATTGAAACAGACGCTTTTTCTGGATTTGAAACGGGAGCGTGTATGGAACCAAATTTCCTAAAAATCGAAACTCCTATGAAAAATGAAAACATTGCAGTCTTAGAAATGTACGCATGGAAAGATAAATTGAGAGAAGGAAATCTTTCGTTATTCGCATTGATAACACAGTTGCCGCATATGGTTTGAGAGACTTGAAAAGCAAAAATATGAACGTAATGAAATTAGTTAGATTGGTTGCAATGAT
>JAAELO010000831.1 GCA_024226555.1 Desulfobacterales bacterium | reverse complement strand
GGGAATTGGTGGGACTATCCGTTGGGGAATTGGTGGGACTATCCGTTGGGGAATTGGTGGGACTATCCGTTGGGGAATTGGTGGGACTATCCGTTGGGGAATTGGTTGGGGAATTGGTGGGACTATCCGTTGGGGAATTGGAAGGAGATCGCGAAGGGGAGGCGGTGGGGGCGTCACAATTGCAATCCGCCCATTCCTCGATTGTCGCTTCGTAGTCTAAAAGAGAAGCCTCGTCGCTAAGGGGAAAAAAGCAAAACTCTCCTTGCGGCTGGCACTCTTCGTAGGCACTCGAACTCTCATCGCCGCTATCTCCCAAGTAAACGACCAGTTGGGTGTTAGTTTGTTGAAAAGAGGGGGCTAGGTCCCCGCAAATGGAGTTTCCGCAATCGCAAGAAGTGAATAAGGTGAGAGAGTCATGGTTTGGGGGGGTGGACAAGGTGCTCAAAGTGAGTTGGAGGAGAGAGGATTGGGTAATGCAAGATGTGGCGCAATTGCAAGTCCCAGAGAATGCGGTGACTTGCATGCAATTGATTTCGAGGAGTTGTTGGCGGGTGAGGGAGTCGTTTTGGTGTAGATTTATCTCGAATAGATTAAGGGATTCGATCCGCGGGTCAAAAGAGAGAGAAAGGGAATAAACAGATCGATTGGTGGCTTCGATAAGATCGATTGCGTACGTTTTGAGAGTCTCGCATTCCGTCTCGGAGACTCCGCAACTAAAATCGATTACGAGGCTCACTTCCATGAGTTCCGAGCAAAGCGATGGAAAGGTGGGAGATGGAGTGGGAACGAGAGTAGGGGAATTCGAAGGACTG
>JAAELO010000830.1 GCA_024226555.1 Desulfobacterales bacterium | reverse complement strand
TTTATTACAGTTTTTTTTGGAAATAACAAAGTATTTTGCCAAAAGAACAGTTATTAGAGAATTCCCTTTACAAATGGTTGAAGTCTCATAGCAAACTGCTATGTGTCTATACACCTCATGTTCTGCCGTTAAAACCTATTGTGATGTTGTCTCCATCAATAATGACAGGAACTCTTCGAACACCATCTGTCAATTTTAACATGGTTTCAAGATATTCCGGGGATTCATGTACATCAAGATATTCGTATAAAACACCTTTCTGTTGAAACACTTCACGAGCGCTTTTTGTGAAAGGTCACTTATTTTTACCATAAATCTTAATATTAGACATAGTCACTCCTTTTTTTTCTATAAAATTCAATTTTAACAGAGATTTTATTAAAAATGTAATAGAAAAAGGGCTCTTTCAAAAGAAATAAACTACACCATTTTATTAGCGCTCGTTATTACACACTTTTTTTAGATTTAATGATTTTCTCATATTTGGGTATTGAATCACTTTTATTCGTTATTATTATTGGAGTGATATTTATTAACATTATGGTAAATATATGATTCAAAAACTATAGTTGAAAACGGGCAATAAATATAATATACTGAGTTGATGTTTTTTTGACAGATTATAAGTTGCAAAGGAAATATAACGAAACTGATTAACAGCAATTTCGTTTCATCATAATTAAAAATGAATGAAAAAAAATTACAATTAACAAGAGAGCTTGTGATAAAAAACCAATTAGGTTTTCACGCAAGACCGAGTGCAATGATCGCTAAAATTGCACAAAAAGCAATTGATATGATTTGGATTGTAAAAGAAGATCAGAAAGTTGAAGCATCCAGTATTATAGACATTCTTACACTTGCATGTGCAGAGGGAGAGTGCATTAAAATCGAAGCGACTAACCCGGATGATTTAGATAAAGTCAACGAAATAGCAAACCTAATCGAAGATGGTTTTGGAGAATAATTTCATAAAAAATGAATAATAAAAATTCTGAAGAAATTGTATTAAACGGGATCAGTGGGTCTCCTGGAATCTGCATAGGTAGGGCATACCTTGTGGGTAAGGAAGGCGTAGATGTTGTCGGTAAATATTATATACCAAAGAGTAATCTTGAAAATGAAGTGATGCGTTTTAAAAATGCTGTCCATAATGCAAAGGAAGAACTAAAAAATGCAATGGATAGCCTTTCAGAGGACCTTCAGGAACATGTGTATATCCTTGAAACGCATATGGTCTTACATGAAGATAAAATGCTTTATGATAAAACTATTGAAATGATAGAAGCATCTCAGGTAAACGCGGAGTGGGCTTTAAAATCCACAATTAGAAATATTGGCGAGATGTTTGATAATATAAGTGACCCATATCTGAAATCAAGATCAGCAGATATAACACAGGTCGGTGAAAGGATTATGAGAAATCTTGTTGGTGAGGAGGAGGTTGATTTTTCCGATATCGACAAAAGGGTTATTCTGGTTGCCAATGACCTTTCTCCTGCAGACACAAGTAGGATTCAACTTGAAAAAATTAAAGGTTTTGTAACAAACAGAGGTGGTAAAGCATCCCATACCAGTATCATAGCAAGATCCCTTGAGATTCCATCAGTATTAGGACTTGAAAGCGTTACGGATACGGTAAAAAATGATGATATAATGATTGTTGATGGTACTATTGGGCAGATAATTATCCGGCCAACCAAAGAAACAATTGCTGAATATAAAATCAGAAGACAGAGATATAAAGAGTATAAAGCTTATTTGGTAAGATCCAGTAATCTTCCAGCTAAAACACTGGATGGTTATGAATTCCACCTTATGGCAAATATTGAACTCGCTGAAGAGGTCGTTTCTGTAAAAGATAATGGTGGAGATGGTATTGGTCTTTTCAGGACAGAGTTTTTATACATGAACATGAGAGCTTTTCCAAAAGAGGAGGTGCTTTTTGAACAGTATAAATCAATCGTTGAACTGATGGCACCGCGACCTGTTACCATCAGAACATTGGACATAAATGGTGATAAGGTTCTTTCATATTCCAAAGCTCCTGATGAAGTAAATCCGGCTCTTGGTTTAAGAGCAATAAGATTTTGTCTTAAAAGAAAAAATATATTTAAGACTCAATTAAGAGCAATACTAAGAGCTGCAATGCATGGACCTGTTAAGTTGATGTTTCCAATGATTTCAGGTTTAGGTGAGATGATTGAGGTAACTGACTTCCTTAACGAAGTTAAAGCTGAACTAAGAGAGGAAGGAACTCCCTTTAATGATAAAATTGAAGTTGGAATAATGATAGAGGTTCCAGCAGCTGTTATCATCGCAGATTCACTTGCAGATTATGTAGACTTTTTCAGTATTGGAACAAATGATCTGATACAGTATACGCTTGCAATAGACAGAGAAAACAGACATGTTGCACATCTTTATAACCCTCTACACCCAGCAGTTTTAAAGATGCTTAAGAAAGTATCTGATGTGGGTAAGAGGAAAAACATTCAGGTATGTATGTGTGGTGAGATGGCAAACGAACCGTCAAATATGCCAATCTTAATAGGACTTGGAATTGATGAACTTAGTATGAATCCCCAGGCAATTCCGGCAATGAAAAATGCAATAAGGCTTTTAGATTACAAGAGAGCCAGTGAATTTGTTGATAGAATTCTTAAAGAGAAGACTGCTGACAGGATTCAGGAGATGATTGATGAGGAATATGGAAATATCCTGTCGCAAATCATTTATAAAGAAAATTTTCGGAGAGACACTTGAGTAAAGAATATACAAGCACAATAGCCCGAAATAAAAAGGCAAGGTATTCATATACTATAGAATCTGAAT
>JAAELO010000829.1 GCA_024226555.1 Desulfobacterales bacterium | reverse complement strand
CTTCGTCCATTTGAGATCGAGTGGGGAGAGAGAGGGAGGTGGTTTTCCGCAAGAAACAAAAGGTAACCTATTCTTTGCAAACTTAAAAACACTTTTTGGGATTTTAAAATCTCTTAAAATAATATCTTTTTTCTTTTCTAAATTTATAATCTTATTATTCTTTTCTTGCTCTTTTAAAGGCAAAAACAAAGGAGAAAAGGTTTTTTTATGAAAACGAAGTAAAGAGGTGGCTAACTCGGAACCAGAAAAACGAGCATCGCCGAAAGGCAACACTTTGCCGGGATTGCACACCTTTGAAAAAGAAGAAAAACCAGAAAACAAATTATTAGAACGCACACTTCCCCGCGAGGGGCAATTAAAATGAAACAAAGAAACAGATTTTTCGCACGCACAATTGAAAGAAAAAGAAGCACCCGCACAACGAAAAAAAGAAAAAAGAGGGTTTTTCCAAGTATTTTTAGATAAAAAAGTCCAACCCAGTTTTCGACGAAAATGGGAGGGCAAAGTAAAATAAATGCGCCTTGCAGCCCGTTTAACACGGTTAAAACAGACATGGCAAGACTTAGAAACAGTTTTGTGCATCTTACACCCTAAGGAAG
>JAAELO010000828.1 GCA_024226555.1 Desulfobacterales bacterium | reverse complement strand
TTAGGCAAGGATTGGTTCGGAGCTCTCCGAGGTAAATGCGCGCATCGGAATTAGTGCAAGCCATGGTAAGGAAAGGCATCGGAGGCAATTTCAAAAAAAAAATCTGAACCACATTTGATGCGCAACCCACCGTTCGGAAAAAATTAGGCAAGATTCAGAAAAAATGAAGTCTCACTAAATTACCGGGGGATAAATGGTTCCGAGAAAAAGAAAAATGTGAAAATGGAACCAAAAACTCCGAGGTAAAAACACAATCCTTGAAGCCAAGGGATTACAAAATGACAGATTAAGAGAAGGGATTACAAATTAGACCTTTTTACTAAAATTACAAAGGAATTTGAGAAAGGTTCGGAATTACTGAAAATCCCGAATTTAGATGGTTTGGAGTAAAAGGGTAAGAGCGAGGAAAGGCAGTGCACAATTTCATCTCCTGATTTTTTATTATTTTTACCCTCTCTCCGCACATACACCACACCGTGGGAGTTATGTACGTACGTCGGAAAAAATTCTGATGCTTTTCGAAATTTGTGATATTTTTTTCCGAACTCAAAGGATGAGGTCCATAGAAATGATGTGTTCCGAACCCTTTTGTAATCATAGCCATATCTGAAGAACTAACAGTTCCAAAAGTTCCGGACAAATCGCACCTCGGAGAAAAAAAATACAAAATATGAAATACTTCAGAGGTGCTCATTCCAGGACTTATGCTACTGGTGAACGTCAGTACCGCGGGAAAACAAAATTCCCTATCTCTCATACCGCAACAGTCATATACCGCACGTACCGTTCATAACGGAATAATTGACCCCCCCCCCTTGGAGACTTTCAAATCCTTCGTATCTTTTTTGTTTTTATTTTTTATGCGATTCTGACACCGGGAAAATGATGCTCTCGCGAGGAGATCATTTTCCCGGTCTCAGAATT
>JAAELO010000827.1 GCA_024226555.1 Desulfobacterales bacterium | reverse complement strand
TAACTGTTCCTTTAGCAAAATGCTTTGTTATTTCCAAAAAAAACTGTAATAAAATCGGCTCGTTATTTTTTGAAATGCCTTGTATTTTATCCAAAATTCTAATTATTAGAGGTTCCCATTATCTATTAAAATTTAAACTTGGAAATCTGTTCTTTGAGAGCAAGCGCAAGTTTAGCTAACTCACCCGCATTACTTTTAACATTTGTACTACTGTCAGACATTTCATTAATTGTAACATTTACATTTTCAATCTCGGTAGATATTCCTCCGGAAGCATCTGAACTTTTGATAATATTTTCATTAACCTCCTGAATACCGACAGATACATGCGAAACATTATTTGTGATCTCATTGGTTGTGATTGATTGCTCTTCGATAGAGGCTGCTATTGTTGAAACAATGGCATTTATGTCTGCTATTACTGTTGAAATCTTGTCTATGGCAGTAATAGTTTCCTGTGTGAAACTTTGAATACCGCTTACTTTGTTTTTAATATCCAATGTAGCGTTTGATGTTTGATTCGCCAATTCCTTAATTTCACTGGCAACAACCGCAAAGCCTTTTCCTGCTTCACCGGCTCTGGCAGCTTCAATAGTTGCATTTAATGCTAATAGATTTGTTTGTTCTGAAATATCTGTTATTGTTTCAGTCACTTTATCGATCTCCTGGGCCGCATTTCCTAAATCTTTAACCTTTGAAGTGGCAAACTCAGACTGTGTTACAGCATTTTCACTTATAACTTTTGCATTCTCAGAATTTGAAGCAATTTCAGTTATTGTCGCAGTCATCTCTTCAGATGCAGATGCAACCATGGAAAGGTTTGTTGAAGCTTCTTCCATGGCAGAAGCCACAGAATTCATATTTAAATTCATCTCTTTGGTTGATATTGAGACATTATTTGTATTAGATGACAGACCTTCTATTCCTGTAGACATCTGGCCTGAAAGTGATGACATATCGTCAGAAGAGATATTTAATGTATCTGTATTTTTTGAAACATCTTTTATAATCTCCTGAAGTTTTTCAATAAATATATTAAACCAGGATGCGACTTCACCAACTTCATCCATTCGTTTTATAGCTAAGCGACTTGTTAAATCACCTTCACCCTCTGCCACATCTTTTAATCCGTCTCTTATATTTTCTATTGGTTTAATAACTATAAAATTAAGTGTTAAAATAATAGTAGCAATAAGTATAAGTATAACAAAAGAAAGCATTATTATTTGAGTTATTTGAGCACTATTTATTCGTTCATTTGCCTGGTTTTCAAATATTGTTGTAGTATTTTTTGCTTTTGTTTTACTGATACTTAGTTGTTTTAGAAGTAATTTATCAGTATAAAAAAATTCAAGAGATCCTTGCTTTTCATTTTCAAATTTTGCAATTGATTTTTCATGTAGTAATCCATTGAAATTGAAATTTTCCGGAAATGTTTTAGCTGTTTTAACCCCGGATTCTTTCCAAACTGCAAGAAATGGCTGATTATCGGCATCAACAATCTTTATAGCAGCAATATCAGGAGTGGTCATGAACTCTTTAAAAGCATTTGCTGCAAGTTCATAATCAACGTTATATAAATATTGAGCAGCAATTCCAGCTGCAATTTTAGTATTTGTTTTATACTTAGTAACTAAATCTTTTTTCTGGAATTCGCCCTGTTCATCTATAGCTTTGTTAACATTTGTGGAGTAATTTGAGATAACATAATCCATCAGGTTGGACTGGGAAAAAAATAGATAAACTGTTACTAAACTAAGAAGTGATAAAACGATTATACCACAAATTATTGATGTCCTGAAAGCAATACCATCCCGTTTAACTTTGACTATTTTTTTATCCATTTTAACCTCATTTACATTAAATCAAATGTTAACCTTAATACTCAGTATAAAGTGCTTTAAGGAACAAGCACTTTATTCTGAATAATTAATTAAAAAATCTAATATCTACTTCTTCCATTGTTTAAGGAGTTTTTCATAGGATATTGTTTTACCCCTTGGTTTTTCGTTTGCTAATTTTTTCTTCGGTGAACCTGGTTTGTTTAACCAGTATGACTCTTTTCTCTGTGGATTAAGTTTTGGAACACAGCTTCCTTTATTCTCTCTTTGAAGTTTTCCAAGTCGAGCATCAAATTTTTTGGCAAGTGAGTCAAGAACCTGCTTTGGTGTTCTTTTACCGGCAAATGTAGCATGCCCAATTTCCTGCCACCATGATGGAGCCATACCAGGATAATCAGGAACATTAGTTCCGGTTGGTGACCATGCAATACGAGCAGGACTTCTGTAAAATTCAATAAGACCGCCATATTTTTTAGCAATTTTATCAAGATATTTTGAGTTAAGATCAGAGTTTCGTATTGGGGTTAATCCAACTAAAAATTTCTTTAAAGAAACTGTTTTGGAAACACAAAATTGTGCATAAAGCCATGCTGCTTTTCTTCTGTTAGAGTTGGTATTTTTGAATAACGTCCATGAACCACAGTCCTGGTAACCAAGTTTCATACCTTTTTCCCAGTAAGGACCATGAGGCGAGGGAGCCATTCTCCATTTAGGAGTACCATCAGCTTCTGTAATTGGTAAGCCTGGTTTAACCATATCTGCAGTAAATGCAGTATACCAGAAAATCTGTTGTGCGATATTTCCTTTTGCAGGATAAGCACCAGCTTTTGAAAATGTTAATTTTCTTGCTTCTTTTGGAGCATATTTGTTAAGCCATTCTGTGAATTTTGTAATGGAATAAATAGCAGCAGGGCTGTTTACTGCTCCACCACGTGAGACAGATGCTCCAACAGGAACGCATTTTTCTGCTCTTATTCCCCACTCATCAACCGGAAGACCGTTTGGAAACCCTTTGCTACCAACACCAGCCATTGAAAACCATGCATCGGAGAAGCGCCACCCCAATGAAAAATGTCTTTTACCATAGTCCATATGTCCATATACTTTTTTACCATCAATTTTTTTAATATCGTTTGTGAAAAAATTCGCGATATCGTCATATGCTGACCAGTTAACTGGTACTCCAAGTTCATATCCATACTTAGCTTTAAATTTTCGTTTTATATCAGGTCTTGAAAACCAGTCATAACGAAACCAGTAAAGATTTGCGAATTGCTGGTCTGGTAACTGATAGAGTTTTCCATCAGGAGCAGTGCAAAAGCTTTTACCAATAAAGTCATTTATATCAAGATCGGGAAAAGTTACTTTTTTTCCCTCACCTTTCATATAATCTGTAAGTGATACTACTTTACCATAACGATAGTGAGTTCCAATCAGATCACTATCGTTAATATATGCATCATAAAGCTTTGCGCCCTTCATTTGATTTTGCACTTTTTGCACAACCTTACCTTCACCGGTCAGATCGTGAATAACTTTGATACCAGTGATTTCATAGAAAGCTTTTGCAAGAACTTTTGATTCATATACATGTGTTGCGATTGTTTCAGATACAACTTTAATTTTCATACCTTTAAAAGGTTTTGCAGCATTAATAAGCCACTTCATCTCTTTTGTCTGTTTTGCTTTGGATAAAGTACTTGGTTGAAACTCCTTGTTAATCCATTTCCTTGCAGCTTTTGTATCTGCAATGGATGGGCTTGCTGTAAAGCTTAGTAATATTAACGAAATAAATATTAAAAATATGAATTTTGCATATATCGTCAAATTAAATTGCGATTTCATCTAAATTCTCCAGATAAATAAAGTTAATTGATTACATAGAAAAAAAGGTATAAGAATTTCTTAATAACTTATGTTTCTAATAGTTTGTAATAAAACAGAATTCTTTAATGCAAATAATTTGTAAGGGTATTGATTGGACTCTTAATTCTTTAAATATTTTACCATGATGATTCACTAAATGAAAGTGTAAATTATTAATAAAATAATAAAAATTCTGCTGCAATAGTAGAATCTTTATTAAAAAAGTAATTATTTTCTTATTAAAAATAGCATAAATTTGAGTTACTATTAAGGACATAAAAGTTGAAGATTTTGGTTATATTAACTTTGTATTACACTATTTCTTTCCTAAAAGTTAGTACCGCCATTAAATTGATTATTAGAGATTCTCAAGTAATAATATTTAGAATAATGGGCGGTGTTTTCTTCGCCCATTATTAATTTTGATATTTTAAAAAGAGGTTCAGTTTCATTGCCTTTAGAGATTACCTTTAGCATAGGGTTTTCAATGAAAATCTAAATCAATGTCTCATTATATAAACTATAATAATATCCTTTTTTATCGAGCAATTCCTGATGGTTTCCGGACTCTGTAAAAGATCCATTTCTCATTACATATATCTTATCAACATGTTTAACAGTTGAAAGTCTGTGTGCAATAATTATAGTTGTTCTGTTTTTACAGAGTTCAACCATGGATTTTTGAATAAGAGCTTCAGATTCGCTATCGAGTGAGGACGTTGCCTCATCAAAAATCAGAATTGGTGGATTTTTCAGGAAAACCCGGGCAATTGAAACCCTTTGTTTTTGTCCACCTGATAGTTTGATACCACGTTCACCAACTAAAGTCTCAAGACCATCCGGAAGAGTTAATATATATTCATATATATTGGCATGTTTTGCAGCATCAATTACTTCATCATCTGTTGCATCTGGTTTTCCGAATAATATGTTCTCTTTTATGGTTGTGTCAAAAAGGAAGACATTTTGTTGTACTATCCCGATATTTTCACGAAGGAATTTTTGTTTTAGATCTAAAACATTATTATTATCTATTAAAATTTCACCATCATTTACTTCATAGAATCTTGGAATAAGTGAAACAAGTGTACTTTTCCCTGCCCCTGATTCTCCCACTAAAGCAATGCTTTCTCCAGGTTTTATATGAAGTGAGAGGTTATTTAAAATAACGGTATGACTTGATTCATATTGATATTTAACATTCTTAAGAATAAGGTCTCCTGATATTTTTGAAGGTTCAACAGGATCCTTTTTGTCTTTAATGTCGGGCTCAATATCCATTATTTCGGTAAATCTTTCAAATGATGTCAAGCCTTGATAGTATTGTTCTGTAAAATTTATTAAGCGCTCTATGGGTGGAAGAATTATTCCAACAAAAAGTAAAAAAGCAAGAAGATCTATTACATCCATCTCACCTATAAAAATGAAGTATGCTCCTCCTGCAATTATTGTTGTGTAGTAAATTTCTCTGAAAAAATATATAACAGAATAAAAAAGACCCATAATTTTGTATGCATACTCTTTGGCGAGTTTGAACTCAGTATTATGAGTTGTAAATTTTGAATAAACAAGCTCTTCATTAGCATAGGACTTAACTTCTCTGATTCCCTGCATGGAGTTTTCTACAGAGCTGTTTATATCAGCTATTTTTTTACGTACTATTCTAAAACTTCTTTTCATTTTTTTACCAACAAGCATTCCCCATAAGAACATAAAAGGTAGTGGAAGTAATGAAATAAGAGCCATGTACGGATTAAAATAGAACATAAACCCAAAAGCCCCGGAAATGACACAAAGTGATATTAGTAGATCCTCGGGGGCATGGTGTGCAACTTCTGTGATTGTATTAAGGTCATTTGTTATTCGTGACATAATATGACCGGTTTTAACATTATCAAAATAATTGAAAGAAAGTTTTTGAAGATGTCTGAACATATCTGCTCTTAAATCGAATTCAATTCGAACACCTAGAACATGGCCCCATCTGATACGTATATAGGATGTGATGGAACTTAAAATCTGTAAAATGAATATAATTGCTAAAAAAAAAATGATCATCTCAACATTTTTATTCGGGATATGTTCTTTTAGCAGAATACGTGTCAAAAAAGGGAAAAACACTGAAAAAATTGATGCTAAAACAGCTACTCCCATGTCTAATAGAAAAAGAGGCAGGTGTGGTTTATAGTATTTTAAAAATCTTACAATCATTTATTATTTCCTATTATAGTAAGGTACCGAAAAAAGAACTGTCTGAAAACAAATTACATTGTTTGAAAGCATATAAATAAGCACCTTACAGGATTTCTATTAATTAATAATACATATTTATGAAATTATCGATTGGAGTTTAAAACATTCATATAAAATATGAAATTTCATTATATAATCAAGTTGCGTAAAAGTATGTTAATCAAGTCTTTTCAGGAATGATAGAATTGATTGATAGCAAATAACAATAACAGGATAAAAAATTAAATTTATAGTATTTTAACACATTTTAACTCATAAATAAAAAAAACATATTTATTTAAGTGGCTATGCAAAAAAAACAGATATAATTCATTAGGATTCTCACTAATTGAAGGGTTAAAAAATACATTAATGTAAGCAAAAAAAAAATAGATTATCAGCAATAAAATCATTTATCAAATTTAAAGAAACTATTAAATCTTACAAACAAAGTGAAAAATTAAATACAAGGCGCTGCTAAAGTTATCAACCACAGAAATATAAGGGAACCTCTAATAATTAGAATTTTTATTGAAATACAAGGCGTGAGAAAAACAATGAGGCGATTTTACAAAAGTTTTTTTTTTAGAAACAACGCAGCAGTTCGATCAAAAGGCAGTTATTAGAGATTCCCATAAATAATATTTTGAGGATTGATGATCTTTAGCACAACACAGCATAACGGAATTTTACGACACCCCTCACTCTTTGAAATCTGTTTTGTAGAAACAATACAATGCAACCAGAAGAAGCAGAGCCGATGTTATGAACATAATTTTAAATGATAGATCTCCATAATTTTCAAGTAAATCGGTAACCTTCCCAAATGCAAGTGGATAAACTGCAGAAAATGGAAGAGTTAAAAGTGGAGAAACTGCAAAATAACTTGTGGAATCCTTTAACCCGGACAAATTTTTTGTAACAGCTGCAAACAATAACATACGCGTACCCCTTGAGATGCCAAACAGAAAACTTACCAGGTAGAAAGCAAAATAGTGCTTAAATAAAATAAGTATAATTATTCCTAAAAGGGTTGAAAATGTTGCAATAAAATATCTTGTTCTTATTGATAGTTTACCAAGTGTACCGAAAATGAAATTAGCAGTTATAGCGCCAATATAAATACATCCTACAAACATTCCTGAAGCAGTAGCTCTATCTATCCCGCAATATTTAGTTGCATAAACAGCATAGAAAGAAATTACAGTAATTAATGCAACAAAGAAACTATCTCCACATAGCCAGTAGAGATAGTTTTTGTTGTTCAGAATATGTTTAAACGATTCTACAGTATAAGATATAAAATTCTGATTTTTATTATTTGTTGGAGCATCTTCAGGAATCTCTTTAGTCAGATAAAAGAAGAAAGAACCTACAACAAACAGAATACCAACTGTTATAAATATAAGTGCTGATGATTCTATTGAAAATGCAGTTTTTTCGACAACTTTAAGAATAAGAAAGCTACTCAAAATTTTACCAAGATTTTGGGATATAAGCATAAATGACATTCCGGATATGGATTTTTCCACTGAAAAGATATCAACAATATAGCTTAACCATATCGGTACAGTCATCCCAAGGAAAAGGGAAAAAATTGCATAACATATGAAGAATATCAATAGCAGTTGATCCACTTTTCCAAAGTAAAACATTATAGCCCCAAAAGCTAAAAGGGATGTTGACGGGACTATATGTAATAAAACAACTATATTTCTTTTACGAACTATCTTTGATGAATAGAAACTTGCAAGCAGTGCAAACACTGAGCAACCTATATAAAAAAAAGAAGGAATAAGACCTGTTGCAAAACCACTTCCTCCGATACTTTTTATAAAAAGTTGCAGAAAAGTGGATTCAATAACAACAGGAAGTCCTAAACCCCAAAAGAACTCAACTCCTGAGATTCCCGTTGCATTTTTTTTATAGTATATGTCTTTCTTTTTATCGTTATCTATATTTGTGTCTGTAGTTGTGGTCATTTTAAACCTACTATCTTAATTTTTTCTTTAAGTTCGTCTGAAATTTCAACAAGTGGAAGTCTTAATTCCGGTCTTTTAATTAATCCCTGTTGATTCAGTATATATTTCAAAGGTGCGGGATTAGGCTCTATAAAAAGATTTGGAATGATAGTTGAGAGCCTGTTCCATATTTCAAGAGCACTTTTATGATCATTATTTTTAACATTTTTATATATATCAGTAAAATCTTCTGTGAAAAGATGTGATGATGCTAAAATTCCACCATCCCCACCATTTACTATATTTGTATAAAAAAGTATATCTTCTCCAGTTAAAACAGAAAAATTTTCAGGTTTATTTCTGATAAGTTCAAGAGATTGCGAAATATCACCACACGAATCTTTAACGCCTATAATATTTTTACATTCGGCTAACCTTAGAAGAGTTTCATTACTAAGATTAACTCCGGTTCTGTAAGGTATATTATAGATGATAATATCTTTTGTTGTGTTCTCTGATATTTTTAAAAAATGTTCAAATATCCCTTTTTGTGAGGGTTTGTTGTAATATGGACAAACTGATAAAATCCCCTCCACATCATATTTTTCTACAAAACTTAACTTATTTATAACTTCACTTGTATGATTTCCGCCAATTCCAAAATATATCGGCTTTTCAACGTTTGAGACTGTGATATCAAATATTTCATCACGTTCATAATCTGACAAAACACTGGTTTCACCTGTTGTTGCGCAAGGAATAATAGCACTAAAATCTTTATCTGAATAATGTTTTAATAGCTGTTTATACGATTCCGCATCAAATTTATCGTTAATAAAAGGGGTGATTACGGGTAATATAACGCCATTTAAATTCATTTCATTATTCCTTTGTTTTTTTGTGGTTGTTAAAAATTTAAAAAAAAAGCCCCTTAAAACCGGAGTTTTAAGAGGCTTTGATTAACAATAGTGATATTAATTAAATCATAGACAAGTCCGGTTAAGTTGGTAGATCTTCTTAGATCTATGCCTTATTATGCTCTGTTTAGATTTTCCGGGTTTTATTTTTTGTAAATGAGTCATTATCTATAATCTTCTTTATTTTATCGATTCGTAATATTCAACACAGGATATAGACTTATGAAAAAAAATCAAGTACTTTTTTACTCTTTGCTGCATGGAATGCAAACAAGTCCTGAATCACTATCGATCATTTTGGATTTCATTGTCATCTCGTTACATTTTGCGCAAGAAACAGATGGAGATAGTTCAGCGTATGATGGAGCTGGTAATTCAGTTTCAACTGTTTCAAAAATATTTTCGAAGGGTTGATCAAGTAGATCAAAGGTTTTTAATTTCTTCTGTCTTGCTCTTTCGGTTGGTGTCGCTGTTCCATCACTGAATTTGTTTTCAAGAGTTTCAAATTCCTCTTTGTATGGACCAGAATATGTATAATCAAGTTTTCTGGAGAATCTGAAGGCCTTATTATTTTTCCTTGAAAATACTGTATAAACATTTTTTCCATAGTTGTTTATGATAAGGTTTCCTTTACCTGCGGTTGTTCCAAGGATTATTTGAAAGGCATCAACAGAGCATGAGTCGTTTTCACTTATTACAACAACCTCTTCATCAATTGAGCGCATAAAATCAAGAAGTGTAAGGGCTTCATTGGCAACTTTATAACCATAAATCATTCCGGGGCAAATATGTCCGTGAAAATCTATACATCTTTGAAGGTCTTCTGGTATATTAAACTCTTTTTCCATAGATCATTTCCTTTTTTTTCCTATTTTAACCTTATTGTATGTTCAATGGGGTAACCCAACTCAAGCATTTTATTAATTACTTTCTCTCTGTCATAATGAATATAACGCACAAGTATTCTATAACTTACATTATCAAAAATCAAATATTTGGATGTTTTATTACCATCCCTTGGTTGACCGACACTACCTGCATTTATTAAATACTTTTTATCTTTACTTAATGAATACAAATCATTTTTAAGTATTTTATACTCAATACTATCACTTCTTAGAACGGCCATTTTAAGATCATGTGTGTGACCGATAAAACAAATATTACAGAATATTTTGTTAAAGAGGTCAATTGTTTCCTTGCCTGAGGTTTTAGACATATATGAAGTTGGGGAATCCGGTGGCATACCGTGAACAAAGTGACTACCGTATTTTGAGATGTAATTGTTACTTTGTCTGACATATTCAAGTGAGTTTAGACTAATGGTTTCTATGGTTTTATTCAGAGCAAATTGTGCTATGGGATTAAATTGCTTTATCAGCTTTTTGTTTAAAACCCCAAGTTCATGGTTGCCCATAACTGATGGAATTTTATTTTCAATAAGAAGTGATATGGTCTTATTAGGTTCGGGACCATAACCAATATTATCTCCTAAACTTATTGTTTTATCGACTTTGAATCTTTTTATGTCTTCCAAAACATTGATAAGAGCATCAGCATTGCTATGGATATCTGAGATTATAGCTATACGCATAATTTTTGCTATGGTTTTATATTAATATTAATTCGGAAGCTAAATATCTTAGAGGTTCCTAAAGTGATTTAGCTCAAACAACTGTATAAATGGTAATAAATGATTAATCAATTTATAAAATAGTTGGTTAATGAGATGTAATTATTATATCAGGATTTTAGCTTTTTGAAAGATACCATTTTCATTAGCTATTTAAAAGGTTGTAATGATCCGACTAATGTTCAGGGTTAGTAGAAGCTCTGAATTTTTTCTTTGCATAACTTTTCTGTTAGTTCTTTCAGTTTATTTACACGTTCCGCTAACCATTCCAGTTGCTCTTTTGTAACTGTAAAGCTTGGTTTGTAACGAGCATCCACGTATGCCTTGCGTAGAAGCTTAAAGCATTCTTTCTCTTTTTCGGTAGCCCTTGGGAATATAGATAAAAACTTTGGTTCAATGCCTCCAACGCGTTGAACAAGCTTTTCCAAGTCGTGGGTTCTTGGTTTATATCGAGTGAATACCAACAGAATTGTTCCGTACAAGCGCTCTGTGACTTGATGCAGGTTAAATGCAGCGACATTATAACTTTGGTCGGAGAATGCGTGTCCATATTGTTTTAAGTATTCATCAGCATTTTTCATCCAAAAACCATAGTCTTCTTCGGCTAATTTTTTACGTTCACTAACAGTGATCTCTTTTGGTTCTGCCAGTTCAAATTTGCCAGAATCAAACAGAAGAATCCCTTCCCGTATTATATCAATATAAAAATACTGGCTTTTCCGTAGGCGGCGATTTACAAACTGTATATCTTCGGCAATCAAACTAATTGGTGTTCGATGGATAGTTTTTGCCAATTTATGAGCAAGCTTGTTGTTTTGCTCAATTTTGTTGGCTTGCTTAGGTGTTTCAGTAACAATAATAAGATCGAAATCACTTTGATAGCGATAAAGAAGAGTTTCCGGGTCAAGGTCTTCTACCCAATCACCACGGGCATAGCTACCAAATAATATAATCATATCGGGATTAATTTCTTCCCGAATGATCTCGACAGCTCTTTTTAACTCCTGCTGTTTTTGCTCTGGTAAATGTTCAAGTGATGTTTTCATGCTCTAATAATAATCATAATTCATAAAGATTAGCAACACTGGTTCTTCTTGAGATTCCCATAAAGCCGTTTTCACCAGCGGACTCTTTCCCGCCTGATGCAGTGCATGTTTAGCTGCTACCAGAACAATTTGGAATCACTGTTTTTTCAAACCATAAATCAGGATAATTTTTTCATATTCATCAAGGGAATCTCAAACAACCTCTGTTCAGTCTTCATGAAGGATTAACACAATCTCGGTTTTTTTTTATTGGGTTGATGATCTATAGTTTGATATTATTTCTACCCTTAATGTGTTGATGAACTTTTAGTTTTGTTTAATCTTTTATCACCACGTTCTTCAAATATATCATCGTACTTTTTAATAATCTCAGATTCCAACATTCCTTCAAAAAATTTTCTTCCTGAAATTTCAACAATTCTTATGTTGTCGACTAATGAATATTTTGCTCCTAATGATATTAGAAGCTCTTTAGAGGGCCAGCCTGTTTCAGCTACAATACTGTTTGGTATTTTAAGTACTTTTTCTGCCTTTGCATCACCAGTATTGTAACCTTCATAATCTTCGTGGCATTTGGCTGCTTCTTTTCCAGATGATGCAACAATGAACCAATTTTCGTGATTGTCTTCTGTGGTTACCCAGTATAAGTTCATATGTTTCTCATTTCTTTTCACCCAACGCCGTGCTTAACCGAGCCGGGCGTGGAAAGCAACAGACTTCAAAAAAGTTAATAAATTCAATAAACAACAACGTTAAAAAACGCGCGTGAATAGCCCGGTCTGAGTTCAAGCGCATGTTAGACTTTAAGGAAAGTTTAATTTTAAAAAAATCGATCTTGAAATTCTTCTACTGCATCTTCAGTTTCCAATTCAATATCTACTTCATCCTCATCTTCAGTAGCTTGCTGGATCCATAAATCAACATAAATCTTTTTCACAAAATCTGTTAAAGTCATGTTTATCTGGTCTTTGTCCTTTTGTGATCCGTTGTATGAGTTTACAATACCTTCAATAGTCAGTTTCACAACGGAAAGTATTCTGTTTCATCATCGAGTGAATTGTCGTCAGCATAATCTGACATTTTTCTTATTATTGTTTTTCCAATGTTAATATATGTATTCATATTTATGCTTGTCTAACTTTAAAATTACCGGGCGCAGGATAAAGTTACCAAATGATAGCATTTCTTGAAAAACGGCATTGGTGCTGCGCTCCGAGTAAATTGCTTTGTTGAGGCTGTGCCTAAAGATATTGGAATTTTACTAAAGTAGGTAATAATTCCTCTTTTATAGTTTCATATACTATTTCAAGATCATCTTTAATTTCTACCAGCCTATTACTCAAACCACATAACGCTTGGCTAAGCAGCTTCAATTGATGCCTAAGCGGCGATTGAAGTCTGTCTTTAGCCTTTTATTATATGATCAATAAACTATTATTGTAAATCTAAATCTTTGTTCCGATTATTATTCCTGAAATAGGATTTAATAACCGGACTTTAGTTTTTAAACCAGCTTCTTCAAACATTATTTTAAGATCTGATATCTTAAAAGCACCTTTTCGGGTCAAAAAGGTATGTTGAAGCTCAAAAAAAACACGCTTTTTTGAGAGTTAATCACTTGTTATTGTTTTTTGCTATTTATTCCATTCCATTAATAATTCAATCTCATTTGTGATTTCTTCTATATTCTCGGATAATATCTCAAAATCTTGTTTTTTGTAAAAAGCTACTGTCCTGGAATTTTTCTTATATACTTTGAGTTGAATAGTTTCTCTTCTGTCTTTGATATATTTTAAAAGTTTTTTTCCAATACCAGACCCCTGCATATTAATTTGTACAAAAACAGCTGCTAAATAATTTTCAGCCATTGCAATAAAACCGATGATTTTTTCATTTTCGATTGCCAGGTATGTTTCTGACTTAGGCAGATATATTGTTGCCATATCTTTTTTATTTTTCTCCCAGTAATCTGCTGAAATAAAAGAGTGAGTCTGAACGGATGTTTCATACCATAGTTCGACAACTTCGTTAATATCATTACTTTCTAATTTTCTAATTTTCATATTTAATAATCTCCTTTTGAATTCATAAATATTACTATTTAAGAGACTATAACTAAGAAGATTAAAATTGGATTGAAAAAAAGCGACAAAAAGTAAAAAATTATTCAAAATTCCCATAAGCATCAACGATTAAGTTACGATGTTTAGTATACTCACCAGGTGTATTACCAATACTATTCTTCAGATACCGTATTAAATGAGATTGATCACTAAAACCAAATTGTAAGGCTATTTCAGCCCACTTAATATCTTTTTTATTTAGTTGGTACAAATAGTCAAGCATAGCGTCTAATCTTTGCATAGTATAATATTGTTTTAGAGTAAATCCTGTAACTCTTAGAAAACTTCGTTCAATTGTACGCTTTGAACAATTCAATTCTGAAGCCATTTCTGATAAAGGAATATCAGGAACCAGTTTTATAATTTTTTGTATTAATTTGCTGTGTTTATCCTCTACATTACTAATTATTACCTTTCCCAGTAGTTTATCTAACATATCTCGGCATATCTCTGGTTTATCAATTTTTTGCATCAGTATTTTTGTTTCTTTTAATGCTTCTGGGTGAAAAATTGTGTTTATATCGATATTTATAACTTGATCTAATATAGGGTTATGAGTTGGAATCTTTAAAGAATATAGAGCACCAACCTTAAATTTTATTCCAATAATCTGAAAAGATTGTGAATGATTAATTGTAATTGTTTCACAGTGTGGAAGTATTAAATGATTGCCATGTCCTGATTGAGAAAAAGATTTATTACTATATTGGTAATATCGCCGCGGATTTGATAGAATTAAATGACCTGCTGGATCGGGATTCATTCTTGGATATTTAGAGCTTGAATCGTTTTGAGTTTTCTCTAAAAACCAATACAAATCAATATATTCAGCAGTTTTTGAATCTTTTGGCTCTATTTTCCAATTTTTCATATGTATCAATTCCCATAAATCCCATTGATCCAATTATGTTTTCGAATTACGATGTAATAATTGAAATATTTGCTTGAATTCGGATTTACTTTATATCTCCATTTTTCCTTATCCCAATTTAATAAGCCATAATCAGCTAAGAAGCTTTTTGCATCGGCACCTGTTCTCGGTTCCTTTCGTCCTGAAGAAACAAATTTACCTTGATCATAGTATTTTTTAAGGTAGAGCAGATGGGCATCAATATATTTTTCGACTTCTGAGAAATCAATTTCATAAGCCAATGAAACTACAAACATTTGTGAATTCCTTTTTACAAAACAACGCCAGCCGCTTCATGCTGTCTGACTTATTAAATTATGTAGATTGCGAAAGAAATCATTAAATGTTGACCATTGGGGTTGACCAAGACAACATACTGAATACATTTAATATAACCTCGTTTTTAAGTCCTTTTTTGCTCTTAGGTTGATGTTTTTACCCCCCAAAAGTGCTGTTTAAGAAAAATATCTTATTTGAAACATTCCTTAAAAGTACCTTTTTG
>JAAELO010000826.1 GCA_024226555.1 Desulfobacterales bacterium | reverse complement strand
GCATTAGAAAAAATAACGAGCTGATTTTACAAAAGTTTTTTTTTCGTAATAACGAAGTAGTTCGGTTAAAAGGCGGTTATTAGAGATTCCCATATGTCATTTGCTGTGGTTTAATTTTTTTATTCTGTATATACAAAACATTCTGGCTTTCTTATGAACCATCTCACAAAAAATGGTAATGACTGCCAACGATATAAAGCTGCACGTTCTTTTAAATATACCTCCAGTTTCTTTTCATCTCTGTACACTTTAACATTTTCATCACTAATAATTGAGACTTCACCAAAAGGATACTTTCTAAGCAGCTTATCTTTATAGGAGACAGCATCTTCAAAGTTTTGAAAACCAGGTAAGTCGTTGGGGCCATCCTTCTTCTCTGACCACCTCTCTCCAGTTCCCTTAAGAATAATTCCTGTATCTGCTTCACAGAATATGATTTTGTATTTTTCTGTCATAATTTAAAATTTTTGCCCGTAAAATTTTATATCAACCTGGTAAAAATATTTTCCAACAGGGTTATGATTCTCGTTTTTACTTGTATTTCACCTCAAATTCCTAGTTTTTAGAGACAGGTTTTTTATAATTTTGAACCTGCTTTTTTTAGGAATTCCGATTCCTGAAAAGGTATTAAGAATATTTGAGATGTCTTCTAATTCAAGCTTCCTGAAAGGCCCTTGAAATCTGATATAAATATGTTTCCTTGCGTTATACTTCGAAATGAATATTCTTTGAATTTTACTACATTCACAAGAGAGTAGAAAAACATCTTTCCCGTTTGAAATCCAGAAATCAAACTCCTGCCCATATTCAATTTGTTCAGGAATCAGATGAACAGGTTCCAGCTTCCATTTGCCAAGCTGAAATTCTCCATCACCATAAATTTTGGTGAAGTTCCTGAGTCTTTTCTTTCTGTCTCGATTTAAATATGTCATACCTTTTAGGGAATCGGATTTTGTATATAATAGTAAGACTCAAATGCAACATCATCATCACAGCCATCCATAAGCAGACAAAAAGTATCAGACATGCATGATAACCACTCTTCCATTTTCTCCACATCTTCATCGCTGATAAGGTTATTACTTCTAAGCATGCCGTTTTTTTCAACAGCCCAGGCTCTTCCAAGATGAATTATTCCTAAGACTGCGCTTACAATCTGTTTATCTACAAGATCTGAATCTCTTAAATAGTCACCTATACTTCTTAAACAATCCATTACATCATGGAAAACAACTTAATTTAAGAACCATTGAATGGTCTTAAACTGCCAAGAAATCCATTAATCCATCTATCATCTTCAATATCCTGATGGATTCCACTGTGGAACAATAACTTCTCTTTTGCCTGTTCGTAATTCATAAATATTTTAGCTTTCAATTTCTTTTCTTAAATTGTGTGAAGAGTAAGTTCCACCACATCTTAAAGCATTTTTATTGCTATTCCAAATTTTCCTTAGCTCTTTTATAATATCTCCCATAAAATCTTCTAAATATCAGAGGTTCCTTTTAAATTATTCTATTTTTGTGTAGTTTCCCTGATCATCCGGAACCAGTATTTCAACTTCACCTGCACTAACATTAAAAAAGCCAAGTTTATGTTTTTCTGCTAATTCCTTAACTTTATAGTATGCGTTTTCCGCTTCTGACCACGGAAATGATGAATAAATTAAAGATTTACCAATGCAGTAATCCACTAATTTATCTTCTATCTCTTCATCATCACCTTCATATGCTAAAGGTCCATTCATTGGAGGGTAATGACCTGTTATATCTTCAAACCAGTTCCTAAGTCTTTCTGTTGCAATGCCAGGAATTTCATAATCATGCCCCTCTTCCCACTCTGACTGAACCTCCCACCATTTCAAAAAATCCTGCTTGGTTGAAGGTGCTTTATCTTTATCAAACACAAGTAGATCAAAACTCATTATTTTTCCTTTATCGTAATAAGTTGAAAAGTTTTGAACCCGACATAAAGGTTACCATTTCTGAAAATTTTATTGGTTCAGAGAATGTCTATCTTTCAAAAAACGAATAATACGTATTAAAGCTAAAATACTAAAGACTACAGCAGGAATAATCCATACAAAACCACTTGATGTGACATTTGAACCATCCGGAGTTATAAAACTCGTCTCAACTTCTTCTAACTCATGACGCCATTTCCAATATCGGTCATAGAAAAAAAAAGTAAAAAACATAAAAAAAGTAGTGTAAACTACAGCTAAAATAAGATGAATGTACAGTTTAATTTTTTTCATTTTTTTTTATCTATATGAAGAGGATCATTTGTATATCCAAAGTTCTTTGTTGCCGATATAACCAGAAATATGATCTAAAACTTCGTCAACAAGATCCTCAATATCATTAAAATCAAGTGTTTGATAAACTATTTTTATTCCATGAACAATATTGTATGCTTTATCTTTCTCAAGTCCATTCTCTTTATACTTAATAACACATTCACGGGCTTTGGAAACTAAAGAGTTAAAATTTGATTGATTTAATCCGGTGAAAATTGTTTGAAGTTCATCAATAAAAAATCGTTCCGACTCTATCGTATCAGGATCAGTTTCTTTATACATGATTAGTGCTCTCATGTCAGGAATCCTACCCTTAATTACAGGAATCTGTATTGTGGTAAACACATTAAATATTCCGCCTGGAGCAAGCATTTCAATTGCCAGTTCCATAAGTGTATCCAAATGTCTTAAGTTTATAGATGGCTGATGACCAATATAATCGAGAAGAAGATAATCACCCTCAATTTCCATATTTTGATCTAAAGGGGTACTTCGCCCTTCAACCGGTACACCGGACCACTCATGTATATTTAAAGTTTCGTTCAGGTAGCTGCTTTTACGATTAAATAAAGTCCACTCCCATAACTCATCCACACCGAAAGGACTTAATTCACCAAGGTCAATTTGGGCTATATCTTTAAAAATTGATAACAGATTATATTTCATTTTTATCTCGTATATGCATATTTTGTGTAGCTTCAAATATGTTTCAATTTCTCTCTGATTTCCATTAAAATTAGATCGTTATTTCTAAAAAAAACTGTAATAAAACCGGCTCGTTATTTTTATTAAACCCTTATATTTCATCCAAAATTCTAATTATTAGAGGTTCCCTTTAGGGGGTCTCCTATATGTTCAAAAACCTTTGTGCAATTTCACGATTATTCCATTGTACTTCAAAAACAAGTTTTAGATTTTGATTAGTCTTAATAAAATTGAATCCACCGCTGAATTCTTCTTTACTTCCTTTTTTAAACCATAAAGTAAAAGATGTGTTGTCTTCAAAATCTTTGCCCTTACATAAACCAGATGATGCAAGTCTTTCAGCAAAGGCAATATATCCTATGGGCGTTCCATCAAAACAACTTCTATATATTCCTGTAATATGTTTAAAACGTTCTTCCTGATCATCCAACTCATAATATACTTTAGAATAATCCTGTCCTAAAATCCTTTCATTTCTCAATTTAAGTTCTTTAATTTCTGCTAACTTCATTATGCGATCAACTGTACTCAAATAATCATTTGCTTCAATTGTTATCTGTTCATAGATGAGGTTTTTTAAAGAAATGTCATACCAGGGCACATACAACATGGCCTCTTCATCAAGAGAAAGTTCAGGAAACCTCTCTTTTAATTTTTTGAATCCGTAATACTTAATCGCAAAAGAGGCTCCTAAAGTGTAATCAATTTCAAGTGAAACGAAATCCCCGGAATATATCTTTTTAAAGTAATCTTCATTACAAATTGTATCAATGGAGTCTGAACTGTCTTTTGCTTTTTGGGTATTAAGAACAACTTTTAAATAACTCCCATTGTAAAAATTGCTTCCGAGGGTTGGGTTAACAAGTTTTTTCTCATCTATTTTTGTTTTTTTGATTATAAAATCTATTATTTCACGTTTTACTTCCGGATATAGAGAAGAGGGGGCCATATATTGATACTTAAGTTCAAAGGAATTTACACCTTCAAGATCCTCCCAAAGTCTATCAAGCTCACCTCTCTGATATTTCTTTCCTGAAAGGTGGTGCTTACGTTTTCCATTACAGGAATATATCTGAATGTGCTCATTTTTATCAATTATTTTAAGATTCAGGTAGTAGTTTACTACCTCCCTGATCTTTTCAGCTTCCGGTGTAATGATATTATAAGAAGTGTCTGACCCGTCAATTTCAAATCCCTGATAATACTCAAACATCTTAACTCCCCATTAGGCTAAATGACCCAAGTTTGAATTGATTTGGGTCTGTATCATTTTCATCGTCTTCAGGATGAAAAGTCAGCTTGACCTGACTTTCTGTAATGGTTAATTCGATCATATCATAGTTCAATTTGCTCAAAATTGTATAGTCCATTCTTAGTGTGTTGAACTCCCGCATAATCCTTTCAAGGGAGAAATCTCCTGTTTTCCCAAGAATCCAGGGGTCCAGTTCAAGAAATTTGCCACCGGATAAATCCTCGATATAATCTGAATAGATCAGAAACAGTTCCTGCTGATCAAAGTGCAGTTCAAGGTTTCCATAACGCCAGATAGCTGCACTTTCCAAAGTCTCTCCAATACCTATATAATTAGGGTCTGGAAAATTGTTAAGAACCCATTCCTTTGTTTTTCCCAGGATCAAACGGTAGAAATTACCTGTTTGAAAAAATTCCAGGATGTTAATTTTAATTTTTTTATTTAATTTCATTCTTTCCTGTATCCGATACAATCGGTTTCTCCGATTGTAACGTTCTCCTTCTCTGTTATTACCCGACAGCTTTTACATAAAAGTCTGTAAATACAGGTAGTACATATACTTTCATTATGAAAAACTGACGTTTTAAATTTTTGTATATATTTGCTTTCCTGTATGTAAGCTTCAATGGAATCTGCTCTTTCAGCATAGGATTGATGACTGCATGGTTTAAAAACCCCTTCCGGGGTTATGGAAATAAATTTTATTCCCGCTGCACATCCTACCCTCTCATAACTTATATTTCCACTATTCACATAAAGCAGAAGATTTGAAAAAGCTGAATCGAGTTTGATTTTAATTCCCCTTATGCTCCTTATGATCTCTGAAACTTTTTGTAAATCGTTTTTGTCAGGGGATATTTTTCCAAACGTTTCAAACCCTGACGGTTTGTATCTTAAAAGATTTATATTATCAGCGCCGTTTTCCTTTGCAAAACCTATGGTTTTAGAAAGAGTATTAAGGTTGTCTTTACGAATAACAGTATTTATTCCAAACGATAATCCGGTTTTTTTGAGAAGCGCAATTGCTTTCACAGCATCTCTGAAACCGTCCCTTGATAAACTGTTTACCTTTTCATCAATGGAGTTGAGTGAGATCTGGATATGATTAACACCTCTTAATATAAAATCTTGGAGTTTCTCTTCATTTAAAGAAAAACCGCTGGTAGTTATACTTACTGCAAGTTGTGTTTCTGCTACACTGGAAATAAATTTTCCGATCTCAGGATGTACAAGGGCCTCTCCTCCACCTAAGGCTATCTGGAATATGTTAAGCTTTACCGCCTCATCCACAATAGATTTAAAGTTCTGAAAATCCATAAATGTTTTTTCCGGTTTTCCCTTATAACACTGTGGACAGGATAAAGGGCAGGAATCTGTAATATCAATATGCAGGGATTCCAGGGATATATTCTGGTCAGATATATTTTTAAGAGTCGTAAAATCGCTTTCAGGTATCAGAATTCCAAGGTCGTACAAACGATTGATAAATGGAGTTTTGATTCCCGACTCCGAATATTCAAGAAGAGTATCCAGCTCTTTTTCAGAAAAAATACCAGTCATTCCTGTGACTTTTTCAAAAGTATAGAGTTTCTTATTGTAGTATTTTGTTATCATAAAAAAACTTTAAAAAATGCCTCCAGCAGCCCTCCCGGAAGGCTGGGTTTTAAAAAACCAGAAAAATAGGTTAAGGGAACCTCTTCTAAGTAACACTTTTTATATATTATGTGTTATTAGGCAGTTAGGTTCCAGAATATCTATTCTGGAGGAGTCGCTAATAACTGATCTTTTTGCGAAACACAGATATAACAAAAAATACTGTAGTAAAATCAACCCGTTGTTTTTTGTTATTCTTTGTTTTTCATCAAAAATTCTAATTATTAGAGGTTCCCCATAGTCATAAAAAATATTTCTGATTTTTAAAATATATTTTTGTATATGCTTTAACATCTTCATAATTTAGTTTTTCACATTTTGCTATAGTCTGCAATCAACCCAAATGTTTTCATCAAATGATATCTAAGTGGAATGAAGAACAAGGGAAATATTCTCAAAAATTATTTCAAACTTAATTTCTGTATGGCTGTGGATAGCTGCTTCAACTCAGAGAGAAACGGTATATGAATATTTTAAGAAAAATCGACCTGAAGGTTTTAAATATTATTAAGGATTAAGAGCTTAAACCTCAAAAAAACTATGGATTAGTTAATAAAAATCAGAAGAAGAAATAAAACTAAAGCTTTTATAGGGAATCTCTAATAACTGTTCTTTTGGCAAAATACTTTGT
>JAAELO010000825.1 GCA_024226555.1 Desulfobacterales bacterium | reverse complement strand
TAAAAAGAGCAAGAAAAAAGAAGCTATAAAGCAGTAAAAAAGGCAGTAAAAAACAGTAAAAAAAGGGTTTAAAGTTAGTCAAAAATAAAAACTGCTGTTTAGCGAACGCAGGTATCCTTACGAACTCATATCATTTTTTTTGCGATAGAGATCGAACGGTTTTTATTTGATTAAAGCATTTAAGCAATTGTTTGTGAAGAGTCATAACTATTTATTACTTCTTCCAAAGGTTGAGCTGTTATGCCGTAAAGCAGGGCAATAAGAATCTCTTCCATGGACTTAACTATGAAACTCTTAAAATAAGCTCTTATACTTTCCCATAAGGCCTTTTTGCTTCCCAGTTTATTCCATACTGACCGGAATAAAACGGAGCATAGCTGCTGGATTTGATCCACCAGGAAAGCCAGCATCATCAGCATTACAAAAATTGTGCTTAAATATTGTTTCCCGAGTCCGTAATTGTGTCCTAAATTATAGCCCTGATTTTTAAGTGTATTAAAAGTCTCATTCTCTATTTTCCAGCGTGCTCTGCCGCCACGCATTATCGTATAAGCATTTTTTTCAGTCAGGGTAAAATCAGTTACCCAAGTATCATGATAAGTTACTTTATCCGCTTTTTTTGAATACTCCCAATACTGAATAAAATTAACCAGCACATCTTGGTTAGAACGATTCAGAGGCACTTGATTCAGAATCTGAAAACGATGAATTACATCCGAATTGTCTTTGTCTTCAAATTCAAACTCATTTGTACGGTTATTTTTTACTGCATCATCCACAAAATTAAACAGAAAATCATGGTCACCTGGTTTAACACACAGAATAAATCTCAGATTATATCTTTTCAGCTCTTTGATATGCGGTGCATTAGGACTTAGTGCATCTTCATTGATGATTAGAGGTAATTTAGGATGGTCTTTTCTTAACTGTTCAAAGAATCGTTTAGCTGCATTTCGTTCACAGTCATTTTTTGTCGTACCATCTTGCTTGCTGATCATTTCAGGGCATAGGGGGATCACTTCTTTGAAATCAGGATTAACAATGGCAGCGCCTAACGTCTGAAGATGATAAGTTACCTCCCCTGTCTTTTTATTTATTTTTTCCATACAATATGGAGAACTTATCTTTTTAGATGAAAAAAAACCGGTACCATCTAAATTTAAAAGGTAATGCCCATTATAAAAAGCCATTGGCTCTAAAATTTTGCCGCGTTGAAGATGTCGAAAAACGACTTTAAATATAGGAGATATATATTCATCAGGCTCTATTTCATCACATATCTCACGCATACGTGAATCACATGGAATATTTTGTATCCCATAAATGTTCTTTAAATTTTCACATTCTGCTGGATCCTTTCTTTTGTTATCAAACTGCAGCAAGGAGGGAACTTTTAAAGAAAACATAGCAAAACCAGACATCAATGCATCTGCTATGCTTATTTCGATTTTGCTATCTTTTGACCTGATTTCCGGTATGTTACCGAACTGTTCATAAATATTTTCAAACAATGCATCGGCATTGAGATGTTCGCGTTGCTTTATTTTTGTGGGTGGGACAAATTCCTGCTTTTTAGTTTTCTCTTGCATCATATCTTCTCCTCAATATAAAGTTAGAAACAAATCATATAAAATTATTCTTCTTCTATGCAAGATTTATTTGTTTAAAAGTATTTTTTTGGCACAGCTTTCTTCTTTATTTTTTCAAAATTATAAAAAACTTTACGAACGCTTTTTTTCTATAGCTCCTGTTTAAAGGCTTCTGAGGGGCAGCGGGAATTGCTGGTCATCAGAGAAAAGAAATATTAATAAAATCTCTGTAAAAAAATCAGCCGCAATGCGGTGTTGGAGAATAAAATTCCTAAGCAACCGGAGATAGGACAATGATAACAAATAATGTTTCTGATGTCATCAAAAATCATGTTGTATTGGAAGTCGAAGGAATAGACCGAATATATCTGAATGGGTACCAACCTAGGCTTTCAGTATCCAAAATGCTTGTTAGGTTTTTTTAAATATCATCGGGGCTATCTAATCGTTTCAACTGCTCTAATGGTGCCTAT
>JAAELO010000824.1 GCA_024226555.1 Desulfobacterales bacterium | reverse complement strand
TATATTTTCTTGTTAATAATAGATTTAAAACCCTTATTTTAAAAACCTTAATCTTTTGTAGAAATATTGTAACCACAATATATTTAACATTATTAAAAATTGTTTTTTTATTAATCTAAACAATTATATGAATTGAGTGTCCCTCTTTTTTAACTGAAAAGCTAAGCAACTCTTTTGATAATGAATGGCTTATAGACTCTTTTACGTTCATTTTCAATTTTATACTTATTAAAATCATTTGAGTGTGTAACATATCGGGGGAATGTCATGCAACCATTTTGTAGATTTCTTGTATTTTTTCTTGATCTTTTTTTATGTAATATTGCATATAAAATTCCCAATCATCATTTTTATTTATAGCTCTTAAATTAAGTATTTTTTGTGCACCCGACATACTCCACCTCATTCCGTTTTTTTCCATCCTGCTTTGGACAAAATGTCCGCAAGCACTTTCTATTGCACCTGTTGCAATGGGAAAGCCTTGTTTTAAATACTTATCATAATCCATCATGTGTGCATGGTTTTTAAAATATGTTAGTACTTTTTGAAATATCTTTGTTTTTGTTAAGTTATTTTCATATTCAGCCATGAAATTGTTTATGCTTTCAATTACCTCAGTGAGATTGCTTTGTAAAATTAGCAAACATTGTTTTTTCACCCACGCAATACGTTCCGGATTTTTTTCTCCAAAATAAGCATTACCAGCTTTCCAAAGATATTCTGTAACATGAATAAAATCAAGTATTACTGCAACAATAGATGATTTAATCTTTTTTTGCTCTGCTACTTGATTTACAATATTTTCTAAACCTCTGTCTCCATCTATCAAAACAACAATTTTAGCATCTTTTTCTTTTTTTCTATCAAGTATATTATCAAAGCCATAATTTATTGCGTCTTCTTTTCCAGACATAAAACCTCGTATGTGTTTGTTTTGTGCCCATTTACTATTTTCTGTTGTTTTATCATCAGACTTTTCCGGTTTAACTTCTCTAAAAAGATTATCTACAATATCTGCTGCTGTCCTTTTTTTTGCATCAAAAGAATAGCCTACACTAACTGTGCAGTGTTTTTTTACTCCTTTTTTTTGTCCTTTTCCCAACCGGACAGCTTTACTGTCTTGCTCCCTGTTAATATCTGATCCTTTGATAGGAACTCCTTTATCATCAAAACCTACAGCAAAAATCTGACCCTCTGTTTTTTCTTCAAATTTAGCATATTCATAAAAATCATCAACTTTTCTCGAACTTATACTTGCTATTCGTTCTGACTGCATACCACTTAAATCGTAAGAAAAAATACGATTTAATAATGAAACACTGCTTCTAAAATCTTGGTCGCTTGCTCCAAAACTTACCCAGTCTTGAATACGATAACTAAACTTTCCTGATTGTAATTTTAGCAATCGGTCTAATGGATAATATATCTTCTTTTCTGCCTTTAGGTAAAATTTTGTTCGCTCAAAAGAAATTAATCCGAAAATAGTGAAAATAGTACGTTTTTTTATACCCTTACTTGCAATCTTTTTATGAGAATTATTTTCTCTGAACTCTGTTTCTGAAATAGGCAATAATAAATTTATGTAATAAAGTAATAAACTTTTTCCTAACTTTATTAGTGTCTTAAAAATAAGATATTCAACAGTATGTAAACTTTTACCAGCATCCGACATCGTTTCTAATTTCTTAATAATTCCGTTGAAATTTTGTTTTGCATTTTCTAAATTTGTATCTTTGTTTTGCATAGAGCGTATATTTTTGATTTGTAGTAAAATACAAAAATACGAAAATAATTTAATTTATTTCAACGCTCTATGTTTTATATAGTCCCCCCAATATGTTACACACTCTAATCCAATTCAAATGCAGGATTTTGAAAGAGATAAACAAGAAAAATCGG
>JAAELO010000823.1 GCA_024226555.1 Desulfobacterales bacterium | reverse complement strand
TTCATGATTTTATTGAGAAAAACAATTACACAAATAAGTTGGTGCAGTTTTTGAAAGATGTTGCAATTAAAAAAGGACAAGAGAGAAGTTTTTAGTTGACCCCAATCGGTCAAAGTGATATATTAAAAACGTGGGAAGAAGGTTTGACAGCCTCCACAAAATTAATTCTACAACAAAAACTCATTAAGCTCTAAGAGAGCCTCTTTGTATCCAAGCGTAGTTGTAGTGCGTTGGTGTGTCAGCAAGGAGATACTCTTAGGGCTTTTTTTTATTTAAGGAGTACATGATGGAAATTTCTAAATCAGAGTATGAAAAATTAGTAAAAGACCAATCTAAACTACAAGCGTTAGAGTCTGGTGGCGTAGATAATTGGGAGTTTTATGGAGATGCACTTGAAGAGTGGAATGCCGAAAACGAGTTAGAGGAAAAGTTATCCGATCTTATCACTGCCCTTTCTGAAATATTTGGGCAGTGTGCTTATGAACCATCTGAACGTGGTGCAGGTATTGCTTTTAATGATGAAGCCTTTGATGAAGCTATGAGAGAACTTGTACAGCGCAAAGTTATTTTTGGACAAGAGGATTAAAATGGATTTAATTTTATCAGGTGAAAATCTAACAATGAGTTCTGTTGATATTGCAGAGCGTACAGGCAAAAGCCATAAAAATATAATGCGTGATATAAAAAAACAGTTTGACGGGTTAAAAATAGGAGGGCTCAATTATGAGTCTACCTATATAACTTCTCAAAACAAAGAATTACCTTGTTACCTTCTCGATAAAGAGCAATCTATTATACTTGCATCTGGGTACAACGTTGAGTTAAGATCTAAAATAATTAAAAGATGGATGGAGCTAGAAGAACAAAATCAACCAAAGATACCACAGAGTAAATTAGAGTGGATGCAGTTAGCTATTGACCAAGAAAAGCAATTGATAGAACAGCAAGCAACACTTACAGTTCAAGCTCCTAAAGTAGAGTTTTATGACGAGGTTGCTAGTAGTGAGGGCTTGATTGATATAGCAGAAGTTTCAAAAATTCTAAATATAA
>JAAELO010000822.1 GCA_024226555.1 Desulfobacterales bacterium | reverse complement strand
AGGAAAAAAAAGAAAAACAAGTATAGCGATAGATTAATTAATGGGGATTATTCAGATCCCTGCCACCTATGGTGGCAAGGGCAATTTATCCCCTTTTAGGGGTTATTCTAAAACCCTGCCCTCTGGGTAGGGATTTTTATTTCAGAACCTCTAAAATAACAGAACTGTATAAATTCATTTTTACTATTAAATTCTATTTTTCATTGATGAACTAATCATAAAAATTGTATATTGCATATTTAACAATAACCCCTGAAGGGAGATCAAAATGAATAGTTGCGTTGAAAAAGAACTGGTACTAAATGAACTACTAAAGCTATTGCAACTTGAAAAAATAGAGGAAAATATTTTCCGGGGACAAAGCCAGGATCTTGGTTTTGGTAATATTTTTGGTGGTCAGGTTTTAGGACAATCATTATCAGCTGCTTCTCAAACAGTTCCTAAAGAAAAGAGTGTACACAGTATCCATGGGTACTTTTTACTAACCGGTGACCCTGCGAAACCGATAGTTTATGAAGTTGACTGTATCCGGGATGGAAAAAGTTTCACAACAAGAAGAGTTGTTGCGATCCAAAAGGGAAGAGCTATATTTACTCTTTCAGCATCATTTCATAAAATAGAAGATGGTTTTGATCATCAGTCAGAGATGCCAGATGTGGTTGGTCCCGAAAATTTAACATCTGACAGTGAATTGCTTAAAGGGATCAAACACAAAATTCCTGAACCACTAAAAACTTTTTTGACCTGTGACCGACCAATTGAGATCAGACAGGTTAATCCTATGAATCCATTTAAACCTGAAAAGCAACCTCCTGTTAAATACTCATGGTTCAAAGCAAATGGTGAAATGCCTGAAGATCAATCGATCCACAAATATATGCTTGCCTATGCCTCAGATTTTGGGCTTGTAACAACATCTTTATATCCCCATGGACAAACAATCTGGACTCCAAAAATGCAGGTAGCAAGCCTTGATCATGCAATGTGGTTTCACAGGGATTTTAAGCTTGATGATTGGCTGCTTTATGCAATGGAAAGCCCAAGTGCTCAGGGAGCAAGGGGGTTTTGTCACGGCAAGGTTTATACAAGGGATGGTGTTTTAGTTGCATCAACAGCTCAGGAGGGTTTAATTAGGAGAAGGGATAAATAAAGGGAACCTCTAATAACTGATCTTTTTGAGTAACACAGATATAACAAAATAAACTGTAGTAAAATCAACCCTTTATTTTTTGTTATGTCTTGTTTTTCATCAAAAATTCTAATTATTAGAGGTTCCCTAAAATCAACATCACTTTGTCAGAATATCTCTCAGATTATCTCTTTTTAATTTAGCTTTCTTCTGCTGTATTATTGAAAGGATTGCTTCTCTTTGTTGATATGCAAAAAAATAACCCAGGATCATTATTGCAAAATCAATAAGTTTACTTAGATTATAGACCATATTATTCCTTGTATTTGCCAAATACATAGTATCTGAAACAATATCACTATAAGCTATGAACACATAAACTGTTAGAAAGAAACTCATTACAGCAGCTACATAATAAGATAAAGCAAGATTATATGACATTCTGTTTTTTCTAATCATAAACTCACTCATATAGATGTTGTTATCCTCTGCAAGACCAACGAATGCGACAAAAAACCAATACAGATTGAATATAGGTACAAATAGAAAAAATATAGCTTTTCCAGGAGTCACTCTTGCACCATGACCCTGCAAAAGTAGCCAGTGTCGATATACAAAAAGCACCACAAACACAAAAGCAATTATCATGAGCAAGTCTACCACAATAAACTTAAGGTTTAAAATATGAAGTGGAAATGTAATACACCAAAGCAGTGTATAAATAAAAAAATGTTGTCTTATCGATTTTTCACTAAAAAGTTGCGCAGCCTGCACCATTTTTGTTAATGGCATTGAAGTGTTAAGACCTGGAAGGCACGCAGATATCTTAAGCCAGTCAAACATGCCGCTTGTCCAACACAGGTGATTTGGAGTCACAACACCGTCATTGACCATATCATGAATCTCACTGGTACTATAAGGCCCTTCAATATTTCCATCTATTGTTATATAATATTTTTTCATTTAATATCCTTTTTTCAGGATACGGAGGGCTTTACACAAGGAAGAAAGATTATCCATAAATAAAAGTACAAATATTTCCATTTATTGTTAGAATTATTAATACAGCATATATTAATATAAAACCTGAGTAAAGAATTTAGATTAAGTTTGATTACAGTAAAAATATTATAAATTCAAATAATCCTAGTTTGAAAGACTTTTCAGAAAATAATATACTAATTTTTATGTATTTTAAATTTTTTAATTTACACTATATTAAATATTATATATTTATTTATTTTAACAATTGAAAGGAATCTGTAATTTGAATAATATTGAAACCCCTGTTTTATCTGTTGATGTTATTTTATTCAAAATTAAAAAAAAGAAGCTATGCGTTTTACTTCATAAAAGAGAAACAGAGCCTTTTAAAGATGCTTATGCACTTCCTGGTGTTGCAGTTAGAGTTAATGAAACGCTATTGATGGGTGCAAAGAGAGCCCTTTTTGAAAAGCTGAATATCAATTTTCACAAAAACTTATATCTTGAGCAACTGGCAACTTTTGATGCACTTTACAGAGATGTTAGAGGAAGGACAGTAAGTGTCGGATATTTAGGTATCGACAGTTCCAATAAATATACAGATGAAAACATTATTTATAAAAACATTGAAGATATTAATAAAGGATCTCTTCCTTTTGATCATAATGAAATCATAGAAACTGCTGTGGAACGGCTTAAAGGAAAAATGCGTTACACTAACATTGCCCACAAATTTCTAAATAGTTCATTTCTTATCGAAGAACTTGTTGAACTATATAAAGTGGTATTGAATAGAAATATAAATCTTACAAACTTCAGAAATAAATTATTAAAAATAGAAATGATTGAGCAGAAAAAAATTCTAAATGAAGCTGTTGGAAAAAAGGGTGGGCGACCTCCACATCTTTACTCTTTCACAAAAAATGAGATTGCATTTATGGACAAAGATTTCTTAAGTTAGTTCTTCATATAGTTTTATAGTATCAGGGTCCGGGCTCACACCTATCTCTTTGTTAAGATAATTTTTTAAATCATTATAAATTTTGATAGCAGAATTGACTTTTTTTTCTCTTTTATAGGTTAGCATCAATCTTCTACATGCTGTTTCATTAAGAGGATCTATAGCTACAATTTTTATATTATAGTAGATGAAATCTTCAACTAAACCTTTCTTTTCAGCATAAACAGAAAGATATTCCAGAATTTTTAAATAACTGTTCTTTAGCCCATCTCTTTTTTTAACAAGGACCTCTTCATAAAGTTCATTTGAAAGAAAATCCCCACCATATAGAGAATATATTTCCCTGCATAAACTGTAAAATTCCTTATTATCATTTTCATTATAATTGGAATCTGAAATAGATATTTTTTCTTCAAATTTCAGAAAATCTATTTCAAAAAGATCAAGGGACAAAGATACATTATTATGCTTTAGAATTACATATGAAGAACTGTTATTTAGGCCAAAAACTTTTCTTAGTCGATGCAGATTAACTTTAAAATTTTTCTCCCCTGAAGAGGCATTAGCTTCTGGCCAAAGTGCATCAATCAGTATATCTTTAGGAATATTAGTGCAACCGAATGCCAATATATATTTGAATAAAAGTAAAGGTTTTTTTCCGCCCCACTCGTTGTTTCTAATAACACGTCCGTCTATTTCCACTGTAAAATCACCAAGAGTTGTTATTTTAACCTTTGAAAGTGAATATTTTTCTATTTTTCTCATGATAAGACCATTGAGATCGCTTTCATTCTTCTTGATTACCGACTTTAGAAAAAGTGATGTGTTTTTAATATCTTTTGAATTATAGGCATCTATCTCTTTTTTAGAGATAATTTTAGAATCAAAGATAAATGCTATAAGAGCAAATTTTATATTATCTATTGTGGATATATATGTTCTTTGAAAAAGATAAGATCTATCTGGCTGAAGTTCCTTTAAAAGATTAGTAATATTTTTGTAATCTTCATCGAGAAAGGAAACTATTACAAGAGCTTTTATCACATCAGTTCTTTCAAACTGATTTGGATCTTTAAAATATGAAAGTAAATCATTTAATTCAATACGTAAATCATTACCAGATCCAGTATTAATTCTTATCAGACAATTTATAAGCTTTGCACAACTACCATAATAGTTATCTTGTTGATCAGGGTTGAGTAATTTTTTTGAGCCTATTGAAAGTTTTAACGCCTTTTCATAATGTTTCATATGATAGTGTGTAAGAGCAGATAATCTTAATGATAGCCCACTGTAATAATCGCTTCCAGAAAGAACAGCAATATCATTTAGGTGGTTTGATGTTTTAAGAGCTTTGTCATAATTTTTTCTTTGAATCTCAAATTGCCCTGAAAGCTCAATAAAAACCGGATAAAGGAAAAGAAGTCCATGGCTTTCAATATTTTCTCTGCAAAGATTCAGCAAAAATTCACAATTTTTTATATCACATTTGTTAAGAGAATTTGCAATATCAACTATATTCCTAAGAGTTCTGTATTCAGGGGTTAAGTTTTTTCCAATTCCCTCTATCTTTTCGAGGGATGTTTCTGAAAGCTGAATTTCACCGGTGAACGCATAACCCATTGCCGAGACAATCATCGAACTTATAATTAATGATTGGTCATCAATTTTTACTGCCAGAATATGTGAATTTCTACATGCAGAAAGGCCTTTAGTAAAACTCAAACCACCTGCAATATATGCAAACCCAATCTGTTGCCATAAAAGAGTTCTTGCATATATAAATAGTTCTGTCCCTGCAATTTCTGTTAAGAGTAATTTCCCTTCATTGAGCAATATCATCAATTTTTCTGGTGATCTTCCTAAAAAAACTGATGACTCAATAAGAAATGCCAGGGATAAGATTCTGCCTCTTAATTTATCTTCTTTTTTAAACCTATCATAAGCATCTTTTAGTTTATGAAGATTTTTATATCCACCTTTAATTCTTTCAGTCAAAGTAAGATAGAAAAAAATCCATGTTTCTTTTTCAAGATACTCTTTTGGAAGCATTATTATTTTTGACTTTAACTCATTGTCCCTATTCGTGATTATAAAGTCAGTTCCGGTTTTTATAATCATGTCACAGGCACTTTCATGATTATCTCCCTTTAAGTAAAACTTCATTGCTTCTTCATAATTTTCAAACGATTCAAATATATTCCCTGCACATGAATATATTTTTTGTTTCTCTGCAATACTTGTTTCCTGTTCATAAATTGATTCTAAAAACTCTCTGAAAAGACTGTTAAACCGATATTTCTTCTCTAAACCATCATAAATAGTATGTATAAAAAGGTTTCTTTTCTCCATGGTTTCAAGTATTAACTCTGCATCGTTTGTTATATTAATTTTGTTTATAACATCTGGTATAATCACATCGAAAATTGATGAATATATTAAAAACTTTCTTACACTTTCCTCCTGTTTTATAAAAATACCCTGGAAGAAAAAATCAAAACTCTCTTTTTTAAGCATTTCCGGAAAATCTTTATCATTAAATTGTTTTGATCCATTTGATGAATTTTTAATAGATTCTGAAAGAAGAACTAAACCTCCTATCCAACCTTCTGTGAAAGATTTTATCGATATGGCTGTATTTTTATTTATTTCAACCCCAGTCAACTTATTAAAAAACAACTCTGTTTCATCTATCGAAAATGAAAGTTCACTATTCGATATAATAGTAATTTCCTGTTTTATTTTGAAGTCCTGAATATTGATTGGTGGCATCTCTCTTGAGATAATATAAATATTAATGCTGTTATTATTTTTTATTAAATCATGTATCAGATCATATGACCTGGATTCAATTGAAAGGGCCTCGGTGTTATCAATTACCAGATTCATTGACTGGGTCATCTCAGTGGTCAGGAATTTGATTACCTCTTTTTGTCTTAACAAATTTTTCCTTGGACCCAGTGAGAAAGCCTGCGTATCAGAGGGTAAAATATCATTTCCAATAGCTGCGTTTATAGCTCTGATTAATAGATTATAGAATAGATTGTGATCAGAATCCTCTTTTTCCAAATGCATCCAGATTGTTGGTCTTTTATCTGATTTTACATAGGAAGCAACTAATGTAGATTTTCCCTGTGCGGCTTGTCCTATGATGAAAACTGCTTTCTTCCCATCTGATTTACCTAATAAATCAAAAAGCCGACTCCTTTCAATAATATCCGGAATAGAAGGCACAGTATATTTTGATTTATTAATAATTTTATTCATTTAAGTTCATTATTTCAGTACTTTTAAAATACCAGTCATTTCAAATATTGGTATAAAATTCTCAGGAATACCATTAATTTCAATATAGTTTTTTCTATCCTTCAATTCATTTATAAGTTCTATTAAACCCTTTATTCCATTACTGTTTATGGAAAAATTATTGTTAATACATATCTCTATAAATGAGTTTCTATATGAATTAATATTAGGCAAATGATCTGATAGCAACGAACAGTTCACTGATCCTGTTAAATGCATTTTATACTTTTGATCATGCTTTTCAACACTCAGACCACAGGGTTCAGGTGATTTGATAGATAACCTTGATATGGCTCTATTTAAAGCTGAATCCAAAGATTTCCTGTTTATTGGTTTATTAATATAATCTGTTGCTCCATAATCCAGTGATTGTATTGCAAGATCAATATCACCATGACCTGTTATAACAATAACTTCGGAACGAACATTAATTTTTTTTATTTTAGAAAGAACTTCAATACCATCCATTCCCGGCATTTTAACATCTGTAAAAACAATATCTGGTGATTCTTTTTTATATATATCTATTCCTGACAGACCATTTTCTGCTGTAAAAACATAATAACCATAAGCATTTAAAAAAAGTTTAAACATAGAAAGAGTTGGTTTTTCATCATCTATAATAAGTATTTTCTTCATCTTTTTCACATCTCCTTTTGTGGAATCTCTAATAATTGCCTTTTGATCGTACTCTGCATCGTTATTTCGAAAAAAAAACTGCTGTAAAACCGGTTCGTTATTTTTTCTTATGCAGATTTTATAAAACTAAAGCTTTTATAATCTGTATTTCAATCAAAATTCTAATTATTAGAGGTTCCCTTGTATTACCGGAAACTTTACTTTGAACACTGTTTCTATTCCAGTGCTTTCTATTACTTCGATATAACCATTATAATCTTTAACAATACCATTTATTATAGAAAGACCCATCCCCATTCCTTCACCCATTTTCTTGGTAGTAAAAAATGCTTCAAATATTCTATCTCTATATTTATCCGGTATTCCAAAACCATTATCCTTAATTGTAAAAGCTGTAGAATCGTTATTCATAAAAGATTCTATTCTGATAAGCCCTTTAAAATCTGATGAGTCATGTTCTCTTCTTTGATTAATTGCATCCCTTGCATTTGTAAGCAAATTAAAAACAACCTGCTCTATTCTGTTACCATGGGCCTCAATTTCTGATATATTCTCATCAAGAGAAAGTTCAATACAGATACTCTGCAAATTAAAATGCTTTTCAACTATCTTCAATACTGATTTTATCTGATTATTAACATTCACTCTTTCACGACTAAAATCTGCTTTTCTACCAAACTCTTTCAATCGGTTAATAATCTCAGTTGCTCTGTCCACCTGACCGTTTATCTCAGTTATTATTTTTGATTGCTCCTCCTGTGATATGTCTTTTCCTGTTTCATCCAAAAAAAGCAGAAATTCACTTCCCATTTTAATAACATTAAGAGGTTGATTCAGCTCGTGTGCAATACTTGCAGACATTATTCCAAGCCCGGTCATTTTACTTGCCTGTATTAACTGTGAATCCTTCTCAACAATTTCAGATATATCCGGAGTTGCAATTATAAGAACGTCTTTATTCTCATATTTTGCTGAACTCGAATGAATACTTACAAATATTTTATCACCATCTTTTTTTATGAATTCTTCTTTAATTTTAGGAAGAATTTTCCCATTAGCGCTTGTGCTTCTTTTAAATAGTATCTGAGGATCGAAATTTCCAAAATCAAGAATGGATTTTTTTATAAGCTCTTCTATGCTAAAGCCTAATTTGTTAACAGCTGCAGGATTAGCATCAAGTATCATTAGAGTGCTTTTTTCACATACAAAAACAGGATTAGGTCCTTCAGCAAAAAGAGACCTGTATTTATCCTCAGATATAATGAGCTTGCTTTGTGACCGGATTATATGCCTTGTCATATTGATAAAAGAATGCCTGAGCTGCCAAACTTCATCTTTCATACTTTTCTCATCTGTTTCGGGGTAGTCATTTATATTGTAGTTCCCCGCACTTAAACTATTGGAAAACATTATCAATTCAGAAATTGGCTTTGTTATATATTTTGACAGGAATTGACTCAAAAAAAAGAATACTACTGTTACTAATGACAGGAAGCATATAAAAGTAAAACGCAATTTTGCTATAAGATTATCAATGTGACTTTTATTCAAACCTACGTGAATTCTTCCAATCTCATATATACCTTCCTTTGCAGAAACAACAATATCAAATATATTATATCCATTTAACTGCAATAAACTGCTTTCGATGATAGTATTACTTTTAAAATGTTTTTTAAGGTTTTCCGGAAACTCTTCAACAAATGTATGTGCAATTATATATCCCCTGATATCTGTTACAAAAATATAATTCACGAGATTTTCTTTCTCACCAACCCTTGCATCATATATTAAGGATGTCAGCTCAGTTCTGTCACGTGTAAGAATAAATTCCGAGCCTCCTTCAGCAATCCCCCTTGCAATGCCTGCTCCTCTTAACTTTAGTTCAGAAGTTAAGCTGTTTATTAGAACCCATCTGGTAAAGAGCCCAATAAGACAACTTAAAAGCATTATTATCGCAAAAGTTGAGATAAATATTTTATTTTTCAGACTTAGATTTCTAAATAGTTTCATAAGGGAATCTCTAATAACTTCCTTTTGATCGAACTACTGCGTTCTTCAAAATAAAAAACTGTTTTAAAAGCAGCTCGTTATTTATTTCTCAGCCTGTATTTCAATAAAAATAATAGTTATTAGAGGTTCCCATAACTTATTTCTATTGAGTCTCTAATAACTGCTCTTTTTGCGAAATACATTGTTATTTCCAAAATAAACTGTAATAAAATCGGCTCGTTATTTTTTGAAATGCCTTGTATTTCATCCAAAATTTTAATTATTAGAGGATTCCTGTTGTATGTTTATAATCTGAATTTCATCCAAAATTCTAATTATTAGAGGTTCCCTCTATTCTATTAAAACTAATTTTCCATTCATGATCCTTGTGAAATATACACGATCAAGTCCCTGATGATCATTCTTATTAAATGTAAGATTACTTTGGATACCCAAATCATAATTTTTAATAGACTCAATGGCTTTTATAAATTTATCTTTTGTCAGATCTTTTCCCGCACGTTTTAAACCTTCAACTAAAACTTTTGCATTGATATAACCTTCTAAACTTACAAAATTTGGATTATCCAAAGGAAAGTGTTTTTTCAGATCTTTTTTATACTCCTGAACGCCCCAAAGTGTTGAACTATCAGGAGAAAAATCAGGGGGTGGAACAACCTGAGAGACAATAACATCCTCACCATAAACACCTGTTTTTTCGAGCAATGCTTTAGCACCGACAAACGAGAGATTGTAGAAAAGTCCTTTGAATCCACGTTTTTTTGATTCAATTATAAATTTTGCACAGGGTGCATATGTACCTATAAGAAAAACTGCCTCAGCATTTGATTTTAATATTTTTGTAAGTCCATCATCAATATCAAGGGTACCTCTAATATATTTTCCCGTAGCAACAGGAACCTGATCATACGCTTTCAATGCTATTTCAGTTCCCCTTAAACCGTCAAAACCATATGCATCATACTGATAAAAAACTGCAAAATTCTTTAATTTTCGATTTTCTATAAAATATTTAACGGCTGCTGCGGTTTCCTGATAATATGAAGCCCGAATGTTTATTATATTCTTATATTTTGGATCTCTTAAACTGTTAGCACCTGTAAATATACCAACAATTGGAACATCAGCTTCTTCAATCATTGGAAGTATCTTCTCTGTTGTTGGTGTACCAACATAACAAAACAGAGAGAATACTTTCTCTTTAATTATCAGATCCTGGGTATTTACAAGGCATTTAGGAGGGTCATACTCATCATCAAGTGTAATAAGCCTGATCTTCCGACCAAATATACCACCACTTCCATTGATTTTATTTATATATGATAGAGCTCCATTTTTAATCTGGGTTCCCAAATAACTGGCGTGACCTCCGAGAGGCAGTGAGGAACCAATTAAAACCTCTTTATCATTTACACCATTAACTGTTTTTATATTACTATCAACCTGATCACCTGTGTTGCATGACAGGATTAATAAAAGCAGGAAAATATTTAAAAATATCAGTTTATACATGAGCAACTCCCTAAATTCTTTATAAATTACATTAGAATAAGATATCTTCTTTCGCAAATTATTTTGTAGGAATTACTAAAGATAATATAATTTATTACAAAGCTTGGTGTGTAAAATCCCACTTGCGGCGTTTTTTTATTTATGCAGTCGAAAGCATAACAACATGGGTTTAACAGTGAATGGATGAGCAATTTCAAGTCTGATGCTTTTTCTGCATCAGACTTGTTCATCGCAGATGTATTAAATAAGAACCATTGGATTGCCCTGGGATTCTATTTATTTAAAATTTTCAACATTGAGGAGAGCAAAAAAAAAATATCACTTATTGTTTTTAAGGCAGCCAGATCCTACAAATTTAATTGACATGTGATATGAGTAGATGTTTATAATATCGTATAACTCAATCCATTTATTACCTATGGGAACCTCTAATAATTAGAATTTTGAATGAAATACAAGGTTTTTCAAAAATTAACGACCGATTTTATTACAGTTATTTTTGGAAATAACAAAGTATTTCGCCAAAAGATCAGTTATTAGAGATTCCCCTATAGTATAAAAACAATTAAAGGATAGAAAACATGAAAATATTTTTTAAAAATGCGGTAAGACAAAATTTATTTCATTTATTTATCATTATAATGATTTTTTTATTAGGAAATAAAAATCAACTTCTAGCTGAAAGCCCTATTGTTTTAAAATTGACTACTGGAAATTCTCACAATTTCCCTTTATTAATTGGGAATGGAACTAAATTTAACTGGGAAAAGCCCGGAGTTACTATAGAGTTACTGCAATTAGTCGACGAAGAAATACCACAAATTAAATTAAATTATTATCGAACTAACTGGAGAAGGTGTCTTGACCAACTTAAAAAATGAAAGACAAGGAGCTTTTACCTCCAGTTTCAAAAAAGGACGATTGAAATATGGCGTTTATCCTATGAAAAACGGAAAGGCAGATCCAAAGCGAAGAATTACAATTAACTCCTATGCCTTTTACAAAATGTTAGGTTCTTCAGTTCAATGGGATGGTAAAAAATTCACAAACCTAAAAGGACGTATTGGCGCTATTTTAGGGTATTCGTCAGTAGGTGAACTCAAAAAACGTGGATTTCTTGTTGATGATGGTGCGACAACCTCAATTAATAATTTGAATAAACTATTGGCAAGACGATTTTACGTTATTACAGATCATCCTAAAAAAATTGATTTTACTATTAAAAATAACCATAAATATAAAAACATAGTAAAATTAGAACCACCATTTGTTATGAAACCCTACTATTTAATGTTTTCACATCAATTTATAAAGAAACATCCTGATCTTGCAAATAAAATCTGGGATAAGATGGCTAAAATCCGAGAATCAAAGATAATGCAGAAAATTCATGATAAATATTACGCTCTACCTGATAAATTGATAAAAAAATAGGGAAAAGTAACTGTATCAAGCGTCTTCAAATAAAAAACCCCGCCGCAAGCGGGTATTAAACGCAAGCTTCACAATAAAAAAATCGGGACATTGAAGAGGAAAAGTCTTTCTCTATCTTTTTATACCCATGAACTCTCCAAAGTAACAATTTTTCAGGGGGGACAACCTGATAAATTACATTCTCCTATTACATTTTTTCAGAGAGATTCGGTTAAAACAGATATACATTTTTTTGAATTTTTCTGAGTATAGTTTACATCTTTTGAAACCTTGTGGAAGCTGAAACTATCCTCACAGTTTTCCTGAATAATTTCATTTAAAGCATCTTTATCAGTAATATCTTTATCAAGCCAGTCCATAAAAGCATTCTCTTTTAAAACAACTGGCATTCGCGGGTGTATTTTAGATATATCTGATGATGAATCTTTGGTGATAATTGCACAGGATTTGTATTTTTTATTCCAGATCTCAAATATTCCTGCAAATGTTAAAATTTCTCTTGTTGGGATATAGATGTAGTATGGTTGTTTTCCATCTTTCTCCTTGCGCCATTCATAAAAACCATTTGCCAGAATAATGCATCTTTTTTTACTGTATGATCTTTTAAAGCTCGGTTTTTCAGATATGGTTTCAAATCTGGCATTGATCATTTTTGATGCTAATTTAGTATCTTTTGCAAATGATGGAACAAAACCCCATTTCAGTTTTCCGAGTTTCAGATCACCATCTCTGATCACAGTTAAAACTTCACTAAGTGGTGCTATATTATATGAAGATTCAACTGAGCAGGTGATAACTTTTATATTGATACTTTTATTTATTGCAGCAATAGTACTGTAAAAAGCAAACCTTCCACACATTTTTCATATCCTTTACCACTTTACAGGAAATCTAACTTTCATATCTGCTTTGTTCTTAAAGAATAGAAAGCCATCGTCTCTTCCTTTGAGGTAGATTTTTTTTGTTATCTCAACATCTTTTATGCAGTAATCAATAATTTTTCTTATTTTCCCCTCTTTCCACCATTTAAGAGCCTGGAGTCCATCAGCAGTTTTTTCCTCTCCAAGATTAAGGTTTGCAAGATGATCAAGGGACAATCTGTAACCCAATCTTTTATGAACTTTTTCAAGAAGATCGAGTGTTGGTAATTTATTGAAATTATAGTCCAGAACCCCTGAAAGTACAAGGTAGTCAAATCTTATAATATTAAAACCAATAATAAGATCCAACTCCTCTAAATGACCAGTAAGTTCATCAATATTGTCCATCGTATACTCATGGTACTTGTCATCCCTTGAATCGTAAAGCACCAAACAACTAATCCCCATTAGATATGCTCTGTGCCAGCCCATAACCTCCTCAGCTGACCTTTTTGTTTCGAGATCAAGTACTCCATAACTATCAGGTTTTTTAACTATTTCATCTTCTTTCTTTTTCTTCTCAACAAATTTTACAATATTTGTTTTCAGGAATTTTTTCTCATCTTTATTCAAAAGCCTCTCAATAATACTAACAGCAGAATATTTATCAATTGGTCTGTTTCCGGAACCACATTTCGGTGAATGCACACATGCAGGACAACCATGCTCACATTTACAGGTATTTATTGATTGAAGTGTCTTTTCAAGGAGTTCAAAAGCTTTATCAAAACCACTTGCTGTAAGACCAATACCACCTGGAACACCATCGTAAATAAATACTGCCGCATGACCAACCTGGGGGTGAAATGGAATAGATATCCCACCTAAATCATTTCTATCTGTCATTATCATCAGAGGAAGAATACCTATGGCAGCATGTTCAAATGCATGTATTCCTCCCATAAAGTGCTCCATTAATTTCTCAGACGTTTCATGAATATGGTCCGGAATAACAAACCACATCCCTTCAGTTTCAAATGTAAGTTCCGGCATATCTAACGGAATAATTGTTTTTTTACCATATCCCTTTAAGGATATACGTTCATATCCTGTTATCTCTTCGGTTACATTTATCATCCCATGAAAAACTTCAGTATTTCCAACTTTTTTACGTCTTTTTATGCTTATTATTTCAGTATCCTTATTACTTCTAACCTTAGTATAATAATTTGATTTGGCAGGTTCAGCTGAAATAAGTGCTATCTCAGGACTAAACTCTCTTATAATAAAAGATTTACCTCTGTGAAGGTATACAGCGCCCGGATGGGTTTCCTTAAATGATCTTAAATAATCAATATCACCAATACTCTTACCAGTGTTAACATTAACAATTTGCATTGTTGAGCCTGTTCCACGAAGATTTACCTTTCTTTGTGGAAATTTCAGACCATTAGGGAAAAAAGTTACACCTGATTCACTTTGAACAAGTTTAATTTTGTTGATCAGTCTATTCACACATCTTTTTATAGAATCATCATTTAAAAAATTCTCATTTATGTTTAGAGGTATCTCCGATGCAGCACACTCAAGATGTTTTGACATTATTTCACTATTATATGGGTTTATCACAGCAGATTCTGCATCCATTTTGAAAAAAGACTCAGGGTTATTCATAAAATATTGATCCAGAGCATCTTCGTGCCCTATTAAGATAACTATTGAATCTTTGCCAGCCCGTCCAACTCTTCCTGCTCTTTGCATTGTTGCCATTACTGTTCCAGGGTACCCAACCAGAATACATAGATCCAGAGCTCCTATATCTATTCCTAATTCAAGTGCACTTGTTGTGACAACAGCAAGTAATTCCCCTTTTGAAAGCTTTTCTTCAACCTTTCGTCTTTCCTCAGGAAGCAGGCCAGCTCTATATGAACTGATTCTTTTTTTAAATTTTTTTGTTTTACTTGCTGCCCAAATAGATATCAGCTCAGTCATTTTTCTTGACTGTGAATATACAATCGTTTTCATATTCCTGTGAAGAGCTGCATGTAGTAACAATATAGCAACTTTAGAGGTCATCCCGTTTCCATTAATAAAAATAAAATTTTTTTTGCTTCTCTTTTCTGTACTTTTATTGATGACTGTTGAGGGAATTCCTGTAAGGTTTTGAGATAACTCTCCCGGATTTTTGATTGTTGCCGAACAAAAGATAAAAACTGGCTTTGCACCGTAATATTCACAAATTCTTATCAATCTTTTGAAAACCCATGAAATGTGAGATCCCATAACACCTCTATATGTGTGAATCTCATCAACAACAATATACTTAAGTTTTTTTAAAAACTCTTTCCATGTATTATGATAAGGAAGAATTGAAAGATGTAACATATCAGGATTTGTAAGAACTATGTTTGGTGGATTTTTCCTTATCTTTGATTTTTGATAGGGTTTTGTATCACCATCATAAATTCCTGCAGTGGGTTTTTTCTCCTTTACAAAAATACTTGTTAAATCCTTAATTGTTTTTAACTGATCCTGTGCAAGTGCTTTTAAAGGAAAAAGATAGAGAGCTTTAGTCTTTTTATCTTTAAATATACTCTCAAAAACGGGTATGTTATATATAAATGTTTTACCACTTGCAGTTGGAGTTGCAATAACCGTGTTTTTACCATCTCTTATATTGTTGATAGCATCTATCTGATGCTGATATAGTTTATCAATTCCTGCATGTTTCAGTATCTTTTCAACCTCAGGATGAAATGGTTTATCAGGTGAAGCGTATTTTGGTTTCTGTCCATTGATTACTTTATGAATTACAATATCATTTTCAAGCCTTTCAAATTTTTTCAATGCTTCAACATAATCGGTAACTATATCTTTATTTGTATCCATCTTTGAAAAGCCTTATTCGAATTATTATAATATTAAGCTATCTTATTAACATTATGAAGTTTCTTAATAAAGAAAGAAAAGGGTTATGTATAAAAATCAAAAAGAATGAGTTTTCTTTGATAAGATCTACATGTATAATGAAATCATTTTTCAGGAATTTCTTTCAAAATGTGATCTGTATTATAGTTCAAATCTTTTCTTGTAATGTTATAAAATACCTGATTTATCTAAGATTTATTACAAAGGGACCACTATGCCTATTAGGACAATACATGTAACATCTGGAAATTATGCAATTGAACAAGAAAAAACATCAATTTTACAGGCCTTTTTAGGGACATGTCTTGGTATTGTTATATTTGACAGAAAAAATAAAATCGGTGGATTAATTCACATCTTACTCTCAGAGCCGGTTTCAAAACTTTCAACAGATTATCCGGAAAAATATGCATCTACAGGTATACCAATTTTCATAGATAAAATGATTAATCTTGGAGCTGAAATTGAAAATATGACGGCATATATTGCTGGTGGAGCCTTAGTAGGTCCTGTTAGTGAACAGGATATGGTTTTGGATATTGGAGGAAGAACCGCTGAAGTTGCAAACTCGATTCTAAGAAAAAAGGGTATTAAAATTGAATATTCCGAAACAGGGGGGTTTTTTTCATGTTGCCTGGAGCTTAATCTTAAAAATTTTATATGCACCATAAAACCATTAAGTTATGACGATAAGAAAGAACATTCATTTAAAACTCCTGGACAAAAAGAGATCTTAAAAGCTGTGGATAAACTACAACCAATTCCACAGGTAGCGTTAAAAATATTGAGACTTTTAAATGATGAAGTTTATGACATAAAGAAAATTGCATCCGAAGTTAGACAAGATCAGGTCATATCTGCCAAAATTCTTAAACTCTGTAACTCCAGTTATTTTTCAATAAGAAGAAAAATCGAATCTATTGATGATGCTATTATCGTTCTTGGTTTAAATCAGTTGGTTAAAGTTGTAATAACAAACTCTGTAAAACAATATTTCTCTCAAAGTTCCTCAGGTTATTCATTATGCAAAGGAGGTCTTTTCCATCATGCTATTGGGTCTGCTGCTATAGCTGAGATGATTGCTATTAAAACCAAAACTGTTCCCTCTGGAATTGGGTATACAGCTGGTTTGATTCATGATATTGGTATTGTTGTTCTGGATCAATATGCAAAAGATGTTAAACCTTTTTTTTACAGAGAACTTCAAAAAGATAAAAATATACTAACAATGGAGAAGGAACTATTTGGTATAACTCATGTTCAGGTGGGTGAGAAACTGGCTGAAAAATGGAACTTTTCCAAGCTATTAACAGACTCAATCAGATATCATCACTATCCTGAAAATGCATTTAAAGATAGTAAAGATCTTGTTAATATATTGTATATCTCTGACCTTATTATGACCAGGTTCAATGCTGGAATCAATATTGGAACTATCCACACAGATGATATCGAAAAAAAGTTTAATGAAATAGGTCTTTCAATAGAGCAATTACCTGAGCTTGTTGAACTAATACCAACTGGTGACCCTTTAAAACTTGGTGAAGGTCTGCAATCCTTTAAAAGTTAAATAAGGGGAACTCTAATAATTAGGATTTTGATTGAAATACAGCGTTTATAAAAGCTTTCAGTTTTATAAAACCTCTGTTTGAGAAATAAATAACGAGCTGATTCGTTTATAAAAAGGTTTATTTTATAAAGTTTACAGTTTTTTATTTCGAAGAAAGCCAGTAGTTCGGTCAAAGGACAGTTATTAGAGATTCCCATAACAAAATCCCCTTGACATTGTGTTTGGACCACACTATCTATGTGTTAATCAGACACTATTAGGAGTTACCAAATGTTTACATATAAATATGAAAGACCCGCAGTAGCAGTTGATTGCGTTATTTTTGGTCTGGATACTGAGGATTTAAAAATTCTTCTAATTCAAAGAGATCTCGAACCATTTAAGGAAAAATGGGCTCTTCCCGGAGGATTTACAAAAATAGGTGAAAGCCTTGAAGAAACTGCAAGGCGTGAACTTTTTGAAGAGACTGGTTTAAAAGACATCTTTTTAGAACAACTCTATACTTTTAGTGAACCAGACAGAGATCCAAGGGAACAGGTTATTTCTGTTTCCTTTTATGGACTTGTTAATCTTTCAGAACATAACCTCAGAGCTTCAACCGATGCAAGAAATGCAGCATGGTTTGAACCAAATGATATTCCTGAACTTGCTTTTGATCATGAGATGATATTAAACGTAGCTGATGAGAGACTTAAGGGGAAAATAAGATATCAACCAATAGGGTTTGAACTTCTTCCTAAAAAATTCCCACTTAGAATGTTACAACAACTATATGAAAAGATACTGGACAGAAAGCTTGATAAAAGAAATATTCGAAAAAAAATCATGGGTATGGCTATTTTGAAAGAACTAGATGAGATAGAAAAGGATGTTTCACACAGAGCAGCAAGACTTTACGAATTTGATAAAAAAGCTTACAAAGAAAAAGTTAAGAAAGGTTTTAACTTTGAAATATAAAAGGCAGTCACAAGGACTGCCTATTAATATTTAATTATAAAATCCAAAGTATGAATTTGTTTTTTGAAAAGGAAAAAACTAATTATCGCTATATAGCAAAACAGAAGGCAAGGGATACGATTATTCCGATAAAGCTTCCAACTAATCCTTCTAATAGAGTGTGTCCTTTAACTTCCTTAATTTTTTTAACCTTATCCTGATCTTCAATTTTAATCTCATCTAAAATTCTATTAATAGTAATTGCTTGCTGTCCAGATGCTAACCTTACACCTGTTGCATCTCTAAAAACTATTAAAAGAAAAATTACTGACAGAGCAAAAAGTCCGGTATTAAATCCCTCTTTAAAACCAATTGACAGAGTTATTGCTGTAACTGTCGCTGTATGACTTGATGGCATTCCACCTGTCCCAAAAACAGCATGAATTATAAGATCTTTTGTCTCATAGTTGTGACGTTTAAATAGTATTATGAAAATTTTTAATGATTGAGCAAAAACCCAGCTTGCAGCAGCACAAATTAAAATCTGATTCTGAAAAATTAATTTTAAATCCAATTGAACCTCTTTATTTAAAGTTTTCTATAGAGTGACCATAAAAACCACATTTTTAAATTTTAGGCAATTAATAATTTTATGAATCTTACCTACCGTTAAAAAATCAGGGCAAAGCATTCATGAATAATTACAATAAAGTAATATGAATTAAAGATTTTATCAACTTTTTAGATTGGAAACCTCTAATAATTAGAATTATGATTTAAATACAACGTTTATAAAAGCCTTTTGATTTATAAAATCTCTTCATAAGAAAAATAATGAGCCGTTTCGTTTATAAAAAGTTTTTATTCTAGGGAATCTCTAAATAACTGCTCTTTTGATCAAATACTGCGTTTTTCGAAAAAGGAATCACCTTTAAAGCGTAGGCAATTTTTTTATCATGCCTTGTATTTGAGACAAAACTCCAATTATTAGAGTTTCCCTCTATAAAGTTTACAGTTTTATTTTTGAAATATACTCCGTTGTTTTGTTTTTATTTCTTTTAAAACAACTTAAGTCGTTCTATCAAAAGGCAATTATTAAGGATTCCCATATAAGATTTTGTAATATAAACCTCTAATCGATTGAAACCTGCTTAATATACAGATTAAAAATCTCAAAGTTTTATAAAAAAATGTTAATAGAGGTTCCCTATATTTAATTATACAGAATTTTATTATCATATAGATATTTACTACCATATATATATGACAAACCATTAATTACATCTTTATTAATGTTTTTTATTTTCTTGAATTTGTAATTGTAGGTTTGAATATTTGAATCACCAGTATAAACAATAAAACTATCCTGAAGCAAATATGCAAAATTCTTCCTTTTTGCTAAAAGAATAGCCGAATTTCTTTGGTTCTGTAAAATTGAACTACCAACTGTTGGAATATAATCACTGACCCCAGCAACATCTAAAATAGTTGGTGCAAAATCTATCTGGGATGCAATTTTGTTATACTTTACACCCCTTTTTTTCTTAAAATCTTCAGATAATATTAATGCTGGAATCTTATATCTGTTTATTGGCACATCAAACTCTCCATTAGCATCATTACAATGATCTGCTATTATAGCAACTACAGTATTTTCCATTAATCCTTTTTTTTTCAATTCTACAATAAATTTTCCAAGTGAGTGATCAGCATATTTAATAGAGTTGGCAAAACCTTCTAATTTTGCATTTTTATATGGCTTAACTCTGCCTTTTGGATAATCAAATGGTTCGTGACTAGAGATAGTTAGCATTGTTAGAAAAAAAGGTTTGTCTTTATCTTTATATTTTTCAATCTGATCTATCGCTTTTTCATAAAGTGCTTCATCACAATATCCCCATGTATATTTGAGGTGTTTTGTTCTATTGAAGTTCTCTTTTCCAAGAACTTTATCATAACCATTTGAAAGAAAAAAACCACGCATATTGTCAAAGTCAGCATCTCCAGGGAAAATAAATGTATTTTCATAACCATGCTTTTTTAAGGTTTTAGCAATTGTATAAAACTCTTTTTGCGATTTAGCAGCTTTTATATACTCTCGTGACGGGATAGGATAAAGAGAAGTAAGAATTGATGATAGTCCCCATGAAGTCCTTGCTCCAGTTGCATATAAGTTTGTAAAATATAGTGACTCATTTGTAAGTGAATCCAGATTTGGAGTAGTATTCGTACCACCTAAATAACCTACATGATCATTGCCAAAACTCTCAAGAATTATCAGAATGATATTCTTTTTTTCTGAGTATGTTGATTTTTGGAATCTCAACAAACTGTTTTGATCAAAAGTTGAAAAATCATTAATTTTGTTAATATTTGCAATGGCTTTTTCCGAAGAAATTTCTCCATATTCATAAAATTTTTCTTTTTTTAATAAATATGTTGCATAAAGTATTGAAAATATCGAGTTATTTGCAATCTCATTTTTTATATTTGAACTTGAAAAAGTATAATACCCCTGATTTGGAGTTGATGAATCAAAAGAAGATCTTGCACCGATCATTAGAAATAACATTACTAATGGAAGAGCTAATATTTTGTATTTTAAATTGTATTCTTTTAAGCTATTTTTAATCAATTTTGATAGATTATATGTAAAAAAGATAAGTATAGGAACCAAAACTATTAAATGAATTTTATATAATTTCCACAACATACTAACCATTTCTGTATAAGAACTTAAATGTTCTATAAACAGATAGTTTGGTCGTGAAAAAAATTTCCCCATATAATTTATTGTAGCAATTTCAATTAATAAATAAATAAAGAAAAAAGAAGTTAATAACGTTCTTGTAATGAACAATAAATTCAATGAATATAAAATGGAAATAATAATGGCAAATGAAGAAAACACTATTATATCCATCCTTAAACCATACAACAAACTATAAAGAACTGATTGGCCAGGGTTATCAATAAAATTGATGATTAAAATTACTCTGAACAAAAATCCAATTTGTAAAAATAGCAGCATGTATTTAAGTATTACATTATATGATAATAAAGCTGTTATAGTTTTTTTAAAAAAATTCATTATATTAAAACTGCCCTTCAAGTACTTAAACCTAATTTTTTATGTCTGTTTCTCATTAATATATTTCTATATTTTTAATTATTATTGTAAACGGTTCTACCTAATAATTTGAAAAGAAAGTTCCGTTATTTTCTGAACTATCTCAAGATTTATGCCAAATAGTGTAAAAGACTTCTATTAAATATTTCACATTAACATCGTTATTTATTTCTGTTATTATTAACAGTTGTACCTGTGTCATTATACAGTTGTTAAATATCTGCCATATATCATAGTTTAATATTTACGTTTATTTTAGGGAATCTCTAAAAATTCCAAATGTAACCATGAAAATTTTATTCAACGTTGAAATTAGAATTTTATCCAAAGAATAGACAATTTGAATTAAGCTGAAATGATTATTAAAATTTGTGAACTGACATATTTATAATTTAACCTGAGGAAGGTATAGAAATTAAAAATATTTTTTACTATTATCTGTAACTATGATTTTCCAGCCATATTTTTTCCAAACGGTTGGCTGTAACCATTTTTTTGACCTTCAAAAATAAAATCGACTGCCATTTCAGTTGTTTCTATAACAATACTCATACAATTTTTGAATCTGTCCCTATCAAACCATTCATTATAATCTTCATTAAGTTTGTAGCAATTGATTGATCCATATTTTTCTATGAATTTATTGGGAAGCCCATTAAAGAACCTATATAAACCAGGATTGCCATAAAGTTTATCAACCCTGTCTTTAAACTCTCCATCAAGCGGATTTTTCCGTCCATGAATAAGCCCAATTGCCATTATTCCACCTGCTAAAGCACCACAATTGTTCCCTGTTAAACCAAATCCTCCACCAAAACCAGTTGCAAGGGCTACGGTTTCTTCAGGAAAATCATGCTCAAGATTATCCAGTATTGCTTTAAAAACAGATTCAGCACAGTTTAAGCCTGATTTAAAGTTCAACTTTGCTGAATCTTTTATTTTCTCTTTTAGTTCCACTATTTTTTTTTCTTCTTTTTATCTTTTAATATCTCATTTGAAATAACAACTCTCTGAATCTGGTTTGTACCTTCATAGATTGTTGTAATTCTTGCATCTCTATAGAATCTTTCCACTGGGTATTCTTTAATATAACCATAGCCACCATGTAATTGAATCGCTGTTCCTGTTACTCTTTGAGCCATCTCTGATGCAAAACACTTAGCCATTGAAGCTGCCTGGGTACAGTTTTCACCACGCTCTTTTATATCCGCTGCATTTAAAACCATGAGTCTTGCAGCTTCAATATCCATAGCCATATCTGCAATCATCCATCTTAAACCCTGAAAGTCTGTTATCTTTTGTCCAAACTGTTCTCTTTGCTTTCCATATTTAATTGATTCTTCCATAGCTGCATTTGCAATACCAAGTGAAAGTGATGCGATACCAATTCTACCTGCATCAAGGCCACTCATAGCGATGGTAAAACCTTCTCCCTCTTTACCTAACATTCTCGAAGAAGGAACACGGCAATTGTTAAAAAGCAGATCTGTAGTATCTGATGCACACTGCCCCATTTTATCTTCCACTCTACCAACTTCAAAACCATCCATACCATGGGTTATTAAAAATGCACTAATACCTTTGCTGCCTGTAGGCTCAGTTCTTGCCAGAAGAATTGTCACACCAGAATTTTTTCCTGTTGTGATAAAACGTTTTGTTCCGTTAATGATATAATCATCACCATCTTTTTCAGCCGTGCAAGCCATTGCCTGTGGATCTGAACCAGCTTCTGGCTCAGTTAATGCAAATGCTCCAATAATTTCTCCAGTTGCCATCGGCTTTAAGAATTCTTCTTTCTGCTGATCTGATCCATATTTTTCTATACTTCCACAACATATTGAGTTATGAACTGACATCACTACTGCAGTTGAAGCACATGCAGCAGCTATTTCAGTTAATGCCAATGAGTATGCAATCGTACCTAAGTTATCTCCACCATACTCTTCAGAAACAAGCATTCCCATAAATCCCAGCTCTCCCATTTTAGCAAGACTATCACCTGGAAATTCGTGATTAAGATCTCTTTCTGCAGCTTTTGGTGCAAGATCCTTTCTGGCAAACTCCCTTGCCATTTTCTGGATCATTAGCTGTTCTTTTGTAAGTAGAAAAGACATTTTTAAATTCCTCTTAATATATTACAAATAGTAATTGTTTGAGATAACACAGAAATTTCTCCAAAAAGAGATTATCAGAGACTCTCTAATATTTGTAGAAACCTCTGCCCGACTTTCTTCCTAACCAGCCAGCTTCAACATATTGCCTTAAAAGTGGACATGCTCTGTATTTTGAGTCTTTAAAACCATCATGAAGTGTTTCCATAATAGCAAGGCATGTATCTAATCCTATTAAATCCGCAAGAGCAAGAGGGCCCATTGGATGATTCATACCAAGTTTCATTACTGTATCTATATCTTCGGGTGATCCTACGTTCTGGAAAACACAGAATATAGCTTCATTAATCATTGGCATCAATATTCTGTTCGCAATAAAACCAGGGTAATCGTTTGATACCGCTGAAGTTTTATTGAATTTTTCGCAAAGATCCATAGTAACTTTAAAAGTTTCGTCAGATGTTGCAAGACCTCTAATAACTTCACAAAGTTTCATCACTGGAACAGGATTCATAAAGTGCATACCAATTACCTTCCCAGGCCTTTTTGTTTGTGCACCTATCCTTCCAATAGGAATAGAAGATGTATTTGTTGAAAGAATAACATGATCAGGGCATATTTCATCAAGATCTCTGAATATCTGGAACTTAAGATCCTCTCTTTCAACTGCAGCTTCAACCAGAAAATCTACTCCTGACATATCATTAAGATCAGATGTTACTGAAACTCTGGTTAAAATAGTGTTTTTTTCATCCTCCGTCATCTTACCTTTAGAAACATTTCTATCAAGATTTTTAGATATTGTTGCAAGACCTTTTTCAGCAAAGTCCAGACTTATATCACTCATAATAACATCAAGCCCACTCATTGCAGCAACTTGTGCTATTCCATTTCCCATCTGACCTGATCCAATAACACCAAACGTTTTAATATCCATGACTGATTAAACTCCGTATATTTAAATATTAATTATCTTTTTATAATTAAAGAAACAGCTTCACCACCACCTAAACAAAGTGAAGCAAGACCTGTTTTTTTATTCTGCCTTATCATTTCATAAAGAAGAGTTATAAGAACTCTGCATCCAGAAGCACCGATAGGATGACCTAAAGCTACACTGCCACCATTAACATTAACTTTATCAGGATCAAGTTTTAGAACTTTGTTAATACCAACAGAAGTACCACTAAAAGCTTCATTAATCTCAAAAAGATCTACATCGGATATTTCAAGACCTTCTTTTTTAAGACATTTTGGAATTGAATAAATTGGAGCCATAAGTACATGCTTCATATCTATGCCGTAAGAACATTGCGAACCTATGGTAGCCATAATCTCACAATTTAATTCCTCAGCTTTTTCTCTGGACATAATCAGAACTGCTGCAGCCCCATCACTTATTATAGAAGCATTTCCCGCAGTTCCAACTCCATCCTTTTTAAAAGCAGGTCGCATTTTTGCAAATTGCTCATAAGATGTATCCTTAGGACATTCATCTTCACTAAAGACTACAGGGTCACCTTTTCTTTGTGGAATTTCAACAGGTACTATCTGGTCTTTAAACTTTCCGTCTTTAATTGCAGAAAGGGCTCTTCTGTATGATTCAGCAGCAAATCTGTCCTGGGATTCTCTGTCCATCTCCCATTTTTCAGAACATAATTCATTAGACATTCCCATATGAAAATCATTTACAATATCCCACAAGCCATCATGAATCATATGATCTTCAATTTTTCCAGGTCCCATTCTGAAACCAAAACGAGCCTTCTCCATAAAATATGGTGTCTTACTCATATTTTCCATACCACCAGCAACGACAACATCTGCATCACCACACTGAATAGCCTGTGCTGCTAACATAATTGCTTTAAGAGCAGATCCACAAACTTTATTAACGGTAACTGCTTCAACTTCCCAAGGCATATCTGCTTTTACAACAGCTTGTTTGGCAGGATTCTGTCCACTACCACATGGTAGAACCATACCCATTATACATTCATTAACTTCCTCTTTATTTATTCCAGCTCTTTTAATAACTTCTTCTATAACAATACCACCTAATTTTGTTGCAGCTATTGTGCTTAATGAACCACCAAAACTTCCTAATGGAGTTCTTGCAGCACTTACTATTACGGCTTCTTTCATAGTTTATTCCTCTATATAAAAAAAATTATAATTTAAGTGAATCTCTAATAACTTGTCTTTTGGCTAAATACTTCTTTATTACCAAAAAAACTGCTGTAATGGCTATAAAGAAAAACGTTTTATAACCGAATCGGTTCGTTATTTTTGGTCAAGCCTTGTATTTTCATCCAAAATTCTAATAATTAGAGTTACCCCTTAAGTATCTGGTTTTTCCAAAATTATCACTCTAATTATTTGCTACAGGATAGTTTTGAAAAAAACGATACTTTATGATTTTTAGGTAAGATAAGATGTCAAAGAGGTCTTTTAAGAAGCAGTATGATTCAAAACCATACTGCTTCTTTTTAATTATATTATGCTATTTCCATTCTGCATCTCTTAATTCAACTCGTCTTATTTTACCACTTACTGTTTTTGGAAGTTCAGTAACAAAATCTATAGCTCTTGGGTATTTATATGGAGCTGTAACTTTTTTAACATGGTCCTGAATCTCCTTTTTTAGATCATCTCCAGCTGTAAAACCAGGAGCTAGAACAATAAAGGCTTTAACGATTTCACCACGTTTCTCATCCGGACTTGAAACAACCGCAGATTCTGCAACTGACTCATGCTCAATAAGTGCACTTTCTACCTCAAAAGGCCCTATTCTATATCCTGAACTAAGAATAACATCATCAGATCGACCAACAAACCAGAAATATCCATCACTATCACGGGTTGCTCTGTCTCCGGTTAAATACCAATCCCCATTGTAGCATGAAGCAGTTTTTTCAGGTTCATTCCAGTATTCTTTAAAAAGACCAGCAGGTTTAACTTTTACATTGATAGCGATATCACCTTCAGTATCAGGAGGACAAATATTACCATCATTATCGATAATCTGGAGGTCTACACCAGGTGAAGGTTTACCCATTGAACCAAATCTTGGTTCAATGCAAAGATAACTTCCACAAAGGAGAACACTTTCAGTTTGTCCATATCCATCACGAATAATCGTATCGGTAGCTTTTTTCCAGATCTCAATAACCTCAGGGTTAAGAGGTTCACCAGCTCCAACACAATGACGAAGTTCAGGAAATGAATATTTTGATAGGTCCTGAAGGACAAGAAGTCTGTAAATTGTTGGTGCACCGCACATTGTTGTTATTGGGTATTTTTGAAGAAGTTCAAGGGTTTTTTCAGGTGTAAATACGGGTGAGCAATGAATGAATAGTGCAGCTCCCATATTCCATGGTCCAAAATAACTACTCCATGCGGCTTTGGCCCAGCCATTATCACTAACATTCCAGTGAAGATCTTCAGGTTTATGGTCAAGCCAGTATTTACCTGTTGTTTGATGAGCAAGGCCATATGAATGAGTGTGTAAGGTCATTTTTGGATTACCGGTGGTTCCTGATGTAAAGTAGACCATTGATTCTTCATCATGTCTTGTATCAGCGGTTTCAAAAGAATCATTTTCTTTAGCTATTTCATCATCGTAATTTAACCATCCATCTCTTTTTGAACCAATAATTATTTTAGTTCTTAATAGTTCACAATCACTCTCTACTTCTTCAAGTTTTGGAGCATTATCTTTATCAGTTATGAAACAAACTGATTTTGAATAGTTCATTCTGTATTTAATATCTTTAGAAGTAAGCTGAGTAGTACCTGGTGATATTACAACACCCATTCTTACGCATGCTGTGAATATTTCCCACCATTCAACTTCTCTACCAAGCATTATTATTAATACATCACCTCTTTTAATCCCCATTCTTGTAAAAGCATTACAAACTTTTTTGGATATTGATGATAGTTCTGTAAAGGTTCTTGTTTTTTCATTACCATCGTCATCAACCCATTGTATTGCGAGTTTGTTGGGATCTTTTGCCCATTTGTCAATTACATCACCAGCAAAGTTAAATTTTTCGGGAATATCCCATTTAAATTCGCTATACTCTTTGTCATAATCAGTCATGTTAAAATTCTGGCTCATTACCCCTCCGCTTTAATGAGATGAGTTCAATACTAAATGTCTTGAACCTGGTTAATAATAATTTTTGAAAAGCAAAAATAATTTATTACAAAATCAGCAAAAAGCACTGATAACTCCAGTTTATTAAATTAGCAACCGAGCGCTCAGTCGCTATTTGATCAAACAAAAACAATGGACAATCAGCCAAATATAGGAAGATGAATTAATTCAAGTCCCTGATATTATTTATATAAAAAACATTAAAAATTTAATCTGAAAAAATATATTTATAAGTTGACGTTAACGTTATCTCAATTTTTTGATCTTTGTCAAGAAGGTTTTTCCTCTTTTTTTCTTATTGGGAAAACACTGTTCAATCACATTGATGAATGGAGGTAATTATAATTGAATTATGGTAGCTCAAGGGAACCTTAAATAAACCGTTTTTAAGAGAATAGAAAATTGAATTTGAGTTATTTCATCTAAAAACAATAATGATTAATATTTAAAATAATTGCAATGTTGTAAACGATGGTAACTGTGATAACTTTTAATCCTTTTTTTTCAGCAAAACATTTGATTTAAAAAGATTTCAGCAATTCTACCAGACTTTCAAAACTATTATATATATAAAAATTCGTTTTATCCCGTGGAATCAGGTCTGTATGAATATTCTCTACTATTATTGAATCAGATCTTTTAATCAGACCTTCAATTTTATCATTTATCTCAAGACCTGTAATAATAACATTAACTTTGTTTTTGAATACCTGGGATATTAAAATACCTGTTATCTCATTTTGTACAATAACAGTAATGCTTTTCCCTGTATCAAAAATAATAGGAAGGTATGAACCATGGAGCATTTTAAAGATTTCATCAAAAGACAATGAGAATATTTTGAAACCATGCACTTCTTTATCAATTAAATAGGGAAAAACTATACCCTTTGGAATTTCAAATTTTCCACCTGATAGCCCAAAAGAACTATAGGGTTTACGAACATTTTTTGAATTCCATCCGATTGCAAAATCCTGCATTGTTTGATCTGTAAAACCCATTTCAAACAATGATTTGTATGCATTTGCTGATTTTTCACTATTCCAGAGATCCCAGTAACATCTTAAAACAAATGTTTTTGATTTCTGTTTGAAGGTTTTATTCATATAAATCAGGAACTCTTTAGGACTTTTGAAAAATTATTCAAATGATTTTTAGCACTATCATAATCATAATTTGTTACAGATGAAACAAGTTTCTTTTCTATTAGAAGTAAATTAGTATCATATATATTATGTAAAACATATGTTTTAAATTTATTTAGATAAACCTCTGATTCAATCGGATCTGAATCATCAAGGCTTTTGGACAAATTCTTAACAATATCAAAAATTTCAATTTTTTCACTTTTCAGAGATCCATTTTTTTTATTTGTTTTAATAAGTTTACTTGAACTTTTAATTTCATTTATATGTTCTTCTATCTCAGGTAAAATATTAAAAAGATGATCTTTATCCTCTTTCATGCATGCTTTTTCAAGTAATTTTGCTGTATAATATAGTCCATCAGCAGATATATTACCAGCCGCTCCTTTTAATGAATGTGCCTGCATTTTGGCATCACTATACGACTCTTTGGATAAAAAAGATTCAAAATCTTTTGCAAAATTGTTAAATGTCTTACAAAATTCATTAACTATTTCACTATAAATTTCCTGATTTCCACCTAACCTTAAAACACCCTCTTTTACATTAAGTCCGGGTAACTTATTTTGTTCATGATCTTCTGTTTCATTTTCAATTTCATATTCTACTTCAAATTTGAAAATATTTTTTCGCAAAGCTTTAAACAACTCTTTCTGATCTATTGGCTTCGGAACATAATCGTCCATCCCTGCCTCAAAGCACCTTTCCTTGTCTCCGTACATTGCATGAGCTGTCATAGCAATTATGGGAATATTTTTTATATTCATTTTCTTTTTTATAATTTTGGTAGCTTCAATACCATCCATCTCTGGCATTTGAATATCCATAAGTATTGCATTATAATCTCTGTGCTCCTGAACCATTTCAATGGCCTGAAGCCCGGTTGCAGCTTTGTCCACAGATATTCCAGCTGAAAGAAGTATTTCACATGCTACCATTTGGTTGATTGCATTGTCTTCAACCAGTAAAATCTTTGTATTATTAAATTCACCCGATGAGAACAGATCAGGTTTCTTTTTAGGAACCGAGTTCGTGGGATAACCTAAATTCTGCATAATTGTGTCAAATAGCAGTGATTGTTTAATTGGTTTAATCATATAACTGTCGATACCAACCTGTTTAGCATTTTCTATATTATTACCTAAGTTACTTATAGCGATAATTGGAGGTATTATTTCTCTGTTTGTACGTTTTATTATTTTTGAGGTTGAAATACCATCAATTCCTGGTAGTTTAACATCCATAAGAATAAGGCCATATTCACCATCCGGTGATTTTTTAAACATCTCAATAGCATTTTCACCATTAGTGGCCATTGCTGCCTTGAAACCAAAAGATTCAATAAACCTTTTTAAGACTAACATTGTCGAAGGATTATCTTCCACTATTAAAACTTTCAATTTCTCTAGTTCGTGAGGTGCCTTATTTTTATTAACTCTTATACTATTCACAACTTCAAGGTTTACTGTAAAATAGAAGGAACTTCCAACACCAAATTCACTTAATATCCATATTTTACCATCCATCTGATCAACAATCTTCTTGCATATAGCAAGACCTAAACCAGTGCCACCGTATTCTCTTGTAGTTGAACCATCTGCTTGTGCAAAAACATCAAAAAGTTTATTAGAAAGTTCCTCTTTAATACCAATACCAGTGTCACGAACACAAAACTCAATTTCAGCATTATTGTCTTTAACAAAATTCTTCCTGACGGAAATACAAATTTCTCCCTCCGATGTAAATTTAAATGCATTGGTAATCAAATTTACAAGAATTTGCCTAAGTCTCAGGGGATCAGTTGTAACCTCTCTGGGCACATCCGGATCTATATCAACTATTAGTTCAATATCTTTCTCAAGGCTTTTATCAAGATACATATCAGTAACTTCTTCGATAATATCTCTTAGATTAAATTTTAAATTTTCAAAAACAAGTTTTCCTGCATCAATTTTTGAGAAATCTAAAATATCGTTAATCAGTTCAAGAAGGGATCTGGATGAAGATCTGATAATTTTAATAAAATTGTTCTGTTTTTTCGAAAGGTTTGTATCTAAAACAAGATCACACATACCAATAATTGCATTCATCGGTGTTCTGATCTCATGGCTCATATTTGCAAGGAACTCACTTTTTGCATTTGCTGATTCTGATGCAGCCTCATTTGCCAGTACAAGTTCTCTTGTACGCTCATGAACTCTTTTTTCCATTTCACTATGAGCTTTTTTAAGCTGTTTTTCTACAATTTTTCTTCTGGAAATATCATTACCAATTCCAATTGTACTAGTAAATTCTCCGGCTTCATTAAATTTCTTGATGTATGTCCATGAGAGTGTGTGAATAGATCCATTCCTGGATGTTATAGCCATTTCGTAATCATTAATATTTTGTTTCTCAAGAAGTTTTAAGAGATTTTCAAATTTCTTTACTTCATTTTTGGAACCTAATATTTGCCACCAGTTTCTTCCTAATATCTCTTTCTTACTATAACCTGTTAACCTTAAACCTGTTGGATTAATGAATATGGTTGAACCATCGGGAGCGATTTCGCAAATAATATTAGGAGAGTTATATATAATATTTGAGGAGTTATCTCTTTCTGCCATCAGTGCTTCTTCTGCAAGTTTTTTTTCCTGAACTTCGTTTTTCAGATTAAACATGCTCTGGTTTAGTTTCAGTGCCATATGATTTAAAGTTTTTGTAAGCTCACCAACTTCATCGTTTGATTTAACAGGAATTTCTTTTTTAAGAGTGTCCTTATCAACATCAATTCCTCTAATATGTGTTACGATTGTTCCGATTGGTTTAATCACAAATCTTAAAATCATGAACCAAATACCAGCACCAAGAATAACTGCCATCCAAAAAGAGAGAACTATAATAAACTCCCTGTGGTGATTTAAAGCTTTAAAAAAATCACTTTCCACAGCAGAGATAGCAATTATCCAACCAAGATCACTTACTTTTTTCAGGACTACAATTTTACCATCGTTATTGTGCTTACACTTAAAAACACCAAAACTATGATTTTTCATTATTCCTGAAAATCCGGTTTCAGGATTATTTATATCAATAAGTTTTGATTTGTCTTTAAATGACAGAGTCAAGCCATTACTATCGAAAATATAAGATTTACCAAGTTTTCCAATTTTCACTTTATCAATAAAAGTTTTTATAAAATTGGCAATTTTAATAACACCAATTAAGGTCCCTTTTATTTCATTATTTGAATATATAGGTGCTGATATTACAAACACAGGATTTTTTGTGTATTTGCTGTAAATTATATCTGATACCACAGTATACCCGGTTAGTGTTTTCTTGAAATAAGCTCTGTCAAAAGTATTAACAGAGGCAGAATTTTTCATAGTTGTTAATACCTGATCACCTTTAGTATCAAAAATACCAATGAGTTCATATGTGTTGTGAGCTCTTACAACACTATTAAGATTTTCCAGAACTATTTTATATTGTTTTTTAGATATTTTCTTATCGAAAAGAGCTTTGATCTCACTTTTTCTTGCCATGATTTCAATATCGACTCTGTTTCTTTTTATCCAGGAGGAGACTAAGGTTTCAGTAGTATCAGCCTGTAGTTCAATCTGTTTATACAAAAGTGATTCTATTGTATGTTTAGTACCGTTATGAGAAAAGATAATAGTGATTGCCATCACCAGTGAAATAAGCAAAAAAACAGGTATGAAAAATTTGATCTTTAGACTCATTATTTCCCCTGTAATTTGGAGATAATTATTAAAAAATCTCAATCTGCATTAGTATAAATCTTATAATTTATTAAATTAACGATTAAAAATTCATAACATTCTTTAAATCGGATAAAAAGGAAAAATATGTAGAAAATTAACAATTATTAATTTTTTTTTCGAAAATTTTTTGGAAGATATCTCAATATTATTGATACTTATGGTTATAGGGAACCTCTAATAACTCCTCTTTTGCCGAAATACTTTGTTATTTCTAAAAAAAACTGTAATAAAGTCGGCTCATTATTTTTAGAAATACCTTGTATTTCATCCAAAATTTTAATTATTAGAGGTTCCCTATAGTGTATTTAGGTTTTATCTTAATAATAAATATTATTTAGGGATTACATTTTTTACAAGGGGCATAACCTTCATAGAAAGACTCAAATCTTGATGAAAAATTAATTATATTTCTTAGACTTGTTTTATTTCCATTTTTGCAAGTTGCCTTATGAAACCTAAAAGAATTTTTATTTCCAATGTATCTGTTCTTTATGTTTTTGAAATCTCTCCAAATTCCAATTTTTTTATCCATTGCTGTCCTTTGAAGTCTTAAAAACAATTCTTTGTATTTAATATTTGGTTTTATTGTAAGACAGTGAGCCAAACCCTTTTTTATTAATTCGGCATTTACAAAATTCCCGTCTTTTAAAAAAACGTAGGCAAGAATTCTCCCATATCTATCCTTTTTTTCAAAATCATACTTTAAATTTATGAAACTTTTCATAACCATATTTACATTTGCTTTTTTTGCAACATGTGCAAATGGTTCAGATTTTATATTACCATGATCAACTTCAGGTGTATTTATTCCAATATATCTTATTTTTTTCTTATTTGTTAATATTATTGTGTCACCATCATTAACCCATTTCACTTTAAAACTCTGGGCAGATGTAATTTGGAAACCTAAGAATATGATAAAGATTAAATATTCAAATTTCATTATTTACTCACTTTTAAATTTGAGAAGCTAAAATATTTCGCATAAAATAAAATATATTTATAGTACTTACAAGATAATATTTGATCTATAAAAAAAAATGCTTTTTTATGTTAATAGCCTTAAATGAGTGGTACATTAAGTTGCAAAACACTTTAATATGATCTATTCTATAACAATATAACTAAATGTTTCTATTATTCTTAAGGAGTTTCCTGTAGATGATTGTTACCTACTGTCCATATTGCATAGCAAAATATAAAGCTAATGATGATGTAATAGGAAAATCACTTAAATGCAAAAAATGCGATCTAACCTTCAAAGTTTCAATAAAAAATAGAAATAAATTACCTTTTATCGCAGAAATTCTTCTTTCCAAAAAACTTATTAAGGAGCCAATACTAAGCAAAATAATATTTTATGTAGATCGAATGAGGTCTAAAGAAATTGATATAACAATAGAAGAGATACTTATTAATAAAGGAGGGGTCTCCTCAGATAAAATCCTGGAAATATATAAATCCATAGATAAATATGACAAAGAGTATGGTGAAATTGCTAAGGGTAAAAATTTTGTTACGAAAAAGGATGTTGAAAATGGATTACAGTTTCAACAGGCAGAAAAAGAGAAGGGAAATATAGTTAGTTTAGGTAAAATACTTATTAATGATGAAGCTATAACAAAAAGACAACACTTAGCGATTTTAGAGATTCAAAATGAAAGAAGTGATTATGAACAAGTTTTAAAGTTTATTGAAAATAAAGCAGTACCTCTGAGTAAAGTTGATTCAAGTAAAGACAAATCCAATGAAGTGCAATCAGATACTTCTTCAATCAATACAGCATCTATATATGAATTTGCAATGAAACAGAAGATATTAACAAAAAAAGAACTTGATAATTCTTTAACTGAAATGAAGAAGTTGCAAAAACAAGGAGTAAATATTACATTTGAAGATTACCTTGTTGAGAAAAAACTTCTTAACAAAGATATTATAGATCTTCACAATAAAGTTTTGTTGTTTAAAGAGATACGAAAAAAAGATAAGTATATTGCACAAACTCTTCTTCAAAATGGAACTTTTGAAAAAGCTGATATAGAAAATGCTTTAAAAAAACAACTCCAGTCTTTTACCAAAAACAAAAAAATTCAAAAAATTAATGACATTTTAGGTGAAAAATCAATTCTTAATAACAATCAAATTGCTGAAATAGAAAAAAAACTTAAATCTGAAAGTAAGAAGATTTCTGAAGAGGAACAACAGAAAATTGAGAAGAAATTAAATCCTGATAAAAATGATATACCTAAAAAAACAAAACCTGATGTTGAGAAAAAGGATGCTATTGAAGAAGAGATTAGAATAATAAAAAAACCTGAATTAATTTTCTCCAATGACAGAGTTAAAGCATACTTACATATTCCTGAAATTCCATCGCGTGATATTAAGGATACAGTTAAATATGAACAAATTGAAAGACTTATAATAGATGGTTTGGTTAAAAATGGTTTAGTAGACGATAAAACCATCAGGCAACAAATAAATAAAGATCCATATGATGAAAAAAAAATATTGATTGCCACAGGTACTCCAGCAATACCTGGAAAAAATGCTATAATTAAAACCTATTTTCAGGAGGAGTTTTTAGATGCTGGTAAAGTGGATTCTTTTGGTATGATAGATTTCAGAGATCGTGGTGAAGTTCCCCAGGTAAAAAAAGATGATTTGATAGCTGAAAAGTTCCCCCTAAAAAAAGGAATTCCTGGTAAAGATATTTTTGGGCAAGCAATTCCCGTGGAAGTTGTTACGGATGAAAAATTAGGGGGTGGAACCGGGACCTATTTTTCAAGTGATAACCTCAAATTATATGCTAAGGTGAATGGACAACCAACTCTTGTTGTAGGAAAAATAGAAATTTACGAGCAACATGAGATCAAGGGTGATGTTGATTACAGCACAGGTCACGTCAAATTCAATGGAAATATTAAGATTCCAGGTAAGATCCTGAGTGGATTTAAAGTAAAAGGTGTTAATATCGAAGTGAGTGATGTTGAAGGTGGAATTATATCAGCAACAGGAGATGTCACTATCAAAAATGGTATTATAGGAGGGACAATCATTACAAAAGGTTCTGTAATTGCTAATTTTATAAGTGATGCTTCCATTAATGCTCTTGGTAATGTAATCGTAAATAAGCAACTGATAGATTCAAAAATATCTACCAGTGGTACAGTTTCAGTTGAAAGAGGACAGATTTCTAATTGTCAGATAGTTGCAAGAAAGGGTATTACAGCTAATGAAATAGGTACAAACCACTCAAAACCTTGCAGATTAGCTGTTGGTAGAATTGATCATATCGATAAAGAAATTCAGAGTTTAAGAAAAGCAGATCTTGATAACAGAGAAAAATATGAACAGTGTATGAATGATATTAAAAGCCATAATGATGAGCTTAAGGCGTACCATAATGATATTATTGCTTTAACTAAGAAGCAAAATAAAAATCTTGAAGATGAAAAAGAGTCACGAACTAAAATAAAACAATTTGAGGGTTCAGGTCAAAAAGATAAATTAGTTACACAGGAAGCTATTTTAAAAACCTGTGTTGATAAAATAAAGAAAATGGATCAAAGGATTAAAAGTATTTTAAAGGACCAGGATAAGCCAATTGTGAAAGTTGCTGAAATGAGTAAACCCCTGGGGGAATTAAAAGCTAAAATTGATGAAGGTCTTAAGGAGCTGGCTGAACTTGAAAAGTGGATATCGGAAAACCCAGGAATTGCAATTGTAAATGTTGGAAAACATCTTAATGAAGGAACTTTTATAGCCGGTACAAATTCAGAAATAACAATAGAAACTAACAAATCAAAATGTACTGTAAAAGAAATTCAACTGGATAATAAAAAAGATAGTTCCGCAGAAGAGATTGAGGTTGAGATGGAAATGATTATTGAATGATAAAAGAAATTGAATGATTTTAAAATAAACGTAAATAAAAAAATATAACCAACTTAAATAACAACAAATACCAGCTATCATTTTCATGCACAATTACATAGCACTTCATATGAAATAGATCACAGCTATGTAAAATAAAATACATATGATAATTTTCAGTACAATAAAACCCGCTAAAGCTCCCATTTGCAATCCAAACTGTTCAATACAAAAATAATTATTTTTATCTTTTCTGAAAATGTATTTTGTTGTCAAATGTACTGTTCATTACATTTGACAATTAATTTTGTTGACATGTATTTTAAAGTTAACTATTAATATTCGGATAAGTTAATAGTTAATGAATAATAAAATGTAGGGGAGAAAACATGAAAAAAACGTTAAAATTAGCAATGGCATTAGTGATATTTATGGTTGTTGTTGGACTTACAGGATGTGGTGGAGTAAAGCAACACATCAGAACAGACGCTGATCTGCCAAACTTTACAAAAGATAAAATCGTAATTATGCCTGCATCTACATGGGGACTACCTGGAGATAAGTTAGCACAATCAGCAGCACTACTTGGTGGATTTGTAGCAGCTTTCGGAAAGCAGGGAGTTTCTCTTCAGCCTCTTCAGCCTGTTCTTGAAAAAATGGGTATGGGTAGCATGTCATGGAGAATGGCACGTGGTATGTATCATATGGTTTCTTTTCATAAAACTTATGATTTCAAAAAAGATGTTGGTTACCATGGGTCTTCAGAGCTACCAAAGATTATCGATGCTACTGCAAAGATAATCTCTCTTGCATCTAAACAGCTTAAGCTAAAATTCAAGCCAAAATATGTTGCAGTTATTAATGTTGATGGATATGGAAATTGGTATTCTTTTGGTTATTCAAAAAAATTAAGAATTACTTGTGGACTTTACAACGTTAAAACTGGTCTTGTAGAAAAAGTTATTATTAAGACTAAAAGCGTTTCAAGTAATGAAGCAGCTATATTAGCTGAATTAGCAACTATTGGTGGTGATATGAAAGCTCTTTTAGCTGAAGCACCTAAAGCTGAAAAATAATAGTATTATCATATAGATTTTGTATAAGAACAAACCCGTCATCATTTAAATGATGACGGGTTTTTTGTTTTTTAATACAATTTTTTAATGCATCCTAATTAGTCAATTGTTTTTCTACAAAAAGTGTCTATTTAAGTAGCTCATCTATTTAATTTTTTATATTATTTCAATCCAAAACCTCTAACGACGATTGAATATCTTGAAAATGATATTTAATTAATCTATAATAATTCAAAATTTCTAAATGCATTTCAAATTTTAAATAGAGGATAGGGAATATGATTCGCTTAATATCTGTTTTAATTTTGTTATTCTTCATTTGCGGCTGTAGTACTCTTGTTAATAGCTCTCCTCAGGATATAAATTTAACAACTCAAAAAGGTTTTGAGAATATTAAAGTTGAGGTCATTGGACCAAAAGGTTCATATGTAACGAGAATTCCAACAACTATAAAAGCGGTATCGTCCTATAAAGGTGTTACAATCAAAGTAAGCGATGATTGTTACGATGTTGCTTCTTTTGATATTAATAAGACAATAACTAAATCATTTTGGGTAAATTTTTTGCTGTGGCCTTCATTTGCTGTTGACTTCATAACAGGTCGATACTTTAAATATGATAAAGAGATTCAAATTCCTTTAAATCTGAAAGATGAGTGTAATACATCAGGAACAGGTGAGATGTAATCATGGTAGATATACTATAATTGCTCCACTTTTTCTTTTAATTTTTTTTTCCCATCGATATGAGAGAACGACTTTTTCTTTTTTAAGTTTAAGAATCAAATCTTCAATTGCGTCAGGTAAAACAGCACCAAATTCAGAGTGGGTGCCTTTACCTACGATAATTCTTAATGTTAGACATCCTTTTTGAAGTGCAGATCTTATGAACGAATCTGCACTTAACTCAGCTTCAATTGCTGTGAATCCGTGTAGATCCAGGTCTAATTCAGGTGCTGGATAATTTTTGATTTTTTTGTCTACTGTCTGTTTTTTTCCAGTTTTTTTATACAGTCCTTTTTCTCTCAAAAGTGTATTATGATTTTTACCTTTAAGCTTTCCTATATCATTATTTAGTACAGGAACACCGTGTTTGTTTAATAACACATCCTTTGATATATCTTCATCTTCATTAATATCATCATCACAACCGAATATATCAAAAAGATCCTCGTCCCCTTTTAGTTTTCTAATTTTTTTTTTACTCATTCCTTCACTCTTCATTATAGGCTTAATAATTAAGGAATGTTCTAACATAACTTGCTCTATTTGTTAATGATTTTGTTTATAGTAATTTATAGGGTAACCTCTAATAATTTTGATTGAAATACAGATTATAAAAGCTTTTAGTTTTATAAAAATGTAGTTATTAGAACTTCCCAATAAACTTTCAAACTATTTATCCAACCATCTTTTAAATTCTGAAACTTTCATCCTGCTTACAAGCACCTCATTTTCATCATAATCTGGTGTAAGTGTCAGTTTTAGTCTACTATTGAAATATTGATTAATCGAAGTAATGCACTTTAAAGATAATATCATCTGTCTGTTTATTCTGAAAAAATTTTCTGGATTTAGTAGTTTTTCAAGTTCATCAAGACTATGTTCAACGATAAATTTTCTTTTTTCGTCTGTTATCAAGAAGACAATCTGACTTTCAATAAAAAAATAGGAGATATTTGTAATTGATATAGCTCTAAAGGACTGCCCTGATTTAACAAGAAATCTTGATTTATAATCCTGACTTGATTGAAAGTGCCTTAACAAATCTTCAAGTTTTTCTGTTCTGCCCTTCCCATATTTTTCTTTAAGTTTTCTAAATTTTATCAGACTTTTATCTAACTTTTTTTCTTCAATAGGCTTCAAAAGATAATCAATACTATTCAACTTGAATGCTTCTACAGCATACTCATCATATGCAGTTGTAAATATAACAGGGCATTCAGTTGTAACTTTTTCAAATATTTCAAAACAAAGTCCATCTGAAAGATGTATATCAACAATTATAAGATCAGGGTCTTCATTACTGTTTAACCAGTTAACACTATCCTCAACGCTGTCTAATATTATTTCAATATCAAAAGCAGGATCTAATTTGTTAATCATCTTTTTAAGTCTTTTTGATGCAGCCTGTTCATCTTCAATTATTACTAATTTCATTATTTAACCACTCCTTTCTTTTTAACAGGGGAAGTTTTACTGTGAAGTTTTTTTCATCAGGTACAATAAACACCTCTCTTTTAGTGAAGTATTTATATCTTTCAACGATATTTGAAAGGCCTATATTGGTTGACCTTTCAATAACATTTTTCTTTTGAAGGTTATTTTTTACAATAATATATTCATATTCCACAAAAATATCTATTGTAAGAGGTTTTTTTATGGAAATAACATTATGCTTTATGGCATTTTCTATTAAAAGCTGAAGACTAAATGGTGGTATTTTCAAGGTTAAATATTCTTCAGAAACATTCACATTTAATTTTATATTATCACCAAAACGCTGCTTCATAAGAAACTCGTAGGAATAAACAAACTCAACTTCAGTACTTAGATATACATGTTCCTGTATTCTTGTTTTTAAAATATATCTGTATACATTTGCTAACTCTTGTACGAAATCTACAGCTTTAGTACTATTTTCTTCTATTATAGATATTAGAGTACTGAAATTATTAAAAAGAAAGTGAGGGTTTAACTGGTTTTTTAGAGCATCGAACTGGGATTCAAGTTTTGCCTGACTCAGTTTTAAAATCTCAGATCTGTTTTTTACAAGCTCAATTGACACTTTCTGCATATTTTTTATTAGTATTGTGTAGTGTTTAATTAAAATATAGCAAAGAGCAAAGGTTAAACCTAATATTCCCCAACCAAAAATATCAATATTTCTGTTAAATATATTTTGAACAATAATATTAATAGGGGAAAATTGAAAAAATGATTCAGAAATCTGGTTAATGATAAGACCTATTAACATAGTTAAAAAAGCTAGAAAAGGTGTTCTTATATTTAAAGAAACATCTTTCTTAGACTTATATATTACATAGAAGCATACTATTGAGCTTATAAATAATATCGTTATAACATATGGTTCGTAGTTTATATTGTTAATTATAAGAAAAAAAGCTATTAGTGCGATTAATAAGTGACTTTGCCAGATTACCCTGATGATTCTGTTTCGATTTGATGTAAAGATCTGTTCAACAAAGGCAAAAAGCGTAACAGGAATAAGCAAGAATGATAAATTTTCTATAAGTAGAAATGTTATTGGAGATATATTAAAAAAGAAAAGCAAGCGAATTCCACAAAGATATCTAACACCTGCTAAAAATGCGAAAAATCCAAATGTTAAAAAAGGATAATCCTTGTTTTTAAATCGCATTAAAAATATAAAGAGTGAAACTACGCCAAATACTATAAGTACAAAACCTAAAAACATTTCGTTAATTATATCTTTAAAAAAAACATTTTGTTCATCAATAATATCCTGATAAAGATCCTCTTTTTCACCAACCATTATGTTGTAGATTTTTCCAAAATTAGCAGGGATATTATAGAATATTCTTAATGTTAATACATTTTCTATAGCTCTTTCAGGAATAGATATTATATGATTGTTATAATATCGAAAATCAGACTCTTCCACTTCTATACTATGCTCACCTATTTTATCATTTAAATATACTTCATAGCTGTTCAAAAATGATCGGATAGAAATGGCTCTGTTTAAATATTTTTCCCGGGGTAGTAAAACTTTTATCCATATCTCATTTTTGGAGGTTAGCTCTTTTTTATTGAATTTTACTAAGGGTTTCCAACTGTTAGATGAGAGTATTTCATTTGTAACAGCGGCTGTTTTTTTATCAAAATATTTAAGTTTTCCAGCATGATAATAAATATTTTCAATTCCAACTAAAACGGGCTCAAAAGACTCTTCCTGTGCTTTAACATTGAATGAAAGTCCCAAAATAATGAGAATAGTAATAAGGATTATTTGTTTTATTTTCATATTTATTTTTGCTTAATAAGCTTTTTAAGTTCACTAACTGATAGTTTTTTATCAACTGATAGTTTATGAAAACTGTTTCTTATTTTTTCATTGTCTATTGTTATCAAATTAATATAATGTTTCCAGGTAAGGTTTGGGGATACATCAGAGAGAATTGGAAAAACCCGGTAGAATTTTACAGAATTATAAATACTATCCAATGAAATTTTACAGTCAAAAGATAAAAGTTTGAATAGCTTTTTATTAAATTCTTTACTTTTTTCTCTGTCTGAAGTTACTTTAGCGACTGTTTCTCCAATTTGCCAATATGTAAGAATTTCTGAGTATGGATTTTCTTTTTTCTTTGCTGAGATAATTTTCTTTAAGTTTTCTACTATTTTAATATATTTACTACTCTTTCTTAAATTATTTGTAGTTAACCGCCTCTTATTTCTGGATTTTCTATATCTTTTCTTACTTGAGGAAGGTATGGAAAAGGGATTATTATCAGGAAAAATACCGGCATAAATCACTTTATTTTCTAATGGAAAACTATTTACACACAATTCCATAAGTATAAAAACAGATGTAAATAGTATTATTATTAACTTATTAAACATTATCTACCGGGTTATTGAAAATTATAGCCAATTGAAGCAAGGCACATTAAACTATCTGATTCATAAAAATCTATATTTGAAAAAACATTTACAACCGAAAAACCACCTCTTAGATACCAGTTACCGCTCTTACCAAGGTTGTTAAATGTGATCATAACTCCATTTGTCAGTATATTTTCATCTTTTTTTATATTGAAAATCGGATTACTTTTTTTGTATTTTCTGCCTTCAATATTAGTCATCAAACCAACAGATATATCCTCATACCAATATGTTCCCTTCAACCCAAACAGAAGACTATAATAACTATTACTCTCACCTTCCATATCAGCATGATTGTAGGTTAAACTGTAGACTATATTATTTGGAGGTTCTTCATCGTCAGTATTAAATTGATGATCATAGTCAAACTTGATTGTATGAATAAATCCATCTCTTTTTAAATCAATCTCTTCTTTTCCAATATCATCATCTTCAATATACCTGTATTTTGATTTGAAGCTCGTGGAAAAACCTGTTTGGTAAATTTCTATTAATTTATAAACAAATCCAATGTTGAATTCATCAGTAACAGTACGGTCTGTGTTTGTAAGATACGGGTTTTTCCATACTTCATTTCCATTTGCAAAAAAGGCAAAATCAGATATGAAGTTGTCATACTCTTTTTCAACACCAAATGTAACCCCATCTCTTGCATCATCATAGAATGGTGTACCTAAATATAAAACTGTTCCTGATTCAAAAGTATATTCTATATTGAAAAGCAGATCACTGGAACCAGCAAAAACAAAATGGCTGTTTTTTGTCAGGGATGAAATATTCTGGTTATTGTTTTTCCTCTCTTCATAATCATCAGCCGTAAAAGGTATTATATTGCTATTGGTTGCTATTCCCAAAGTACAAAGTTCAAACTTAGCTGAAAAACCGTTGAAAAAATCATCTTCAAGAAGATTCTCAGCAAAACCGTTTTGGGAAGCTATGAAAAAAAAGAAAATTAAAATTATATTTCTGAAAAGATATTGCAATAAAAAACTCCATAAAGATCATGATTAATAAAACATCAGTCAATATACTGTAAATATGATTTTATAAATATAAAAAACAGCTTTTTAAATGATAAATTAATATAGAACAAAACTATAATAAAATATAACAGATATTGTTAAAATGATGAAAAACTGACCTGAACTGACCAGGTAATAATTTAAAAAACGATTATCCTGATAGATTAGAAATGGTGAAAATACAACCCTTTATAAAATTAAGCTTTCTTAACCTTTTATGAATTTATCATAAGGGAATCTCTAATAACTGATCTTTTTGCGAAACACATCGTTATAACAAAAATAAAACTGTAGTAAAATCAACCCGTTATTTTTTGTTATGCCTTGTTTTTCATCAAAAATTCTAATTATTAGAGGTTCCCATAAATAATAAATATTTATTCCCTTTAGCCATATCTTTTCCTTATAGGAGTCTAATACTCAATTGCCTGAGGAACATCCTTTGAAACATCAATACATAGCATTACATCATTTTCTGTGAAATTAGCTTTTGTATAGTTATTCTTTTTATTGATCTCTATTAATTTTATAAATAACTCTTTAGGCTCTGCTTTCGTCATTTTATTTACTGTATCAACACCAGATTCATAAAATAATCTGCTAAATATCGGACCTATCCATTTAACTCGTGACAAATCAGTCAGCTTTACCAGTTCCAAAAGATCTTCAACAGAAATACCAGATTGCTCTGAAAACTCTTTTCTATCTTCTTTTGTTTTAATTTTATTAAAAAGTTTTCTGGTGTTTTTAATTCCCATTTTTTCAAGCTTCTTCAAAATAGCAGAAGTAATGTCCGGGATCTTATTAAAATTTAAAGGATTAGGTTTAAAACTATTGATCTCTCGTTTCAGGATTGTCAGGTATTCTTCTGATAGACCAGATTTTTCTGCAAACTCTTTCACATTATCTTTTGTTTTCAATATTGAAAGACAATCCTGAAGATTTTTTATACCGTAATCCTTCAAAATCTTAAATTTTTCGCAGGTGTTCTCTTTCAGGATTTTTCGGCTTTTCACAATATACGTTTTTTCTAACCTCTCGTTATAATCATCAAGGGTTATTTTTTCTAAATCAATATAGTAATCATCTGCCATTTTATTATCCCCTTTTTTGGATTTTATTTACATCTTTGTAGCCTGTAAAATCTTTATAACAGATTATTATTTACTCCAGCCCATTGTTATTTCCATGAACCCGGTATGTTCATCCTGTTGTTCACAAATAAACTTAAAATCGTGTGATTTGTAAAAATTGTAACTATATTCATTATCTTTATAAACTGAAAGCTCTATCTGGTTACGCTGAGTCTTGGTATGCTCAATCAGTTGTGATCCTATACCTTTTCCCTGAAATTCAGGTAAAACGAATATCGCTGCTAATATATTTTCATACAGTGAATAGAAACCAATAATCTTTGTTGCTCTTGTGAAGACATACGTTTCTGAATCAGGTATGTAGACATGTCTCACATCAATTTCTTTTAAAACTTCATATAATGACTCTAATTGTTTAAAGTTGTCCGTTATTCCATAAATTAGAGGAAGGGCTAAAACTCCTGTATACATTCCACGACTCTTAAACTCTCTCAAAAGCTCCACTCTTTCACTAAAAGAAGGTGCTGAAGGTTCTAAAATTTGTCTTATATTCTCATCAAGAGAAGTTAAAGAAACCATTAATATAACACCTGATTTTTCATGAATCTTTTCACATATATCAATATCCCTTAGTATCAGATTTGATTTTGTCATCACAGAAACACCCAGACGACTATTATCTCTAATTCGTTTAAGGCACTTTGTCATAATAGCTTCACCTTTTTCAACTGACTGATAAGGATCACTCACACCTGAACCAATAGAGATAAGACCTGGTTCCCTGATTTTTTTTAATTCACTTCCCAGTAGATCGGGAAGATTTGGTCTGATGATAATATCTTTCTCAAAATCACCTGAAACAAAATATTTTTCAGATCTTCCATCACAATATAAGCAACCATGTTCACAGGCAACATATGGAGAAAAACTATATTTACCTAATGTAAAATAGTTTACAAGACGACTTTTTTTAAGACATTTCTTAACGTTTTTATATTGTTTTCTAATCATATCTCTAATTTTAAGAAAAAAAATAGCGGAAATTTCTAATAATTGCTTTTTGACCGGGACTACTTAAGTTGTTCGAAAAGACAGAAAAACAGATTTATTCAAAAAAAAGAACTGTTGTAAATGTTTATAAATTAAGCGTTTTATAAACGAATCAGAATTGTAAAAAAATAAAAGGTAGCAAGAAACTATGCTACCTTTTTTATTGATCAAATTTCTTTAAGTTTATGTTTTTTTTATAGCACAGTCAGAGGAAAGTCAGGAGCATCAATAAGTTTGTACATCCGTTGTTTCTTTTTTGTTTTTTTATCATGATAATCGACCAGAGTTTCTATACATTCCAGGATCTTGCTATCATCTGCATTTTTTGCAAATCTACGGCCTACTTTAGGAGACAAACCGCCCTTGCCACCTGCGAACAGTTGATAGCCGTTACGTGTGCTTATAATACCAATATCGGTGGTTTTAGGGTTGGAGCAGCAGCAGGCGCAGGCTGCTATTGCAATCTTGAACTTTGCCTTAGTTTTCTTCCGGCCTGAAAATTTATCAAGAATTTTGTGACTTAGTGCATCGGTATCAGTAATACCAAGATTACAATGTCCTTTTCCTACACACACCCTTGGGAGGGGAAATTTACCCGGTGCTTTGAATTCAACATCCAATTTCTTCAAAGTTGTTTTCACTGTCTCTACATCAGATTCCGGAACATTGATCAAACGAAGATTCTGGGCAGTAGAAAGGTAAATACCAAACCCATGCTTCTTTGCAAGATGATGTGCTGTTTCCATAACGTCTAAAGGAAGTTGTCCTGCCGGCAATAAAACTGTAAGGCTAACACTTTTTTCTGTGATCATTTGTTAATCTCTTTCGTTGTGAAAATGAAATTATAACTTTTAGGATATAAACATGCTTTTTGTCAATAGATGTATATTTCCTTTATATAATTACTCAATATTCAAAAAAATGATCATTTGGAATATCAATTTGACACATTTGTATTAACTATATAGAAATTCATTAAAAACAAATTTACAGGAGCAATTGGCAGGTGTTTTTTTTAACTGGATATGGTTGAGGTAAGAATAATGAGTCCCGGGTGGGCATCAGCATTCTTACGGTTAAAAAAAATAAAAATACCTAATAAATTTGCATCCCCACCTTGGATTTTCACAAAACTTTTATCTACAGCCTATTCAAAGGACCTCTGATTATTAGAGATACCCTTTAACCGTTTATTATAGGAATAATATAATGACAAAGATCTTAGACATTACTTCAAATGAATCAAAAGTAAAGAAAATGGTTAAGGAACTGGTTCCAAAAGGAAATCTTGATCTGTGCCTTACTTGTGCTACATGTGCAAGTGGTTGTCCGGCAACCGGGATCATGGACATGGATCCGAGAAAATTCATCAGGATGGCAGTTTTAGGTCTTGATGAAGATATTCTTAAGCATCCATGGACCTGGATTTGTACTATGTGTAAGAGATGTATGGAAGTCTGCCCAATGGAGATTAATATTCCACTTTTTATCTATCAGCTAAGAACACAGTGGCCAAGAGAAGAGAGACCGAAAGGTATTTTAGGCTCATGTGACCATCATGTTAGTTCAAGAGGTGGTGCTATGGGAGTTCCATTAGAGGATTTTCAGTTTACTGTTGATGATCTTGCAGAAGAGTGCAGAGAGCAGAATGGATTTCAAGCACTAAAAGCAGATATTGACAGAGAAGGAGCTTTTTTTGCATTAAATCAGAATTCTCGTGAACCTGTAACTGAGCCAGATGAACTACTTCCTTTGTGGAAAATTTTACACATGGCAGGAGCTGACTGGACATATTACTCTGATATGTGGGGTGGTGAGAACTATTGTATGTTTCTTGCTGATGATGATGCATGGGAAAAAATTATACGTGCCCAGGTAAAAAAAATAGATGAGCTTGGTTGCAAAGTATTCATCAATACTGAATGTGGTCACTCATTCTTCGCTGTTTGGCAGGGTTTACAAAAATTTAATATCCCTCACAATTTCGAATTCAAAAGCATAATTGAATATTATGCGAAATGGATAAAAGAGGGAAAACTTCCTGTGAATTCAGATTGGAATACAGATAACATTAAATTCACTGTTCAGGACCCATGTAACATTATCAGAAAATCATTGGGCGATAAAATGGCTGATGATCTTAGGTATGTTATTAAAAAAGTTGTTGGGGATGATAATCTTGTGGAGATGTATCCAAACAAATCCAATAATTTCTGTTGTGGAGGTGGAGGAGGTGCACTTCAGGCTGGATATACAGAGCCTCGTCAGATCTACGGAAAAATCAAATATGATCAGATAAAGGCAACTAAAGCTCCATATGTTATCACACCTTGTCATAACTGCCATGCTCAGATTGAGGATCTGGCACATATTCATGAGGGAGGATATTACACAGTCCATTTATGGACACTGATTTGCCTTTCAATGGGTGTCCTTGGTGAGGAGGAACGAACTTATCTTGGGCCTGATCTTGCTGAGTACGGTCTGTAGCTGATTTCAGTAAAGAAAATTTATTTAAGTATTTAAAGGAAGAAATTATGTCCAGCAAAGAAACTATCGGATCTGTAATGATTGTTGGAGGTGGAATTGGAGGCATCCAGTCCGCTCTTGATCTTGCTAATTCCGGTTATTATGTATACATGGTAGAAAAATCCCCTTCAATTGGGGGAAAAATGGCTCAACTCGATAAAACTTTCCCAACAAATGATTGCTCAATGTGTATAATGTCTCCTAAGCTTGTTGAACTTGGAAGGCATATAAACATTGAGTTACTGACCCTTTCAGAAATAACAGAAGTTAATGGGGAACCTGGTAACTTTGAGGTCACAGTTTTTGAAAAAGCCAGATATGTTGATATGGAAAAATGTATTGCATGCGGTGCCTGTACCGAGAAATGTCCCAAAAAAGTAGAAGATGTTTATAACGAAAAACTGGTAAAACGAAAAGCTATTTATGCTTTATATCCACAGGCTGTGCCTCTTAAATACAGCATTGACCCGGCTAATTGCATAAAGTTAACAAAAGATAAGTGCGGGAATTGTGAAAAAGAATGTCCTGCTGATGCTATTTTGTTCGATGATACTGATAAAACCCATGATCTGAATGTGGGATCTATAATATTAGCCCCAGGATTCAAGGCTCATGACCCTTCAGGAAATCCATATTATGCTTATGACAATAATCCGGATGTTGTAACATCACTTGAGTTTGAGAGATTGTTATCAGCATCAGGTCCTAATCAGGGGCATTTAATAAGACCATCAGATCATAAAGAACCTGATAAAGTAGCATGGTTTCAGTGTGTGGGATCAAGAGATATCAATAATTGCAATAACTCACACTGCTCTGCTGTTTGTTGCATGTACGCTATTAAACAGGCGATCATAGCAAAAGAACACGACCCATCCCTTGAATGTACAATTTTCTATATGGATATGAGAACCCATGGAAAAGGCTTTGAAAATTGTTATAATGAAGCAAAAGATAAATATGGGATAAAATTTGTCAGATGCCGTGTTCACTCAGTTTTTTCTGAAGGTGAAAAAGGAACGGTCATAGACTATTTTGATGAAGCAAAAGGTGTGGTTGTCCGTGACAATTACGATATAATTGTTCTTTCTGTGGGAATCGAGATTGATGCTGAAACCAGAGATTTGACTAAAAAACTGGAAATTGAACTTACAGATGGGAATTTTGTTAAAACAGATACTTTTAATCCTGTTTCAACATCACGCAAGGGTATATATGTTTGCGGGGCTTTACAGGGGCCTAAAGATATTCCACAAACTGTAATTGAAGCAGGTGCAGCAGCTCTTGTATCCGGTTCAGCCCTTTCATCTACACGTAATACATTAACAAAAAAAATGTTAATCCCTGAAGAGATAGATATAAGAGGTGATAGACCACGAATAGGTGTTTTTGTTTGTCATTGTGGTATTAATATAAGCAGTGTTATTGATGTTGCAGCAGTTAGAGATTTCGCAAAAGATCTTCCTTTTGTTGAATATGTTGAAGATAATCTTTACTCCTGCTCACAGGATACTCAGGAATTAATATCCACTCAGATCAGGGAAAAAGGTCTTAATCGTATAGTTGTTGCAGCCTGTACACCAAGAACCCACGACCCTCTTTTTCAGGAAACTTTGGTAGAAGCCAGTTTGAATAAGTATCTTTTTGAAATGGTTAATATAAGAAACCATGGTTCCTGGGTTCATAAAGATTTTCCTGCAGAAGCTACTCAAAAATCGAAAGATCTTGTCAGAATGGCAGTTGCAAAGGTGGCCCAGCTTGAACCTCTTAAGGAGGAAGTTCTTGAGATCCATCAGGATGCTCTTGTTATTGGAGGTGGTATCTCCGGAATAACATCTGCAAAAGCACTTTCAGAACAGGGATACAAAGTAACTCTTCTTGAAAAATCAGAAAACCTTGGTGGAAATGCAAATTTGATTCACAAAACAGCAAATGGTCAGGATGTGGCGTTACATTTGGATCAAATGAAAGATTCAGTATATGAAGATAATAATATTGAGATTCTTACAGGAGCTGAACTTAAAAATGTTGATGGTTTTGTTGGTAATTTTACTTCAACAATCGATACTAATGGAAACAAAAAATCTATTCAACATGGCGTGACAATTATAGCAACAGGGGCTTTAGAATATAAACCCAATGAATATTTGTATGGTGAAGATGACAGAATTCTAACAGGTCTGGAACTTGATCAGAAATTTAAAGAGAATGCCCCTTTTCTTGCTGAATCTAAAGTAGCTGTATTTATACAGTGTGTTGGATCAAGGAACAATGAAAGGCCATTCTGCTCAAGAATATGTTGTTCCCATTCGGTACTATCTGCTCTTTCTTTAAAAGAAAAAAATCCAGGGATGAAGATTTTTGTACTTTACAGGGATATCAGAACATATGGAGAGAAAGAGAATCTATATAAAGAGGCCAGGGAAAAAGGCATAGTATTTATCAGGTACGGCATTAATGATAAACCTGTTGTGAAAAAAGAAAAGGATATTTTATCAGTAGTCGTCACAGATCATGTTCTTCAAAGAAAGTTAAATATTCAAACCGATCTTATTACTTTGGCATCAGCCATAGCTCCAAATAATAATGACAAGCTTGGAAAGTTTTTCAAGATACCTGTTAATGATGAGGGATTTTTTGCTGAAGCCCATGTAAAATTGGCCCCTTCAGATTTTGCAACAGATGGCGTATTTCTGTGTGGATTAGCACATTACCCGAAACCTATTGATGAATCTATTGCACAGGCTCAGGCTGCAGCATCGAGTGCAACCAGGTTATTATCAAGGAAAACAATTAATACTATTGGAACAACAGCTAAGGTTAATTCATCATATTGCTCTTCATGCGGAAGTTGTATTGAAATCTGTCCTTACAATGCTCCCGATTTTATAACAGAGGGGAACTTTGAAGGATTATCAGAGATAAATCCATTGTTATGTAAGGGGTGCGGTGCTTGTGCTGCTTCCTGTAGATCAGGAGCAATATATTTAAGAGGATTTGAGGAATTTCAAATTATGGAGATGATTGAAAATGTATAAAAGGAACCTCTAATAATTAGAATTTTGGATGAAATACAAGGTTTGACAAAAAATAACGAGCCGATTTTATTACAGTTATTTTTTGGAAATAAAGCCGTATTTCGCCAAAAGAACAGTTATTAGAGACTCCCTAAAGGAACCCTCTAATAACTAAAAATCACAAATTAAGAAATATAAACCGGGATACAGTCCGGGTATATTTTATATAGGAGAAATAGAAGATTATGAGTAGTTTTGAACCAAAAATTATCACCTTTTTATGTAATTGGTGTAGCTACGGTGCAGCGGATCTTGCTGGTGTAAGCAGGTTTCAATATCCCCCAAATATGCGGGTTATAAGAGTTCCATGTTCAGGTAGAATATCTCCCAAAATGATACTTGCTTCATTGAGAAAAGGAGCTGATGGGGTATGGATATCAGGATGTCATCCTGGTGACTGCCACTATATTGAAGGTAACTATTATGCCAGAAGAAAATTTACTTTAATAAAGCAATTGTTGGAATTTAATGGAATCGAGCCTGGAAGGCTAAATTTTTCATGGATATCTTCTGCTGAAGGAGTAAAGTTTGCAGATGTTGCTAAGGAAGTAATTGAAGAAGTAACAAAATTAGGTCCTGCAAAGTATCTGATCAAAAGCTGTGCTGAGGTTTAAAATATGGATTTATATATAGAGAAGATTAAGGAAATATCTAAAAGGCTAACAAATGATGGTACTGTAGAAATTTTAATAGGTTACAGGTCTGGAAGTGTGGACGGTAAAAATGAACCCTGCATGATCAGAAACAATTATGAAGTTGATGATCTTGTTTGGGATAATAATTGCAGGATAAACCTTGCGACATATCTTGTTAACCGTAAAGAGGAAAAAATTGGTATCATTGCAAAAGGTTGTGATTCAAGAAACATTAATAACCTTATAATTGAGAATAAAATTAAAAGGGAGCAGTTATACATTATAGGTGTTCCATGCAAAGGGATGCATTCTCAGAATAGTACAAACGAACTGGCAAATAATTGTAAAACCTGTAAATACAAAAATCCTGTGATTTATGATGAACTTTGCGCAGACCTTGTTGAAGAGGACAAGGATGTGGATCGTTATGAAGATATTCGTGAAATTGAAGCTATGGAACCCCAGGATAAATGGGAGTTTTTTGAGAAACTACTCAAACCCTGTACAAGATGTTATGCCTGTAGAAATGCATGCCCTCTGTGTTACTGTCCAACATGTTTTGTGGATGAATCAAAACCTCAGTGGGTGGGAAAAGTAATGGTTCGGTTGATATTCGAACCTATCATATCTTAAGATCATATCACTGTGCAGGAAGATGTACTGACTGTGGCGCTTGTGAAGCAGCCTGCCCACAGAATATCAGGGTCAGATATTTTACCAAAAAGCTGGATAAAGAGTGTTTTGAACAGTTTGGATGGGAAACGGGACTTTCTCTTGAACAGCGTCCTCCTCTTGATTCATTTAAATTGAACGACCCGGAAGATTTTATTAAATAGACAAAGGATTTACCATGGAAATAATAAAAATAGATAAAGATAAATGGGCCTCCGGGGTAGAAGATCTGAAGAGCTTATATAAAGTATCGGGGCCGGTAAAAAGAGATGATTCATACAATTTCGAGGAGCTTGAAAAAGGTACGCTTCCGGATTTTAGTTTTTTAAACACAAAACTATCGCCTAAATCAATAGCTTTTCCCCAGTCTGAAGTCATGATGTCATATTCTACTAACGACAATATCATGAAAGAGGTTGAAAAGGACTACTCTCCCCGGGTAATATTCGGGATCAGACCCTGTGATGCAAAATCTCTTGAACTCGTAAAAATGAACTTTGACACAGAGCTGTACAAAGATCCTTACTGGTTAAATTCATATAATGCTACAACTTTTATAGGCTTTGCCTGTGATAAACCGGATGATAAATGTTTTTGTCTTTCAACCGGATCTGGGCCTTATAATGAAGAAGGGCTTGATGCCTTGCTTGTTGAGACAGAAGAGGGTTTTACTGCAAAATTAGTAACAGAAAAGGGTGAAAAACTCTTTGAATCAGCAGGTTGGAATAAAAAAGGTGACATTGAAATATTTAATTCATTTAAAAAAACTGCAGAGGCAAAAATCATATCAAAACTTCAAACTGATCAACTTTCTCAATTTGATACTCTGGATTTATATAATGCTCCCTTTTGGGAAGATGTTTCATTTGCGTGCCTGAACTGTGGAACCTGCACTTTTGCCTGTCCAACATGCTGGTGCTTCGACATTTCAGATGAAATTAAAGATGGTAAAGGTTCGTATGAAAAACTGGGATAGCTGTATGTTCCCACTTTTTACAATGCACACTACTGGTCATAATCCAAGAGGAACAAAAACACACAGGGTCAGACAACGTTTTATGCATAAACTAAAGTATTTTGTAGATAAATATGAAAAAGGAACTATGTGTGTAGGATGCGGGCGATGTGTTCGCCAGTGCCCGGTAAATATTGATATACGCAAGGTTTGTGACAAAATGAATAGTTATATGCCTGTAGAATAGGAGAGAAAAAAAATGGAAAATCCATATCTGCCATATCCCGTGCGTATCGATGATATTCAGGTTGCTACCGAGGATAAGAGTCTTAAAACATTTAAATTTGTTTTTTTAAATGAAGAGGATGAAGAAAAGTTTAAATATAAAGCTGGTCAGTTTGCTGAACTGTCAATACCCGGAAAAGGAGAAATTCCAATAGGGATAGCATCATCTCCAGTTGAAAAAGGTTTTGTAATGTTTACAGTTTTTAAGGCTGGTGTTGTAACATCACACCTACACAACACGAATATTGGTGATGTTATGGGTATTAGGGGACCTTTAGGTAACTGGTATCCCTGGGAAACCCTGAAAGGAAAAAATATCCTGATTGTTGGAGGAGGTTTTGCTTTTACAACTCTAAGGTCATCAATTGTATATATGCTTGATCCAAAAAACCGTGGGAACTATGGAAATATTGATGTGGTCTACGGAGCCAGAACTCCTGGTATGCTTCTTTATAAAGAAGAATTGATTGAGTGGGAAAAACGTGATGACATTAATATCCTTACTATAGATACTGAAGCTCCTGGCTGGGAATATAATGTAGGATTTACTCCTGCAATAACCGAGCAGAAAGCCCCAAATGCCGATAGTGATACCTATGCAATTGTTTGCGGCCCTCCTGTTATGATCCGTTTTACACTGCCTGTTCTTGAAAAACTGGGATACAAAAATGACCAAATTATTTTATCTCTTGAAAACAGAATGAAATGTGGCATCGGTTTGTGTGGAAGGTGTAATATAGGGAAAGAATTAGTTTGTAAGGATGGTCCGGTTTTTACACTTGATGAAGTGAACATAACACCAAAAGAATATTAAATTTAAAACTATATAAATGCCCAATATAATGAGAAATTGTAATTTGTAATATCGATTTGACATATGTACTCAAAAGATTACATTAAATTTTAGTTACAGATTACTTTTTAAAGCTTTAAAGAGATTAAGGAGAAAATATATGTTAAATGTTACAGAAAAAGCCCAGAAAGAGGTTGCAAAATTTTTTGAAGAGAATGAGAAGAAACCCATAAGGATTTTTATAACACAGGGCTGTGGCGGACCTCAGGTTGCAATGGCAATTGATGAAGAGAAAAAAGATGATAAGGCTTTTGAATTTGATTCAATAATATATCTTGTTGAAGAGGGTTTAATTGATGAGATTAAGCCAGTTCAAGTGGACTTTAACGAAAATGGATTTCAAATTGATTCCTCTCTACAATCTACAGGATGTTCAGGTTGTGGTGAACATGGTTGTGGTTAAATTTAAATTTAGTTAAAAATATAAATGTGCTTCTAAGTCTATTAGAAGCACATTTTTTTTTGTTCTTATCCCCCCAAATATCCATGAAATTTTGATTTTTAAGGTATTAAGTGTTAGATATTATAATTCAATGTAGTTTTCTATTATTTTTTAAATATAATAATATAAAGGGTTGAAATAGTGAATAACTCAGATATTACAATAGACTCATACAACAAAAATGCTGAAAAATATGAAGAAAAATTTATGGATTTCAAATCTTATAAAGATAAAATTCAGATTTTTAATGAAAAATATATATATAAATATGCAGAAATTTTAGATATTGGGTGTGGTCCGGGAAATAACGCCAAAATTATCTATGAAGATGACCAAACTCACAAGATAACAGGCTTAGACCTGTCTTCTGAAATGGTTGCAATTGCAAAAAAGAATGTACCTGATTGTGAGTTTATAGTTCAGGATATCAGAGATATTGATCTTGATAAACAATATGATGTTGTAATCGCATCCTTTTGCATAGTGCATTTGACTGATGAAGAGACTGAAAAATTAATTAAATCAATTTCAAAAATCCTCAAAAAAAATGGAACTTTGTACCTGAGTTTTATGGAGGGAGAAAAGTCAGGCCTTGAAACAACGAGCTTTTCAGATGGCGAAATTTATTTTAACTATTACGATCCAGGCAAAGTAAGAAAACTTCTTTCTGACAATCTGATTCTTACAGTTGAAATCACAAAAGAAGATTATGAGGAAGAGGACGGTTCGTTAACAAAAGATATTTTTATTTCTGCCAGAAAGATATAATTTTTACAAATAGATTATCGAGGTCATAATTGTCAATAAGATATACCCACACAAACATTATTAGTAAAGACTGGCAAAAATTAGTCAAATTCTATCAGGATGTATTTAACTGTAAACGCGTTCCTCCTGAAAGAGATTTTACAGGAGATTGGCTTTCAAAATGTACTGGCGTAAAAAACGCATCTTTAAAAGGAATACACTTAAGACTTCCAGGCCATGGAGATGATGGCCCAACCCTTGAAATATTACAATATGATGAGATTGCTGAAAAACCAACACCTAAATCAAACAGGGAAGGTTATGGGCACATCGCTTTCCATGTTGATGATGTTGATTTGATTTATGAAAAAGCACTGATACATGGTGGAAAACAATTGGGTGAAGTAGTTAAAAAAGAGATTGAAGGGGTTGGTCTCCTTACATTGGTTTATATGACAGACCCTGAGGGAAACATAATTGAGATACAAAATTGGGGAAACTAGAATCTGATACTGTACATATTTGAAAAAGGAGATATGATAGATAAAGCACGAAAATTTGCTATATTATCACATGGAAACCAAAAATATGGTGACAAACCATACTCCGCTCACCTTGATGCAGTATCTGAAATAGCCAGAGATTATGGCGAAATTGCAACAGTCATAGCATTTTTGCATGATGTTGTTGAAGATACATCAATTACTATAGAAGAGGTTGAAGAAGAGTTTGGTAAATTAATAGCAGATTGTGTTGATATTTTAACTGACGAGCCCGGTAAAAACAGAAAAGAACGTAAGGCAAAAACATATGCAAAAATGGCAGATGTTGAAGGACAAAATGAAATAGCTCTAATTGTAAAGGCCGCTGACAGGCTTGCAAATATGAGATCATGCTTATCTAATAATAATAATGGACTATTTTCAATGTATAAAAAAGAACACAATATATTCACAGAATCTGTATATAGGGAAAATCTGTGTGAAGATATTTGGGATGAAATAAAACAAATTAATGAAAAGTAGAATTTCTTATGAAATTTAACATTTCTGATATGGGTGGATTCGATCAAGCCCTTGCATATTCTAAAAAATATGATTTGGGGTTTGAAATTCAACATTTTGAAACAGGTGAAATGCTTGATAAACAAAATTTACCTGATGAAATAAATATGATTAAGAAGAAACTTAAGGGTTTTTCTGATATATCTTTGCACGGACCTTTTTATGACCTGATACCTGCAAGCAGGGATAACAAAATTAGAACAGTAACACTGGAAAGATTTAATCAGATATATGATGTTGCGAAAGAACTTGATGCAAAGCACATTGTTCTTCATTCCGGATATGCTCCAAAAACATGTCCTCCAGATAAATGGATCAAAAATTCAATAAGCTTCTGGAATGAATTTTTGCATGGGAAAGATGATGGTATAAAAGTTCATGTGGAAAATGTTTATGAGAATAATTTTGATCTGCTCAGAGAGTTAGTTAAATCCATAGATAATAAACTTTTTAGCATTTGTCTCGATATAGGTCATGTTAACTCTTACTCTTCAATTTTTATAAAGGACTGGTTAACTGGATTAAACAGTTGTGTAGGATATACTCATATCCACAATAACTATGGGGATTCTGATGATCACCTTGGTTTTTATAATGGTACAATTAATATGAAATTTGTTTTAACTCTTTTGGAAGAGCATTGCCCGGATGCAGTTAATACTTTAGAAACTTTTGAAGTGGATTCAACCATTGATTGGTTGAAGGATAATAGTTTTTTATAAATTATTTTTTTTTGCAAATAGAAATAGTAATAATCCTGCAAAAACAATAATTATTCCTATTAATGCATTAGAATTTGGGATTGAACTGTTTAACAGAATCATTTCCCCGAGCATAGCAAATATTACTTCACTTGACTGAGTTGAATCAACTGCAGCTAATTCAGTTGCATCCTTAGCTTTTCCACGTGCATATAAAAATAAACTGGTAGCAATAACTCCCGAAAAGAGAGCAACTATTGCTGTGTTTATAATTTGGCCAGTGGAAGGGACTGAGGGAGTTGTAACTATTAGTAATAATATCCAGAATGGAACAGATCCAAGAGACATTAAAAGTACTTTGTTGAATGGATTTTGAATTAAAGGGTTATTTAATTTTGGTAGTTTCTTATTTCCATTTTGAGCCTCCCAGACCAGTTGATTTCCAACAGGATAACAAAGAGTTGCTAACATAACGGGAAGAGCACCTAAAAGAAGGTGTTTTATATTAGAAGTATCAAATTCACTCAAATTTACCATAATTACACCGGAAAATATTATCAAAGAAAAGACCCAGACTCTCTTTGGAAATTTTCTTCCAAAAAACATCAAAACAAAAAGACTCATAATTATGGTTAATTGCCATGTTGTAGCTATAACCCAGCCTGATGAATAGTCTGCACTAAAGCAGCAAAGAGAGTAGAATAAGCCAAAACCAATACTTCCGGTAATTGTCCAAAAAGTCCAATTGTGGAAAAATAGTTTAAATATATTTACGATCTCCTTAAACCCTTTTGTTATCGAAATCCAGATTATAAGAAACATAATCATGTAGGCATATCTTAGAGTAGCAGACCAGACCCAATGGCCACCTTCCAGGCTCATATATCTGTTAAGAATGAATGTTGTACTAAAAAAAAGAGCAGAAAGAAGACCAACCGATATTAGTTTGAGCATTAAATTTCCTATCAAAATTTTTGATATATTCATTTCACTATGAAATATTTGTATCTTAGAGGTTCTCTATATACAATTTTTAAATACAAATAAACAGTCTAAATTTTAAAACGTTAATCTATTATAGAGAGTTATTAGAGGTTTCCTTGAATTAACAAGATATTTAGTTATGATTTTTTTGCTTTAATAGACACGAAGTGCCATCATAAAATTTTGGTAAATTTTACAAAAAGCTTTGATTTAGTATTTTTTAGATGGCTTATCGAGGGAGTATTTTATTGAAATAGCTTCTAATACATTAAGGGAATCTCTAATAACTCCTCTTTTGAAAAATATTGTGTTATTTCTAAAAAAAACTGTAATAAAATCGGCTCGTTATTTTCAGAAATGCCTTGTATTTTATCAAAATATTAATTGTTAGAGGTTCCCTTAAATTAGTTATTTTAAGCTATTTTTTTATTCCATATTTCTGCAAGACCACCTATTGAAGTTTCCCGATATGCATGGTGCATGTCTTCACCTGTTTTTCTCATAACTTCAACAACTTCATCAAAGGTTATTAGGTGAGATCCATTTGATGACAATGCAAAATCGGAAGAAGATAAAGCTTTTGATGCAGCTGCAGCATTTCTTTCAATGCATGGAATTTGAACCATACCAGCAACGGGATCACAAGTTAAACCAAGATGATGCTCCATACCAATTTCCGCAGCATACTCAATCTGCATTAGAGTTCCGCCAAATATCTGAGTACAAGCTGCTGCTGCCATGGCACATGCAGTTCCAACTTCAGCCTGACAACCTGCTTCAGCACCTGAAATTGATGCATTATGTTTAACAATATTACCAAAAAGTCCAGCTGTTCCAAGTGCTTTTATGACATCATCATCACTGCAACCGGTTTTTTCCTGAGAATATTTTAGAACTGCCGGGACAATTCCACATGATCCACATGTTGGAGCAGTAACAATAATCCCACCTGAGGCATTTTCCTCTGAAACAGAAAGAGCATATGCTGAAATTCTTCCAGTTCCGGAAAAACTTCTTGAGCGTTTATAGTAGTTAAAAACTTCCAGAGCTTTTCTTTTGAGTCCTAAAACACCAGGAAGATGCCCCTCCTTTTTTAATCCATTTTCGAGGGAACTTTTCATTACAGCCCAGATATTTTTTAGAAATTCAACAATTTCATCGCCTTCGCTTTTAACAACATAATCCCAGAAAGAGATCTTACGATCTATACAATATTTCATGATTTCGGTCATAGATTGTAAGTTGTAGATCTCTTTTTCTTTTGTTTCGTCAGATAGGGCACCGCCGCCTACACTATACACAGTCCATAAGGAATTATTTATTCCACCAAGAGCTTTAAAAACCATACCATTTGGATGTTCTGGAAGTTCTTTATCACTCCATACAAGTTTAAGTTTATCTTTAATAACCTCTTTTAAAACTGCATCTGTAAGATGTCCCTTACCAGTTGCAGAAAGGCTACCATAAAGTGTGACTTCAATTATATCAGCTTCCGGGTTTTCTTTTATGAATCTTTCTGCTGCTCTTTTAGGACCCATAGTATGACTGCTTGATGGACCTGCCCCAACTCTAAATAGTTCTTTTAAGGATTTCATTTGCTATGACACCATATATTATGTAAAAATCAATAAACATTGTTTATATTTATTATAATGTCATTATTATATTATAATAATGACATATATGTCAAATAAACAGTTTTTAATATATGGTTTTTTACAAATCTTCATATCGATAAGTTAATTGACACCTTAAGCCAAAACATGATAATTATAGATAATAATTATCATATCTTAGCCTTAAATTTTAAAAATATTAACTGACCTTATCGCCTATTTAATTTGTACCTTTTATTTATCTTTTTGGTTAATCTGGGACAGGATCATAAATGGTTAAAAGTTTGTCAAATCCTATAAGCTTCAGAAAAAAGAATCCGCTAACGATTCGACTTCTATTTAATATTCTTCTGTTCAGTTCGTTGATAACTCTTTTAGCAACGGTGTTTCAGTTATATCTGGACTTTGAAAAGGATGTTGAAAAAGTTAATGTGCAAATGACACAAATAGGACTTAGCTATATACAGTCGATATCATATAGTGTTTGGAATATGGAACAACAGCAGGTTGAATTTCTTCTTGAGGGAATCTCTAAACTGCCTGGAATAGCATATATTGAAGTTACAAACAAAGGCGAAATTGTTGCTAAAAAAGGAAAAGAGATAGAAGAAAGGTCATTATCGCACGAATTTCCTCTTTTATATGTTCTTGATGGCAATAAAATAGATATTGGCAAATTAAAAGTTGTTGCAAGTCTTGAATATATTTACCAAAGACTAAATGAACGTGTGTTTATAATTATCCAAAGTCAGTTCATAAAAACTTTTATTGTATCAGCTTTCATTCTCTTTATGATTCATTATTTAATAACGCGGCATCTTTCCACAATGGCAGAATTTGCCAGAGAGTTAGACTTTTTCAGTCTTGATAAAGAGTTGGTTTTAAAGCGTAAAAATAAAATAGAAAAAAATGATGAACTTGATCAGGTTGTTATAGCGATTAATACAATGATAGGTTCGTTGCAGAAATCAGCAAAGGATATTGAAAAAAGGGCCAGAATCGAAGGTGAACTCAATGCAGCTGCTATTGTCCAGGAGTCTTTTTCACCTCCGCCACCCACAACACTAAAAGAGTTTGAACTTGCTGCAATGCTCCATCCAGCCAGGGAAATGAGCGGCGATTTTTATGATTTTGTTAAAGTTGATGATAACAGGACGGCACTTGTTGTGGGTGATGTATCAGGTAAAGGTGTTTCAGCATCTATGTATGCTAATATTGCCCGTGTTCTGCTTAGGGATAAATCAAAACATATCAAAGATCCAATTGAATTATTATGTTCACTAAATAAAAGTCTTAAGAGAGAGTTTCAATCGAACAATTTTCTTACAATGAGCTTTGTCCTTCTTGATACTCAGGATAACACAATCTCATATATTAGTGCGGGTCATGAACCTATAGTATTAGTAAAAGCTGTTGAAAATAATTATACACTTCTGAAAGAACATGGTTATCCATTTAGTGAGATGCATGCTGATTTGTTTGATGAAAGAATCGAAATGGGTGTTTATAAAATGGAAAAGGGCGATGTTCTGCTCTGCTATACTGATGGATTGACAGATATTGAAAATGATAAAGGTGAAATGTTAGGAGAAAAAGGCCTTTATGAATTAACGCTGAAATTAAGATCAAAGTCAGCAAATTTTATACAAAAAATGATATTTCAGGAACTTATAGCTTTTAAAGGAGATGCTGAACAGGCAGATGATATTACAATGATCGTTCTCAAAAAAGTATAGTTTTTATAGGGAGAAAAAAATGCTCAAAAAAGAACTTGAAGAATTAATGACCTTTATGAAAGATGAAGGGGAACAACTGGGCTTATCCCAGGTGAACCTTGACAAAATTAAGGTTGATAAAATTGAAACATTGAAATTTACATTTCCCAGTCATACTTCACAACTTGAATTGATCAGGTTGGTCTCTTCAAGAGTTATATCAACTTTACCAGCATTTGATGAAGACGATCTTGATGATATAGGTCTCGCTATGGATGAAGCCTGTACAAATATTATTGTACATTCGTATCATGAGAATATCTCAGGTGTTATAATTGTGAAATTTACATTAGAACCTGATAAAGTTACCATAACAATAATTGATAAAGGAGAAAAAGGACAAACGTTTAATCCTGATGAGTTATCAATTGTTGATAAGGAAGCATACTTAAGCACTCTTTCAAGAGGAGGTCTTGGTGTTCATATCATTAAAAAAATAATGGATGAGGTTGAATATACGGTTGTACCAGGTCTTCATAATTGTCTTACCATGGTAAAATACGGAAAAATAAGTGTTAAAAAATAAGGTATAAACATTCATTTAAAAAGGTAGCTAAATGAAAACACTAAGCATTAATCATGAAAAAAAAGATTTAATAGATATAATTAAACTTGATGGCATTTTAAATGCGGATACCGCACTATCTCTTGATGCTATTTTAAAACCACTTTCTGAGGGCCAGAAACCATATATTATTATGGATGTATCAGAGCTAACTTATATTAGTAGTGCTGGTATTGGTTGCTTTATTGGAGTTATTAAACCAATCAGGTCGAAAGACGGTGATATATACTTTTATAATATATCGCGTAAAGTGAAACGTGTTTTTGATCTTCTTGATATGGAAGATTTCTTTAAATTCTTTACTGATTTCGACGAGGCTTTTAAATGCTTTAGTTCATAATTATAAAAATTGAACTGGATTATGTAGTAATGAATAATGAAAAAGCCAAAAAATTAGAAAAGGATCTGGCAAAAAAGACTCATTCATTGGAGACCATTAATGAATTTGCACAATCTCTTTCTGCCTGCAGAACTTCAGACAATGTATACGATACAATTATGCGTACATCTATGGGGCAAAAAGGAATTGATGTTACAGCGATACTTCTTGTTCAAAAAAACAATGAACAAAATTTTCAGATCATCTCGGTAAGAGGAACTGAGTCTGTTTTAAAGAGTAAAACTATAAATATACCTGGTATTTATCTTGATGAAATGAATGAAGATAAATTTCTATATGTAAATGATGATGTTTTAAATGGTTTAAAATGGGATTATGAAATCAAGGAAGCGCTGAATTGTTGTCTGCTGATTCCCATGTTTTATCAATCAAAAATTTTTGGACTTCTTTCATGTAGCCCTAAAATTACAGGATTGGAATATAGTGTAGAGGATGTTGCTTTTTTACAGTTAATAACAGGTCATGCATGTATTGCAATTAACAATATATTGATGCTCGAAGTAAAACAGGATAATAAGAAAATACTTGAAAAAACTATCTTTGAACTAAAAGCTGTAGAAGAAGTTAACCAATCATTATCAGCATCTTTAAACCCAAAAGATGTTGCTTCGAGACTAATTCTATCCGTTACAGGATATTTAACCGCAGAATCTGCTGCTATTTATATTCATAACAGTAATAAAGAGAAATTTCATTTAGTAGATTGTATCGGAGTAACTTCATCATCAATTTTAGAAACATTCAAAGTTAAAAAGGATAAATTAAAATGGTTATTTGAGCAGAAAGTGCTTGAGAAAAATGATAATAAACCCGAGATTTTTTCACGTTTGCTTACAGAGTTGAAAATGACTCTGTGTTTTCCTATTGGTGTATCAGAAACAGTCTTGGCGATCTGTTTTTTTGGTGATAAAGCAACTGGACTTCCATATAAACCACATGAACTTGATCTTGCAAAACTTCTTGTTCAGCAGGCAATCTCACCAATTAAAAACAGTTTGATCTACATGGATGTTGAAAAAAGAGTAATAGAGCGAACTGCTCAACTTGAAGCAGCAACTAAAGCTAAGAGTGAATTTTTAGCTAATATGAGTCATGAAATCAGAACTCCTATGAATGGAATCATTACTGCTTCTGAATTAGCGCTTAATGAAGATATAACACCAAAAACCAAACATTTTTTAAAAATTGTGCAGAATTCCGGCACAACTTTACTTGGAATAATAAATGATATTCTTGATTTTTCAAAAATTGAAGCTGGAAAACTTGAAATTGAACATAAAGCTTTTGATCTTGAAGAGATGATAGATAATGTTGTTAATATGTTTTCTCCAAAAATAAGGGAGAAACAGATTGAATTCCTTGTGGATATTGATCCAAATATACAAATGGCACTAATTGGTGATTCATTAAGAATACAACAGATCACAAATAATCTTATGAGTAATGCTATTAAATTTACTGAAGATGGTGGAGCAATAAATCTTACAATAACATCCATAGATGATATTGACGAAAAAATAGCACTTAAGTTTGAGATAAGAGATAACGGAATTGGAATGAAACCTGCATTCATGGATAAACTTTTCGACTCTTTTTCCCAGGCTGATGCTTCAACAACCAGAAAATTTGGGGGCACAGGATTAGGTCTTTCAATAAGTAAACAACTTGTTGAAAACATGAATGGTAAACTCTGGGTTGAAAGTATACTAAATGAAGGAAGCTCTTTCTACTTTACTGTTACTCTGGATAAACAGTCAAAAGAGAAAGAAAAAAAATATGAGTTTCCAGTTGATATTTCAGCATTAAAAGTTCTTGTTATTGATGATTCCATTGAAAGTCGAAAAATAGTTAGAAAAAAATTAGAGTCATTTGGATATAAAACCAAAGAGGCTTCATCTGGAATAGAAGCAGCGGAATTACTAAAGGAAGGAATTAAAAGGCATCAATTTGATTTGATAATCACTGACTGGAGGATGCCCGAAAAAGATGGAATTGAGATATCAAGACTTGTAAGATTGAAATTTAAATCTGATATTCCAATTATTATGATGACTGCATATGGAAGTATTATAACAGAAAATGAGGTATATAAGGCCGGTATAAATGAAATATTGTACAAGCCAATAAAAACATCTTCTCTTTTTAATACTATTATGAATGTTTTTGGTAAAGAAACTATTATTAAAAAAACACCAAAAATTGAAAATGTACAATATTATCGTGAACGTCTAAAAAACCTGGATATTCTTCTTGTAGAAGATAATGAAACAAATCAATTTATTGCTAAAGCAGTTTTAGAAGATAAAGCTGGTGTTAATCTTACAATTGTTAATAATGGAAGAGAGGGTGTTGAAGCAGTTCAAAAAGAATTATTTGATGCTGTTCTTATGGATATCCAAATGCCGGAAATGGATGGTTATGAAGCAACAAGAATGATTCGTAATGAACTTAAATTAACTTCCTTGCCAATAATCGCTATGACGGCTCATGCCATTGTTGGTGATAAAGAAAAATGCCTTGATGCAGGTATGGATGGTTATATTTCAAAACCAATTGATCAGGAAATACTGCTTAGAACTTTATGGGAGTTTGTGAAATCCGGAATTAAAAAACAGGTTAATGAGGTAGTAAAGGAAAAAACTATTGTTGAAGTTAAAAATAATGAGAGCACTTTACCTGAAACTCTCCCTGGCCTAAAAATATCAAACACACTTAAATCTCTTGATATTGAAGAATCATTTTATAAGAAAATTTTACAGATATTTTTTAAAAACAGTATAGATATACCGAAAAAAATGAGAACTGTATTTGAAGATAAAGACTGGAAAACCCTGAACAGACTTTCTCATAATATGAAAGGCAGTGGTGGGAATATTGGTGCTTATAAAGTACAGAAAGCTGCTGCTAAATTGGAAAAAAGCAGTAAACAACTTATGGAGAATAAAGAAGCTAAAATTGATAATATATCCAGTCATATTAATAAAACCATAGATGAAATTAACATCGTACTGGAATCTATTTCAAATGTTTCATATGTATCAGCTAATCCCGAATTTGAAACTAATAATGGTGAGAACTCTGAACAAATAATGACAGTATTCAATAAACTCGAGCACGCTATAGAAAAAGCGAACCCAATTGATATCTCTAATAATCTAAAAGCAACAAAAAGATTAGTTAGAAGTTCTGTTATATACGAACTTGAAGAGAAATTAATAAATTATGATTATGAAGAAGCTTTGCAAATTCTAAAAAAATTATCAATGAGTATTTAGTATTAGAAATTCAAAAAAAATGTACAAATTTTAACTCCTAAATCCTATATTATATGTAAATAAATAAGGAGTAAATAGGTGAATAATGATAACTCTTTAATATTGATTGCAGATGATAGTCCTACAAATATAAGTCTCCTAATCAATACTTTAAAAGACGATTATATCCTGGGTATAGCTAAAAGCGGTCAAAAATTACTGGATTTAGTTCAGAAAAAACTCCCGGATTTGATTCTTCTGGATATACAGATGCCTGAAATGGATGGATATGAAGTTTGTAAACGTCTACAAGATGACCCTGAAACCCAGGAGATCCCAATTATATTCATAACTGCAATGACAGATGTTGAAGATAAAACAATGGGTTTTAAAATAGGTGCTGTGGATTATATTACTAAACCGTTTCACTCTGCTGAGGTTATAGCCAGGGTCAAAACACATCTCTCAAGAAAAAAAATGAGAGAAGAACTGAATGCACAAAATATTATATTGGAAGAAAAGGTAAAAGAGAAAACAGAAGTAATCCAAAAAATGTTAGGTGCAACAATACATGCAATGGTGTTGACTGTGGAAAGTCGTGACCCATATACCGCTGGGCATCAGGAACGTGTGGCACAGTTTGCTTGTGATATAGCTTCTGAAATGGGGCTATCAAAAGATAATATTGAAGGTTTACGTTTGGCAGCTCTCCTGCATGATATTGGTAAAATACGCGTTCCTGTGGCAATATTAAACAGACCCAAGAAGCTTTTGGACGTTGAGTTTGACATGCTTAAAATTCACCCGGAGATCGGTTACAATATTCTTAAAAATATTCCATCTCCATGGCCATTTGCTGAAATAGCACATCAGCATCATGAAAGATTAGATGGCTCAGGATATCCTCAGGGTCTTAAAGGGGATGAGATCCTGCTTGAAGCCCGAATACTTGCAGTTGCCGATGTGATTGAAGCTATGAGTTCACACAGACCTTATAGAGCTGCCTTAGGAATTAACGCAGCTCTGGCAGAGATTCAAAAATACAAAAATATACATTTTGACCCTGATGTTGTTGATGCAGCTCTTCAGGTACTCAGGAAATAAGAGTAACTTTATAATACACTTGAACCAAAAGTGTATTATTTTGAATCTTTTATAAAGATTTACTATATAGTCTCTAATAAATTTGTCTTTATGGTAATCACTCATTCCATGCTATGGTACAACGTTTGGCATGACCCTCTTTTTTATAAAAAAAACTCCATTCCAGAAGTATTTCAGAGATTTCCTTTGAAAAATAAAATGAACATATTTAGAATCTGATTTCCTTGTATTGGGGACATTCTGCAAAAAACAAAATATATCATATTTCAGCTCTATCAGGGCTTAAGGAACGATTGATAAATCTTTTTAAGAAGGAAACATATTAAAGTATTTACGTTAAAACTGAACTTTGTTTATATTCTCTAAAAATTAAAGATCTGGTTCTATAAAAGTATTAAAAAGCAGGAAGATATAATGAATATTGATAAAAAATTTAAAGAAAAATGTATAAACATTGAAGAAGCAGCAAAACTAATAAAATCCGGTGACACAATAGTTTCGGGACATGCTTGCGCATCACCTGAACCTGTACTTGATGAAATTGCTAAAAGAGCTGACGAACTTTCAAATGTTAAAATTGTACATGTGCTTTCCTTTGGAAAACTGGAATACTGCAAACCAGAGCTCGAAAAATCATTTCACCACATCTCACTTTTTGGAACAAAAAACAGCAGAGATGCTATTAACAAAGGGCGATCAGATTTTATAAGCTGTTTTTTCAACGAAGTCCCTGAGCTATTCAGAGATAAATCAATTCCGGTTGATGTTGCTATTATATCGGTTTCATTGCCTGATGAAGATGGTAATTGCAGTCTTGGATTATCCGTTGACTATACTTATGAAGCAGCTATGTCTGCGAAAGTGGTTATAGCTGAAGTTTCTCCTCACATGCCAAGAACAATGGGTTCATATTCTATTAATATAGATAAAATAGATCATTTAATTCCATCAAACAGAAAAATGATAGAGGTTTCAAGACCTGTTATAGGAGATGTTGAGAAAAAAATAGGGTATAATGCAGCCGGACTAATTAAAGATGAAGATTGCCTTCAAATTGGTATAGGTGCAATTCCTGAAGCCGTTTTATCATTCCTTGATGATAAAAAGGATCTTTCTATCCACTCAGAAATGATTTCTGATGGTGTTATGGATCTTGTGGAAAAAGGAGTGATAAATAGTTCGAAAAAGACTCTTCACCCTTCAAAAATTGTTTTAACTTTCGCCATGGGAACAGAAAAATTTTATCAATGGATGGACAATAACCCAATGATTGAGATGTACCCGGTAGATTATATAAATGATCCTTTTATTATTGCACAAAATGATAATCTGGTTTCAATCAATTCCGCTATTTCTGTAGATTTGCTTGGGCAGGTTTCAGCAGATTCAATTGGACCATACCAGTATTCAGGCGTAGGAGGTCAGGTGGATTTTGTAAGAGGTGCAAAGCGTTCCAAAGGTGGAAGGAGTATTATCGCACTTCCGGCAACAGCTGCAAAAGGAACTTGTTCCAGAATAGTTGCAGCACTGGACAGAGGTCAATCTGTTACCACATCAAGAAATGATGTTGATTATATTGTTACTGAATATGGAGTTGCATCCCTGCATGGAAAAACAATAAAAGAACGCGCAAGGCAACTTATTAATATTGCAGCACCAGAATACAGAGAAAATCTGGAAAAAGAGTTCCACGAATTGTATTTCAAATAACAAGTAAGGTTCCCATAAGATATTTTCCTTTACGGGAATTTTTCCAGAGTTTGTCATATTCGCCACTTTTTTAAACCTTTATTAAATCCCTTGATAAGAACTTTACTTCTTTCATTCTTATAAAGCATATATAAGGTGAAAGGAGCCTTGTTTGGAACAACCAGGTGCTCAATCAGATCTCTTTCTTTTTTAGTAAATTTACTTTGTAAAATTGCATTACCAACATCCAGGCTTAACGGGAAAAAATCAAATCGCTCATTTAACAACATCTTAAAAGCAAGTTCTTCTCTTGGTACATAACTCGCTTTAACAATCCCTTTTTTAACTAAAGGATCAATGACTTTATATTCATAACCCATAATAAGACCAGCACGAAGTCCTTTTAAATCTTTAAGTTTTTTGAATTTGATTGGTTTTCTCTTTAGATGAAATACAGCACTGATATCGTAAAATAATGGATTACTTATATAAAATATTTTTTCTCGTTTTGCGTTTTTGTGCCATCCCACAGTTCCATCCCATTCTCCTTTCTTTGCTAACATTAATGATCTTCTCCATGGGAATATCCATATTGAACGTTAACGTCAGCAAATTTAAATACTCGTTGAACAACATGTGAAACAACTCCGTTATGCTTCAAATCTTTTGAAAAATAAGGAGGCCATTCTCCAATGGTCAAACGGATTGGTTCTTTGCATTTACCAAATTCAAAATTGTTTAATAAGGGTTTAAAGCGTTTCCGTAAAAGCTGAAAACCCGAACAGTACCTCAAAGAAACCAGTCCTTAAGGGACTATTAATTTTATAAGAATACAGGGAATCTCTAATAAATGCTTTTTGTCAGAATTACTGCGTTACAGGAAAAAAATAACTGTTGCAAAATCTTATCTTTACTTCTCAAGCAGAGGGTTTTATAAAACCGGAAGCTTTTATAAAATTTGTAATTCAACCAAAAAACTAACTATTAGAGTTTCCCAATAGGAAATTTCTAATAAATTTCCTATTACTATTTTATCCTGTGTTTATTTGTTAATGTTCATAAATCACTTCAAGTAACTTTGCAACTTTCATGGCAACTTCAATTCCATAGTCCTCTTCAACGAGGCCCAGAGCGAGCTGCACTCCGTTCATAACACCTCCGGATGTATAAATGTGTCCATCACGTATGAAATTGATATCGGTTTTAACTTTAATATCTGGATATGACTGAATTAATTTTTCAATATCACTCCAATGTGTTGTAGCTTTTTTCCCTTTTAGCAGCCCTGCTTTCGCAAGAATAAGAGACCCTCCACATATTGAACCCAGGCGTCTGACTTTTTTATTCTTTCTCTTCAAATACTTTAATAATTTCTGATTTTTACTGGCTTTTTCAACACCCGGTCCCCCAGCAATTAAGAGAGTGTCGATTTTTTTTGAATGATTAAGATATGAATTATCTGATATAATTTTCATACCTGAAAATGTACGAACCGGCCCTTTCTTTTCAGACAGAATTTCAATTTCATAAGCCTCATTGCCTGATTTTTTTGATATAAACATGTTAGCAGCAGAAAATACAGTGAGTGGTCCAACAATATCAAGAAGAACTGAGTTTCTGAATGATATCATGGATATTCTTCTTGTTTTTATATCTGAAGTTTTTACAGCATACAAAGATTCCGAAAAGAATATAGCCATCAAAAACATACATACATAAACCATTTTAAATCTTTTAATAAAAATATAAGTCATTTAATTTTTCTCCATTTTTTAAGTTGTTAAAGGGAATCTCTAATAATTTTGCTTAAGCTTCCCTTAAGATAGTTAAAAATGAAAAATGCTACAATGACATAAGTAGTGCAAAAAATGACAAAAATTGAGGTAACCTTTGCTCATTTGCTGTATTAAATTTAAACCTAATTATCAGAGGTTCCCTTTAGTATACTTTATTATAGTTTAGGTAGATTTGAGTTAAAGGTAACACTGAATTGAAAATAGCAATTTATGCAAGAATTCTATTTAAAACTTCGGCTAATTGACCTTTAGTATAAGGTTTTGGAACTATTCCGCAAAAACCATAATCCTCATAATTTGCCATAATTTGATCATTCGAATATCCACTTGAGACCACAGCTTTAACATTGGGATCAATTTTTAATAATTCAATAATTGTTTTTAATCCTCCCATACCCCCGGGAATTGTTAGATCGAGAATCACCAGTTCCAAATGGTTTTTCGTTTTATAATGATCACGAAAAAGTTCAACTGCCTGTGTGCCGTCCGTAGCAAATATAGTCTCATATCCCATATGATTTAACATCCTTCCAACCATTTTTAAAATGGATTCCTGATCGTCCATTATCAGAATCTTACCGTTACCTGCATGTATAGGGTCCCCTTTATCCTCAACTGGCTTGGTACATTTTGATGAAGCCGGTAGATAAACACTAAAATAAGTCCCTTTTTCAATTTCTGAATGTACGTTAATATGTCCGCCATGTCTCTTAATTATCGAATATGTTGTAGCTAGTCCAAGGCCACTTCCTTTTTGTTTAGTAGAAAAATATGGTTCAAATATTTTTGAAAGGTGTTTTTTGTGGATACCAATTCCCTGGTCTTCAACTACAATTCTGATGAAACTTCCAGATGACAATGGAAGTACACTTTCAATATAAACCTCTATATTATCTGTTTTTATGGTAATAATTCCACCATTTGGCATAGCCTGATTGGCATTAATAATCAGATTTCCGATAACCTGATTGATTTGTCCCTCATCAACTTCCGATCTCCATAAATCATCTGACAATTCAAAATTACATTTTGATTTAGATCCTCTTATTGAAAAGACAGATGCTTCATTTATTAATTTATTTATATCAACTGTTTTTTTTATGGGTGCACCACCTTTAGAAAAGATAAGTAGCTGATGTGTAAGGGTTTGCGCTTGTTTTGATGAAGCTTTGATATCGGAGAGAACCTCGAACAGTTCATCTTTTTTACTCAGAATGCTTAGTGCAAATGAGGTATTTCCAGTTATAACACCCAACATATTGTTAAAATCATGTGCGATACCACCTGCTAATGTGGCTATAGCTTCCATTTTTTGTGAATGCTGAAGTTGGTCCTGGAACTTTTTACGTTCTTGCTCAGCTAATTTGCGGTCACTAATATCAATACCCATCCCAACCTGACATAAAGCACTTCCAATGTCCACACAGACACCTGTTAAATAATAAAGTTTTTTTGTTCCATTTTTAGAAAGCCAGTTTGCTTCAACAAAAGAACTTCCCTTTTTAAATACTTCACTTATTCGCTCCTCAACGATAGCATGTTCTTCAACTGGAAAGAAATCTCGTGGCTTCATTGTGCTAATTTCTAACGCAGAATATCCTGAAACTTTTTCGAAATTATCATTCCATCTCAAAAACTTTCCCTCTTTTGTGAAGAGGTAAAAGATTCCAGGCAAACTATCAATGGCCATGTTTATAAATTTTTTTTCATAGCGAAGTGCCTGTTCGGTCTGTTTAAGTTCAGTGATATCCTGACATGTCCCAAACAACTTTACGGCAACTCCATCACAGTACTCAATTTGTCCGACAGTACGAACTTCAATAACCTCACCATTCTTGCAAACAAGACGATACTCATTTGTGATAAGGTCTTCATTGCCAGAAGCAATGCTGTCATTTAACCATTTAGTAACGCTTTTAAGATCGTCAGGATGATGGATTGATAAATTGACTTTCGCATAATTAATCTTTTCGTTCAAATCATATCCCAACAACCTGTGCATCCCTTCAGACCATGTAACAAAACCAGTAGATATCTCCCATGTAAAGTCGCCCATTTTGGAGAGATATTGAGACCGTACTAGTTTGGCTTGACTTTCATAGAGTGCTGTCTCTGACATCTTGCGATTTGTGATATCTATACCTGTTGCCCCCAGGTATTCAGGCGCACCATTATCATCATTGATAACTACCGCGTTCATAAGCATTAGAAACTCAGTGCCGTCCTTATGAGTATGCCAGACTTCCAATGCACTGTAATTTCTGCTATTTATAAGGTTTTTATTGATACATTGAACGTTTTCAAGTTGTTTTTCATTATGAAAGACTGACAGATTTTTTCCGATCAACTCGTTGGCAGAATAACCATGTAGTTTAGCAAAAAAATCGTTCAGATATACAATGGTTCCATCCAACTCTACAATGGTGTACCCATGTGCTGCTTTGTCTGCAATAGTACGGAACTTCATGATTTCATCTTTTGAACGTTTAATCTCTAATTTATCATTTTCCAACTCACGAATCCGTAGCTCTAATTCTTCATATGTGGGTTTTTCTGACATATTGAAATCCTGTAGTTAATTGATAAAATTGATTTTAAGCAGGTTAATCCTGATCTTTTTGCGAAACACAGATATAACAAAAATAAAACTGTAAACTTTATAAAAGTAAAGCTTTTAATAACCCGTTTTTTTTGTTATGCCTTGTTTTTCATCAAAAAATTCTAATTATTAGAGATTCCCTATAATGAAATCAATAGATTTTGTTATGTCTTAATGAAATATTATATCATAATTTTGAATTTTTTAAAAAGGGCTATTGAATATATAACTCCATGTCTTTTAACAATAAAAAATCATTATATCTAATTTATTAGCGAGTTAATAAATGCTTATTAAGGTCTAAATATGTTTGGGCGGACTCAGTTTATCGTTTTTATGGAAATAGATAAAAAGCCTGAAGAGAGTTAAGCAAAATGGAATAAAGCAAATTCTATTCAGAATTTTTAAAAAAAATATTAAACAATCCTATAAAATGAAGTTTGTCAAAGGTTTATAGAGATGAATAGTTCAGTTAAAAAACAAATATCTTGCAAAAAACAATATTATTAAATAGGGTGAACTCATTAAGGTGCTGTTTAGCTTAAAAGGGAATCCCAGTGAAAATCTGGAACGGTCCCGCCGCTGTAACCGGTGACGAAATTTGCGTTATACCACTTTATATTAATTGAGATATAAGGGAAGGTGCAAAAAGTAGGTTCTTAACCGGGTAGTCAGAAGACCTACCTTAATGTTGTCGTTATATATCTTAGGTAAAAGATTATAACATTTATAAAGAGCCAAGAAAATGGGTGCAGCTCTTCAATCTAAAAAGGTTTGAAGGGCTTTTTTTATGCTTCTTTTAAACCTTTGAATTAAATTTATTTATGAGGGAGATTGAAGTATGAAACGTTTTATCCGGATACTGGCAGTAGTCACGCTGGTATTATCACTTGTTATTCCTACAACACTTGTTGCCAAGACAAAGAAAGAGAAAACAGCAATAGTTCTGGCAAGTTTTGGAACATCTTATCCTAATGCCCTAAAGGCAATCATTAATATTGAGAAGGAAGTAAGAAAAGAGTTTGGTGATGTTGCTATCAAGCATGCTTTTACGTCTAACATTATTCGTAAGAAGTGGCACAAGAGAAGAGATGATAAAGCTTTCCAGAAAAAGGGGTTAAAACAGTTCTGCTACATTAAAGGGCCTCTTGCGACGATTGCTGACTTACAGGATGAGGGTTACAAAAATATAATAGTTCAGTCAACTCACATTTTTGCTGGTGAAGAGTATGAAGACCTTTGTTCATATGTGGACAGTCTGAATAAGATAAAAACACACAAGAAAAAATTCATGCCTTTTAACAAGCTTGTTGTTGGAAGGCCAGCTCTTGGAAAACCAGGAGACAAACATCCATATCATCATGACATTGAAAAAGCAGTAAAAGCTGTAAAGGCAGATGTTAAGGAAGCTCAGAAAATGGGAGCTACTCTTGTTTATATGGGTCATGGAAATGAATATTTCAGCACAGGAGCTTATGTTGAGTTTCAGGCTATGATGAACAAGAAATACAAAGTGAAAACTTTGGTTGGTGTTGTTGAAGGATATCCTTCTGTTGATGATGTATCTGCTGCTTTAAAGCATATGAATGCTAAAAAGATCCTTTTAAAACCGCTAATGGTTGTTGCTGGTGATCATGCAAGTAACGATATGGCTGGTGATGAGGATGACTCATGGAAAGTTATCTTTAAAAAGATGGGAATAGATGTAAAAACTAAATTAAAAGGTCTTGGTGAGAACAAAAAATGGGCCAGGATCTATGTTAAGCACCTTAAAGATGTTGCTAAAGATAACGATATTAAATTGTAAAATGTTTTAAAAAAATCTGGAGTTGATTCGTCATCAACTCCAGATAATTGGATTTGAGGTATGGCCGGTTCGAAAGGATATAGTTTTTTTGTTACTTTTTTAATATCTATTGCAGTGCTGATCCTTATAATAACTGTGTCCAGTGGTATGGGTTACATTCAGGTACCTTTTGATAAGGTGTCCCGGATAATATTTTCCCTCTCAGGTCTTGCTGAATTTTCAGAAAACGATCTTTTTAAAACCATAGTTTTGGATGTAAGACTTCCAAGAATAATAACATCTGTTATTGTTGGTGGTGGTCTTGCTGTCTCAGGTGCTGTTTTTCAAGGTATTTTGTTAAATCCTCTTGCAGATCCTTACACTTTGGGCGTTTCAGCAGGCGCTGCTTTTGGAGCATGTATTGCAATTTTGTTTCCTGTTATTGCAGGGACATATTCTATTCCGGTTTTTGCATTTGCCGGGGCAATTTCAACACTTTTCTTTGTAATTTATCTCTCAAAATCTTCAGGCAGAATTTCGTCAAACAGTTTGATTTTATCCGGAATTATTGTCGCTGCAATCCTTGCAGCTGGAATCAGCTTTTTGAAATATACTGCTGATGATGAAGTTGCAGTCATAATATTCTGGCTAATGGGAAGTTTTGTTTCAAAAACATGGATGGATGCTGCTGTTGCCGGGTCAATTGTTTTTACAGGAATTTTGATAACAATCTTTTATTCAAGGGATCTGAACCTGATATCTCTTGGAGAAAAATCTGCTGCTTCACTGGGTGTGGATACATCTAAAGTGACCCTTATTTTACTAATTACAGCATCAATAATGACGGCAATATGCGTATCAGTTTCCGGAATAATTGGCTTTGTAGGTCTTTTGGTTCCTCACATTGTAAGGATCATAACCGGGCCGGATAATAAAAAGCTTATTCCGATCTCTTTTCTTTTTGGCGCTGCTCTTCTACTTGTGGCAGATACTGTAACAAGAGCTGTTCTTCCACACGAGATTCCCATTGGTGTTTTAACCGCATTAATTGGCGGGCCTTTTTTCTGTTACATATTTAAAAAGAACAGAATTGAAAGGGGGATCTCCTGATGGAAAACCTTTTCAAACTAAATAATCTGAACTTTTCATATGACAAAAGAAAGGTTCTGAATAATATCTCACTTAATATAGAACAAGGTTCGTTTTACGGAATATTAGGTCCTAATGGGAGCGGAAAATCGACGCTTCTGGACATTATAACCGGATATCTGAGACCTGCCTCTGGTTCAGTTTCATTTAAGGGCAGAGATATTGGGAAGTGGAGTAAAAAAGAGCTTTCTAAAGAGATTGGTGTGGTTCTTCAGAATTTTTATATAAATTTTGGATATACCGTTAAAGATATTGTGATGATGGGAAGGCACCCGCACATTAAGAAATTTGCAAATCCAGCAGAACAGGACTTAAGGATTGTTGATGATACAATCAGAAAAACTGATATAGAAAAATTCAAAGACAGATTAATTACAAATTTAAGTGGTGGTGAGAGGCAAAGAGTTGTTTTTGCAAGGGCTCTTGCTCAGGATACAAAGGTTTTGATTTTAGATGAAGCAACCTCGAATCTTGATATAAACCATACGCTAAAGTTTATGAACCTTGTAAGTGAAAGAGTAAAAAACAAAAACATCACTGTTATTGCAGTTATTCAGGATATAAACCTCGCAGCCATGTTTTGTGATCACCTGATTTTTTTGAAAGATGGAAACCTTAAAGCCATTGGCAAAAAGGATGATGTTCTTTCGAGTAGTAATATTAAAGAGATTTTCAATGTTGATACGAATATTGAAGAGAATATTTATTCCGGTTCAAAGCAGGTTGCTTTTAAGAGGTCAATATAATGACTAAATGGCTATACATATTGATTTTTGTGATAGTTTCTGCAAACAGTTCATATGCCATATCCATCTCAGGGAATATTATTACTGATAATGCCGGAAGAGTAATAGAAGTAAAGAGTGGTTACAAAAGAATTATCTCTCTTTACGGGGCACATACTGAGAATCTTCTGTTTTTAGGAGCAGTAAAAAATATAATCGGTGTCTCAAAACACGATAGACTTGATATTTTAAACAGATCAGAAATAAAGAAATTTTCCTATCGTGATGGTGTGGAAAAATTTATAGCTGCAAAACCGGACCTGATAATAATCAGACCCATGATAGACAGAAGCTATAAAGGGCTGATTAAAAGACTTTCAAAACATACGGATGTTATCTCTCTGCAACCTTCGTCAATTAATGAGATGTTTATATACTGGAAGGCTTTGGGAATGCTCTCCGGTAAAAAAGAAAAATCATCTGATATGATTAATAATTTCAAAAAAGCTGTTAAAGAGTTTGAATCCATAAGACCGGGAAAAAAGAATGTGTATTTTGAATCCATACACAGAAAGATGAAGACTTTTTATAAAGATGCCATGGCGATCTATGTTCTTGAGAAAGCTGGTGGAGTCAATGTTGCTAAAGATGCAAAGCAGGTAAGAAAAACGAATATTGCTTTTTATGGCAAAGAGAGAATTCTTGAAAAAGCTGATCAGATTGATGTTTATCTTGCTCAAAAGGGAGTAATGAACAGAACGTCTGTGAATATTATAAAATATGAGCCCGGGTTTTCATTAATTAAGGCTGTAAAAAATAACAGAATATACTTAATTGATGAACATATTGTATCAAGACCCACAATGCGTTTGCTTAAAGGAATATATAAGATCGGATCTTACCTTTATCCTGAGATTTATTTAAGTGAGGGTAAGAAGATTTTAAAAAGGAATATGAGGTAATTACTATCGATAAGGGATTTGTCATAGGTGGTACAAACAGTGGATGTGGGAAAACCACAATCTCTTTAGCTATGATGGCTTGTTTTAAGAGAAAGGGTTTTTCTGTTTCCCCTTTTAAAGTTGGTCCGGATTTTATCGATCCGGGGCATCACTCGATTATAACCGATAGCAACAGCTATAATTTAGATGGCTGGATGATGGACAAGAGTTATAATCAGAATCTTTTCGATGGTAAAAGGTCTGACCTCTCAATTGTTGAAGGGGTTATGGGCCTTTATGATGGGTATGACGGAACCACAGAGAACGGTTCAACGGCTCAGATTGCAAAATGGATAAACCTTCCGGTTGTTTTAGTAGTAAATGCAAAAAGTATGGCGAGAAGCGCTGCTGCTGTTGTTTCCGGTTTTGAAAAATTTGATCCTGATCTTGGATTTGCCGGTGTTATTTTTAATAATATCGGAAGTCCAAACCATTTGAACTACTTAAGAGATGCTTTAAAAGGCCATGTTGAAATGCCGTGTTTAGGTGGAATACCAAGGAATCTGGATGTTGAAATTCCTGAAAGACATCTTGGACTGGTTACAAGTGACGAGCATTTCTTAAACGAGAAAAACATGAACACCCTTGCAGATATGATCGAAGATAATATTGATCTGGAGATGCTGCTATCACCTGTTAAGATAACAAAGAGAGTAGAGAAGCAGAAGAATGAAAATACTGTTACAATTGCTGTTGCAAGGGATAAAGCTTTTTGTTTTTACTATCACGATAATATTGAGATTTTAGAAAGCATGGGAGCAGAGATTAAATACTTCTCTCCGATTGCTGATAAAAAACTGCCAGAAGGCATTGATGGAATTTATTTTGGTGGTGGTTATCCTGAACTTTTTGGAAAAGAGTTGCAGAGCAACAAAGAGATGAGGGAAGAAGTAAAAAAATATTCAGATGCAGGATTGCCAATATATGGAGAATGTGGCGGTTTTATGTATCTTTGTAGCGATTTGATAGATCATGGTGAAGGCGAGTTTGAAATGACAGGATGTTTTCCTTTTAAAACAAAGATGCTTAATAAAAGAAAAGCTCTTGGTTACAGAGAGATTACCATAAGTGGAGACACTGTTTTAGGGCAGGATGTAAAAGCCAGGGGGCATGAATTTCACTACTCTGAACTTGAAAATGATCAGGAATATTCTGATTTTGTGTATAAAGTTACACCAAGGAATGGTTTAAATCTGAAGGAGGAGGGGTATGTTGTGAATAAAACTTTAGGTAGTTATATTCACCTTCACTTCGGAAGTAATATGGATGTTGCTGAAAATTTTGTAAAAAGTTGCAAGGAAAAATAGATTATGAAACCTTTTGAGATAGAGATTGAAAGTTTTAGAATTATAGATGAAGAGGCAGGATCTCACAGTTATCCCTTAGATGAATGGAGCATTAGAAGAAGAATGATCCATACATCAGCAGACTTTGAATATAAAGATTCTGTAAGGTTAAATGGAGATGCCATAGAAAAAGGCGTTGAAGCTATTTTAAATGGCAAAAATGTTATTACAGATACAAACATGGCTAAATCAGGAGTCAGAACCAAGAGTCTCAATAAATATGGAGGCGATTCCTACTGTCTGATCTCTGAAAGCTCTATTATTGAAACTGCTAAGAAAAATGTAATAACAAGGGCAAGGGCATCTGTGGATGCATCTGCTTCTTTAATGGAAGGTGGAATTTATGTTGTGGGAAATGCTCCCACAGCTTTGATAAGATTGATCGAATTAATAAAGTCTGAAGAGATAAAACCTGCTTTAATATTAGGTTTTCCTGTTGGTTTTGTTAATGCCGCTGAATCGAAAGAGATGCTTATGGAGCTTGATGTTCCATATATAACAAATATTGGCAGAAAAGGTGGGTCTAATATAGCAGCAGCAGTTGTGAACGCGCTTATTATTCTCGCAGAAGCAAAAGGTTAGAGGTGAAAAAAATGAGTAAAGAACAAGGTGTTTTATATGGCATAGGTGTTGGACCAGGTGATCCTGATCTGATGACGATTAAGGCAGTTAATACAATTAAAGAGGTTGATGTTGTCTTTACAGCTGCTTCAACAAAGAATGATTTTTCTCTCGCTGTGAACATTGCAGAAAAATTTCTTTCAGAGAATTCTGAAGTAAAAACTCTGTATTTTCCAATGACAAAGGACATGGATATTTCTGACAAGGCATGGCAGGAAAATACTGATGAGATTGCAGCAGAGCTTAAAAAGGGAAAAAGCGCAGCTTTTCTGACACTTGGTGATCCAATGACATATTCTACTTTTGGTTACATTCTAAAATATATGAAAAGAGATTACCCTGAGAACCAGGTTGAGATTATTCCTGGAATTACTTCATATCAGGCAGCAGCAGCACGCACTAAAACTATTCTTGTTGAGGGAGAGGAATCTTTTCTTTTAACTTCCGGTGCTTTTGGTGGTGAAAGAATCAGAGGACTTAAGAAGATAGAAAATGTTGCCCTTCTAAAAGCGTATAAAAATGTTGAAGATATAACTCTTGCTCTTGAAGAGAACAATATGCTTAAGAAAAGTTTTGGAATATCCAAGTGTGGCCGTGAGGGTGAAGAGATTATTGATGATGTAAGAGAATTATCAAAGAGAGATCCTGATTACTGGACATTGATTTTAGCAAAACAGAGTAATAATGGCTCACTCTAAAAAGAAGAAGATATCTTACAGTAAGATTTTAATCTCACTGTTAATTTCGGGTTTAATACTGTTTCTTGGTTTGTATTTTACTGATAATATCAGTTCAGAACTTCTTTATAGAAAGTTGTTAAAGCCACTTGTAAGATTGCTGTTTTTTATTACGGTAGGACTTCTTGCGGGTCAGTTTATCGAATACACAGGGTGGACAAGATATTTTGCCGTTTTAGGTTCACCTTTTTTCAGGTTTGCAAACCTTGGAAAACAATGCAGCAGCGCATTTACAGCTGCATTTATATCTGGCGTAACAGCAAATGCAATGCTTGTAGATTTCTATGAAGAGAAAAAGATAACAAAAGCTCAACTGTTTCTATCGAACTTTGTTAATCAATTTCCTGCTTATTTTCTGCATCTGCCAACTACTTTTTTTATTGTTATACCTCTGACCGGAAAAGCAGGAATTCTATATTTTGCACTTACTTTTATTGCTACATGTTTCAGAACATCTGTTTTTTTGCTTTATGGACATTTTTTTGTGGAACCACCTGCTTCTGTGGAACCATTAAAAGATGAAAAGAAAGGAAAGAAAAAAAGAGGATTCTTTGAAAGTCTGAAAAAAAGATTTCCATCAAGAGTGCTGAATATTATTACTTTTGTAATTCCAATCTATATTTCTGTTTTTGTGTTAAACTCTTTGGGAATGTTTGAACTGGCAAACAAGCTTTTATCAAAATTTGTGATAACATCATTTATACCAATTGAATCTCTATCTGTCGTAATTCTAAGCTTTGCAGCAGAGTTCACTTCAGGGTTTGCAGCAGCAGGGGCTATGCTCGATGCCGGTGTTATAACAACAAAACAAACAGTAATAGCACTGATTATTGGAAATATTCTGGCATTTCCAATAAGAGCTTTAAGGCATCAGTTGCCACGTTATTTAGGTATATTCTCACCCAAAATGGGTTTGCAGATTCTTTTAATGAGCCAGTCATTTCGAATCTTAAGTTTAATTTTAGTAACGATAGTTTATTATATTTTGTTTTAATATGAATAAAGAAAATAATAAAAATTCTGAGAGAAAAGAGAGACTGAAAGAAGGTTTTACTACCGGAGCAGCGGCCGCAGCTTCAGTAAAGGGCGCCTTATATCTTCTTTCTGGTGATGAAAGAGAGATAGTTCGGATACACTTCTTAAGCAAGGGTCACAGAGATATTGAGGTAAAAAGAAGTAGTATTGAAAATGACATTGCCACATGCACTGTAATCAAAGATGCCGGAGATGACCCTGATATAACCCACAAGGCTGAAATTGGTGCAAAGGTTAAAATAGTTGATTCTGAAGGGCTTAAGGCACATGAAGTTATAATTTCAGGTGGCATTGGAGTTGGCAAAATTACCAAAAAAGGGCTTGAGGTTGAACCTGGAAACCCTGCTATTAATTCTGGCCCTGTTAAGATGATCAACAACTCAGTAAATGAAGTTCTTGGTGATGATTTTAAAAGAGTTGAAATTGAGGTTTTTGTCCCAAGAGGTGAAATCCTTGCAAAAAATACCTTGAATGACAGACTTGGTATTGTTGGAGGAATTTCAATTCTTGGAACCACAGGAATAGTAAGACCCATGAGCCATGACGCTTATATTGCAACTATTGGAGCATCTATTAATGTTGCAAGGGCAAACTCTATTGATGAACTTGTTTTAACAACGGGTAGAAGAAGCGAAAGGTTTTCACAGGAACTTTTAAGTGATTTAAAAGAAGAGTCTTTTGTTCAGATCGGAGATTTTTTTCAGAAATCTCTCGATTTAGCGAGTCAGAGCAAAATAAAAAAAGTTACTTTAGCAGTTTTCTTCGGAAAAGCTGTTAAAATGGCCCTTGGGTTTCCACATACACATGCTGGAAAGTCTGAACTAACCATGGAAAAACTGTCGGGCTGGTGCTTTGAAAAAACTGAAGATAAAGAGCTGACAAAGAAGGTTTTGGAATCAAATACTGCGAGAGAAGCATTTACATATATATATCCCAATTATAATGAGGTAATTACTTATGTTGGTGAAAAGATAGTAAGATCTGCTGAAAAGTTTGCAGGAGAGGGTATTGAGATAAAATCTGTAATTTTTGATTTTGATGGTAGAATAGCTTTCAGAAGCTGAAAGAATAAAATGGATAATATAGTAAACATAATCGGAACAGGTGTTTCATATAATGATTTAACAGCTGCGCATCTATCCTTAATTGATAATGCTGATGTTTTAATTGGTGGTAAAAGGCATCTTTCAATGTTTGAAGAAAAGGATTGTGAAAAGATTGAGATAGATAAAAAAATATCTGAAATTTCTAATTATATATTGAGTCAAAAATCAAATAAAAAAGTAGTTATACTTGCTTCAGGAGATCCACTATATTATGGAATTGGCTCTTATCTCATTAAAAAAATCGGTAAAGAAAACATAAATATACACCCGAACATAAATTCAGTTTCGGCTGCATTTTCAAGAATAAAAGAAAAATGGAGTGATGTTAAATCTATATCTCTACATGGAAGAATTTTTGACAGAGATTTTTTAAGGACATTCAGAAGTAATAATAAAATAGTGGTTTTTACCGATATTGTGAACACTCCGGCAGCAGTTTCAAAAACTCTTCTTGAAAACGGAATAAACTGGTTTAAGGTTTGTGTTTTTGAGAAAATGGGGGCTTCTGATGAAAAATTTGAATGGTACAAACTTGAGGAAGCAGTAAATAAAAATTTTGATGAGTTAAACATAGCAGTTTTTATTAGTGAAGAGAAAAGTGAGGGACGTTCTCCATATCCCGGACTTCCTGAAGATGAGTATGAACATGAAAATGGTCTGATTACAAAATCTGAAGTAAGAGCAGTAACTCTTTCCAAACTAAGATTGGAAGATAGTTCCGTTTTTTGGGATCTTGGAGCTGGAAGTGGTTCTGTTTCTGTAGAAGCTGCCTTTTTTATTAGTGATGGTTCAATTTACTCTGTGGAAAAAAACAGAGATAGAGTTACTCAGATAAAAAATAATATTAAGAAGTTTAATTGCTCTAATATAGAAGTAAAAAATCTTGACCTTCCCGAAGGAATTTCAGAATTACCAGAACCTGACAGAGTTTTTATTGGCGGTGGCGGTAAGAACCTTGAGAAGATTGTGGATGAATCAATAAAAAAACTTAAAAAAGATGGGATCATAGTCATTAATACCGTGGTTCTGAAAAGTCTTGAAACGGCTGTTAATTCTTTAAAAAAGCATAATATGGAACCTGATGTTGTCCAGCTTTCGGTAAGTAGAGGATCGGCAATTGCAGGTGAGCTGATGTTAAAAAGTTTAAATCCGGTTTGGATTGTTACCGGAAAAAAGGAATAAAGATTATGAAAGAGAATCCAGTAATATTTGTTGGTGCAGGGCCTGGTGATCCTGAGCTTATTTCAGTAAAAGGGATGAAAGCTTTGGAAAGTGCAGACCTGATAATATATGCAGGTTCCCTTGTACCTGAAGCTGTTTTAAAGTGGGCAAGAGAGAAAACAGAGATTTTAAACAGCGCTTCCATGCATCTTGATGAGATTATAGATGCTATTAAAAGAGTTCATGATAAAGATGGAAAGGTTGTAAGACTTCATACGGGAGACCCTGCTCTATATGGTGCTATTTATGAGCAGATGAAAGAGCTTGATAAACATGAAATCACTTACTTTGTAATCCCGGGTATTACAGCAGCTTTTGCAGCGGCAGCAGCTATGAACATTGAATATACTCTTCCTGAAATTACTCAGACCCTTATTTTGACCAGAATTTCAGGAAGAACAAAAGTACCGGAAACAGAATCTCTTGAATCGTTAGCCAAACATCAGGCTTCACTTGCAATATATCTAAGCATTATGCACGTAGGAAAAGTTCAGGATATTCTTGTTAAAGCATACGGGGAAGAGGCAAATTGTGCAATTGCTTTTAGAGTGAGCCAGCCTGAGCAGAAAATATTTTATGGAAAAGCCACTGAAATAGAAGAAATAGTCAAAAAAGAAAAAATAGACCATCAGGCACTTATCATAATCAGTAAGTCTCTTGATGTTAAAGATACTGGTGTTGGACTTAAATATAAATCAAAGCTTTATGCAGAAGACTTTAAACATGCATATCGGGACAGCAATGGATAAAACAGCAGTTTGGGTTATAACAGAAGGTGGTTTGAAGATATCTGAGAATCTTGAAAAAGATATGGGATTTGACCTTTTTGCTTCCAGAAAACTCAAAAATGCTAAAAATGCCTGCTTTTTCGATAGTTTAAAAGAATCTATCAGAGAAAACTTTAACAAATATAACGGGCATATCTTTATCATGTCCACTGGAATAACTGTTAGATTAATCTCAGACCTTATTAAATCGAAAACCACAGACCCTGCTGTACTGGTTATCGATGACAAGGGATTAAACGTTATCAGTCTTCTTTCAGGGCACATCGGTGGATCAAACAGGCTCTGCATAAAAATATCTGAAATTTTAGGTGCAAATCCAGTCATAACTACAGCAACGGATGTAAACAATCTACCTGCAATAGATGTTATTGCTGTTGAAAATGACATATCCATAGAAAATCCTGAAAATATAAAAAAAATTAATTCACTCATTCTTAATGGTAAAAAAATAAGGATTTTTGATCCTCTTAATTTAGTCACACCACATCTAAAGAAAGTTAATCTGGTCAGTGATTCAGATAATCCGGATCTTGTGGTTGATTACATAGAAAAAGAGTATAGTTCTGACCCTTTGTTATTAAGGCCAAGGATGCTTTCTGCAGGTATTGGCTGCAACAGAGGTACAGATATGGATGAGATGAAAGGTTTGCTCTTCCAAGTGCTTGAAAATAATAATTATTCCGTTCTCAGTTTAAAAGCTTTAGCAACTGTGGATGTTAAAATGGATGAAATTGGCATAACAGAACTTGCGCAAGGTATGAATTTGCCTGTAAAGTATTTTGATAAAAATGAACTTAATTCAGTTTCGAATATTAAAACGCCGTCTGAGATGGCGATGAAACATATAGGAGCAAAAAGCGTATGCGAAGCAGCAGCGATACTGGCGAGTCAGGGGAAACTACTGATACCAAAGACCAAAACGAAAAATGTGACAATAGCGATAGCAAAAACCTCTATATAGTTGGGATTGGCCCTGGTGACATCGACCATATGTCAAAGAAGGCTTTTGACATAATCGAAAGTGCGGATATTATTGTTGGTTACACAACTTATATTGAGCTTATTAAGGAACTTGTTGAGGGAAAGACAATCATCAGCACGTCCATGAAAAAAGAGGTTGATAGAGTTCAGGCAGCTATTGATTCTGCATTGGGTGGAAAAAATACTGTAATAATTTCAAGTGGAGATCCCGGAATATATGCAATGGCAGGGCTTGCCTTCGAAATTTGTGAACAAAAAGATATCCCAATTATAAGATCAGCCCATGAAGCAACAGCACTTGAAAGAAAGTTCTCACTTCAAATTGAAGTTATTCCTGGAATACCAGCTCTTTCATCGGGTGCATCTCTTTTAGGAGCACCTCTCACGCACGATTTTGCAGTAATTAGTCTCAGTGACCTTCTAACACCGTGGAAGCAGATCGAAAAAAGAGTTGAAGGTGCAGCAATGGCAGACTTTTCAATTGTTCTGTTCAATCCAAAGAGTAAAAAAAGAGACTGGCAGCTTGGTAAAGCCCAGGAAATTATTTTAAAATACCGTGATCCTGAAACACCTGTTGGAATTGTTAAAAGTGCAATGAGAGAGGAAGAGAGTGTTAAGATAACAACTCTTGGTAATCTTGATCATGCAGATGTGGATATGCTTACAACTGTTTTTGTCGGTAACAGTACAACCAGTGAATATATGAATTTTATGATAACACCAAGGGGTTACGGTAAGAAGTACACATTATAATTGTAATAATTGTCTTTTGAAAGAATTACTGCGTTATTAAAAAAATTATTCCTCAAAATAACAAAATATTCCTGCGGATAAAGTTTTTTGAATATCTTGTACTTCTTCCAAAATCCTAATTATTATTTGCTTGAACTGTTGTCATCCCAGAACTTCAAAATAAACTTGTTTATTCTTGAAGTATCAGGGATCCAGGGTTCGTTTTTTATTCCCGACTCAAAAAACAAACCAAATTTTCTCGGGAATGATGACTTTTTATTTTTAACATTGTTTATCAAACTATTGAAAATCTTGATTAACAGAAGGATGATTACATTTTACTAAGATTTTTGCACGAAGTGCCATCATAAAGTTTTTGGTTAAACTTTTTACAAAAAGTTTTGGTTTTAGTGTTTTGAATTTGGAAATTAGTTTTACCTTTAGAGATTAAGGAGTAGCTATGAAAAAAGGTTATGTTCAGGTCTACACAGGTAATGGAAAGGGAAAAACAACCGCATCACTTGGTCTTGCTATAAGAGCAGCGGGTGCTGGTTTAAACGTATATATAGTTCAATTCCTTAAACAGGGTGATTACAGCGAGATTAAAGCCCTTTCAAAGTTCGAAAATATTACTGTAAAGCAGTTTGGGCTTGGTAAGTTTGTTAAGGGTAATCCATCCGATGAGGATATTTTTGCAGGTCAAGAGGGTCTGAGTCTTATAAGAGAGCTTATTAAAGAAGGAAAACATGATCTTATAATCATTGAAGAGGGTAATGTTGCTGTAATGTGCAATCTTTTTGGTGAGGAAGAGCTGATTAAGATTATAGATTCTAAGCCTGACGAGCTTGAGCTTGTAATAACCGGAAGAGGTGCTACTCCTGCTATAATTGAGAGAGCAGATCTTGTAACTGAAATGAAAGAGATAAAACACTATTATTCACAGGGTGTTATGGCGAGAGTTGGAATTGAAAAATAATAGTAGAAAAGCTAAATGTATAGCAATATTTGGTACTGGTTCAGATGTTGGAAAGAGTGTAATTGCAACAGCTTTATGTAGATATCTTGTTAATAAAGGTTTGAAAGTTGTTCCATTTAAAGCCCAGAACATGTCCAACAATTCAGGTGTAACACCTGAAGGCCTTGAGATGGGTAGAGCTCAGATCGTTCAGGCGGAAGCAGCTTGCGTTCCTCCCCATGTGGATATGAACCCGATTTTATTAAAGCCAACTGGAGACAAAGGCTCTCAGGTTGTATTTAAGGGCAAGGTTTTAAAAGATTACACAGCAAAAGAGTATCATGTGAAGAAAGAGATGCTCTTTGAAAAGACGGTTGAGGCTCTTGATAAATTAAGAGAAAACTATGATGTTGTTGTTATCGAAGGAGCTGGTTCATGCGCTGAAGTAAATCTGATGCCGCACGATATTGTAAATTTTCGAATAGCAGAATATTGTGATGCTGATGTGATTTTGGCTGGAGATATACACAGGGGTGGAATTTTCGCTCAACTTAAGGGAACTGTGGACTGCATATCAAAAGCTCAGCAGGATATGATTAAAGGTTTTATCATCAACCGCTTCAGAGGTGATGTTGATCTGTTCAAAGATGGAATTGACTGGATAGAAGATAAAACAGACAAAAAAGTGTTCGGAGTCCTTCCCTGGTATCAGGATATTAATATTGAATCTGAAGATTCTGTTGTAATTGAAAACCCTGACTCGGATAAAAATAATGATTTTAGTAAACCTTCAATTGCAGTAATCAGAACACCTCACATCTCAAATTTCACAGATTTTGAGCCTTTACAATCTATCGAATCTATCAATCTGGCTTATATTGAAAATATTTGTGACATATCGAAATATAAAGCTGTAATTCTTCCCGGTTCAAAAAACACAAGGGGAGATCTGAAGTGGCTAAAAAATTCCGGTTGGGCAGATGTATTAAAAGAATATTCAAAAACAGGAGCTATCCTTGGAATCTGCGGTGGATACCAGCTAATGGGAACTATTATCCATGATCCTGATGGTTTGGAAGATAAACCCGGAACAAGTGAAGGATTGTCTCTGCTTCCAATTGAAACAACCCTGAAATCTCCAAAAGTCACAACTGTTACAGATTTTTCCCTGAATGGAAGCAAAAGTTCCGGTTATGAGATTCATATGGGACAAACCAATATAAATGGTGGAGAATCTTTTGTTAAGATAGAAAAAAGAAACGGATCTGATGAGAATGGTTTTGATGGTTGTTCGCTTAATAATGGAAAAATAGCAGGAACCTATCTCCACGGTTTTTTTGACAGACCTTCGATTATAAAAGAGTGGTTTGATATGGTTGGGATAGAGAGTTCAAATCTACCTGAAACCGGAGGTCTTCCTGCACGTAATGTTGAGTATAACAAACTTTCAGACTATTTTGAAAAACATATAGATATATCTTCAATGATTGAACTAACAGACTTAAAAGAGATTTTATAATGAGTGGTATTCTTGTTTTAGGTGGATGTAAAAGTGGAAAAAGCAGTTATGCACAAGCTGCTGCTGAGAAGAGGGGCCAAAGAAGGCTTTATGTTGCGACAGGGCAACCCACTGATGATGAGATGAAGAAAAAAATTGTTAAACATCAGGAGGAGCGAGGTTTCGGCTGGGAAACCAGTGAGGTTGAAATAGGCCTTTCCGATGTTATAAAAAAAGAGTATAAAGATCTCGATATAATTTTAGTTGATTGCATAACAGCCTGGGTTACCAACCTTTTGATGGCTGAAAAAACGTTTGATGAGATACTGGAAAAAACTGATGAATTTACAGAAGTTGTGAAAAATTCAAAGATTCCGGTGATCATGGTATCAAATGAAGTTGGATATGGAATTGTACCTGTAAATAGTCTCGCAAGAAAGTTCAGAGATATTGCAGGACTTGTTAATCAAAAAATAGCAGAATCATCTGAGAATGTTATTTTGACAGTGGCAGGTATTCCAACAACACTAAAAGGTACATTATGAATATTGGAAAAGAGATTAGGCTTGAGAGAATACTAAATAGACATAATGGCAAAACTGTCATTATCCCAATGGACCATGGTGCTACAACCGGGCCTCTCTATGGCCTTAATAATATGAAAGAACTTGTGGGAAATGTTGCTGAGGGCGGTGCCAATGCTGTTATAGGTCACATGGGGCTTGTGAAAACAGGACACAGAAAAAGAGGCAACGATTTAGGACTTATTGTTCATCTTTCAGCTGCTTCAATGCTTTCACCAAAAAGTAACAGAAAAGTTCTTGTGAACACTGTTGAAAATGCAGTTAAATCAGGAGCAGATGGCATCTCAATCCATGTAAATGTTGGTGATGATGATGAAGCTTTAATGCTTGAAGATTTTGGTAAAGTTGCAGAAAAATGTAATGAGTGGGGAATGCCTCTTCTTGCTATGGTATATCCAAGGGGACCTAAGGTTGAAGATGAGTATGATCTTGAATCTGTCTGCATCGCTGCAAGGGTTGGTTCAGAGCTTGGTGCAGATCTTGTTAAAACTAATTATACGGGTGATCCTGATTCATTTGCAAAAGTAGTTGAGGGATGTCAGGTTCCTGTTGTGATAGCTGGTGGCAGTAAATTGAATGACAAAGAGATTCTATATTCAATTGAAGGAGCCATGATTGCCGGAGCAAAGGGCATTTCCATTGGAAGAAACGCTTTTCAGCATAAAGATCCTAAATCTTTTGTGAAAGCAGCCTGCTCTATAGTTCATGATGGGCAAACAGCTGAATATGCATATGACCTTTTACTTTCTGAGATGGAACAATGAAGAAAGACTTTTTTGCCGCACTAAGATTCATAACCATTTTACCATTTGGCGATCCTGAATATTTCAAACCTGAAAGAATGTTACAGTACTTTCCAGTGGTTGGATTACTGCTTGGATTTATTATAGCTTTTTGTGATCTGATCTTTTGTAGTTTATGGTCGACTCAAACTGCTTCAATAATAGATATTGTACTTCTGATAAGTATAACCGGGGCTTTTCATTTAGATGGCCTGGGAGATGCAGCAGATGGAATGCTCGGTGTAAGATCAAGAGAAAAAGCATTATCCATTATGAAAGACAGCAGAATTGGAATGATGGGACTCGCTGCTGTTGCCTGTGTTTTAGCTCTAAAATTTGCAGGGTTAAGTGAACTTAATGAAAACAGATTTCTGTTTCTTCTGATAATTCCAGCTTATTCACGGGGAGGTTCACTCTTCGGTTTTATATATCTTAAATATCTAAGGTCAGATGAAGGAACTGCAAAACCTCTTTTTGGAGATAAACCAGATCATTCAATTCTTATATGGATGGTAATTCCTGCAGTTCTCTCACTTTTAGGCGGTTTCCGGGGAATCCTTCTAAATATCATTTTCGCACTGACCATCTATGCAATACTTTCCTGGTATAAGAAAAGAATGGGCGGGATAACTGGTGACATGTTAGGTGCAATGACAGAAATTACAGAAGCAGTTTTACTCCTTACAGTAACAGCAGGATTATAGAAAATTTTTATTGAGGTGATGTTTTGATAAAGGGACATGGTGGTAATGTTCACGATCTGGCCTTAAGATTAGGTTGTGAAATTTCAGATATTACAGATATGAGTAGTAATTTGAATCCTCTGGGTCCTCCAGCTGGTTTAAATGAACATCTTAAAAGAAATCTTGATAAAATTCTGGCACTTCCTGAAGTTGATGCTGGCAATATATGTGATAAATTTGCAAAAAAATATGATCTTGATAGAGAAAGAATAATAGCCGGGAACGGTACAACTCAGCTGATTTATCTGATTCCAAGAGCTTTGGAGTCAAAAAGAAGTTTGATTGTTGCGCCTACATATTCTGATTATGCAGATTCATGTAAAATGAACGGAACCGATTTTGAATATTATTATTTGAAAGAGGAAGATAAATTCAACCTGAATATGGAAGATCTCAAAAGATCTTTAGATGGATTCGATACAATATATATTTGTAATCCGAATAATCCAACCGGATCTCTGATTCCAACTGAAAGCCTTGTTGATCTTTGCAATTCATACCCGGATAAATATTTTATAATAGACGAATCCTATCTTCCATTTGTTGATAATCTCAAAAATATAAGTATTAAGAGTTATAATCTGAAAAATGCCATTGTCTTAAACTCAATGTCAAAAATATACAGAATACCAGGACTCAGGATTGGTTTTCTTATTGCTGATGAAAAGGTAATTGAAAAGTTTAATAACTTTATACTTCCATGGAGTGTTAACGGTCTTGCCTATTGCGCTGTTGAGTTTCTTATGGATAGTAATGATACAGATGGTTTTGAAGAAAGCTCCCGTATTTTCTTCAAAGAGGAAATTAGTCTCTTTTTAGACCAGTTCAAAGATATAGAAGATTTTGAATTTTTTCCGGCAAGCACTTATTTTATAATTGCAAGAACAAAGAGATTTATTGCTGATGAGTTGTGCGAATATCTGAAAAAACAGAAAATACTGATCAGAGACTGTTCTAATTTTAAAGGCTTGTCTGAAAACTTTGTTCGTTTTTCTCTAAAAAAGAGAGATACTAATCTTGAGCTATGCACACATATAAAAAACTTTCTAAGGAAATAAGATGTTTACACTTGAGTGGTATGTAATACCCCTTGCTTTAATTTTAGACCTGATAGTAGGAGATCCTCATAATTTCCCTCATCCGGTGAGATGGATGGGAAACGCAATCTCTTTCTTTGAGCCATATTTCAGAAAAATAAAACTTCCCTTAAGAGTAACAGGCGGGCTTTTTGCTGTTTTATTAATTTTGCTAACTCTTTATCTATCTTATACACTTTTAAGCTTTGTAGCTTCAATTTCACATTTTCTGGGAGTTATTCTTGAAGTTGTTATGGTTTACTACTCTTTGTCCATAAGATGCTTAAACGATGAAGCTTTGGAAGTTTATAAACCTTTAATTACCGGAAGTATAGAAGAAGCAAAGCAAAAATTGTCGTTTATTGTAGGGCGAGACGTTTCAAAACTTAATGAAGAGGGAATCGCAAGGGCAGCAGTTGAAACTGTTGCAGAAAATTTTGTGGATGGAGTTGTTTCCCCTCTGTTTTATGCCACTCTTTTAGGTGGACCATTTGCCCTTTGTTTTAAAATGATAAACACTCTTGATTCCATGGTTGGATATAAAAATGAAAAATATTTGGATTTTGGAAGATATGCTGCAAAGATTGATGATGTAGCGAACTACCTTCCAGCAAGAATTTCTGTTCATATTATAGCTCTTGCATCAAAATTTCTAAATGGGAGAGAACACCATGTGTACAGAACATGTGGAGAAGAGGGGAGAAACCATAAAAGTCCCAATGCTGGATATCCTGAAGCTGGCTTTGCCGCTGTTCTTTCTGTGAAATTAGGTGGCCCAAATTACTACTTTGGAGAGATCGTTGAAAAACCATATATAGGTGAGAGATTTGGTGAAACAAAAGCAATCCATATAAAGAAAGCATGTGAATTTATGATGTTTACTTCAATTATTCTTGGTTTTATATGTTTTGGAATCTCTTTTTTAATTTCTTAGAAGAATGAATAAAATCAAATCTAAATTAGACAAAATTTATAAGAAATATAATAAGAAAGAGTTTATACATCCTGATCCTCTGGAATTTCTTGATAAGTATGAAGATGTAAGAGATAGAGAAATTGTAGGTTTAATAGCTTCCTCTCTTGCATTTGGAAGAGTTGCACAGATTCTTTTAAAAACCAAAGTTGTTCTTGATATTTTGGGTAAAAAACCCTCGGTTTATCTTAAAAATACAAGCCAGAAAAAGATTAAAGCAGATTTTAACGGATATCAATACAGGTTTGTGAATGATAATCACATGATATCTCTTTTAATTACTCTTAAGAAAATTATTAAAAAGTATGGTGATATCTATTCATGTTTTGCAAATGGATTTAGTAAAAATGATGAAACTCTTATCCCTGCACTTGATAATTTTAGCAAAGAGTTGGACCAATTCGGTTATGATGGTGGAATTTTAATTCCATATCCTTCAAAGGGAAGTGCCTGTAAGAAATTCAATCTGTTTTTAAGGTGGATGGTCAGATCCGATGATGTTGATCCTGGTGGCTGGGATTTCCCAAAATCAAAACTTGTAATTCCACTTGATACTCATATGATGAGATTTGCATCAGATCTTGGGTTTACAAAAAGAAAACAGGCAAATCTAAAGACCGCACTTGAAATTACAGAAAAATTTAGAAAGATTAATCCCAGAGATCCTGTTAAATATGATTTTGCTCTAACAAGATATGGTATTCGTGAAGAACTAACTCATGAGGATTTAATAGAAAGCTTATTTAATTTGAAGGATGCAAAACCTCTATTCCCTTAATATAAGACCACTTGGTAAAGATTCTCCAAATATCTGTTCATTATTTTCTTCCTTAAAAATAAATTCGGTAAGACCTTTGATATATCTGTCTTCTAAACCTTTATTTTTCATCCAAATGACTATTTTGCCAGTTAGTTTGGGATCTATATCCCTATTCCTGTCATTGGTTTTTCTTGCTAAATTCAGAAGTGATATTCCAACTGATTTATAATGCTTATATTCAAAAGTTAATAAAGTTTCTATCCATTCAGTTACTTCGCTAACAGGAACAACTCGATCAAGTGAACCATAAAGAAGATCTCTTGCACCAATCCTTGAAAGAGCCCATATCTGTTGGGGTTTAACTTTCTTTGGTTTGATTTGAGATAGCATCTGTTTTCCACATTTTATTTTGTCTTTGGTAATAAGTTTTTCTAAATTGGCTATTAACATCCATATCTCAGTAGCTTCCTGTGGTGATATTTTAATTTTCACGCCTTTTTTAGGGAAAATAAAGGAGGAGATATCTTGAAATATCTGTCTTTGTTGTCCCGCGCTTAGACCACCAGCTACTCTTCTCCATAAAATCCACCACTCAGATCTGTTTTGAGGGCTTTTATTAAATGAAAGACCTGATTTATATAGTTTCCATAGTTTTTTGATTCTGAATTCGTCAAAGCTGTCTCCATATCCGGGTCTTAGGCAAAATCCTGTAAGATTTAACCATCTTGCTTCATGATTTGGTGATTTTTTTCTATTCTCATGTTTTTCAAGTAATTCATCTGTTACTTTTCTTATTAAACCAAGTGGCCACTTCTCTTTTGAAGATTCTGCAATTTTAGAAATATTCTTTGTAATTGCATTTAATTTATCACTATTTTTAAACGCGTCATCAATTTCTGAACTTATTAATTTAACAGTGCTTTCATCTAAAACTTCATGTTCAGAAATATCAGTATTTCCATTTTTCCTTAATTGAAACTGAAGTTTCCATCTGTGCTGACTTTGTGTTGATTTACAATATATAGCTAAAGTTCCAATTTCAGTATATTCAGCTTCTAAAATTACAGGAATATTTTTAGTTTCTCCTTTTTTTCCATACTTTATTACTGTTTGGACAGGAGGAAGTGGAGCAATTGTATTATCTATTTTTATTACATCGGAAGGTTTATCTCCTGATCTAAAACTAGAGCTAAAGACATCAAAACTTACAGGCATATTTGCAACTACTTCAAAATTTTGATCGATTTCAATTTTTGACCCTTCATCAAGTCCTCTTTCTATAAGGCAGATAACACTATTATCAGAATCAGATGTGGAAATTCCAAGGTAGTAATTTCTTGGACTACCGCTTCCAACTTTAACTCCAATACCTGATTTAACTAATCCATAATATGATGCTCCTAATGCAACAGCAAGATCATGGTTACTGTTCTCAAGAGTGTTTATCTCTTTTGTTTCCTCATCTTTGAACCAGAATTTAATTGATTCAATAATTTGTTTCTGAATTTTTATTGATTTTAAAGATCCACCATTAAAGAGAATATGATCAGGAATTGGAAGTTTATCTAAAAAATTTTTTACTTCAATTCTGTTATTTTCCAGGAATTCACATAGTTTTCTGGTTATTGCAGGGTCCTTTTCGTATGGGAGTCCGGAATCATAGCCATTATTTTCATCAGAAACTATATTACTTTTTTTATTTACGACAGGAAAAAAACTATCAAAAACAGTTTTTTCCAATTCATTTTTCTCAATTTTAGCTGATATAGTACCTGCTATTAAACTACTTCCTGAACCCATAATTGTAACAATTTCAGAAACAGATTTTTCATTTAGAATATTTTCTTTGGCTTGTCTGGATTGGTGACAGAGAGTTTTCCACTTGTCTTTACTAAGATTTTTATTTTGAAGTTTTTGTCTTATTGTATCGGCAATCTTAATATCAACATTGTCACCACCAAGAATCAAATGATCACCAACAGCTATTCTCTCAAATTTTGGGCTACCATCAACATCTCGCAATGTTATTAGTGTGAAGTCAGTAGTACCTCCACCAACATCACATACAAGTATCAATTCACCTGTTTTAACATAGTTATTCCAGCTTTTTTCATTTTTTATAAGCCAACTGTAAAATGCAGCAAGGGGTTCCTCTATCAAAGTAACATTTTTTATCCCTGCAAGAGTAGCTGCCTCAACAGTTAATTCCCGTGCTACTTCATCAAATGATGCAGGAACTGTTATTATAACATTTTGATTTTCAAGATAAAGATCTTCATTATCGCCTTTATGATGATTCCAGGCATTTTTTATATGTTTTAAATATTGTGAGGTTGCATAAACCGGAGATTCTTTAAAAACATCATCGCCTGAACCCCAGGGTAATATTCTTGATTTTCTGTCAACACTATCATTACATAACCAGCTTTTAGCTGAAGATATTAGTCTTGCAGGAACCCGTGAACCCTGTTCCATTGCAAAAGAACCTGTAAAGTTATCTGATTCTGTTTTCCAGGGCAGTTTCAGAGATTCCTTAGTAATTTCATATTCACCTGGTATGTATAGAAATGATGGAAGAATTGGTAATTTTGAAACTTCTCCTTCACCAGTTAACTGATCAATATTAAATTTCTGGATTTGCTTTTTACCTTCTAAATCAACATATGAAATAGCAGAATTAGTAGTTCCAAGATCGATGCCGATTATATATTTTTTATCATCCAATTTATTTAGAACCTTTATATTTACTACTTGATTTCAACTTCAGCAGGTACAATAAGTTTTGAAATAACACTTTCTGATAATTTAGGAAGATCCGCTTTTTTTGCCTGCCAACCTTTATGTTTAAGAATACCCTTAAAAGGAGGTTTTCCCGTTACATTTCCTGTTAGTTTTATAGTATCAGGATCAAAATCTTCATCTATTGTTATCTCTTCACCTTCATTGTCATCAATTACAGGCGTTATTTCTATATACTTCTTAATAACCTTACTGCAACTATCGTGGACTCCCCGGGCTGCAGCTCCAATTTGAGCATCATCAAACTGTGATAACTCCTCAGAAAAAAAATCAAGTAAACGTCCTTCTCTTTGAAGTATTGATAACAGGTTTAGGTACATTCTCCTGTTTTTATGCTCTATATCTTTTTTTCCAGGAAGATTATCATGAACTTTTTTAGGCTTTTCTTCTATTTTAGCTGGAATACTTCTATTGATTATAAAGGTAGTAAAAAAACCTGATATTGCGAAAATAAGAAAGATCAAAGGTATTACATATATATCGAGATCTGTTATACTTTTTGTTAAAAAGTCACATATCTCTTTAAAATTCTGATTTTTATCAAGTAATAAAACATAAATTAAAACAGACAATAATAATGCTATAATCATATGTAATATTTGAATTTTAATTAAGTTTTTTCTTTTAAGTGATTTTAATATTTCCAAATCCAATTCTCCTCAATAAATCTAAAGATCTCTTCCAATGCCAGAGTATTCAAAACATTGATTTTTCATATTTTCAAGATCATACTGATTTCTACCATCGAAAATAATATGTTGTTTCATCAGTTTTTTCATTTTTGTAAAATCCGGTTGTCTGAACTGTTTCCATTCAGTAACAAGAATCATAGCATCAACATCCTTTAATGCATCATACTGATGGTCCGTTAGAAAAAGTTTGCCGGTGTCAAAAAAATCATAAGGAAATTCTTTTTTTGCTTCATCCATAGCTACCGGGTCATATGCCAGGATATTTGCTCCTGCAGCTATTAGTTTGTTAATCAGTACAACAGATGATGCTTCTCTCATATCATCTGTTCCAGGTTTGAATGATAAACCCCATATTCCAAAGGTGTAGTCGGTAAGATCTGAACCATATTTTTCTATTACTTTCTCAAATAGTCTTTCTTTCTGTAAATTATTCCTATCTTCTACAGCCTGAAGTACTTTAGGATCAAAATCAGCATCAATACTTGTCTTAATCAAAGCTTTAACATCTTTTGGGAAACAGGATCCACCATACCCACATCCTGGATAAATGAATGAATATCCAATTCTTGAATCAGAACCTATTCCAGTTCGTACATTTTGGACATCAACACCTAATTTTTCACAAAGATTTGCTATTTCATTCATAAACGAAATTTTAGTAGCAAGGAGTGAATTAGCTGCATATTTTGTCATCTCTGCATCTTTGACACCCATTACAATCAATTTATCCCTGGTTCTTGAAAAAGGAGCATAAAGCTTCCTCATAACGCTTATAGCTCGTTCAGATTCCGCACCAATAATGACACGATCTGGTTTCATAAAGTCATCAATAGCAGCACCCTCTTTTAAGAATTCAGGGTTACTAACAACATCAAAATCAACATTTAAATCTCTTTTCTCGATCTCTTTTTTAAGAGTTTCTTTTACTTTATCTGCAGTTCCAACAGGAACGGTTGATTTATCAACAATAATTGAATAATCTGATACATTTTTTCCTATCTCTTTAGCAACAGATAAAACATATTTTAAGTCGGCTGATCCATTTTCACCAGGAGGTGTACCAACAGCAATAATATAAATATTGGAATTTAACATAGCTTTTTTGAGATCAGTAGAAAAATTAAGAAAGCCTTCTTTATAGTTTTTTAAGACCATAGGTTCCAGGCCTGGTTCATATATTGGAAGTACGCCATTTTTCAGGTTTTCAATTTTATTTTTGTCAACATCAACACAAGTTACATTATTACCCATTTCTGAAAAACAAGCTCCAGAAACAAGACCAACATAACCAGTTCCTATTACTGTAACATTCAAAGTTTATTACCTCTTAAATTTTATATATTGTAGTAGCTTTTATACCAGTTAATAAATCTGTTAATACCATATTCAAGTGAAGTCTCAGGTTTAAAATCTACCTCATTAATTAAAGGATCAATATCTGCATAGGTCATAGGAACATCTCCTGGCTGCATGGGGAGAAGATTTTTTTTGGCATCAATACCTAACTCTTTTTCAATTGTATCAATAAAATGACCTAATTTAACCGGTTTATTATTACCAATATTAAAAACCCTATGAGGAGTTTGATCATCTAAATTAATAAATCCTTTTTTAATTAACCTGTATATTGATTCAACAATATCATCAATATAAGTAAAATCCCTTAACATATCACCATTATTGTAAACATCTATTGATTTATTTTCTAAAATAGCTTTAGTGAACTTATAATATGCCATATCGGGTCTTCCAAAAGGACCGTAAACTGTAAAGAATCTAAGTCCGGTAGCAGGAATTTTATACAAATGTGAATAGCTATATGCCATTAACTCATTGGATTTTTTTGTTGCAGCATATAGTGAAACCGGGTTATCAACAAAATCTTCGGTTGAAAATGGTACTTTTTTGTTCATACCATAAACAGAGCTGCTTGAGGCATATAGAAGATGAGAGATTTTATTATTTCTACAAGCTTCAAGTATATTAAAAAATCCAACTATATTGCTTTCAATATAACCATCTGGTTTTTCAATACTATGTCTTACACCTGCCTGAGCTGCTAAATTGACTACAACATCAATTTCATTATTTCTAAATATAGATTGGACTTTTTTCTTATCTGAAATATCACAAAGGTTAAATTTAAAATTCTTAAATTCTTTGAGAATACTGAGTCTGCTATTTTTTAGGGATACATCATAATAGTCGTTGAGATTGTCTAAACCAATAATATTATAGTTTTGATCAAGTAATCTTTTTGATAGAAAAAATCCAATAAATCCTGCAGCACCTGTAATTAATACATTCATTTTTTTTCCATTAATTTAGTTATCATTATTTTTAGACTCTCTTTCCAGAGTTTGATATCTATACCAAAATTTTTCTTAATCAAAGAACAATCCAATTCTGAATTGAAAGGTCTTTTTGCAACAGTAGGATACTCTGATGTTGGAATACCATTCAGTTTTTTTAATTTTAATTTTTCATGATCTTTAACCAAATCAAATGTTTTTGCGGCAAAATCATACCAACTTGCTTTTCCTTTATTACTATAATGATATGTTCCCCATATAATATTATCATTTTTGTTAATTTTATCACATATCTCAACAATAACAGTGGCTAAATCAAAAGCGTAGGTGGGGGAACCATACTGATCATTAACAATAGATAGTGTTTCTCTATCTCTTCCAAGGGTTATCATTGATTTAACAAAATTGTTTCCATATGTACTATAGAGCCATGATGTTCTGATAATTATATGCTTTTTAAGGTTGTTACGTATATGTGATTCACCTTTTTCTTTTGAACTTCCATATTGATTTATTGGGTTTACAACATCATTTTCTGTGTATTTTTTTTGACTATTACCATCAAATACGTAATCAGTAGATACATGTATTAATGGGACATTATCTTTGGCACATTTTCTGGAAATAAAATGAGGTCCTTTTGCATTAACAGAGTCTGCTAAATCTGATTCTTCCTCAGCTTTTTCCACATCTGTATAAGCTGAAGCATTGATAACCGTTGAAAAATCTTTGATTTTGAAATTTTCAATATCTTTTTCATTAGTTATATCAAATAAAGGAATATTAAGAATTTTATAATTGATACCACTCTTTAAACAAATGGCAGATATCTCTTGTCCTAATTGACCATTTCCTATTATTAGTAAATTCATATTATTTGGGTAATTCATGGGATTCTAATTGTGAAAGTTGTTTATAAATATTGTCTTTTTGAGAAAGAACAGGATTTGTAACAGGCCAATTGATATTTATTTCAGGGTCAGACCAGATGATTCCACCTTCATCAGTAGGGTTATAAATATCACTGCATTTGTATGAAAAGGTCGCGGTATCACTTGTAACACAAAATCCATGTGCAAAACCTTCAGGAATAAACAGTTGTTTTTTGTTTGATCCTGATAAGACAACACCAAACCACTCTCCAAAATGAGGGGAATTTACTCTGAGATCCAATGCTACATCATAAATTTCTCCAGATATAACCTGAACAAGCTTAGCCTGTGGATTATCAATTTGGAAGTGTAACCCTCTAAGAGTATTTTTTTTTGAATAAGATATATTATCCTGAACAAAATTAGAAGTTATTCCAAAATCTTCATATCTGTTTTTTTGATATGATTCGAAAAAAAAACCTCTATCGTCTTCAAATATTTTTGGTTCGATCACCATCAAACCATTTATTTCTGTATTTAATATTTTCATATATTTATTTAATTAAATTCATCAGGTATTGACCGTATTCATTTTTGATGCTTAAAGCCAATTGTTCAATATTTTCCTTATTGATATATCCCATTTGATAAGCAATTTCTTCAATACAAGCGACTTTTAATCCCTGTCTGTTTTCTATAGCTTCGATAAAGCTTGAAGCCTGCATTAAACTTTCATGTGTTCCTGTATCAAGCCAGGCAGTCCCTCTACCAAGTTTTTCAACATATAGGTCGTTGAGCTTTAAATACTCTCTATTAACGTCAGTTATTTCGAGCTCACCTCTTTCTGAAGGTTCAAGTTCCGATGCTATATCCAAAACCCTGTTATCATAAAAGTATAATCCGGTCACAGCCCAATTTGAATTTGGTGATTCAGGTTTTTCAACTATGTCGATTGCTTTTCCATCATTATCAAATTCAACAACCCCATATCTTTGAGGATCTTTTACCTGATAACCAAACACTGTTGCTCCATTTTCTCTATCATATGCACTTTTAAGCTGATCTGTTAGTCCATGTCCATAAAATATATTATCTCCTAAAATAAGAGATACATTACCATCACCAACAAAATCACGTCCTAAAATAAAAGCCTGGGCTAAACCCTCAGGTTTTGGTTGTACACAGTAATCAATTGATAAACCTAATTTCCCTCCATTGCCTAAAAGTTCACGAAATCGTGGAAGATCCTGAGGCGTTGATATAATTAGAACCTCTCTTACACCTGATAGCATCAGAACAGAAAGTGGGTAATATATCATCGGTTTATCATAAATTGGTAATAATTGTTTACTAATTACTTTTGTTGCAGGGTATAGTCTGGTTCCAGATCCACCTGCTAATATAATGCCTTTCATTAAACATTTCCTTATTGCTAAATGGTATTTCTATATTCACCATTTTGGATTGATTCAACCCATTTAAGATTATCTAAATACCATTCAACAGTTTTAGGTAAACCTTTTTCGAATGTGTAAGAAGGTTCCCATCCTAATTCATTTTTAATTTTTGAAGCATCAATAGCATATCGCATATCATGGCCTAATCTGTCTTTAACAAATGTAATCAGAGACTTACTACTTTCCAATCTACCTGTTTTATTATCTATAATATCACATAGCATGTTTACTATATCTATATTTTTAAATTCGTTATTACCACCAATATTATATTGTTCTCCAGGAGTTCCCTCTAACAATACTTTACAGATAGCATCGCAGTGATCTTCAACGTAAAGCCAGTCACGTACGTTTTTACCATCTCCATAAACAGGTAGTTCTTTATTTTCAAGGATATTTAAAATCATTAGCGGAATCAACTTTTCCGGAAACTGATATGGACCATAATTATTTGAGCAATTTGTAATAAGAGTGGGTAGATTATATGTTCTGTTATAAGCCATAACAAAATGGTCTGAAGATGCTTTTGAAGCTGAGTAAGGACTTGATGGATCATATGGTGTTGTTTCTGTAAAATATCCATCATTTCCAAGGCTTCCATACACTTCATCAGTTGATACATGTAGAAACCTAAATGTATCAGGACTACCTGATTCTTCCCAGTGTTTTTTGAATTCATTTAGTAAAACAAATGTCCCATGAACATTAGTATCAACAAATATTTCTGGAGAAGTTATGGATCTGTCCACATGTGATTCAGCAGCAAAATTTACAATGCATTCTATATTTTCATCCTTAAGAATTTTATGAATAAAGTCTTTATCATTAATGTTACCTTTATAAAATTTGTATTTGTCTTTTTCACTAATATTACTTAGGTTATTTAGGTTACCTGCATAGGTAAGAAGATCAAGATTTATTAAATTTGATTTATACTTTTTTAAACAGTAGTGGACAAAATTAGATCCGATAAATCCGGCACCGCCTGTTACCAATATATTACCTTTAAGCATTTTATTCCTTTTCATATTCATATTCCGGAACAATATTATTAATCATCTTTTTTATTTCTAAATGATCCTGACTTTTACAGCACTCGGTAAGCCTCTCTATATTTCCTTTTAGGGAATCTAAATTACACTCTTGACCATTTAAGACCATAATCTTTTTATGTGTAGTGGGAACGATACCTTCACCTTCAGTAATTAATTCTTCATAGAGTTTTTCACCAGGTCTTAGACCAATGAATTCAATGTCGATATCCATAAAAGGCTCAAAACCAGAAAATTTAATCAAATCCTTTGCCATATCAACAATTTTAACTGGTTCACCCATATCCAAGATAAAAATTTCACCACCTTGAGCCATTGAGCATGTTTGAAGGATTAACTGGCATGCTTCAGGAATTGTCATAAAGTATCTTGTTATATCCGGGTGAGTTACTGTGATTGGTCCGCCCTTTTCTATCTGTTTTTTAAATAATGGTATAACGCTGCCCGCGCTACCAACAACATTTCCAAACCTTACAATCATAAATCTGGTATCACTTAATTCACAATTATTCTGATTTTGAACAACAATTTCGGCAATTCTTTTTGTTGCTCCCATTACATTTGTTGGTCTTACAGCTTTATCAGTAGATACAAAAACAAATCTTTCAACCTTAAATTCTTTTGATATTTCAACAACATTTTGTGTTCCTATAATGTTGTTATTTACTGATTTCCACGGGTGATTTTCCATCATTGGTACATGTTTATATGCAGCAGCATGAAAAATAGTATTGGGTTTATGTTTTTTAAATGCATTTTTTAGTTGAACAATATCCTGAACATCTCCAAGAAATGGAACTACTTCGATTTCGGTAAAGATTTTTCTAATTTCAAGGTCAATTTCATATAGAGGTGTTTCAGCCATATCGAAAAGTACAATTTTTGAAGGTTTAAACCTGCAAATTTGCCTGCAAAGCTCAGAACCAATTGAACCACCAGCACCTGTAACCAATATAACCTTATTATTTAAATAAGCTCCGATTTTTTCAGCTTCTAATGTTATTACCTCTCTACCTAAAAGATCACGATAAGCGACATCTCTAATAGATTTTACAGTTATTTTTCCATTAATTAACTCACCTAAACCAGGAATAATTTTATATTTTATACCTGTTTCCTCACAGGAATTGACAATATTTCTGATCTCTCTTGAAGATGCTGAAGGTATTGCAATAATTATCTCATCTATCTGATAGATATTTACTATATCATATAAATCGGAAATCTTTCCAAGTACAGGAACACCATGTATTAACTTACCAGCTTTACTTTTATGATCATCCAGAAAACCACATATTTTATATTTAGAGTCCCTGTTGAAATGCAGCTCTCGTAAAATTTTTTCACCTGCATCACCTGCTCCTATAAGTAAAATATTTGCTTGATCTGAGTTTTTATAAGATTTAAAAAAATTTAAACTTGGAAGGTTTTGAATTTGTTCATAATAAAATCGTATTATAACTCTACTGGCCGAAATGAAAAGAAAAGTTAAACCCCAGTCAATTAAAAAAATTGATCTTGAAAAACCCTCAAACCTGTAAAAAATTAAAATTAAAATAACTACAATTGTAGAACTTATAAGAGTTGATTTTAGTATATTTATCATATCTCTTATACTTGTGTAGCGCCACATACCTTTATAAAGATCAAAAACAAAAAAATTTGGTTATTATCAAAAGAGGCAAAAATTGTTTTATCTGGGGAACATCAATTCTATCGGGATTAAAATCAAATCTAATAAGATAGGAAATAAATAATGAACCTATAATTATAATCATATCCAAAATAATTATTATTAACGAGTTCTTTCTGAATTTCATATATTTAGCCTCTGAACCTTGTTTCGGACTTTAATAAATAAAAATGAAAATATACCTAAAAAAAATAAATGTAACAAAAAAAGAGTTAATAATCCATAATCTTTAAAAAAGATGAAAACAGTTGATATAATAATTTGTATCAACCCATACAAAATTGTTATTTTATAATGCTCAAATTTAAGTTCATTTACAAAGAGCTGGTAAAGGTGTCTTCTATGTGGCCTGCTTAAGCTTTCTCCATCTTTAATTCTTATTAGCATTGTTAATAGCTCATCTGCATAAAAAGGGAATAAGAAACTAATAAGGCACAGAAAATCAACCATAGAATTTGAAAGTATTATGACAAAACTACCAAAACAGATTCCTAAAAGCATACTTCCCACATCCCCCATGAACACTTTTGCTTTTGGTAAGTTAAATGGAAGAAAACCAAGGCATCCAAAAGCAAGACAAATAGATAATATCTTAAAAAAATAATGTGTATCATTAAGATGGATGTAAAGAGCAACGAAGCTGAAACAAATAACACCAGTTAGAGCAGCAATCCCATTTATACCATCCATAAAATTATAAAAATTAGCTGTTCCTGCAATAAAAACCACTGAAATGAAAATTATTAATAAATTTAATATGAAATTATCATGAAAATTTATATTATATATAATTAATAAACTACCTAATAAATGTACAATGAGACGAAATAGTGGTGATATTTCTAATTTATCTCCATAAAAGCTAAGAATAGAAATAAAAAAAACAGAACAAAGAAACTTAAATTCAATATTCAGAATAATTGATGCAAAAAGAAAAGATAGCAAAATACCAATTCCACCACCTTTTGGTACAACTTCTATGTGAGAGCTTCTGTTGCTTGGTATATCAGCTAAACCAAGTTTTATACCATATCTTGAAATCAGAAATGATCCCATTAACGATATGATAAAACTTAATGTAAGTAGTAAGTATATGTTCATAAAATTTTTTATTAGTATCTTTATTATTTTTGAGAAAAAATAGGATTATACATCTTTATTTAATTTAATCAATAAATACCCCATGATCCTTCCAAATAGTATTTATAAAGTACCGGATTAATCTCTGTATTTACCTTAATATCTTTATCATTAATATCCTCTTTTCCAAAATTAATCATAGAAATAATTGAATCATTATTTATATAACGCGTTTCCAGATTATTGAAATTAATTTTTGATATCAATTTTTTCAGGTTTTTTCCATAGTCTTCATCTCTTACAGATATAATCCAACCCCACTCACCCATTGTTGGTATATGATTGTGGTAAGGCAACGTTTTAAATCCGGCTTTTATAAAAGTTTTATTAATACAAAGAAAAGCTTTTCTTGAAAAGAAAGGGCTTGTAGCTTGTGTTACTATAACACCACCCTTAATCAGTCTTTTTTTTAATTTTTTATAAAATTTTAGTGAATAAACATGCATCAGATCAACTGTATCAGGATCAGGGAGATCAATAATAATAACACCAAATTTTTCATCATTGTTTTCAAGAAATAAAGACGCATCAGAATTAATGACAGTAATTTTATTACTATGCATTGAACTTTGGTTAACCTTTTTCAAAACTGGATGATTTTTTGCCAAATCAGTCATAACTGGATCAAGGTCAACCATTTTTATACTTTTAACATGACTATGTTTCAATATTTCTCTAACTGCAAGACCATCACCACCACCTAAAATCAATATGTTTTCTATATTAGAAGACAACATCATAGCAGGGTGAACGAGTGGTTCATGATATTTAATCTCATCAAATGTTGAAAATTGTTCCTGACCATTTATGAAAAGCCAGAAATATTTTTTCCATTTTGTAATCACAATTTTTTGAAATTTTGTTTGCTTTGAATAGACTATTTTATCTTTATATCTGCTTTGTTCACCACTTTTAATTATAAAATCAGCTGAGAATATTATTGTTATAAAAAGAGTCAGAGTTAAACAAAAAGAAAAAACAATTAATTTTCTTTTAATTAGAAGTTTATAAAATTTTAAAATTAATAAAGATGCCACAAAAAAATTAACAGCACCCAGTACAATTGGTGTATATGTTAATCCAAGGAAAGGAAGAGCAACAAAAGCAAATAATATCCCGCCTAAAAGGGAACCGTAGTAATCCTTTTCCATGACATTGGAAATATTTGTTCTTAACTCATCATATTCTTCATTTAATCTTGTAACTAATGGAATTTCAAGTCCAATTAAAGCACCAATAATAAATGCCTGAGTATAGATTACAATAGAAGTGTAAAAGGATTGATCATAGATTGGTAATCCTACATCAACGGTAATGTTTGCATATCCATAAGACACTATAGCTGATATGGAACATAAAATTGAGAGCAGGAATTCTATTAAAATGAATGAATCTAATAAATTATTTTTAAAAAAACGGCTTATTCGACTTCCAACACCCATTGCAAACAGCATTAAGGACATTACTATTGTCCACTGTAAAATAGTATTTCCAATTAGGTAAGTTGCAAGTGTTGATAAGACAAATTCTGCAACTATACCTGCACAACCAGTTGCAAAAAGGGCTATTTGTAATGATATTGATTCTTGTTTTGAACTAAACACACCAGTAAATTATATATGCTCCTGCAATATAAGAAAATGCTTCAATAAAAGCAGCTCCAATATTAGGGCCCTTCTCTTCTATTTCGTTATTATTTTTTAAACCTGTAATTTCGTTTGAGAGCTTAACAGTTGGTAATAAAATCTTATCAGTAAGTGTTCTTATAATTGGAAGAAGTACAAGCCCTGCTAAAGAAAAAGTAATATACTCATATAAATTCTCACTCCAGGAAACAAAATCACCTTCAGCAGCAAGACCAACTATAACACCAACGCCGATAAGAGCTCCTGCAAAACTAACACCTGCAGCAACATTGTCTTTTTCGATTTCATCATGAATATTATATGGAGTTATCAAATTATATATGAATGCAGCCAAAATCAGAGTAACTTGACCAATAGCCCAAAATCCCAGGGCTGTCCAAATATTTCCACCCTCACCTGATATTGCACCATAAATCATAAAACCAGTAGCTATACTTAACCCAAGAGAGACAGCACCTGTCCCGGTATTTCTGTCTCTTACAAGTTCCTCGCTTACTTTAAATTTATAAAGAATAATCTTATCACAGATAAACCATGATATATTCAAAAGAATAATACTTAAAATACCATAAATGCTTAAATCCAGGACATCATCAAGAATACTAACAGAGTCTCCAACTAAAACACCACCTATAGCAATAACAAGCCCAGCGTAATATCCTGTGATTGCAAGGGCAACAGCCGGATTGTCCTTTTCTACAAGTTCTTCAATTAAATTGTAATCTCTGTTTAAGAAATTATTAACCTTCTTACCAATGTAAAAAAGTATATAAAATATAAAAATTAATATTACAGCAGACATTATTTTATCAAGATCCATTTTATTTACCTCTTCCCCCGGAGCGTCCTCTGAAACCTGAGTTGGACCTTCCTATTCTACTTGAGAATTTATTTCTAAATGAAGAACTGTTTCTTGTAAAAAAACTTGGTTTAGCCTTTTTAGCTAATTTCCCAAAAGTACCATATCTTTTATTCTTACCGTAAAATGGAGATCTATTATTTCTTCGATATCTTTTGTAGTAATCATAATCATTAAAACCAATAGGACTATACCAACCGCCAAAAAGAGTTCTAAGCATGGCATATTGTCCATAAAATTCCCAGAATGAAGAACCACCCCGATTTGTCCATTTACCATATTTAGGATCACCAACATACTGATAACCAGCTGGATTCACACCTTCAACAAATTTTCCATCTTTTTTAGCAAATATTGACATACCGAGAAAGTTTACATTTTTCTGATATGTACCCTTGGTAACTTGTAGCCAGTCAGTAGCTTTTCCGTTAGTTTCTTCAATAATCCTATATTTGTGAAAATATTTACTTGAAAAAGTTCCTTCCTCTTTCATATCTTCTAAAACTATTGAATAGGTTGAAGCTTTTTTAAGATCCATTTTAATCTTTATTAAAGGATCAACGATTTCACCACTACAACCAAAAATAGTCACAATGGTAATAAGCAAAGCGATTACATTAAATTTTTTAATTAGCTTGGTTACTTTCATTTTTAATTTCCAGATGGTTGGGGGTTCAATAAAATGATATGAATAAAGATATAGAGCATTAGAAACAGTTATTCAACAATTAAATACTTTAAAGGCGATTTTTACAGCTATATAAAAATACTAACCTGATATTCTTAAGTAATTAATTCCTTCTGATTTAATTCTCTTTTCACTCATATTCCCCATTTGGTCTTTAAAATAAATTGTTACAACTGCTCGCCTTCTTTTAGCGTCACTCATTGTATTTGAACCATATTTACCCCTACTAATAATTGTGAATTTAGAAGGTTTCATACCTGATTTAACAAAAACAGCAACGACACTGGCAGCTCTACCTGCGCCTAATTGCAGGTTTGAAGGGTAAATTTGAGTTCTGATTTTTTTAGGATCTGTAAAACCTTCAACAGTGACAAAAACACGATGTTTTTTTATTACTGAAGCAAGTTTTGTAAATACTTTTTTATAATAGGGTTTTACATCAGTTTTGCCAGATCCAAAAAGTATTGGTAGCGACATTTTCATCACTAATCCTGAATTCACTGTAGTCAATTCAACCCAATCCTTGTTTAAACCCTTTGAATGAATCTCTTCTACTATATTTTTTTGAAGATCAGTAACAGAAACGGAATCGATATTTTCAACTGTAATACTTTCTACCGAAACATTTTCAACATTACTTGAAGCGCTCCCCTTTCTTTTCTTGGGAACAATTTTCCACCATTTAGGTCTTTTGCCGGAAAAATGTTCCACAACTTTTCTGTCTAACATTTTTAATTCTCTAATATGTGAAATAAGAAGCGTCTTGTAACGTTTAATTTTTTTGTTATTGAGAGAAATTTTTTTATCAAATAATGATTTTGATATTAAAAGGTCTTCAGGAACAGGTCTTCCTTGATCCTCAATGCTTAAGATTTTTTGGTCAACCCATTCCTGTTCAGACTTTAGAGTCCAGTTATCAAGGTCAAGATCCTTAATTTTACTTGAATAATCACTTATTTCACCTTCAGAGATACTTTTTTTTTGAAGAATCATACCCTTGAAAGTGTTTGTATCCACTTCAGCAAAAGAGAATGAAGATATGAATGTTATAAATGAAAACATCAGCACTATGAATTTTGTATGTCTCAGGTTCATATAATTACCTCGAAATTATTTATCCTTGAACATTTGTTTCATATAAAGCATGCCCAGGATTTACTTTTATTCTTAATCGAATATGAGCCTCAAATAAACCATATTTCTTTTCCTTATATTCTAAAACTTCAGCTCCTTTTAACCATGCCTGTGTTTCCATATGCACAACTTCCTGGTTTATAGCTCCTCTTCCTAGCCTTCTATAGCTATCTACATAAACACCATGGATTCTTTCCACAAGTTTAACATAACCATCAGACCGTGCAGCATTTTGGCCCATAATAAGAGCTTCACCCTTACTTCTTGCATTTTCAGGAGCAATACCAATACCTACAACATGAAAAGTAATGATTTTAGCTCTCGACGCATTTCTGTTTAATCTTGACATAAGTCGTTGAGCAATATCAGATCCCTGTTCAGTGTTATCCTGTGTAAACCCGCCACTTCTCGCAATACGATTTGATGGATTACTTATAGATCTTAATGGGCTTACATTTTTAGACCCTTGTCCCATTTGAGGCTTACCTATTTCTCCGTCTATATAACCCGGATCAAGGTTTTTTACTTTGCCACCAGCCTGATAAAAGACCGATTCTTGTCCTGGAACGCATCCAACAAACATAAAGGTAATTAAAATCAATAAACCTGTCAAAAATCTGACATTCTTTTTCATATCTCCTCCTTCCGATTTTACTGTACTTTCTTAAGAAAATCGGGATTCAAGTAGAATTAATATACAATAATAACATTCAAATAAATTTTATATTTTAGATAAAAAGAGTAGTAAATTCATAGCTTTTTTAACTTATTCCAAAATATAAAATACCTAAAACATGTGCTTTAACTTTTTTTTAAAAGTAAAATTTGTTAATTAATAACTAATGAATCAAATTAATAAAAAAAAAGTTATGAATTTCTTATTCAATAATCGTACCAAAAAATTATTATGTATCAATATTTCAATGATAATAATTGTTCTGTTGATATTTGATGATGTACTCTCTTTTGAAAATTATAACACTTTTTACATAAGAGCAGATATTAAAACTTCTAATGGGATGGTTATAAAATCTGATCTGATCATGAATCCATATCATGAAGATAATTATATTAGAAAATATAGTAAATATTTTATAAGAGGGCATTCAGATAAAGATACAAGAATTGATTTAAAATACGCTGCAGAGCATAATGCCCTTTTTAATCTTCTGATAAAAGAAGGTTTAATGTCTTTAAATAGTAAAAGGACTTTAATAAACGGTGTATCCCATCAGGAAATTGTTGTAAGTTATGAAGGTATCATACAGTATCCATATAACATTATTAGAGGTGGCTATATGAAAAGTTATAAAGGATATAGAGTTGAGATGGAGGTTTTGTATTCAAAAATTCAAAGTCCGGATGACGATCAGGAAAAAATGAAGAATAAACACTCTGATATAATAGAAAAAATAATATCATATTTTAAATGATACTAATTGAACTTTTGTAAAATCTAATATAGGAACCTATAATAATTAGAATTTTGATTGAACTACAAGGCGAGAGACAAAATAACGAGCTGGTTTTTCAACAGTTATTTTTTTAATCAACGATGTAGTTCGTTCAAAAGGCAGTTATTATAGGCTCCCTATAGATCTTTTTTATTTTTCATAATTAAAAAACTTTTCAATAAAAATTAAGTGGATATCAATGAATCAAAATCATTTTAAATTAATAGCTGATGAACTTAAAATTTCAGAGGCTCAGGTTATCTCGGTTAACAATCTTTTGCTTGAAGGATCAACAGTTCCATTCATATCAAGATACAGAAAAGAAGTCACAGGAAGTCTTGATGAAGTATATATTACAAACATTAGGGACAGAATAACTCAATTAACGGAACTGGAAGATAGAAAAAAAGCAGTTTTAAAATCTCTGGAACAGAACGGACATTTAAATCAGGATCTTGAAAAAAGGGTTCTAATTGCAGAAACCATGTCAGATCTGGAAGATATCTACTTGCCATATAAACCGAAAAGAAAAACAAAAGGTCTTATGGCTAAGGAGAAAGGTCTTGAACCTTTAGCATTACAGATTTTAGAACAAAGTGGCATAGATGTTGAAGCTGTTGCAGAGGATTTTATTAATGAAGATAAAGAGGTGGTTTCTGTTGAAGATGCTCTTAAAGGAGCGAGAGATATTGTTGCAGAAATAATTAATGAAGATCAGTTAGTTAGAAAAAATCTGAGGAAATTATTTAGAAATAGTGCTGTTTTTCAAACATCTGTGGTTAAAGATAAAGAGAAAGAAGCTGTAAAATATAAAGATTACTATGATTGGACAGAAAAAATCACAACTGCTCCATCTCATAGGGTACTGGCTATGAGACGTGGTGAAAAAGAAGACCTTCTTAATTTAAATGTACAGCCTTCATTTGATGATGCAATTGAAGTGATTGAAGCTATATATCTGAAGGGACAAAAATCTGATTCCATGGAAGTTAAGAGCGCAATTTTCGATTGCTATAAAAGACTTCTTTCCAGAAGTATGGAAACAGAGATTAGAGTTGAAACAAAAGAGAGAGCGGATAGTGAGGCAATAGATGTATTTTCTGAAAATTTAAGACAACTTTTATTATCAGCACCATTAGGTGCCAAGCGAATACTGGCAATAGATCCAGGCTTTAGGACTGGATGTAAAGTAGTCTGCCTTGATGAACAGGGACAATTGAAAAAAAATGATACAATTTATCCAGGAATGTCAAATAATAAAGATATTGAAGCTCAAAAGAAAATAATAAAACTCTGCGATGAATATGATATTGAAGCTATAGCCATTGGAAATGGTACTGCAAGCCGTGAAACCGAAAGTTTTATAAGGGGTTTAAAGCTAAAAAATATATTAATAACAATGGTGAATGAAAGTGGTGCATCAATATATTCAGCATCAGATATTGCAAGAGAGGAGTTTCCCGATCATGACATAACTGTGAGAGGCTCTGTTTCAATTGGGAGAAGGTTAATGGACCCATTATCAGAGCTTGTAAAAATTGATCCAAAATCAATTGGGGTTGGGCAATATCAGCATGATGTGGATCAAAATTCTTTAAAAAATGCACTAGATGATGTTGTTATTAGCTGTGTAAATGGTGTGGGAGTTGATGTAAACAGATCTAGTGTCGAACTTTTGACATACGTATCAGGTCTTGGGAAGAGGCTCGCTAAGAATATAGTTAAGTTTAGAAATGAAAATGGCCCATATATATCCAGGAAATCATTGAAAGAGGTTCCAAGACTTGGTCCAAAGGCATTTGAACAAGCTGCAGGGTTTTTAAAAATAACAGAATCTGACAATATTCTTGACAGAAGTTCGGTCCACCCTGAAAGTTATCATATTGTTGACGACATGGCCAAAGATATGAATTGCAGTATATCCGACTTAATTAATAAAAAAGAATTAAGAGACAAAATTGATATAAAAGAATATGTAACAGAAAAAACTGGTTTACCAACACTTCAGGATATATTAGATGAACTCTCAAAACCTGGTAGAGACCCAAGAAGTGAGTTTGAAGAGTTTAAATTTGATAGTTCCGTTGAAAAGATTTCAGATCTAAAGGAAGGGATGTCTCTTCCTGGAATAGTAACAAATATAACAGCATTTGGAGCTTTTGTTGATATTGGTGTTCATCAGGATGGTTTAGTTCATATTAGTGAAATGTCAGATACATTTGTCAAAGATACATCTAAAGTTGTAAAGGTCCATCAGAAAGTTAAAGTTAGGGTTCTTTCTATTGATCAGGATAGAAAACGAATAGCACTATCCATGAAAACGACTTTTGACCAGAGTAAGCCAATTAAGAAAAAAAGTAAGAAAAAGATAACAAATAACAGTTCAGGAAGGACTCCTTTTAATAATCCCTTTGCAGAACTCTTGAAAAAATAAAGGAAAATGAGATGATAAAACAAATTAATAAAGCTGAAGCTGAAAAATTATCGAAAACAGTATTAAGAGAACCCACTCTTGTATGGGATGCTTTAAATCAGGTCCAAAAAAAATCTGCTTTTAAGTTTGCAGAAGATTATAAAAAATTTATAGATAACTCCAAAACTGAAAGAGAATCTGTAAAAGAGATAGAAAAAATCCTTCTTAAATCAGGTTTTAAGAATATCGATTCAGTAACAAAAGGAAAATCTGTTAGCAAATTCTATAAAATATATAATAAAAAAGCAGTTGCAGTTGCATATTGCGGTAAAAGAGATATTTCAAAAGGTGTTAATATAATTGGGTCACACATTGATTCTCCCAGATTGGATTTAAAACAAAATCCTTTGTATGAAGAGCAGGATATTGCTCTTATGAAAACTCATTATTATGGTGGGATAAAAAAATATCAATGGCTTGCAAGGCCACTTGCAATTCATGGTATAGCTTATTTAAAAGATGGTAAAGAGGTTACAATAACAATAGGTGAAAAAGAAAGCGATCCTGTTTTTTCTATTTCTGATCTGCTTCCTCATCTTGGAAAAGATCAAGCCAGTAAAAAATTATCAGATGCTTTTGAAGGTGAAAAACTGAATATTGTAACCGGATCTCTTCCAATAGGTGATAAAGAGATTAAAGAAAGATTCAAACTCACTATCCTGAATATTTTATATACAGATTTCAAAATAACTGAAGAGGATCTGTTATGTGCAGAGATAGAAGTTGTTCCTGCAGGAAAGTCCAGGGATGTTGGTTTTGACAGAAGTCTTGTTGGTGCGTACGGGCATGATGACAGGGTTTGTGCATACACATCTTTAAGGGCTATTATTGATCTTAAGAAAATACCTGAAGTAACAGCTGTCGGATTTTTCTTTGATAAGGAAGAGATAGGAAGTGAAGGAAATACAGGTGCTAAATCAAAAATAATAGATGACTTTATCTCTGACCTTTTAGTAATAAAAAAAGAGGATTCAAGTCAAAGGTCATTGCGTAAGGCTATTATTAGTTCCAGTGCACTTTCAGGTGATGTTAATGCCGGGATTGAACCAGATTACCAGAGTGTTCATGAGAAAAGGAATGCTGCAAGAATAGGATATGGTATCTGTTTTTCAAAATTTACAGGTGTAAGAGGGAAATCAGGATCAAGTGATGCAAACTCAGAATATTTTAATAAAATAAGAAAGATCTTTAACAGAGATAAAATTGTTTGGCAGGTAGCAGAACTTGGTAAAGTAGATCAGGGCGGTGGTGGAACTGTTGCAAAATTTCTGGCAGAATACGGTATGGAAATTATAGATTGTGGCCCCGCTGTTTTATCGATGCATTCGCCTTTTGAACTGTGTGGGAAAGCAGATATATACATGGCATACCTGGCTTATAATACTTTTTATAAAGATATGATTTGATGGGAATCTCTTCTAAGTAACACTTTTTATATATTATGTGTTATTAGGCAGTTAGGTTCCAGATTATCTATTCTGGAGGAGTCGCTAATAACTACCTATAAAACAAAAGGCTTTAGTTTTGTTTGTTTTTACCGAACTACTTAAGTTGTTTTAAAAGAAATAAAAACAAAACAACAGAGTATCTTCAAAAAAGAACTGCAAACTTTATAAAATAAAAGCTTTTTATAAACGAATCGGCCCGTTATTTTTTATCAGCAGAGATTTTATAAAACTGAAAGCTTTTATAAACGTTGAATTTCAATAAAAATACTAATTATTAGAGGTTCCCTGGATATGATTAAAACTATTACTGTATTGTTTTTAACCTTAGTTGCATCAATTGCTTACAGTTCAAATATAAATGAACTATTGGATAAGAACAGTACAGTTATATTAAAAGATCACCTCGAAAGAACAATAATATCAATTAACAGCGATAAAATTTTAATACCAGCTTCCACACTTAAAATTTTAACTGCCCTTTCAGCTATAGACTCACTCGGATCTGATTATAGATTTAAAACAGATTTTTATATGAATGAAAGGTTTGATTTAATAATCAAAGGCTATGGTGATCCTGTTCTAATTTCAGAAATTATAGAATCTGTTTCAGAAAAAATTGCAAAAAAAATAAATAAGTACAAAGTAAAAGATATTATCTTAGATGGATCTTTTTTTAAAAAAAATATTACCATACCTGGTGTAATTAAGAACTCTTCGCAGCCATATGACGCTCCTAATGGAGCAATTTGCTCTAATTTTAATACAGTTTTTTTCGAGAAGAACAAGACCGGTAAATTTATCAGTGGAGAGAAACAAACACCTTTGCTTGATTTCACACTAAAAAGAGTAAAAGATACAAAACTTGATAAAGGTAGGGTGAAATTAAATTCAAATGACAGTCTTCTTTATACTGGTCATCTTTTTAAATATTTTCTACAAAAAAAAGGTTTGAAAATAGATGGATCTGTTAAAAGAGGCGTTTTAAATAATAAAGCTAATAAAATATATGAATATAACTCAGTTTACACATTAAACGATGTAATTAAAAAACTAATGTTATTTTCAAATAACTTTATTGCCAACCAGGTTTTTATTACTATGGGGGCTGAGAAAAAAGGTGTCCCGGGTGATCTCAAAAAAGGAATGGAGGTTGTTAGTAATTATTTAAAAAAAACAAATAAAAAACATTTATCACTTGTAGAAGGTTCAGGTATCTCAAGAAATAATAAAATTTCATCGGCTGACCTAATGACCATTTTATTAGATTTTAAGATCCACTATAAACTACTAAAAAATGAAGGTAATGATTTCTTTAAAACCGGTACAATGAGAGATATTTCATCAAGGGTTGGTTTTATAAAAAAAAATAATAAGCTGTATAGTTATGTAATAATAATTAATGGAGATAATGCTTATTTAAGGTTAAATAAGATCTATAAACAAATGAAAAAACTTATTAAATAGCCTTATTTAATAGATTATTTGGAATCTCTCCCCCTGAAATAAAAGCATATGCACTATGATTATGGATTGACTCAAAGTTCTCAGCACTAACTGAAAACCATGTGATGTTTTTATCTGTATGGATCATTTTAGCAATATCTCTCACAACATCTTCAACAAATTTAGGGTTTTCATACCCTCTTTCAGTTACATATTTTTCATCTATTCTTTTAAGAACTGAATAAACCTCACATGAAGCTGATTCTTCAATTAACCTGATTGTGTCTTCAATCCATACAAATTTCTTAAAACGAATCCGAAGGCATACCTCTCCTCTTTGATTATGAGCACCCGCCTCACTAATTTCTTTTGAACAGGGGCACACAGACGTAATTGGAACAGTAACTTCAGAAACAAGATCTATTTGTCCATTTTTGTCACTACTTCCAATAAAACGGCATTTATAATCCATTATTCCAGGAGCATTACTGGCTGGTGCTTTTTTTTCAATGAAATATGGGAAGCTCATCTCAATATTTGCTGAGGATGCATCCAGATGGGATTTCATTTGATCTAAAATGATTGAAAAAGTTTTTAAGGAAACTTCAGATTTAAAGAGATGGAGCATCTCGACAAATCTACTCATATGTGTTCCCTTTAGATGATGTGGTAGATCAACATACATATTAATTGAAGCAACAGTGTGTTGTGAGATATTAGATTTATCAAACACAGTTATTGGGTATTTTAGGTTTTTAATACCTACTTTCTCTATTGCAAGATTTCTGTAGTCTCTTTCTTTTTGAGTATCTTTCATTTTTAAAACAACTTTCTATGAGTTCATTATTTTATCAATAAATAGTCTAATTTAACACTGCTTAATGACTTGAATATACTACCCTTTATATTTGGGTTAGTTTTATATAATTCATTAAGAAATACTTTAACATCACTTCTTTTTGTCTTGCCCGCTGAGGGACAAGGATTTTTAAATATTGGAAAATCAGATTGTGTTGAATATTTAATAATTAAATCTTCATCCACATATGATAGAGGTCTGATAATATTAATAGTACCATTGAAAAAATCCTGGGAAGGTTTCATTGTATAAATCCTTCCAGAATAAAACATGTTTAAAAACAGAGTTTCAATAATATCATCTTTGTTATGACCTAATGCTATTTTATAGCATCCTAACTCATCTGCAATTTCAAATAATCTTTTCCTTCTTAATCTTGAACAGAGAAAGCAAGGGTTTTCAGTATTTTTATCTGAATGAGCATATATACCAATATCAGAACTAACTACTTTTAGATTTAACCCGATTTTTTTGCAACAGTTTTTAAGTTCACTTGCAAAACTATTTTCAAATCCAGGGTCAATGTACACTGGAAAAAGTTTGTAATTTATAGGAACAACAGCCAACATATCTACTAATAAATTTAATAGAGTAAAGCTATCTTTTCCACCGGAGATACCAACTACAATTTTATCACCGTCTGAAATCAGTGAAAAATCGTTTATAGCTTTGCCTAAGTTTCTTCTGATCTTTTTATATGTTTTTGTGGGTTTCTTCAAAAAAATAGTCTTGGAAAGGAAAATAGGCTACATTTGAAAAGTAGCCTATTAAAATAGAATTATTTTTGTGTTATTTTGCCTTCAGCTATTTCTCTTAAGGCCATAACAACATCTTCATTACCTTTATTATCATCAATTACATAGTCTGCTCCATCACGCAGTTGTCTAACACGTTTAGCAGCCATATGTACCAATGTAAATCTATTAGGAACTCTATTGAGGCAATCTTCTACAGTTACTCGAGCCACATCTATCTCCTTTATTATAATATAATAAATAATATTCTATAAATTCAAATCTTTATCATATCAAAAGATCGTATATTTTGCAAATTTCAAATATGGGAATCTAATAACTGTTTTTAATCTAATAATTATTATTAGAGATTCCCTTAAGGTTAAAGAATGTCAATTAGTTCATACGTTCTTTTACCACCAGGAGCATTTATAGTTACTTCCTGTCCTGGTTCTTTTCCAATAAGTGCCTTACCTAACGGAGAGCTAACAGAAATTTTACCTTCATCAATGTCAGATTCTTCCTGTCCAACCAATTGATATTTAACTTCCTCTTCTGTATCTACATTTTCAAGAAGGATTCTACATCCAAAGACGACTCTGTCTTTTGGCAGATTATCAGGGTCAATAATATCAGCATTAGCAAGTTTGAAGCTTAGGTCTGTTATTCTACCTTCCAGGAAGGATTGTCTTTCTTTAGCAGCATCAAAATCAGCATTTTCAGAAAGGTCTCCATGGGCTCTGGCTATCTCAATCGCTTCAATATTTTCAGGTCTCTCGATAGTTTTTAATTGCACAAGCTCTTTTTTAAGCTTTTCAAATCCCTCTCTGGTAATTGGTACCTTATCCAAAACGTATCTCCCAAAATTTTTTTTGCACATTTAAAATGCAAAATCACCTCATGTTGAGATGATTTAAGTATTAATTTAATTTTTTGTGATTAAAGTTACTAATATATCAATATATTTTCTAAATGCAAGGAATTAATTATTTTCTTCCCGTAGATATCCAAGAATTGAAGTTCCTGCGCTTACTTTCTCTCCGATTGAAATATTGATATCTGTATTAGGTGGTAGATAGACATCAAGTCTTGAACCAAAACAAATCAAACCAAAACGGGAACCCTTAACAATATTTTCTTCTTCCTGAATTTTACATATAATTCTTCTTGCAATCAGACCAGCTATTTGAACCATGCAATATTTAATGCCACCTTCGGTTTCAACAACAACTGCATTATGTTCATTATCACGTGAAGCTTTATCGTAACTGGCATTAATAAATTTACCCGGTGAGTATTTTATCTTTCTGACGATTCCGGAAAAAGGAACCCTATTAACATGAACGTTGAATACTGACATAAAAATGCTGATTTTCAGACAATCTTCATCTAAAAAAGAATTATCTTCAACATGATCGATAAATATTACTTTTCCATCTGCTGGAGATACAACTGCATTTTCTTTTTCAGGTATAACTCTATCTGGGTCTCTAAAAAAGAAACATATAAAGAGGGTTAGGAATAAACCTATTATAGATAGAGATTTAACTCCAATTAAAGCAAATATTGCAGTTGAAAAACCTGCCATAAAAATAAAAGGAAACCCTGCTTTCTCAATTGGAAAAGCACTTTTACTTGGATCATCGACTCTGTAAAAATTTTTCATATTATTTATTCCAGATAAACAAGTTAATGTTGAAAATTATGAAATTAAAAGGGTTAAATACATCATACCACTTTTTCTGTCAAAATATTTGAAATTTATAATTTTCAACATTGTCATTGTGACTATCTTGTATATCTTAAATATCTATTTTTAAAAGTTTTATAACTGGAATCTGAATTGACTGTAGATGTAAAGTTATTTAAACTGTTTATTCTCTTTTTAAGACCCATTGGTAACCAGTGGCTTGCATCTTCGGCTTCCTGACTAACAGGAATCGTTGATTTTATACGATTTAAAAGAGTTGCCATACCATTAAAGTCATATCCTGCTCTAAATGCATAAATAGCTCCACGCTGGTCAGCAGCCATTTCATACTTAGCTTTTCTTCCTTTTATAGATCTTTCATACATCTCATTTGCAAGTTCATCCATATCTGCATCATCTTTATCTGTAGCATCATCAAGCTCACCAAATGCAGATTCGGCTTTAATCATATGTTTTCTTTTACCAGCTTCAGTAATCCCGTGTCCCAATGTTACATGGGAAATTTCATGGGCCAAAAGACATGCAAGTTCATTTTCACTTTGTATAACTTTTAACATTCCTTTGGAGATCATGATAACACCAATTGGTGTTGCATTAGCAAATACTGCATTTGTATTTACAATGTGAACAGTTATTGGAAAATCAAAAAACTCTGTACTTTCTACTATTAATTGAGCGACACTATTTACATATTGAGTGAGTCTTTTGTCATTAATAAGGCCAGGAGCCCCTAATCTAGCAGCAACAAATGAACTTGTTGCAAACATATCCTCTGTAATATTGAATGAACTCTTATAATCAATTTTATATTTGTCACGATAACTGTATTGATTGAGTCTTCCACTGAAAGTATTCTGTTTAAAGTTCATAAACTTGAAGGGGTCGAGGTATCTTTTATATGGTTGTTTAAACAGATCTTTATTAAGGTTTTTACTGTTGATTTTATTTTCAAAGAAACCTTTTACAGCTGCAGTAACCATCAGTTTTGATATTGATCTACCTGAAAGGTCGCGACTTACTAATCCATAGTTTATTGACTTTTTAACCTTTCCAAATGAATTGGTTGAGATCCAGCCTTTTTTTCCATTCTTTAGTTTAACTTTGTACCAGTATCTATTTTTTTTAATAAGTTTTACATAATCACCTTTTTTAAGAACCTTAATAACTGGAAAAAAAGCTCCAGCACCGCTTCTTAAAGATACATTATTATTTTGAATTGTATCCGCAAATACAAATTGAGTGCTAAAAAGCAGAAGGGTTAAAAAAAACAGTATTTTTTTGATCATTTTTACCACCTTATTTTGTTTTAAAAGTGAACACACCGTCACTGTCAACCAGATCCGGATTCTTTTTTAATAAATTACATCTTTCTATAAATGCTTTGGAAGGCAGATCTTCTGGATTTAGCTCGATAACAGTTTCAAAGCTCTTGATTGCGTTATCCCAGTCACGACCTCTGTAAACTTCCAATGCTTTTGTAAAAGATTTTTCAATATTACTAAGTTCTTTTGATATATTATCTTTTCTATCAATTAGGGTAAAAACCCGTATTGGTTTATTTTTTCCTTTAACTCTTATTAAATCCAGTTCCCTAAAAAAATAATCATCCTTAACAAGTTCCCATGTGGACTCACTTAACATATTGGTAGTTCCGTAGGCTTTATTAACACCTTCAAGTCTTGCGGATAAATTTACAGTATCTCCAATGGCTGTATAATCCATCCTTTTATCACTTCCAAGATTACCAACAACGATTGGTCCGCTGCATATTCCAATTCGTGTGAGAATATTACCATCTTTAGTAGATATAAGTTCATTAACTTTTTGATCCCTGAAAGTTAGAATAACTTCGCAGGCTGCTCTTGCATGGTGTTTTGATGGAAGAGGAGCACCAAAAATAGCCATGATTCCATCCCCGGTGTATTTATCCAGAAGCCCTTTATAAGCGAGAACTATATCTGTTAAAATTTGAAAATATCGATTTAAGGTATTTATTAATTGTTGAGGTGTTTTATCTTCAGCATATGTCGTAAACCCTTGAAGGTCTGTAAAAAGTACTGTTCCAGTATATTCTGAACCTTCAAGATCAACTTTATCAGGGTTTTCCATTAAAATATTTATAACATCCTTGCTTAAATATCTGGAAAACATGCTCTTGATCTGCCTTTTTTCAGTTCCCTCAGAAAATAATCTGAACATTGCAGTTCCAGAACTTGTAAATATAACAGATATTATTGGAAACATGAGATCAAAATGGGTATCAAAGCTTTTGAATAAAAAATAGTCTGAAAAAACAATTGCCGTAATAGTTAAAGCAACACTGGTTAGGGCAACAGAAAGAGATTTCTTTATAAATAGATAGGAGATAGCAAATAGAATAAGCATTGTTGCAATCAATACCTGATAAAATGGTATTTCATAAATAAAATTTGAATTAAGAAGATTGTCTAACAAAGTTGTATGGATTTCCCCACCTGGATATGGACCCATAGAAGAGAATGGAGTTGATTTAAAATCAAGCAAACCTGTTGCTGTTGCAAAAAAAACTATTTTTTTCCCTTTTAGTTCATCTAATGGAACAACAGGGGTTTGACCTTGCATGACTTGAGTTGCAGATCTGAAAATATCGTAAAATGAATAGTATTTATAAGGTTTGTTAGCAGGGCCGTACCACTTTATTATGTAATTTCCGTCTTTCAGTTTAAATTTTGATTTAGTGGTGATAAGAAATTCATTGCTATAATCGTATTTAACAACTTTATCATTTTGGTTCTGTAAATATGCTGAAAATGCGAGCTGAGGGAAGAATTTTCCATTAACCTTGTATAACAAAGGAGATCTTCTACAAACTCCATCAGCATCAGTATTAAATTTAACAACACCCATGCTTGCATCTTTTCTGATTTTTTCAATAGGAACTGAAAGAGATTTATACTCTTTATCGATTGGGTATTTATCGGAGTTTTCAAATGATATTGCATTTTTTGATATTTTTATAAAATCATCTGAAATAGTATCCTGGACCATATTACCAAGAACAACTTTTTTATACCTTGATATAGCATCTGAAAAATATGCTTCTGATTCTTCTCCACTTATATCCATTCTACCGACTTCACTTTCATCGAACAGAATATCAAAAATAACTGTTTCAGATTTAGCTTCTTTTAAATAATCAAGAACAATTCCATAAAATTGTCTCGGCCAGGGCCAGTTAAAATTAAGTTTTTCAGATATTTTTTTTATGGAATTTTGATCAATTGCTATAACAACAATATCACTATCAGCCTTGCTTTGATCATAAATTTGTGTCCATCTAAAATCAGTATATGAGTTGCTGATACCATTATAAAAAGGCATTAGAGTTAAAACATATAAAAATATTGTACTCAATATAGTAATACATGCTGTAACAAAATAAGGCGATTTTTTTCTTTTTACACTCATGGTTTTATGGTCTCCAATTTTCCATAAAAAAAACACTTTAAAAATACCTATATTATTATTCCAATAAAAGATGTGAAACAGTTCATAATATTCAAAAAAAATTGAATTGAAAACTGTTTACATATTAAAATTGAATCTTAAGAAGTACTTTAATTAAAGTGTTAATTAATAAAACTACAAGATAAAAACTATAACCAAAAAAGTCAGTATATATACAAATAATAATTCAAATTAGATTTTCTCACTAATTGTTACTTGTTTGATTAATATAATCGATCAGTATATTTTCACTTTCTACTAAAAAAGGATCTTTTTCACTATCGTTTTGAGTTAATTCATCTAATTTTTTTATAGATTTCATTCCCTTAAGTTTTCTACGTTTATTTTCAAGTTCAAGTCTGAATTTCTCAATATCAGTTCTCTCTTTTTTTCTTTTTAATATATTCAGGGAGATTAGAGTTCTGTTTCTCATCTCTTTTTTAAATCTGTTTGATTCAACAAAATGATTAAAATCTGGATTCTTAATTATTCTTTTTGCATGCAAAATAGATAATCTTTTATAAATATCAGCTTTATCCTTGAATGGGTGATAAAAGGCAGGTTTAATTTTATCCCACTTTAAAGCTTGTGAATATGAACTTTCACCTATTTTCTCCGGATCATAAATTGCAGGGAAATTAATGTCCGGAATAACTCCTTTATGTTGAGTGCTTTCACCGGATATTCTATAAAATTTGGCTAAAGTAATTTTCAATCTTCCCTGTTGCAGTTTTTGTAATGATTGAACTGTTCCTTTTCCATATGTTCTTGTTCCAATAATAATTCCTCTTTTGTAGTCCTGAATTGCACCTGCAAAAATTTCAGAAGCTGACGCACTCAATCTGTTAACAAGAACAACTAATGGGCCATGATATACAACTTCCGGGTTACCATCCCACTCAACTTTCTTTCTAACCTCACGTTGTTTAACCTGAACAACAGGACCGGTCTTAATAAAGAGCCCTGTAAGGTCTTTAGCTTCCTGGAGAGCTCCTCCACCATTATTTCTAAGGTCAATAATTATTCCATTAACTTTCTCTTTCTTAAGTTCTCTAATAAGCTTTCTTACATCTCTTGTGGTACTTTTATAATTTTCCTGTCGTTTGAAAAATGCTTCAAAATCAAGATAAAAAGTTGGAAGGCTTATAACTCCAATTTTGTATTTAATACCATCCCGCGTAATTTCAACGAGTTTTTTCTTAGCTGACTGATCCTCAAGTTTTACTTTTTCCCTTGTTATACTGACAATTTTACTTTCCTCACGATTGTTGCCAGACAAAATTTTAAGCTTAACTACTGTTTTTTTAGGCCCTCTTATAAGCTGAACGACATCATCTATTCTCCAACCTATAACATCAACAATTGGTCCATCACCCTGACCAACTCCAATAATTTTGTCACCGGGTTTAAGTTGTTTACTTTTTTCCGCAGGTCCGGCAGGCACTAATCTAACGATTTTTGTATATTCGTTTTCTGTCTGAAGCATAGCGCCAATACCTTCAAGTGATTGTTTCATTCTGATGCTAAAATTTTCAGAATCCCTGGGAGGGAAATATTGACTATATGGATCGAAAATCTGGGTTACAGAGTTCATAAAAGTGCTGAAAACATCTCTTGAAGTCATCTGATATGCTCTTTTTAACTGATTTTTATATCTTTTTACCAGTAATTTTTTAATCTCTTTTTTCTTAAGTCCATCTAATAGGAAGTTCAATATATCGTTTTTTATTCTTTTCTTCCATAAAATGTCTAACTCATCACTATTTTTTGCCCAGTTTATTTTAGCTCTGTCAGACTCTATCGTTTCATTTTTTTTATAATTAAATGTATCAACATATTTTGGTATATTATTTACAACAGTTACAATTCGCTCAATAAAACGCCTATGATATTTATTAAAAATAATAAAAGCTGCATCTAAATTACCAGTTTTTATCTGGTTATCAAACAGTAGTTTATAAGCTTGAAAATCATCTATGTCACTTTGATGGAAATAAAATTTTAATGAATCAAGGCTACTTAGATATTCTTTAAAAACATTTTCAGATAGATTATCATCAAAATTCATTTTTTTGTAATGCGCTCTATATAGGTAATTATATATTTGTAAACATATTCTGGAAAATTCTCTATTGGGTTGATAAGTATTAATAAAATCTTCCGGGTTTAATTTAGACTTTTTTGAAAGCAGTTTGGTGATATTTTTGTTATCATCAATTTTCTTAGCAGCAATTAGTCTTTCACCAGAACTTAAAGCAAAAGATGTGAAATAAATAAATACGAATAATACGAAAGTAATTACAGGAATCAAGCGCTTCATATGTTTCCTTTCAAAGCTGGGCAAGCAGAAAAATTTATGTTTTATTACTTTTTTTGAGAAAAAGTATCTTAGCATCATACTATAAACCATTTAATCTATCAACGTTCAAAAGATTTATGGTTAAGATATTTTTTGTATAGAGGGAGTTTAAGATGATGATATTTAAGAAAAACACTTATTTAAAGGCTTTTATAAAAATGAAAAAATTTGAATAAAATCTTCTGTACTTTACATTTATTATAACTTGAAATATAATATTTTCTATTCCTACCGGTTTTTAAAGAGATCTATAAAATTATTTCAATATTAAATATACTCAGGATAATAGATGATTTCTAACGAAATAAATGACATTGTTGAGAAAATATCCTTAGAATTTGTAATGCTTGATTTTGATGATGAAAATGAAGTTTTGTCAATTTTGTCAATTTTGAAAAAAGTTTCAAAGGCTGTATCAAATTATAGTGATAATACTCAGGAAAAAGTTGATAATTGTATTAAAATTATTAACAACATAAATAATATCTCACCAGAAGAAAAGGCTGTCGAAATAGATAAAATCAGTATTTCTATTACTGATATTCAACAAAACCTCAAAAAGATAAATCAAAGCCAAAATTATCTATATAAAAGTGATGATAAGTTCGAGGAAAAATCAGAAAATATATTAAAGGAAAAAGTTCATGAAACAGAACAGTCCGATATGGGACTTAATCACCCGGGTTCATTGCCAGAACATCTTGATGAACATATGTTCGCACAGTTTTTAGTTCATCAGGGTGATGTACTTCCCAAAATTGAGGAGCTAATTTTAGAAATAGAAAACACAAATTCCCCTGAAGCTATAACTCAATTAAGAAGATCAATTCATACACTTAAGGGTGAAGCAGGCTTTTTAAATCTAATTGAGGTTGAAAGTGTCTGCCATAAAACAGAAGATATTCTTGAAAGTAAAGATGCTCTAAGTGATATAGATACTTACCTGTCTGTAAAAGATTGGTTAGAAAATACTTTCTCTTATTATAAAGGAATTGGTGAACAACCTGCGAATTTAAGTATTACAAAAAACAGATTCGAGATAGAAAAAAAAGAGATAGTTAATGACATTGCAATTGAGAAGAAGAATACAAGATTTGAAATTCTTGAATCAATAAATGTTAATTCAAAAAGATTAGACAGAATGTTGGATATGATAGGCGAACTTGTTATTGCAGAATCAATACTTTCCCAATCTAAAGAGATTATTGAATTAAACTCACCAGATCTGAATAGAAATATATCTGTCATGGATAAAATCACAAGAGAGCTTCAGGAGATAGGTCTTTCTTTAAGGATGCTTCCTGTGAAATCCACATTTCAAAAAATGAGCAGAATTGTTAGAGATCTTTCAAAAAAATCAGGTAAAGATATCATTTTTTCTATGAAAGGCGAAGATACAGAGCTTGATAAAAATGTTGTTGATAAAATTGGTGATCCTTTACTTCATATTATTAGAAATGCAGTTGATCATGGAATTGAAAGCCCTGAGGAGAGAACTCAAAAACAAAAAAAATCAAAAGCAAAAATAGAAATGAGAGCTTATCAAAAAGGTGGAAATATTCATATAGAGATCGAAGATGATGGTAATGGGATAGATACCAATAAAGTTAGAGATCATGCTATAAAAAATAAACTTATACATCATGATTTAATTTTAAATGAACAAGAACTCATTAATCTTATATTTGAGCCTGGTTTTTCAACAGCAGATAAAATTACGGATATATCAGGTCGGGGCGTTGGAATGGATGTGGTCAAAAACAGTATTGATGATTTAAAAGGCAGTATTGCTGTCAATTCGATATTGGGAAAAGGATGTTTATTTAATATCAGCATTCCTCTAACCCTTGCAATTATAGATGGAATGGTAATCAGGGTAGGATTAGAAAGATATATAATCCCAACTTTATCAATAATTACATCAAATAAACTTGAAAATAATCAAATAAGCACAGTTATGAATAAAGGAAGGTCAATAAATATTCAGGGTGAGCTTTTACCTCTTTTTAGTTTAAGGGATATTTTCGAAAGTGAAAGTTACGAAAAATCATCCGATGAATTAGTTGTAGTTGTCGAAGAGGACGAGTATAAAGCCGCATTAATTGTTGATGAGCTTATAGGTAAACAGCAAATTGTTATAAAAAGCCTGGGTGAAGGAATAAAAAATATTGTTGGAATTTCAGGTGGAGCTATAATGTCTGACGGTTTGGTCGGTCTGATTATTGATGTAGGTGCTTTGATTAAAATGGCTTCAAACAGATAAAAAAAGCTATGCTTTTTTTAAAAGCAAAGCTCTTATCTCAAAATTAATAAATAATTAGGTAATCTCTAATAAATGCCTATAAAAAAAGGTTTTAGTTTTGTTTGTTTTAACCGAATTACTTAATTATTACGAAAAAAACTGTAAACTTTATAAAACAAAAATTTTTTATAAACGCTGTATTTCAATAAAAAATCCAATTATTAGAGGTTCTCATTAGTCTATTGATCCCTGAACTGCAAGAATAGATCTTTTTAAAATACTAACCAATTCATCAATCTGTTTTTCAGTAATAATAAGTGGAGGTGCAAGTAAAATATGATCACCACTCATTCCATCAACACCGCCACCACCTGGATAGCTTATCAAACCCCTTGAAAATGCCTGTTTAGCAACCTGGCTATTAATCTTCAAATCATTCTCAAAGCATTCATTTGAATTTTTATCACAAACAAATTCTATTCCTGAAAAAAGACCTAATCCTCTTACATCCCCAACTATATCAATGTCAGATAATTCATCTTTAAGCTTCTTGTTGAATATAGTCCCCATTTTCCGGGATCTTTCTATTAAATTTTTCTTATTTATATACTTAAGAACAGCAGCTCCTACAGCTGCAGATAAAGGGTTTTGACCAAATGTATGACCATGGACAAACAGTCCGGAACCTCTTTTTATGGTTTGGTGTATCTCCTCTTTAGCAATTACTGCACCAAGAGGTGTATATCCTGAGCTTAGACCCTTTGCTAATACTATTATATCAGGAACAGTATTCCAGTGATCCATACAGAAATTTTTACCACATCTTCCAATTCCTGTCATAACTTCATCAGCTATCAATTTAATATCGTACTTATCACAGATCTGTCTGATTCTTTGCCAATATCCATCGATAGGTATTATTGCACCAGCCGTAGCGCCAATAACCGGCTCTGCTATGAAAGCTGCAACAGAATCAGGTCCTTCATGCAAAATTGCTCTCTCAAGATTATCAGCACATTGAAGTGAACAATTATCCGGGGTTTCATTAAATGCACACCTGAAACAGTAAGGAGGCTCAATATGAGGAGTATACTGCATTATCGCAAGATAATGCTTTCTTCTTGAAGTATGACCACCAAGAGCTAAGGCTCCTGTTGTATTTCCATGAAAACTGGACCATCTTGAAATAATTTTATATTTATCTGGTTGCCCGGCCTCACGCCAGTATTGTCTTACAAGTTTAATGGCTGATTCAACAGCTTCAGATCCACCGGAAAGAAAATACACCTTATTAAGATTTTTTTCAGGAGTAAGATTACAAAGAAGTTCCGCACACTCCAAAACAGCATCACTTGTGAAATGACTACTATGAATAAAAGAAGCTTTTTCAGCCTGCTTTATCATAGCTTCTCGAATTTCAGGGACACTGTGACCAATACTTACTACAACAGCACCACCCGATCCATCTATGTATTTTTTACCCTTATTATCCCATACATAAATCCCCTTAGCTTTGTCTACAACAGGATAGTTTTTACGTAAATTTCTGTAAAATACATTTTCTTTTGGTTGCATTACTATTTCCAGCCTCCGGATAAATTTAAATCAATTAGGTTCAAAATTAAAAAAACCTATAACTAAAATCTTTCAGGTAATTAGGTAAAATAATCAATAAAAAAATCTCTATTTAGTAATTAGCCTTTCATAAAGTTAGAAGAAATAAATAAATTATATAAGAGTAGAACTACAAGTGTCTTAAAAAACAGAATATATCTCTATCTAAAACCAGCTGTAATAAGAACTTCAAAATTACGTTTTTACTCAAATTATGTTTAGTTTAATCTTTTTTATATTATTTTAACATTTATCTAACAATATTTGTGTTTTTTATGCATAAATGTGTGCATTTCAAATCTATGACCGATCATCATTCCTGAGAATTAAAAAAAAATAAAAGATAAAATACACAACCGACATTGCAAGCCGATGCAACTATGATTAATACAACTTGAGAAAATAAGACTACAAAATAAAACTGGTAGAAAACAAATTAATATATAAAAACACCTCCGGTGGCTCCCGGGAGGTACACTTTTGAAAAGTGTAACAAACATATTTTGAAAAAATCGAATTTGTGGTTTTTATACAAAAGCCTTTTTCACGCCGATTTGCTATTAAGGACTTTAAAAGACGGGCATAACATTGATAATTTACAGGAAAAGCTTTAGTTAAATCATTTGAAATTAGAAATAAAATGAAGATGTTTTATTAACTTTATCCTGAAATTATATTTGAGTTCATTATTGGAATGGGTGAAGGTAAGCACCATACCTATATTTTCTATTTCATGTGAAGAAAACTTTGTACGTATAGATTTAAAGGTAAAAAAGTTACAGAAAAATTTGACATTGTGATTTTTTTATTATATTTTTCAGCAAATAAAAATTTTAATGAGGAATTAAATCATGTCAAGAAATACCAAATATATACAAACAGAAGGAGATGATCTGGTTTAATTAACTCAATAAAATTAAGTGATAAGATAAACCCGGATTAGATCATCTAATTCGGGTTTTTTAGTTGGTCAGATCTAAATAAAGATTTGATCTGAATTTTAATAATAAAACAGGAGGAACATTTGATGAAGAGTTATTTACAGGTACAAACCAATACGATGGGAGCAGATTATTACAGGAATTACAAAGTTAGAAGTATTAAAATTAAAGAGATGTTTAAATTCAAATTCCATGAACATGAGGTGATACATGAAAGTATGCAGCTATAAAATAATTAATGACATTCAATTAAATATCATAAAAATTAGTGATTTCTTTAAAAACCTGATTCCATTTAAGAGAAACAGAGATTTCTTTTATCCTGAAGAAAAGATAGATTATTTGAAAAGTCTTGATCGACAGGATAGATGGCCCCCGTATAGATAAAAGTATTTAATTGATGTTGGAAAAAGTTGTTTTGCATGCTTTTTCTGACATCTCTTGTATTTTATTTCCTAAAAAAATAAGAGTAAAATTTAGAATTTATAAAATCCTGGGATTGAAGATGAAAACAGAGCAATTTTATTTTTTAAAAATTTAATAAGTGGTATAATTTTTATAACTATGAAAACTTTTATTAAAATTTTGCTTTTATGCATTTTTTTATATGACATATCACTGGCTTCAAAATGGGAACAATTCGGTTTTAGTGGCGGTGGTCTTTTCCTTAATATAACTCCTGATGATAAAAATTCTAAAGTAGTATATTTATGTTCTGATGTATCTGGTATTTATAAAAGTATAAATAGAGGGGATCTTTGGAAACCGATTAACAATGGATTGGCTTCGAGAGAAATAGCATCCTTTGCTATAAACCCGTCAAATAGTTCAGATTTGTTTGCTGGAATACCACTTGGATTATTTAGAAGTAAAACTGCTGGTAAAAAATGGAATAAAATTGCAAATTTAAGCTTTTATAAGCATGTAAATTATAAAAGTATAGCGATCAGTAAAACCGGTAAAGTTATTGTTGTTGCTTCTCATATTTTAAAAGGAGAAACAGATGGCTTTGGAAAAGGTGATTTTTATGGTTCTCTTTATAAAAGTGATAACTATGGAAAATCATTTTATAAATTAAAAGATTTTAATGGTAAAGAGATACCATCTATCTGTTTTGATAAAAAATCAGGTAGACTATACGCAGGTCTATATTGGGGTGGCCTTTGGTATACACAGAATTATGGTAAAACCTGGAAGCAATCAAAATGTAAAAATGAAGATATAAGTGAAAAAAGTGTTCAAAAAATTTTATCACATAGTAATGGGAAAATTTATGCGGCTTTTGATGATGGTTTATATATAAGTTTAGATAATGGCAGGAATTTTAAACGATCATTTCCAAAACTGAAAAGGTTTGGAGAAAAGACTGTTGAATACATAACTTCAGTATGTATAAATCCAAAAAGAAGTAATGAGATATTTCTTTCTTCCTCCAAGAGCTACCCCATTTGGTATAATAGAGGTTCTGTTTGGTTTAGCAAGGATAATGGGTTAACATGGAAAGATATAACTGGAGATATCCCCGTAAAAAATGTTGAAGACCTTGGGTACAAAGATGGATATTTATATGCAGATACTTTCTGTTCAAATATTTTTAGATTAAAGGGAACCTCTAATAATTAGAATTTTTGATGAAAAACAAGGCATAACAAAAAATAAAGGGTTGATTTTACTACAGTTTTATTTTTGTTATATCTGTGTTTCGCAAAAAGATCAGTTATTAGCGACTCCTCCAGAATAGATATTCTGGAACCTAACTGCCTAATAACACATAATATATAAAAAGTGTTACTTAGAAGAGATTCCCTAAAGATATCAACAAAAAGATAATCGGGAACCCCTTTACTGAGATCCCCCATAAAATAAAACTTTTATTATTAGAACTCCTCAACCTCAGGTAATTTCCAGTTAATAATTGTTTCACCTTTTTCTTTAAGATAATCATTGGTTTTAGAGAAATGTTTGTTTCCCATAAATCCTCTATGTGCTGAAAGTGGTGATGGGTGGGGTGATTCCAAAACAAGATGCCTGTTTTGGTCAATTATCTTTCCTTTTTTCTGAGCATAACTACCCCATAATAAAAATACAACTCCATCTCTATTTTGATTGATAACATCAATAACTTTATCAGTAAAAGTTTCCCAACCTTTTCCCTGGTGTGATGCAGCAAGATTTCTTTCAACACTTAACACACTGTTTAGAAGTAAAACACCTTGTTTTGCCCAGGAGGTTAAGCATCCGTGTGCAGGTTGCTTTAGATTAAGATCACTTTCGATCTCTTTGAAAATATTGACAAGTGATGGTGGTGGTTTTATACCATGACGAACAGAAAAACATAAACCGTGAGCCTGGCCCGGGCCGTGGTAAGGATCCTGACCGATAATGACCACTTTAACAAGATCAAAATTAGTAGTATCCAGAGCATTAAAAAATTCGCTTCCCTGAGGATATATTGTTTTACCTTTGCCCTTTTCCTCCTTTAAAAAATTTCTTAGTGATACCATGTAATCTTTACTAAACTCTTTCTCAAGATATTGTCGCCACGATTCATTTAATTTAATACTCATCTAATCTTTTCCTCTCTTAATCATAACTTTGCTATTTCATAATCATTATTACTATTGCTGTTAAGTTTTAGCTCGTTGCTAATACATTTAAGGTTGTCATCTTCATTGTGTGATACGAATAAAATTCTTGTATCCGTATTAAAAGCTATCTGGTCACATAGATTTAATACTATATTTCTGTTATCCGGATCAAGGCCCTGACATGGCTCGTCTAAAATCAGTATTTCAGGTGATTTAACAATAGCCCTTGATATAAGAACAACTCTTTGTTCACCATAAGATAGATGGTCAAATCTTTTTTTTATATCCAAACCTGTTGTTTTTAGAACATCAACAGCTCTGTTTATTTGAATCTCTGATGGTTGTTGATATAAGCCAATTGAATCAAAAAAACCTGAAATAACAACATTGAGAACGGTTATCTTTTTCCTGTATTGTAGTTGAAGTTCTGGTGTCACTAAACCAATTCTTTTTTTTATATCAAATATGCTTTCACCAGTCCCTCTTTTCCTACCAAAAAGGTATATTTCGTTTGAATATGCCTGGAGGTTATCTGCAGATATAAGTTTTAAAAGTGTGGATTTGCCAGATCCGTTTGGTCCACTGATTTTCCAGTTTTCATCACTCTTCATTGTCCAGGTTAAGTTTGCTAAAACAACATGATCTCCATACTTAATGTTGATATTTCTCATCTCAACTAAAGATCTTAATTTTAAAGAACTTCCATAGGATATGTTTTTTTTAACTGTTTTTTTATGGAAAATCTTTTTATTAAAATAACGATTAAGTATATCTTTTTTATTTCCATTGTCTTTGATCTTTAAGCTGTCTATATAAAGAATATTCTCTATTTTATCTGGAATTTCATCAAATCTGTGAGTTACAAGCATAATCTGTATGTTCCTGTCTATTAAATTGTCGATAATTTCTTTTAAAGAAGCCTTTGAATTTTTATCCAGTCCTTCAAAAGGTTCATCTAATATCAGAACATCCGGGGATTTAAGAAGAGCTTTTACTATAAGAAATTTGCGCCTTTCTCCAGTTGAAAGTTCTAAAATATTTTTATTTAATAAATTATTTAGTTGGAAAACATTTATATATTTATTTAAGTTTGTTGTATCTTCGTTAATCTGGAGAAGACTTAGAGCGGTTGTTTGGGAATTGGAATTGCTATAGTTCCTGCATTCTTCAAGAAAGTCCTCTTTTTGCAGGAGAATTTTTAAATCCTCAAAAGAAACAATAGCTATATCTGATTTTGGGTTTAAAGAATACTCAATTGAACCCTTAACAACAGGAACCTTACCAGTAAGAGTCCTAACAAATGATGATTTACCAGAACCATTAGGTCCCAGTATAACCCAACTTTCATTTTTTTTTAGATTCCATGTACTATCTTTTAATATAAACTTATCGTATAATCTTGCTGTAATTTTATTAAGTTTAATCAGGTAGTTTTCCATGTAAATCCTTTTATAAATTGCGAAGAAATATACTTACATTAAATTTATTAGATTGACAAATTATGAATGAAAACTTCTAATAATCAGAATTTTAATTGATGTGATGAATTTGTTTCAGGGAACATCTGATAATTGAAGTATTTTGCAAAAATAACAGTTATTAGAGATTCCCTTTAATCCATTTCAGGCAGCAGGTATAAAATGATTAATATGGGGCTTGTTTTAGAAGGTGGTGGTATGAGGTGTGTATATACTGCCGGTGTATTGGAGACGTTTTTAGAAAATGATACACGATTTCCATATGTTATAGGAGTTTCAGCGGGCGCTGTGATTGGAACCTCCTATATTTCGAAACAGAAAGGAAGGAATAAAAAAGTTACAATAGATTTTGTTAAGGACAAAAGATATTTAAGTTTAAGAAATTTAATCTTCAAAAAAAACATATTTGGTTTTGATTTTCTGTTTAATCAACTTCCAAATTCAATTGTTCCATTTGATTATGAATCATTTTTTAAAGCTGATACAAAGTTTGTTGTTGGAGTGACAAACTGTAAAAATGGTGAAGCAGAATATTTTTCAATGAATAATCTTAATAATCAGAATCTTATGGAATATTTAAAAGCCACATCTAGTATACCTTTTGTTTCAGAATTCAGTATAATAAATGGTAAAACTTATCTTGATGGTGGTTTATCTGATGCAATTCCATTAAAGAAATCTATTGAAGATGGAAATAGTAAAAATATTATAGTTCTCACACAAAATAAAGGTTATAGAAAAAAAACATTCAGGTTTAAAAAAATAATAAGACTAAAATATAATAAATATCCCGAACTTGTTAGTTTGATTGAAAACAGACATAATATATATAATAGAATGCTTGAAGAGATTGAAAAACAAGAAGAAGTTGGTAACGTTATTGTAATCAGACCAAGTGTACCTTTTAAGGTTAAAAGATTAGAAAAAAATAAAGGCAGGTTATTATCTTTATATAATATTGGAAAAAAAGATGCAGAGGTTTTTTTAAAAAACTATAGTGAATCTCTAATAACCGACTTTTAATCGAACTACTGAGGTTCTCGTTTATCAATGTAGATGCTGTGAATGCTCCGCATTACACTGAGTTATTCAAAAAAAGAACTGTAGTATGTTTATAAATAAAAAGCGTTTTATAAACGAATCGGCTCGTTATTTTTTTTCATGCAGAGATTTTATAAAACTAAAAGCTTTTATAAACGTTGAATTTCAATCAAAATTCTAATTATTAGAGGTTCCCTATAAATGAAGAGAATAAACAGATTAACAGCAATTTTGGTTCAACTTCAATCAAAGCAATTTATATCTGCAAAAGAGATTTCTGATAGATTTGAAATAAGTATAAGAACTGTTTACAGAGATATCAGAGCTCTGGAAGATTCCGGAGTTCCTATTGGATCAGAAAATGGTAAAGGATATTTTATAGTTGATGGGTATCACTTGCCCCCCGTTGTTTTTACTGAAGATGAAGCAAGTGCACTACTGTTTGGGAGTAAGTTAACTGAGAAACATACAGATGATAAAATAAAAGAAAACTATGAGTCATCACTATATAAAATAAAATCTGTAATTTCAAAGGGACAGAAAGAAAAACTTGCAAATCTTGAATCCAGAGTGATGGTTGGAAATTTTGATAACAAACAAACTAAAGATAACTATCTGTTTGAGATACAGAATGTAATAAGTAAGAACAAATTGTTTGAGATAGACTATCATTCAAATTATAAATATGAATCTACAATCAGGGTTATAGAACCACTGGGATTATATTTTTATACAAGTAACTGGCATTTGATAGCATATTGCAGGTTGAGATCTGATTACAGAGATTTTCGTATAGACAGGATAAAAAAACTAAAAATTATAGATGAACACTTTTCTGTTAAAAAAAGAAAAACAATGTCTGCATTAATAAAGGATCTTTTTGATAAAGCTTCTTTGGTTAATACCAAAATCAGATTTAAAAAAGATGCTTTAAAATACCTGGGTGATAGCAAATATTATCACGGTTTAGTTAAGGAAGAAGTTTACAAGGATAAAATAGAGATGAGTTTTATAACTTTTTCACTGGATTATTTTGCAAGATGGCTTCTGAATTTTACTGATAGTGCTGAAATAATTTATCCTGAGGATCTAAAAAATATAATATTAAAATTAATAAAACGCTTAAATCATCATTATAAATGCAGGGACAGCCAGTAAGCATATTTCTGCAATATAAATGTATTTACAGACACTTGACATTGTTTTAAATATTTTATATTATAATATTTATTATAATATTTATTATAATATTTATTATAATATTTATTATAATATTTATTATAATATTTATT
>JAAELO010000821.1 GCA_024226555.1 Desulfobacterales bacterium | reverse complement strand
GTTATCTGTGCTTCTAAGTACCATTCTTTTTCGTGGTCTTCTTCTTGTTCTTCTTCTTCCTCTTCTCCTTCTTCTTTTTCTTCTTCTTGATCTTCTTCTTTGTCATTTTCTGTCGTCCTGAATTGTCTTGTTGGTTTTTGTATCACGTTATTTGGCATTATTATTTCTATCATTTTTGTGTCCCTTTTTTCTTCTTCGTTACTTCCTGATGTTGTTTTTTCATTTATTTCCCACATTTTCCTTATTCTTTCGTCTTCTGTAATTATCGCTTGTCTTGTTTCTTCCCATATCTTTATTGCTATACTACCTTTTGTTGCTTCTATAGTTAGTTTCATTGCTTCTTTTAGTTTTTGTTCTTGCATTCTCCATACTGGCCTGTTATTTTGTAGAGCTATTGTTATTAGTGCGTGTATATCGGGCTGGATACTTAGTTGGTTTACCTTCTCTTTGTCATATTCCTGTTCTTCGTCTCTTTCTTCTTCTATTGTTATTGTTTTGTCTATCCCTACCTGCGATATTTTTTCCGTTGGCCCTTTTTGTATCTCTTTTTCCCATTCTTCGAAGAACGTATCCCAACTTCTTTGGGCTTCCATCGGT
>JAAELO010000820.1 GCA_024226555.1 Desulfobacterales bacterium | reverse complement strand
ATTTAACAAATAGTATCGAAAAAGCCGGCGTAGTCGGTTATGGGAATCTCTAATAATTAGAATTTTTTTTTAAATATAAGGCTGAGAAAAAAACAACAGGTTGATTTTGCTCTAGTTGTTTTTTTGAAAAAGTAGTATTTCGCAAAAAGATCAGTTATTAGAGGTTCCCTTATAATAATAAAAAATGGGATGAACTTTTTTATTTAAATGCACTGAACATTAATCATGACATTAAATATTGAAACTAAAAGACTATTTCTGAAACCATTATCAATGAATGATATAGATTCAATGGTTATTGCAATCATGTCTGATAAAGATGTTATGAAATGGCTTTCAAATTCTAATTGTGTTTCTACAACTGAAGAACAATATAATCTTGCATTGGAATATCTTAAAGGTTTTACTGAACCCTGGAATAAATTGGGGTTTGGAGTATGGGGACTATTTTATAAAGAAACCAGTTCAAAATCGTCATATAAATTTATTGGATATTGTGGTTTTATTCCTGAAAAAATTCCTGGCACAGGACCTGAAATAGCTTATGGTTTAAAAAAAGTAATGTGGGGAAAAGGTTTAATCCACGAAGCGCTCAATGCTTGTCTAACCTGGTTATTTAACAAACATGAAGTACCCTCAGTTTATGCCGTAACTGATATAAACAATGTCGCATCACAGCGTGTTATGGAAAAAGTTGGAATGAAGTATATAAAAGATGTTGATTTATATGATTCAGTTGCCAATGGAGAAGGATTACTACCATTCTATTCTATTGACAGAAATATTTTTTTTAACAACGCTCCCAAAATGAACTGATAAAATAATTGTATTGATCTTTTAGAATATTTGAATTTTAATTCTATTATGCGTTACGCTAAAGTTATCTGATAACGTTACTGGTATATGAAAATTAATAGAGACTTTATTGATATCTTTGATTTATCAGAAGTTATAGCTAAAATTAGAAATAATTTTTCTCATGAGGATCTGAACTAGGTGGGAAAAGTTACCCAAATTATTTATGGGAATCTCTTCTAAGTAACACTTTTTATATATTATGTGTTATTAGGCAGTTAGGTTCCAGAATATCTATTCTGGAGGAGTCGCTAATAATTAGAATTTTTGATGAAAAACAAGGCATAACAAAAAACAACGGGTTGATTTTACTACAGTTTTATTTTTGTTATAACGCTGTGTTTCGCAAAAAGATCAGTTATTAGAGATTCCCTTATTAAGGAAATTGAAAAAGTTGTTACAGGGAAATACCATTTAAAAAGCTTAAAAAAAATGAAAGCGGTACGTATTAACTCCTCACTCAACCTGAATAGAAGTCAAAAAGGTAAGTGAATCCTGCTACCGCTTAGCGGGTACATTAATGAGAAGATTATGTTTGATATTGATTATTTTTTTTACTTTTGCATGTTATAATGTAAATCATGCTAAACATAGAATTTCCTTTGAAGGCGTAACCTCAGATTACCGTCCTGTGACTGGTGAAATTGTAATTTCCTTCATCTCGGATGATCCTGAGTCGAGTAGAAATCTGGTCTCTGAATTTAAATATAGCTTAGGGTTAATGCTTAAAGATATTAGAGGAGATAAGCTGTTTACCCCTTCTGGTGTGTTCAATAAAAAATCGGCTGACAAAGAGTTAGAAAGGGTTATTAAAAAACATCATTATGGCAAAAAAGTGATTAAAGTTGAATTTAGTGAGCTTCATCTCCCACCAAAAGTGATTCAAGCGATACGGAAACGTGAGGAAGCCTATAAAAATCTTAAAATAGCCAGGCAGAATCTTATTAAAGTGAAAAGAAAACACGCTGAAACTGAGAAATTATATGAAAAATGTTTCCTGACCATATCATCGAAAGAAAAGGATAAAGTCATACTGTCTATAAAAAATAGTATATCTAAATATATTAGTAGGATTGCATTACTCCAATCACAAAAAGACCAGAAAGCGATCAAATTAAAAATTGAAGCGTTGAAAGCAGGTGCTGAATTTCAGAAGACCAGACTAATCAGATTATTGAGCTTGCGAAAGAAGTCCATTAAAACGAGAATCATGATAGATTTGGATCATGTTAATTGTATGAAGAGATTAGGCTTAAAAAACTGAGTATAAAAATAATTATACAATTTGTTTTTTTAGTTTTTAAAATGCTGGCACAAGTTTGAACCGGCCGAAGTTCCACGATTTTGAATGTAATGGCTAAAAGAAAATAATTAACATTTTAAAAAACTAGCTTACCGCTCGACTGTTAAGCAACGTTAATCCTTAAGAAATGGTTCTGTTAAATTGAACCTAAGGAACAAACCATTGTCGCTTTCCAAATCAAGGTTTATAATGCTGTTGAAACCTTGAATCAAAATATTAACTCGGCGCTGTCGCCGAAAATTAAGGGAGTCAAAATGATACATTATGAACGAACTATCGATATTGACGTCACACAAAGCTATATGGGCAGTTATTGGTCGCTTAATGGACATTGATGAGTTCGCTCCACTCATTAAGTCAGTGGATGCCCTCACAGAAGGGGATGATGGGGTTGGGTCGAAACGGCGTTGCAATTTCGAAGATGGCACATCTGTGGTTGAGGAACTTTCGATCGAGCCGCTTGAAGATGAGCGGGTGAGAGTAACGTGGGGAATGGATTATCGCGTGAAATTCGGTCCCTTCGGGTGGTTGTTGGGCCAAACCATGATGAAATTGATGATGGGCAAGATCCTGGACGGTAATCTGAAAGGTCTCGCCAGCAAAGTTTGAAACCGGAGAGTCGTCGGATACATGCGCTTGATCGTGCCAAGATAAATCCGAATTGTTGGGATAAGGAACATCCAGATGTTTCCTTGATACAAGGATCATAATGGGAATTTTAGATAAAATATTTAAGAAAAAGAAGATAAAGGAAGTTTTTCCACCAGTACCTGATTGGAAGCCAGAGATAAATCAACCCATAGAATCAATAATTGAAAGAATGGTTTATTATACTGATAAGAAGAAAGACCTCGCTTTTTTCCAAAATGGAACTTGTGTAATTCTTGATGACGGACTATCTGATATTGAAGCTGAGCAATTTGCAAATGAAGTATTAAGTCAAATATATAACTTTCATCCAGATATGGACCCAACAAATATGGATGATGGAAATATTGTCGTTCAATATAATCATCCTGCTATGAATGTTGTTTTAGAGAACCATGTTAATCAACACTGGGAAGAAATTGAAGAGAATCATCAAAGAGCACTTGCGACAGATGAAGTACTGATAACTCCTTTAGGAAATAATGTTTTTGATGATTTTGGTAAAAAAGCACTTTTTGGAAGGTGTTTTATGTTTTTAGATGCACAAAACCCAGTTGTAATTAAAATTGTTCGGAAAAACATTTAACAAATTAATCAAGCGGATAGCATAAGCAGTTCGGTGTAGACTGGACAAGCTATCGAGAAGGCAAGTTTCTCTTGCGACCGCTTATCAAGACGTTATGAACCGGATATTACCTAAAATATGGAGAGGAAAAAACTTGAATGATCCTAATTATGCCGGTTTCTGGCATCGATTCTCAGCCTGTTTAATTGACATTTTTCTCATTATTTTATCGGCTAATATCATAAACAAAATCGTCATTGGTTTCCAACTTTCATCGGGCACAGGCGGATTGTTACTCTTTATCCTCTATATTGTTCTACCTTGGCTTTATTTCACAATCATGGAAAGTTCCACAAGACAAGCCACCTACGGAAAAAAAGCCGTTGGCGTGACCGTAACAACTTTAGGCATAGAACGTATCTCATTCGGGCGAGCTAATGTACGTCTTTGGGGTAAGTTGATTTCATCACTCATTGTTTCCCGGTTTCATAGTCGCTGGAATGACAAGTAAAAAACAGGCACTCATGACATAATGGCAAAGTGTTGTGGGTTAAAAAAAATTAGGGAAATTTACATGAAAATTCTAACAATTAATATTATAATCTCTATCATTTTGTTTTTAATCACAAACTCTTTTGCAAAATCAAATAACATTAATAAACTACCACTCAATGATTATGATATTATTGTTTATAAGTTACTTAAAAGTAAAACAGGCAGTTTTTACAAAAAAAGAACTATTGAAATCAATGAAATCAGCTTAGAAAGAAAGAAATCCGATTCAATTTTGAAGAATCTTTTATTTGCACTATCAACTTTAAAAAATGTAAAAGTAGAAAAAAAAATATTCTTCTCCTACCCTGTAATTAAGATTGGTTTGGGAGTTTTTGCAAAAACAATTAAAGATTCTGATATGAAGCAGTTATTGTGTTGGCGTGATATTTTCTATAATCCATTTTTAAATCAATTTCTTATATTTATTGATGATAAACTATATAAATCCGGAAATAATAACGCTTTATTAACAGAGTTAATTAAAGAAGTTTTCAATTATGAAAAAATCATTACTACAAAAGGGGCTAATAAGATATTTTTTGTTAAAAATAATTTTGAAGAAAAAGCGAGTGTAATAATGCTGAATGGAAGTAAATTAGAATTATTAAAAACAATACCTTCTGCATATAATGCCTCCACATGCAAATCTATTCAACTATTTAAAAATAAATTACATTTGGAAGTTGTTGAATCAGTAGGAAGAGGTACCTCTGTTAATTATCAAATACTAAGTATTTATAAAATAGATTATAAAAATGTAGCACTGGAAAGAGCTTTTCAATACCAAATATCCGGATACTATGGTCCTTCTGAAAAAAACTTCTTTCAGCATAAATATAAATATGTTGACCTTGATTTTGATTCAATAAAAGAAATTGTTATTAATATTAAAGGGAAAGAGAAAATTTATAAATTTAGTAGAGAGAACAATCTTTTTATAGAAGATTAAAATAAATTAAATAATGGAAGAACCTTTATATGGGAATCTCTAAAAACTGCTCTTTGACTGAACTACTGTGTTATTCGAAATAAAAAACTGTTGTAAAATCGGCTCGTTATTTATTTCTCATCCTTGTATTTCAATCAAATTTCTAGTAATTAGAGGTTCCCATATATTAATAATTAAATATAAATTTAGAGTGTGGTTGCTCTGTTTATTTCTATTATAGACTTTTTTTAATAAGTAAATGGGATAGCAGATATCATCACAGACACGCAACAGGTTTAATCTGGCATATCTGGAATAGGAAAACAGATCCTTATAAAAGAGGTTGAAAGATTATTGCCAATAATTAAAAAAATTTCATATTAGTATCCAGAAAATTTATTTTAAAGTTATGGAATGACGTGTTTTTTGGGTATTGGTTTCAGATAAGGTGTCAGTGGTACGCCTAGCACGATTCGAACGTGCGACCTACGGATTAGAAGTCCGTTGCTCTATCCAGCTGAGCTATAGGCGCTTACTGAAACGAAGTGACTTATAGCAGGGCTTTTATTATTTGTCCACTAATTAATATGGAAATATTAAGGCCGCTGTCGAAAGTATGGATATCATAAGCAAAAATGTTTTTGTATTAGTGCGAAGATGGTCCGAAATTTGAGATTGTTTCGGATTAAATAAAAATATGTTTTCTTCCAAATCGTTAAGAATGATATTAAACAAATTTTCAATAAACGATGGTATATTTAAAGCATTTTGCTATTTAAGCATTTTTAATCAAAAGACCTGTCAGGTATGTTGATATAATTGAGACACTTTCTAAATCAAGATAGTTAAGAACATCTTCCTGAAATAGAAATACTGAACTGCTACCCATCATTTCATCTTTATCGTTGAAATTAAGAATTATGGGTACATTTTTAAATGGTAGAAATTCGTAACTAAGATCATAAGATGGATTTTCTAAATTCCTTCCACCAAGTTCTATACATCTTTTCTCAAGGTCGCTTAGTTTTTCAGAATAGGTTGTTTCAATGATTTTGCCTTTATTTGTTGTAAAGCTCGAAAATAAGGGCCCTGAGTTAGATAACTCCCTCAAGCTAACAAGAGCCTTAGCATTTTTTAATTTAAGGTCAGTTTTTATAAGGAGATAATTAGAAAGAACGTATTTTATTGCTGGTGTTAATAAATGTCTTTTAAGATCATGAACTCCATTGCTTGAAAAATCAATTTCACTATTGAAGAAATGGAATATCAAAGAACTTTCAATCCTCTTAATTCCGAGAGTTTCACCAATTTCTAAAAAATCTGTTTCAATTACATTTAAGAATATTTCTTCGAATTTTTCTTCAAATGATTGTGTTAAATTATCCATCTTTTTTTCCAATTTTAATTATTAGAGGTTCTCATAACCAGTTTAATTTGATTATACAGGATATTGATTTTAATATAATTGACCTAAATCAACATATGGGAACCTCTAATAATTAATAAAAGGCATTTTGAAAAAAACTCACATATCAAACAGGATTATGATGAAACACATATAAGACAATATTTATGGATGGGGACATTTATTTATGGTTGAATTCTTTTGATTTTTCCATTTTTTATAAGTATTATTTATATTATGAATAAATTTTGGTTAATTATACTATTATTTCTACTCACAGGTTTGAATTCAGGTTTTTCTGAAGAACTTATTGTAAGAGTTCCTGATAATAATGAGTATCCGCCGTTTTTCTTAATTGATAGAAAAGGAAAAAGATCTGGTTTATCAATAGAACTTGCTGAAGTGCTACTTAAAGGAGCAGGATATAAACCAAAATACCAGAGCTTACCATTTGCAAGGGGGTTGTGGTATCTCGAATCAGGTGAAGTCCATTTAATGCTTAATCTGAGCATAAAAAAGGAAAGAGCCGAATACATAAATTTCATTGGCCCGCAGCTTGATGAGACTGTAGTTTTAGTGGTTCCTAAAGGTTCTAATTTCAAAATAAAGACACTTGATGACTTTAAAAGATTAGAAAAACCCATTGGTATAGAAAGAAAGATGTATTACGGAAAAGCTTTTGAAGAGAAATTTAAAAATGATAATCTTTTTAAAGGAAATATTGAATTGGTTACAGATATAGTTGCAAATGAAAAGAAACTGGTATTTGAACGTTTATCAGGGTTTTTAGGATATGGCTATAATATCTACTACAGATTTAAAACATCTCCAATATATAAGAAATTTAAAGTACATAAAATGACTATACATCAGGATTGGGTTTTCTTTGGGTTTTCAAAAAAAACAGTTTCAAAGGAGATGTTAAAAAAACTTCAAAAATCATATGATAAAGCTTCTAAAAATGGCTCATTTGAAAGAATTAAAAAGCGTTATCGTTTATATCAGTAAAGCTTAACCCCTTTAAATACTTCAGAGAGTTCATTTAGTATTAATGAGTTCAAATTCCATGTGTGCCAGTAAAGGTTTACAAATATACTTTTTGAAGGAACAAGTTCTATCAATTTCCCTTTTTCAAAATGTTCCTTACTCTGTAGTAGTGGGATCATACCATAACCAAAACCGTTTATTATAAAATCGGCAAATGATTCAGAAGAGGGTACATAATGCTTTGGAACATCTGTAACATCATCACCAAAGTGCTGTTTTAAGAATTTTTTATGCAGATCATCTTTTCTGTTAAAAATAACAGCGGGTGCTTTTTTTACTGCTTCTTTATTAAATCCATTATGAAAATATTTTTTTGAAAACTCAATAGTTGCTGCCATTCTGTATTCCATACTTCCTATAAATAATGAACTGCAACCCTGTACAGTTTTTTCATGTGAACTTATACATCCTGCAACAGTACCATCCTTAAGTAGTTTATGGGTTTCATCCTGGTCGTCAATATAAAGGGCAATTGTTATATTACTATTTTTTAATGTTTTATAAATTGAATTTGAAAACCATGTGGCAAGGCTATCTGCATTTATACCAATTGCTATGGAACCAGCTTGATCATTTTCTCTGGAAATATTTTTGTTAAGATCTGCTTCAAGAGTATTTACCATAAAATAGTGTTTTAAAAAAACTGTTCCAATAGAAGTTGGTTTTGGAGGGGTTGTTCTATTTATAAGAATCATTCCGGTTTGTTCTTCAAGTAGTTTTATACGCTGGGAAACAGCAGACTGTGTGATATTGAGTGTTTCCGCTGCTTTATCAAAACCACCCTCATTTACTACCGTGGCCATTGCTTCAAGAAGTTTGTAATCATACATGGGGCCCCCTAACAATTTGATCCATTTTAGCTATATATTAATAATTCTAATGCATCAGTAATACTATTAATTTTACTTATTTGAAAGATTAATTTACGATCTTAATTATTTTTCAAATAAACCAGATAGGATATTAAAATGCTTATTACTTTTATCAAGGGTCTCGGAGTTGGCAGTGGGTTAATCATCGCTATTGGTGCTCAAAATGCATTTGTTTTAAGTCAGGGAGTAAGGAAAAGTCATTATCTCATTATACCTGCGATTTGCAGCTTTTGTGATGCTGCTCTAATAATTTTAGGTGTATCGGGTGTGGGAACAATCGTTGCTATGAACCCTTTGCTTTCAAACATTGCAGCTTTTGGTGGAGCTCTGTTCCTTTTCTGGTATGGACTTTCTTCATTCAGAGCAGCTTTTAAAGAGAGTAGCCTTGAAATTACCGATGAAAGTAAAATATCTCTAAAAGCTGCCATATTAACAACTATAGGGGTTACTCTCTTAAATCCACATGTTTATCTTGATACAGTTGTACTGGTTGGAAGCATAAGTGCCCAGTTCAATGATAAATATATATTTGGTGCTGGTGCTGCTTCAGCATCTTTTATCTGGTTTTTCTCCCTCAGCCTTTGTGGAAAAAAACTTGCTCCACTGTTTAAAAAGCCCGGAGCCTGGAAAATACTGGATGGTTTTGTGGGAATAACCATGTGGTGGATCGCAGTTACACTTATTATTGGGGTGCTATGATATAAAAAAAAAACAACTCAAAAAAATTTGTTTTTTAATTTTTTTTTAGGTACTATAGAGAATCTCTAATAACGTATCTTTTTGCGAAACAAAAATAAAACCTTTTATAATCAGTTTTCATCAAAAATTTTAATTAGAGATTCCCTATAATATAAAAAAATTTTATTTTTTATCATAACTAAGGATTAAAGATGAAATTAATATTTAAAAATAAATACCCAAAATACCTCATCATTGCTGTTTTTAGTATAATTTATTTATTAAAATATCCGTTATTCTTAGTTGCTGACGAAATTACCTGGATGATTACTGATTGGAAGCCATGTGCATATTTTGAGAATGGTAAATATAAAGGGTATGATATTGAAATGATTAAACTGATTCAGGCAGAATTACCTGAGTATAATCATAAATTCCTTGAGGCAAATTCTGCAAGAATAATGAAAACTCTTAAAGATGAGGAGTATGTCTGCTCTTTTGGATATATGAAAAATGCTGAAAGGGAAAAATTTGCAAATTTCAGCATACCTTCAGCGTATTTCTTCCCAAATGTAATATTTATGAGAAAAGAAACTCATAATGAATTAGGGACACCTAATAATCTGTCATTATCGAAACTGCTTTCTTACAAGAAATTGAAATTCGGTATTAAAGGTAAGCGATCATATGGAAAAAGTATAGATAAAATACTAACAAAATATAAAGGATCTGAAAGAATTTTTATTGGATATCAGGGAAACGAAACAAAAAGTATGATCAAAATGTTAGCTGCAAAACGTTTTGATATTCTGATAGAATATCCTGATGTGGGAGAAGTTATAGCCAAAGAGGCAGGAGTAGAAAAAAAGTTGGTTTCTGTATTGATAAAAGAAAAGAAAAATCTATCGTGGTCATACATTGCTTTTCCCAAAACAGAGTGGGGACGAAAGATGGTAGTAAGAATTAACACTATTCTTCTAAAAATCAGAGGAACTAAAAAGTACCGTCAAACATATGAAAAAGTGCTAAACAATGGACTGATTCCGACTTATAGAAAAGCATATAGTAAATTTTTTCTGAAACAAGTAAAATAAGGGAACCTCTAATAATTAGAATTTTTGATGAAAAACAAGGCATAACAAAAAACAACGGGTTGATTCGTTTATAAAAAGCTTTAATTTTATAAAGTTTACAGTTTTATTTTTGTTATATCTGTGTTTCACAAAAAGATCAGTTATTAGAGGTTCCCATAAGCTATTTTTCTCTCAGTTAGTTGACCTGATCTGGCTCCATAATATGAGAAAATTCTGTGGAAATCCTGGATTCAACCTCTTTAAAAGGATATTTCTCAAACAGGCCAAACTCCTTCTGAGTTTTAACTTTCAACTTAAAAAAAGCTGGTGTCTGTATTCCACAAAGAAACTTTGCCATATTACGTTTACTTAAAGTTCCACCTGTTTTTTCATTTATTGTGTTTACGATTTCACTGGTATCATGAATAGTTAAAGGTGGAAGCTCAGCTTTAGTGCAAAGGGCGGCTTTTCCACTAATACAAAAAGAGCAATGTCCACACATCTCATTTTTAATAGTCTCTCCAAAGTAAATGGCAAGTCTTCGGCTTATGCATGATTCAGTTTCAAAAAAACTGATCATATTGTGGATTCGTTCTATTTCACGTGTTTCTTTGGAGGTAAAGAGATCATGAATTTTCTTTGTAACAGAGTCAAGGTCAAAACCATTATTTAAAATTTGATACACATCAACTGATTGCTTAGCCTCAAGCTCGATCCACTCTTTTTCATTAAAGTATTCAAGAGCAGTAATAACTCTTTTTCTGTCCGATGAATAGATCTCTGTCATCACATCCATATTAAGATATGTTTTTGTTTTTTTTGTCTTACAACTACTAAGTAAAGCTGATACAAAATCTTTTCTTTCTCCCTTAAATTTACTGTTTATCTCTTCCGGCTGCTCAATATATTTAAAAGAGTATTCATCAAAATAAGTATATTTAGGTTTTATGACAGAGTTCATATCAAGATAAACCAGAAGGGTTTTAAAAGGAAGTGGACGAATATCAAGGGACCTTGCAAGAGATATGGGCTTTAATTCAAGCTTATCAGAATCATTCTCTTTGATTAACCGCAATAGTTCACGAATACTGTCTTTTCCTGGAGTATCACCATATACAAAATTTTCCAGAATATTAACACTGTCCCTATTAGCCAGTACTTCACAAAATGAGTCTTCCCCATCCCTTCCTGAGCGGCCTATCTCCTGACTATAATTTTCAATGGTTTTGGGCAGATCATAATGTATTATCTGCCTGATATCTTTTTTATCTATACCCATTCCAAATGCAATGGTCGCAACTATGCAATTTAATTCTCCACTAATAAAACTGTTTTGAACAACTTCACGATCATCGTTTCCCATGCCGGCATGATATGCTTTGGCAAAACAACCATTAGATGAGAGAAACTTAGCGATTAATTCTGCTGTTTTTTGCAGAGTTACATAAACAATTGTAGGACTGTCAGGTTTTTGGTTGATTGTAGTTAAAAGGTGACTTTTCTTATCAGATTCGGGAACAGGAGAAACATGAAGGTAAAGGTTTTTACGATAAAACCCTGTCACTGTAACATTCTTATCCTCAATCTGGAATTTACTGCTTATATCACGAATAACTTCAGGTGTTGCAGTAGCTGTAAGCAGTAGAACCAGTGGAATATTGAACTCTTTTTTATAATCCGGGAGTTTAAGGTATTCCGGCCTGAAATTATGACCCCATTCTGAAATACAATGTGCTTCATCAATTGCCAGAAGGGATATATTCATCCTTTCAAGATGGTATCTGAACCGTTCATTTTTGAATCGTTCAACAGAGATCATCAATATTTTAAGTTGTCCGGATTTCGCCTTTTCAAGTATTTCGGCATACTCATCGCGACCCAGGGTTGAATCAAGTCGGGCAGCTGCAATATTACAACTTAATAGAAAGTCCAGTTGATCTTTCATCAAAGAAAGTAGAGGTGAAACAACAAGTGTGAGCCCTGGAAGCATTAAGGCTGGCAGTTGATAACATAATGATTTGCCGGCTCCAGTGGGAAAAATAGCAGCGGCAGATTCATTGTTTAAAATATTATTAACAACCTCTTTCTGTCCATTTCGAAAATCTGTAAAACCAAAGTATTTTTTTAGGCATTCTGATATTTGAGTGTTCATTTTATTCCAACTATATTTTAAATTTTTTCATGATCTATTCTAATTTAAATACAGAAATACAAGTGAATCTGGAAATTACATTATACGGGAATATAAAGCAAGTTGGAAAATTCTACATGAAGAATCATTTAGTCTTATATTTTTAAATGATAAAAATTTCTTTTGGGAAAAATGAAAAATCGCCTTAAATTTTCAACATTTAAATGTTATTATAAAAATAATAAATAATATTTTAGTCCATATAATGGAAAATTAGCAGCAACACTTCAGAAATTTAGACAGCACTAAATTCAAATATTTATTGTTTGGAGAAAACCTATGAGTTTAGAAAAAGGCTCCTATGAGAGAGTTATTGAAAACCTCTATGATGGTTTATATTTTGTAAACTTAGATGGAATTATTACATACTGGAATAAAGCTGCTGAGCAGATCTCAGGATTTACAGCCAGTGAGGTTATTGGCAAATCATGTTCTGATAATATTATAACCCATGTTGATGGGGATGGTAATAAACTTTGCGATGGGATGTGTCCCCTTCAGACAACTATTGATGATGGAAAATCACGGGAAGCAGAACTTTATATTCATCATAAGGACGGCCACAGAATACCTGTTTCTGTTCGTGTATCTACATTAACAGACAATGATGGGAAAGTTATTGGGGGCATAGAATTATTTACTGATATTAGCAATCAGTCTGCCAATGAATTACGTGTGAAAGAACTTGAAAAGCTTGCTCTTCTTGATAGCCTGACCCAATTAGCAAACAGAAATTATATTGAAAGAGAGATCCAAAGCAGATTGGATGAAAAAAAGCGTTTAAATGTGCCATTTGGTATTTTTTTCATTGATATTGATAACTTCAAAAATTTTAACGATACCTATGGCCATTCTGTTGGTGATGATGTACTGAAATTTATTGCCAAAACTTTTGCTGTAAATACCAGGCCGTTTGATCTTTATGGAAGGTGGGGTGGTGAAGAGTTCATAGGTATTATACGCAACATTAAGGGACAGGACCTTGAATCCCTTGGAAACAGACTCCTCCTATTGGTAGAAAATTCATATATAATGCATGAAAATGAAAAACTGAATGTAACGATTTCCATTGGGGCAACGTTGGTTAATGAAGATGACACTATCTTCAGTCTTGTAAAAAGAGCTGATACTCTTTTATATAAGAGTAAAAAAGCGGGTAAAAATTGTTTGACATATGGTTAAAAAACAGCCTGATTAACAATGTAAGGAGTGAGCTGTGTTTGCAAATAGATTGATGCCGATTCTTTTTTTAATTATCTGGTTTATTTCAACTGTTTTCTCATCTGTTTATGCTCAGAAAGTTAATGATCTGGTCTATATGACTGAAGATTATGCTCCAGCAAATTATTTAGAAAATGGAAAGTTGAAAGGCTATTCGGTAGAAATACTTAAGCTTATATGGAAAAAAATGGGATATCCTGAGCAAAAGATTAACGTCTTTCCCTGGGCTCGTAGTTACTCATATGTGATGAAACAAAAAAATCATGTGTTATTTAGCATGGCTCGAACAAAAGATCGGGAAAATCTATTCAAATGGGTTGGACCTATTTGTACTTCAAGACAGGTACTTATTGCCTTAGCGGATAAAAAAATCAAACTCAGTAAAATTGAAGATGTAAAAAAATATAATACAGGTGCGATAATAAAAGATGTTGCAGGAATGATTGTGAAAAAATCCGGTTTTGCCAAAAAACTACAAAGCGTTTCCAGGCTGAGCCAAAACATTCAAAAACTTGAATTAGGACGCATAGACCTCATTGCTTATTCTGAGCAGGGCCTCTATGAATATCTGAAGCTGAACAGAATTGATACCAAAAAATATGAAACTGTTTTTGTTCTTCAGGAGATAGGACTTTATTATACTTTTCATAAAGCTACACCTGATTCACTCATTAATAGTTTTCAAAAAGCGATTGATAACCTACATGATGAGCACATGAAAATTCTTAAGAAATATAATCAGGTACCATGGGATAAGAGTAAAAACTGAAAACATAATAAGACAAGAGATATAATTTCTATGCTTTTTTAGCTGGAAAGTAAGTATCAAGGCCTTCCATAAACTTTATTCTCATATCATCAGGAGCTTCACTGAATTTTATCTCAGCAGCTTTTACAAATAGTTTTCTTGTAGTGCTGTCAGCGTAACTATCATAAAGTTTTGTATCTATCAGCATCTCATACCAGAGAGTTGAGTTCTCCTCAAAATTGTCCGGCAGTTCAGTAAGATCATTTCCTACTGTTTCTATGTATTTTTCGAGTAGAGCTCTGCACTCTTCAGTTTCATTTTGGAAGAATAGTTCCACTGCTTTTTCAGGATGATTCATGATAATTCCTATTTTAGGGAATCTTTAAGTATTCTTCAATACCATATGCAAAGGTCTCATTTCCAACAAGCCAAAGATCTTCGGATGCTCTTGTTATGGCAACATGAAGAAGCATTCTGTTCTCAAGATTATCTCTATAACTTTTTTCTGAAGGATTTACAACAATTACAGCTGAAAATTCAAGGCCTTTAATCTGGTGGGCATTTGTAATAATCACACCTGGCTCAAAGGAGAAATTTTCTCTGTCATTTCTCCTCACATTGTCTACAGAAAATTCTTTAAGATATTTAAAAATAAGGTCTGCTTCATTTCTAAAACGCGTAATTATACAGAGCAGTGCCCCCTCATTCTCTTTTTCATACTTTCGGATGATTTCACTTATTTTTAGTGCTGTATCCCTGTCATTTTCTGTTTTCACGGGAACCACTTTTTTACCATCCCGTGGGACATCCATTAAAGGCTTTTCATTTAAGACATGCCATGCAAGATTCATTATGGGCTTACTTGCTCTGTAACCCACATTAAGTTTTTCAGCACTCACTTCAATATCATTATCTTTATTGAGATCTTTAATAAAACCTTCAAAACCATTTGGATTATCAAATGATACATCACTCTTTATCTTCTGCGCCATATCCCCGCAAATTGTTATGGATTTTTTCTCATCAGATGCAAGGATTATTGTTGCAAGTTCAACTTCACTGAGATCCTGTGCCTCATCAATCATTATATGGGAGTATTGTGGAAGAGTTTTAACACCTTTTTTCTGCATTATGTACAGCAAAATTCCTGTATCGGCAAAATCAACCAAACCTTGCAGCTTCAGTTTCTTCTGCCAGGAAGGCACAATATCAACTATATTTTCATCATCAAAGCCATATCTTTTTATGATTTCAGATAGAAAGGATTTGTCTGTGAGTAGCCTGTAAAGGTCCTCTTTATGATTGGTCAGTCGCTTTATAAGACTAATTCTTACTTTCTCACGATTATGGTAATTTGCATCTGCTTTTACATTTTCATCAGATTCAAGATAAGTAACAAGTTTTCCAAATCTCATTATCTTAGCAAAATCGTTTTTTACTTTGTTATAATTTGGATCTCTTGCCTCTTTAAGCTTATCAAGAAACCACTCCCTGGATTTTGATAGAAGATTTTCAAGGTATCTGTCCACAAGTTTAAGAGCAACAGCACTTTTCTTAAATCTTAATATCTGCGGACTTGTATTCTCTTTATTATAGGAGAGATTTGCACCCCCTCTTCTTATAAGTCCTCCGGCCCATCTGTGATATGTCTCTGTATTTACAGAACCATTTATATTTAGTGATGGAAGAACTCCGGAGATATATTTTTGCAGGGATTTATTAAATACTACAACAAGAACATTAGAAGGGTTGAAATCCTGTCGGTTATTATAGATAAGATACGAAACCCTGTGAAGACCGACAGTTGTTTTGCCACTACCAGCACCACCCTGCAGAAGAAAGATCTTCGAATAGGTCTGGGTTATAGCTCTAAATTGATCAGTACTTATGAGAGCTGTAATTTCCGGGAGTCTGTGATCTTTCTTATCCTCTTTTAAAACGGTTGTTGCGCCCTTATCTATATTTTTCCATTCACCAGTTTTGGTACAGATAAGATGGGTGTCACCATCAATAATGCTTTTTAATTTAGAATCAGTTGTATCAACTTTTCGTTTTGAAACAATTGTACCTGCTCTTTCTCTGCCCCTGATATCCTCTTCAAAATCCTCTCCGGAATCATATTCATAATACAATCTTGAAACCGGGGCTTCCCGCCAGTCAACAACCAGGACTTTACCGTCTTTACCGAATACAGATTGAATACCAAAGCAGTATGCCAGATCACCAAGATCTTCGTCTTCAAGTTCAAGAACACCAAAGTATGGTTTTCTTAAAACTTTAGGATCCTGATAGGTTCTAAGGTTCATCCTTCCCTGACATTCCTTGATCCTACGCTCCATCTCGTTTTTTTCATTCCAGTCCAGTGAATCCAGTTTCAGTTTTTTAAGATCACTAATTTCACTGTTAAGCCTTGCATTATCTCTTTTATCTTCTTCAATGGCGAAGCTGATTTCAGCTGCAATGCTTTTAACCCGTGATTCTTCAGAAGCTATTATATTTTTATATCTATCCATATTGTTACCAAATATTTTGCTCTTATCTGCATCAATAAAATCCCTGAACTCATATTTTGAAGACGTATTATTCTATTCGTCAGGGGATATTTATATTTGCAGAAGAATTGATATGTAACTGGCAGGCCAGGAGGGATTCGAACCCGCAACCCTCGGTTTTGGAGACCGATGCTCTACCGTTGGAGCTACTGACCTGCATTAAAAACTATTAAAACGTTTTCCAATAGTGCGTTAAGCGAGTCATGACATATTATGATTTTGACCTAATGTAAAGATAACTTTTAAAAAAAATTCTTATTTAATCTCTAAGATCTTTCTATAACTTTTGTTTATATACCTTTACGTATCATTGATTCAAAATAGCCTCATCTAAACTTTATTTTCAGAGACTAGCCTTGCAAAATGCTCAAAGGATCTGTCGAAACTTTTTTCGGCATCATTTGGAAATGCACATGCCGGAAGAGCTCTTTTTTTTATGTGGTAAGAGATACAATCACAGCACATACCTTTTCTATCACAAGGTTCATAGCTACAGTTACAATTTTTCAGATTTGCATCTTTTTTACACTCCATTATTCCGCATCTCCTGTTTATTATATTTTTCGAAATATTTTTCTAATCTATCCATACCTTTTTCAATATTTTCAATTGAATTGGCATAAGAAAATCTTAAATATCCCTCAGCATTTTTCCCAAAATCAACTCCGGGTGTTACACCAACCTTAGCTTTTTCAAGAATATCAAAAGCTAATTTGTACGAATCGTTTGAAATATGTTTTACATTTACAAAAACATAGAAAGCTCCTGTTGGTTCAACAGTAATTCCCAAACCCATCTCTCTGAGTCTTTTAATCATATAAATTCTTCGTTTGTTATAGACTTCTTTCATCTCTTTAACATCATCATCGGCATTCTTAAGAGCTTCAATCCCTGCTATCTGGACCATTGAATTTGGTGATATAAAAAAGTTCTGCTGGAGTTTCTGCATTGGAGTAACAAAATCTTTGGGAGCAATGAGATAACCAAGCCTTAGACCTGTCATAGCATATAACTTTGAAAAACCGTTTAATACAAATGTTTTATCTGTAAATTCAAGCATTGAGTGCTCTTTACCCTCATATACAAGTCCATGATAAATTTCATCTGATATTGTCCATACCGGAAGTTCTGCAATCTCTTTCATTTTTTCAGGAGACAGGAGATTTCCTGTGGGATTTGACGGCGAGTTTATAAGCACAGCTTTTGTTTTATCTGTCAGGCGTTTTTTTATCTCTTCAGTTCTGTACTGGAATCCATCCTCTTCATAAACAGGAACATTTACAACTTTCCCCCCTGCAAATTCAACAAAATTTGGGTAACAGGCGTAGTGAGGGTCTGAAATAATAACCTCGTCGCCCTCAGATATCAGAGTAGAGAAAAGACTGAACATAACAGGAGATGTTCCTGAAGATACAACAATCTGGTCAGGGTGGATGTTAACATTATAGATTCTGTCATAATATTTACAGATCTCTTCCCTTAGCTCTATCATTCCAAGACTGTGTGTATAGTGGGTATACCCACTGTTAAGTGCATTGCAGGCGGCTTCTTTAACACAAACCGGAATATCAAAGTCAGGTTCCCCAACTTCAAGGTGAACCACATCTATTCCATCCCGTTCCATGGATTTTGCTTTCTCCAAAACATCCATAACTATAAATGATGTCATCTGTTCTACGCGTTTTGTAATCATTTGTGCCTTCCGGTTGCCTTTATTAAACAATAGAAATACATACAAAATTTGAAAGTTAAATTTCATTTATTAATAAGTCAACAGATTTGAAATAAAATAAGTTTTTCTGGGAATCTATAATAATTGATCTTTTGGCTAAATACTGCGTTTTATCCAAAAAAGAACTGTAATAAAATCGGTTCGTTATTTTTTATCAAACCACGTATTTCATCCAAAAATCTAATTATTAGAGGTTCCCTTCTATGATTTGTTCAATTGCATAAAATCATTTCCCGATGCTTTCTGGAAAACTCTTAATCCAAACTCCGGTATTATAGAAAACAGGTGGTCAAAGATATCTGATTGTATGCCTTCGTAGTTGGCCCAGGCAATATCATTTACGAAGACATATATTTGCAGAGGAAGTCCCTCCGAGGTTGGCTCAAGTTGACGAACAATAAATGTCATATTATCATGAATTTTTGGATGGGCTTTCAGGTAATTTGCTGTATAAGCTCTAAAGGTTCCAATATTTGTGAGCATTCTTTTGTTGAAACCCTCTTTATTAGTATTTTCCTTCTCCAAATCTTCTTTTTTAGCGATCATATAATCTTTTAAGAGTTCAAGATTAGTGAATTTTGCAACCTCATCTTCTGTTAAAAATCTTATTGTATTAACATCTATATTTATAGATCTTTTTATTCTTCTTCCACCTGATTCAGTCATACCACGCCAGTTTTTAAAACTACTGTCCACAAGTTTACTGGTTGGTATTGTTACAAGGGTTTTATCCCAGTTCTGGACCTTTACTGTATGAAGAGCGATATCGATAACGTCTCCATCGGCACCAAAGGCTGGCATCTCAATCCAGTCACCAACCTGAAGCATTTTGTTACTTGATATCTGTATACTGGCAACAAGAGATAGAATAGTATCTTTAAAAATCAAAAGTAAAACGGCTGTAAGACCACCAATACCTGTGAGTAGTCCGGTAGGGGACTGATCAAGCATCAAGCTGATTATACAGATACCAGCAATGATAGTGAGAAATATTTTTAATAATTGTAGATAACCTTTGATTGGACGACCTTTTGAATATCCAAACTCGGTATAAATTGAGTTCACGATAGCAATAAAAGCAAAAATCAAACGTAAAGCCAGAACTATTATAGCTATTACAGTTATTTTTTTTAGAGATGATTTAATTGATTCATCAATATACGGAATAACATTTACAGCGTAGTATATAAAGAGAAATGGAATAACCTTGAAAAGTTTTGTGAATATTTTATTTTTTATTAACTCATCATCAAGTTTTGTTTTTGATCTTTTAGCAATTTTCTCAAGAAGTGGCAGTATAAGTGTCGTTGCCATAAAATATATTAAAACTGCAGCTAAAAGCACAATTAAGGATACTAAAAATACCACTAATAATTTATTTTCATAGGGCATAAGTTTTATCAACCAATCAAACATAATAGCTCCCGTTTTAAGATTTTAAAAAATTGATTTTATGGAACCTCTAAATTACTATTGTTTATTTAAATTAAGGCTATCCCAAGTTGAGCCATATGGAATTGTATTCTATCAGCATGCTCTTTGTCATCCTGATTAAGGTCTTTAAAAACCTTATCTTTGAAACTGCTTGAGTCTTGTTCCATAAATGCCTGATAATGAGCTTCCCCTACTGAAGTTTCAATTCTGAATGCTATATTAAAAGCTTCTTCCCGGGATGGGGGATTTTCTTCAAAATCGTCAAGCATCTTTTCAAGGCTTTCATTTTCTTTATTAATAATCTTTAAACTACTCAGAAGTAGATCTTCTGGAAACTTGTTTGCGGGTTCGAAAATATCTTTTCCACTTCGAAGTAGAGCGGCGTGATTTTTCTCCTCTATAGCCAGATCCCACCAGAATTTTTTATCTTCAGAGAACAGTTTTGAAAATCTTAAATAAACTTTACTAACATTCATCTCAAGTCTTATAGATTCATCAAATAATTTATCCATATCTTTTTCCATAAAAAACCTCCGAAATTCTATAAAACTGAGTTTATATTTTTTCCATAGGTCCTTTAAGGAATTTTCATTTACACTACAGTTCTCTTAAAAGACAAGACTCTATTCAAAATTAATCTGATTTTTTCTATTTTCATAGGGTATAAGCTTTATCAGCCAATTAAACATATTATCAATCCATTTTAAGGTTAAAAATTAACTTTTAGTATTTAAACCAATTCCTATTCTATCAATGAAATCCCAAGTTGTGACATTTGGAATTTTATTCTGCCGGCGTGTTCTTTGTCATTATGAAAAAACCTTATCTTTGAAACTGATTGATTTCTTTTCCATAAATGCCTGATAATGAGCTTCTCCTATTGAAATTTCAATTTTGAATGCTATATTAAAGGCTTCTTCTCTGGATGGGGGGTTTTCTTCAAAATCTTCCAGCATTTTTTCAAGAGTATTATTTTCATGAATAATAATTTTTAAGCTATTAATAAGCAGATCATCCGGAAACATGTTTACAGGTTTGAAAATATCTTTTGCACTTTGAAGTAGAGATGCATGATTTCTCTCCTTTAAAAACATATCCCACCAGAATTTTTTATCATCAGAAAATAGTTTGTAAAATTTCATATAAACTTTACTAACATTCATTTCAAGTCTTATGGATTCATCAAAAATGTTCTCAACATCTTTGTCCATAAAAAAACCTCCAAAATTCTACAAAGCAAAATTTTTATTTTTTCATAGACCCTTTTGGGAATCTTCTTTTGGCAAACTATATGTTTTAATAAACTCTAATCAAAATTGATACGGGCTAAATTAAAGATTTTTCTAATTTATTAGGAATATTAAAAGCATAGGGCAATATCTTTTAATAATACAATAAGATAAAAGTTAAGGGAAGGCTTTAAATTATTTTTTGATTTTTTTTAAAGTATAAAACCACTTCATCAAATCCGAATGGTTTTATACTATTCAACAATAGATCAAAATGTGAATATATTTGCTCCTTCAGATATCTCAAATAGTTTTGGTGCTCCTGCAAAGCTTGCATTTTCAACCAATTCACTTTCATCAAGAAGTCTTGCCACAGCACAAGGAGTGCAAACATACATTGGAATTTTGTTCTCAGTCAAAAAAGCAAGATGTGATGCTGCCTCATCTCCGGTTGGAGCAACAATATTATCTGCCATTCCTTTTTTAACGACTAAAACAGCTTCATCTGTTAAGAAAAGGTTCACGATATGATTATTTTCAACAGCAGCTTTTGCCAATTGAAATGCTCTTGTTACCCTTGTAGGGTCTTCAGTTCCTCTGGTAAGCACAAAAACAAATTTACTCATTGCATTAACTCCTTTATAGGGAACCGCTAAAAACTGTCTTTTGTCTATACCAAAATTCTAATTTTTTGAGGTTCCCTAAATTTAAATGATTTCTAATTAAAATCCTTAATCAAGGGAATCTAATAACTGCCTTTTGATCGAACTACAGTGGTTTTCTCGAATCAGCTTGTAATGTTGTGAATGCTTCGCATTACACTGAGTTATTCAAAAAAAAGAACTGTAGTAAAATCAGCTCGTTATTTTTTCTCATCCTTGTATTTCAACCAAAATTCTAATTATGAGGTTCCCTTAAGGTAAACCATAAAAAAATAAAATGGATTATGCTATATATTTTTATAAAAAAGTCAGTATTTTGATTAGAATTAAACGTATTTTAAAGAGAATCTCTCTCTTTCCGGTACTTTTTTAAAGTTGTATACAGGATGCCCGAACATTAAAGCACCACCAGTTCTGTGGTTATTCGGCAGATCAAGTTCCTTTATTAATGGTTCATATTCAGATGCAGCCCGTATAAAAAAACCAGCCCAGCAAGTTCCAAGATCGTAAGAGTTCGCTGTGAGTTCAAGATATGATAAAGCAGTTGCAGCATCAGTCATTAACCAGAAGTATTCTTCTGGAAGAGTTGCTATTAAAAGATGTGGTGCATGCCGAAGTAGAATATCATCACCTTTTTCATACTGATCAACTATTTCAGGATAATTTCCCCCTTTCTTAATCCAATCAATCATCAAACCAGTAATTGTTTTCAACTTCTCTTTATCTTTAATGACTATCCAGTTTAGTTTCTGTGAATTACTTGCTGTTGGTGACCATCTTGTTATATCGAGCCAGTTCTCAATGGTTTCAGGGGGGATTGTTTCATCCTTAAATTTGCGAATGGATCTTCTTGATCGGATAAATTTTTCAGCAACTTCTGTGGTAAGAAAATCTTCTTTTTTTAATCTCATCAGATTTTCCTGTTTTACATCAGGAGATGATATTGCGGCCTTTGGACAGATCGATATACAATGCCAGCATTTAATACAATACTTCTCATATATCTCTTTTTTTACAGTGGGAAAGCCATCTGCATCTTTTTCAAATATAAATCCATAGGGGCATTCATCTATGCATATATAGTCTTTATTGCATTTTGTATTGTCTATAGTTATCATATCAGTTCCTTTATGTAATAATTTAGTATCGGGAATTACAGTATTTCAAAGGTTGCCCATCTATTTTAATTGGCAATATTCGTCTTCAAAAAACGCCTTTTGCATTTTATAATCTTAATAAAGGGAATCTCTAATAACTGCTCTTTGACCAAACTTCTGCGTTCTTCGAAAAAATAAAACTGTGTAAAATCGCCTCGTTATTTTTTTCTTAGGCTTGCACTTCAATCAAAATATAGTTTATTAGAGTTTCCCTAAAGATAAAAACATTTTGATTTTTATCACATTAAAATCAAAATAAAAACAGCAACGTAAAACATTGACGTATTAAAAAAACAGACATAAATTCAAATTGCGATAGTAAATCAGAAATACAATATAACTTTTGTTAAGGTTGGATATGAAAATTTTTCATTTAAACTGCGGCATGTTGAAGCCTTTTGGTGGGAAACTTATAAACAGGAGCCCTGCCAGGGTCGTATGCCACTGTATTCTGATAGATACTGGTAAGGAACTTGTACTAATTGATTCAGGCGTGGGTACTGATGATATTAAAAATCCCAAAAGATTGGGCCCCATGCACTACATATTGAACCTGAGAAAAGATTTAAATGATACAGCGGTCTGTCAGATTTCAAAGCTTGGATATAAACCCGAAGATGTTAAACATATAGTTCTAACCCATATGGATTTAGATCATACAGGTGGACTTGCCGATTTCCCCAACGCATTTGTACATGTCTATAAACCTGAGATTCAGGCAGCCAACAAACCCGCTTCTATAAGAGAGAAAGAGAGATACAGGACGTGTCACTTCTTACACATGCCAAAATGGGTTATCCACGATACCTGTTCCGAAGAGCAGTGGTTTGGCTTAAAGTGCATTAAAAATTCAAAAAACCTTCCAAGTGAGATAGTAGTGGTGCCATTAACAGGTCATACAAGAGGGCATTGTGCAATCGCAATAAAAAGTTCTGAGAGATGGTTACTCCATGCAGGGGATGCATATTACTACGATAAGCAAATTGATAAAAAACCTTTCTGTACTCCTGGTTTTAAGCTATTTCAGTATATTTCACATATGGATCAAAAAGAAGCGTTTAAAAAGTTAACTATACTTAGGGATGTTATAAACAAAAATAAAGAAATTACTGCATTGTGCTCACATGACCCCACAGAATTTGAATCATTAGCATTAACTGAAGTTTTATAACCTTTATTTCAAAACACATATGCTATATGCATAGCTTTATACATTGACATTACAAGGTGTTATAGTTTATTCTAATTTAATAATCTTACCAAATTGTATTGATGCTGCTAATCAATAGAGAATTATACAAAAATGCAAAATAACGGACAAAGAAAAATTGATGAGATCCGGTTCAAGTTATTGATTGATCTACATAAAATGATCCAAAATTCAAGGCAGGAGATTCTGGATTTTGCAATAGAAGCTGTTGTTATTGTAACAAGTAGTAAAATTGGATATATCTATTTTGCAAGTGATGATGAAAAAGAGCTTACTCTACATGCCTGGTCTAAAGATGTAATGCAGGAATGCAAAGTAAATACTTATCCGGATTCCTATAAAGTATGTGAAACCGGCCTATGGGGTGAAGCAATAAGGCAACGAAAGGCAGTTATTACAAATAATTATGATAAAAGCCCATATAAACAAGGTTTTCCTGAAGGTCACGTTTGTATAACAAAGCACATGAATATCCCTGTTTTCGATGAAGATAAAATAGTTATTGTAGCTGGAGTTGGAAATAAAGAGGAAGATTATACAGAGGAGGATGTCCAGCAGTTAACTCTGGTAATGGATGCAGTCTGTAACATCCTTAAAAGGAAGCAGGTTGAAGAGGACCTTAAACAAACAAATGAAAACCTTGAAAAGATCATCGATGAACGCACCTTTGAACTTGAGGAGGCTAATAAAGAATTATATGAAGTTATAAATAAACAACAGCTTATTGAAACAGAGTTAAAGAAAAATGAAACTTTGTTCAGGGGGATGTTTGACAATGCAGCAGCAGGCATAGTACTTCTTTCTCCACAGGGGCATATAATTCTTGCAAATGAAGTTTGCACTGATCTCCTTGGCTATAAATCTGAGGAATTGAGGGGTAAAAATATGCTTGAAATTATTCATCCCGATCATGCAGAAGATGCCTCAGAGAACTTCATAAATATGATTAATGAAGGTGTTAAAAAACAGCAAATTGAACGAAAAATGATTAAACAAAATGGGGAAGCATTGTGGGCACATATAAATATTACATCTATCAGAAACTCTGAAAATAAACTGGAATCTTTTCTGATTGTGGCAACAGATATAACTTTTCGTGTTGTCTCAGATAGGGCGTTAAAGAGAAATGCTCTGGAACTTAAAAGACGAAAAGATCAACTCCAATTGATTATGGATAATGTTCCCGCTCTTATCTCTTATGCTGATCTCGATCTGAAATATAAGTTTGTAAATGCCCACTATGAAAATATGTTTAAGATAGATGCAGGTTCAATCATAGGTAAGCATGTATCGGAAATTGTTGGTGAAAAAACATTCTCTGAAACTAAAGATAGATATGAAGCTGCTTTAAAGGGAGAAACACAGAACTTTGAAATAAATTTCAATAATTTAAATCAACAATATTTTTTAAATGTTACATATATTCCCCACAAATTTGATGATAAAATAGAGGGCCTTTTTATTCTGGTGATGGATATTACTAAAATGAAAGAGAATGAAATTGTTCTAACCAGCTACTCCAATAGACTTAAACTTGCATCTATCGCTGGAAATATTGGGGTTTGGGAATTGGATATTGTTACAAATAATCTTATCTGGGATAAAAGGATGTTCGAGCTATATTGTGCCGACCCGGATGACTTCAAAGGGGCTTATAAGACCTGGAAAAACAGAGTTCATCCTGATGATAAAAGCAGTACTGAATTAGCTTTGAGAAAAGCAAGGAAAGATGGCCGTTTTGATTGGGAATTCCGTATAATTTGTCCGAATAAGAAAGTTAAAATAATGAAAGCTGCTGCTTTAACTCAATATGACAACGAGCATAATGCAGTAAAAATGACAGGTGTAAGCTGGGACATTACGGTACAAAAAGAGATGGAATTAAATCTTAAAAAACTATCCAGAACTGACCCTTTAACGGGTGCATCCAACAGACGATTTTTTATGCTTAAAGCAAAAGAAGAAATTAAGAGAAGTAAAAGATACGGTATGCCACTCTCGCTTTTAATGATGGATATAGACAATTTCAAGCAGATTAACGATGTTTATGGACATGACACTGGTGATGAAGTATTAAAAAAATTTGTTAATGAATGTCTTACAACTTTAAGGGATTCAGATATTTTCAGTAGAATTGGGGGAGAAGAATTTGCTGTACTTCTGACAAATACATATATTGAAGATGCAAAAGGTATGGCTGAAAGATTAAGGATCGCAATTGAAGATTTGGTAATTGAGCATTCAGACCTTAACATTGAATGTACTGTAAGTATTGGACTAACCGAAATATTTGAGAAAGATTCTCTAGAAGATGCTCTCAAAAGAAGTGATGCCGGACTCTATGCTGCCAAACAAAATGGGAGAAACAGAGTCGTGGCAAATTAGAACAGTCAAAACCTGAATAAAGGGAATCTCTAATAACTGTTCTTTTGGCAAAATACTTTGTTATTTCCAAAAAAAAACTGTAATAAAATCGGCTCGTTATTTTTTGAAATACCTTGTATTTTATCCAAAATTCTAATTATTAGAGGTTCCCTAAAGAAGCTTCCATTTAAGTGTCAATAAAAAACATCTAAATAAATCCAACTAAATAAAAAGAGCGTAGGCAGTTGTTCCAACCATCATAAAAGCTGTAATAACATTAAAGGCTACTCTGATTTTTTGTGTTCTTAATAGTGATATAATCTTAGAACCGATAGCGCACCAAAGACTGTGAAATGTAACTTGTCCAATAAGAAAACAAAGAACAAATACAACTGTTTTTGTTAAATATGTTGATGTTGGGTCAGCAAACTGATTTATCGCTATAACAGACATTGCCCAGCTTTTTGGGCTGGTTGGATGTATCAGAAATCCTTCAAAAAAAGTAAACTGTTTCTTTATCTCTTTTGCCTCAATCTGTAATTTGATCACTTTAAATCCAAGCCAAATCATATATCCCATACCAAATATCTTCATAAAGTAGGAGATTTTTACAGATTCTGTTACAAAAGCTCCTAATCCAAATGCCACTGATAGATTTAACAAGAAACATCCAACTGTTGTACCTATCAAAAAAGGAATAGCACTTCTAAAACCTGTGGCTTGTCCGATTCCAAGCATTGTTAGATTTCCTGGTCCTGGAGTTCCGGTCATTGCAATTACAAATAGTATAAATGGTATTAGTTTCATTTCTTCTCACTTTTTATATTGTGTGGTTCGTTTATTATCCCTTGAATTAATTTATTAAACTCATCAAAAGAGATATTCCTTCCAGTAACAACAGATACAACCTTTTTGCCCGATAGATCCATGCCCTCCTGCATCAAAGCAGAAACGGCGGCAATTCCTGAGGGTTCAACTATAAGCTGATGGTTCTCTGCCATGAATCTCATTCCATCAATCAAATGATTTTCATCAAGCTCAATCATCCGATTAACATTATTTTTTATAATAGGAAACGTAATGGTATCTTCCTCAACAAATCCGCTCAAGCCGTGCGCTATTGAAGGCTTCAAATCGACCTGAAAAGTCTTTTTCATATCAAACCACCTTACAAAAGTCGGACTGTTTTTTGTTTGAACTCCCCATATCAAACAATCAGGATTAATTGATTTTATGAATTTTGAAATACCTGCTATCAAACCTCCTCCTCCAACTGGAACAACTATAATATCAACGTCCTTTAAGTCCTGTAAAATCTCTATAGCAACCGTACCGCCACCATTAACCATTTCATCATTATTGTATGCCGATATGAATTTTAATTTTCTTTTTTTAGCAGCAACCCCAGCCTCAAAGTGTGCGGTTTCAAAATCAGGAAACCTCTTTACAATTGCATTTTGCGATTCCAGTATTTTAATTTTTATTGGGTCAGCATCTTCAGCCAAATAAATATGGACTGGTATTTTAAATTTGCTTGCTGCAAATGAAAGACCTATTCCATGATTTCCTGCAGTTGGGGCAATAATGCCATTGTAGCGTTCTAAATCTAAATCTGCAAATGAGTTAAAAGCCCCTCTTGCTTTAAAACTACCTGTATGTTGCAGGCACTCGAGTTTTAAGAAAATTTCAGAGTTTGTTAATTCACTTAAAGTTCTTGAAAACTCCAGTGGAGTTTTTCTTATGAAAGGTTTTATAGTTTCATATGCACTGTATATGCTGTCTTTATTAACCATAACTTTATCCCTTATTCGAAACTTCTAAAAACTTTGATTTTGGTTTAATTACTACGTTTATAAAAGCTTTCAGTTTTATAAAACCTCTGCTTGCGAAAAATGTAACGAGTCGATTTTACAACAGTTATTTTTTTATAATATACAACTTGACATTGTGTGGTGTCAAAAGATATATTGTATGGATGACAATATGGAAAATTGAAGACAGATCAAAATCACTTTACAGATCAATCGCTGATATTATTGAGAACTCTTTAGCAAAAGGGGATTTCATACCAGGAGATCAGCTTCCAACACACAGAGATCTTGCAGATATATTAGAGGTAAATGTAAGCACTGTAACAAAGGGATACAAAGAAGCAGAAAAAAGAGGTCTGATCACAGGAACCACAGGTAGAGGCACTTTTATATCACTTGATGCAGGTGTTGACATATTTATGCAAAACCCTGGATCAACCGGAAAACCACTTGCTGAGCTTGGTTTAATTACTCCACACTTTGGGATAGAGCCTGACATTGTAAAATCGCTTAAAAAACTTTCAAAGACAAAAGAGCTTACAGAATTTATGAATTACACAAACCCCTCAGGTTTAGTTGAGCATAAAGCAGCAGGCGCTCTTTGGGCAAAGCGCTATGGTATGGATGCCAAAACAAATGATGTAATTATTTGTGGCGGGGCCCAGCATGCTCTGAACTGTATTTTAGCGAACTGTTTTGAAAACGGAGACCGAATAGCTGTTTCAAACCTCACATACCCTGGTATGAAAAGCCTTTCCAAGATGCTCGGTATTTCTTTAACTGGTATCCCAATGGATAAGGAAGGGATGGTCGCAAGGGATCTCGAAATAGCTTGTAAAAGAGAAAACATTAAAGGTGTCTATCTGATGCCAAGTGTTCAGAATCCTACAACAAGATGCATGTCACAAAAAAGAAGGGAAGAGGTTGCTTCTATTGTTGAAAAATATAAACTTATTTTGATTGAGGATGATGCTTACGCACTAACACTGCCTAAAGTTCCAACTCCAATATCCCAGCTAATTCCTGAACAAAGTATTTTCATTGCTGGAATTTCAAAGGTACTGGGAGCTGGTTTGAGGATTGCGTTTACTGTGATTCATAATTCAAAATTAAGACAGGCATTTTCAAGAGCTGTTCTGAATACCCTCTGGATGGCGCCACCACTTAATTCAGCCTTAATAGCTTCATGGATATTTGATGGAACTGCTGAAAAGGTATTGCAGCTTAAAAGAAAGGAAGCAGAAAAAAGATATGAGATAGCCCAAAGAGTTCTTTCAGGATATAAAACAGAAGGTTCTGGAACTGGTTTCTACATTTGGCTTGAGCTACCCAAAAATTATTCAGGAGTTTCATTTGAAGATAACGCAAAAAATATGGGTCTCAATGTATTTTGTTCTGAAAGATTTATTACAGGAGACACAAATGTTCCACCAGCTATAAGAGTTGCTTTAACATGCGGTAAGGACAATAATATTTTGGATAAGCATTTAAGAACTCTTAGGAAAGTTCTTGAAGGTGAAGAGTCAGAAAATGTGGTTTTCTAGTTATTAGAAACCGGAATTTTCAGTGTAAAAACTGATCCTCTAACCGGGTTATCTTTAAATACTATATCTCCACCATGGGCCCTTGCGATTGTTCGGGCAAGACTAAGGCCTAAGCCAGTCCCAACCTGTGATCTGCTTTTATCACAACGATAAAACCGGTTAAATATCTGAGTTCTATCCTTTTCTGATATACCAGTTCCTGTATCTTTAACATCTATTACAATATTATTTTCATCTGTACTCTTATTCAACGTAACGGTGACGGTTCCATAAGCATCTGTATACTTTATAGCATTATCTATAAGGTTTGTAAGAGCCCTTTGCATCATCTGTATATCACCACTAATAGTACCTGCTATAATAATGTTTGAGTTCAAAATAACTGATTTATCCTCGGCCATTGGCATAAATAGAGAAACAGCATCCTTCACCAGAGCTTCAGTATCAACATTTTCAAAATCCAAAACCCCAACCCCTGCTTCTGTTTTTGATATAAAAAGCATGGTGTTAATCATGTAAAGAAGCCTATCACATTCCTCTATGGTACTTCCTGTGGTATTCATCAATTCCTCTTTTGAAGCACCTGTGGTTAGAGAGATCTCGGCAATACCTCTGATTCTTGCTATTGGGCTCCTTAAATCGTGGGCAATATTATCGCTCATCTCTTTGATTCCGGTTATAAGAGATTGGATCTTATCAAGCATCATATTGAAGGTAATTGCCATCTGATCTATTTCATCTTCTCTTGCTTTAACAGGAACTCTCTTTTCAAGATCCCCCTCAGATATCAATCTTGCTGTTTTTGTAACATCTTCAACACCTTTTAAAGCTTTTCTGGCCATGAAAAGACCTGTTATAGCAGCAACAATGAAAAGGGATAACATAACGACAAAGATTTTTTTTCTAAACGTTTCAATTAGTTTTGAATATCCATCCATAGAATATCCAACCTGAAGAACCGTATCACGATTTATCAGGCCATAAACAACCCTCACCTGGTGCTTGATTTTTTCAACTTTAATTGTATCAAAAACAGGTTCACTACCTGCCTGGAGTTTTTGAATGGCATCCCTTGAGAACCCAATGTGTTTCCAGTATGACATGTTTGACGAAGAGAAGACTATTCCGTTTGAGTAAAGTAATCTGTAAAATATTTTCTTCTCTCCGGCGGCTTGTGATTCAAGAACAATATACTGTTTTACAGCGTCAATACCTTCAATAGACATAACAGTTGCACAAGAACTGATCTCCTTCTTAAGATCCTGATCCGTTCCCTCTTTTATAACGGAAGTAATTAAATAGAAAAAAAGTATAAAAGAGATAAGTGAAAAAAGTATAAAAATGGTGCCATACCAGAGGGTTAGCCTAAATGCCAGTGTTTTCCTTAGTTTATTCAGCTTCTTTAAGAACATACCCTACTCCACGGATAGTGTGTATCATCTTTTTATCGAAACCTTTATCCACTTTGTCACGGAGTCTGCAAATCCTGGCTTCAACCACATTTGTCTGGGGATCAAAATTGTAGTTCCACACATGCTCCATTATCATAGTTTTAGATACAACCCTCTCTTTATTTCTAAGAAGATATTCTAAAAGTGCAAACTCAAGGGGCTGTAGTTCGAGTTTTTTGTCATCTCTTATGACGTCTCTTGTTATCAAATCCAGTGCAAGTTCACCCGCCAGAAGTTTTGTTGGCTCTGTTTCGTCATTTGATCGTCTTATCAGAGCCTGAACCCTTGCCAGTAGTTCTGCAAATGCAAAAGGTTTACTCAGGTAATCGTCACTTCCAGTCTGAAGACCTTTTACTCTGTCATCTGTAGAGCCTTTTGCACTTAGAATAATGACAGGGGTATTTATCTTCTCTTTTCTCATTTTTTCTATCAGGGATAACCCATCAAGCTTGGGCATCATTATATCTATAATGCAGGTATCATAGGGTTCTGTCAGAACAAGATGTAAAGCATCTACGCCATCTTCAGCATGATCGACTGCAAATCCTGCGGATGAAAGCCCTTTAATAACGAATTCAGCGATTTTTTTATCATCTTCTGCAAGTAGTATACGCATCTTAAATAAAAACTCATGGTTTTCGAGTTTTTATGTACCTCCTTTAGTTTCGTTGGACTTTATAAACGTCTCAAATAAAACTTATTGTTTTTCAAGTTTTTATGTACTCAATAAAGTCTCAAACAAAAGCTTATTAAAAAATCATAACATCATGAATATATGTAATCATGCTAAATAGTCAAGTATTGGGTTTTATAAAGCTTTTTATAAACGAATCAGCTCGTTATTTTTTCTTACACAGAGATTTTATTAAACTAAAAGCTTTTATAATCTGAATTTCAATAAAAATTCTAATTGTTAGAGGTTCCCTTAATTTAAAAAATGTTTGCAACAATATGATTTTTTTATTTATATTGAATACTCATGAGTCAAAACAAATTATAATTATCAGAGGATATATATGAACCCATTTAAGAAGTGGCTACTTGAGAAAACAGGAAAAAAGTGTGTTGATAACTTAAACAAACACAGATTTGATGCTCATTTTTTTGACACAATTGAAGATGCCAAATCAAAAATTATGGATATGGTTAAAGATTATAATACCTTTGGTTTTGGTGGATCTGACACAACAAGAGGTATAGGGCTTCCTGAAGCTCTCGAAGAAAAGGGTAAAACTGTGTATGATCACAACAAAGAAGACCTTTCTCTTGAAACAAAAATGGAATATAGAAAATTACAAGGAACATGTGACTGTTTTTTTTCAAGTGCAAATGCAATCTCTCAAACAGGAGAAATCATAAATGTTGATGGTGTTGGAAACAGAGTTAATGCAACCTGTTTTGGACCTTCAAAGGTTATAATTGTTGCTGGAACAAACAAAATTGAAAAAGATATGGAATCTGCAATAAAAAGAATACGTGAAGTTGCAGCTCCTATGAGGTCAAAAAGTCTGGGTATGGAAAACCCATGTTCAGAAACAGGAATTTGTGCAGATTGTAACTCTCCAACAAGAATTTGTAACATTACAACAATTCTACATAGAAAACCTATGTTAACAGATATCTCTGTAATGATAATTAATGATAATCTTGGATATTAAAAAGTTGTTACTAATTTAGAAATAACAAATTTTAAATCTCCAAAGAGTGCTTTTTACTATATACTTTTTTGTTTATACAATTCTATTTGATTTTTTTTGTATTATGTTTCGTTATTTTTTTGTCATGCAGAGATTTTATAAAACAGAAAGCTTTTATTATCTGTATTTCATCTAAAATTTCTATTTATTAGCGATTCCCTACTTGCCAAATTTTAGTTTTTAAATTAATACTGAATAATATTCATTATATAATATGTATTTATTTTGACACAACAAGAAGCATCAAATTTTTATTCAAGACGTTGGCAATAATAAAATAGAAGGGACATAAAGAAGCAAGCTTCTTTATTTGAGATATGAACAGAGAGAAAATAAAGGGAGAGATAGCTGCAATTCTATACAGGCTATACTCTCTAACATTCAGATATAAAATAGAAGTTCCAGAAAGTATTTTAGAAAATTTGAACAGGAAAAAGAGGGAGAAGGGCGATGGGATGCTTTTTGCCTTCTGGCATCAGGATGAGCTTGCACTATTACCATATTTTGGTGGAAAAAAAGTAACAATTCTTGTCTCACATTCAAGGGATGGGACAATTATGAATAAAGTTCTAAGGCGTTTTGGATACGATACAGTAAGGGGTTCCACAAAGAAAAGAGGGCATTCTGGTTTTCTATCTGCTTTTAAAAAGATTCTGAGAGGCAGTGCCTTTGCAATGGCTGTTGACGGCCCAAGAGGACCAATTCATGAAGCAAAGGGTGGAATGAGTTTATTAAGTAAGAAATCAAAACTTCCAATATATCCAATCCATGCTTATCCTCTAAAATACAAAAGATTAGAGAAATCATGGAACAAAGGAAGGTTTCCCATGCCTTTTACCAAAATTATTGTAAAGATAGGCGAAGTTAAAAGCTATTCAACTGAAGAATTGACTGAAGTTCTGAATAAAATGAGGATGGATTAAAAATTGACAGGACCTCTAATTAGAGAATTTTTTCATTCCTGTTTTCGTTAACACAGGAAGTGGCGAGCGATGCATCGGATTGCCTCATTTTGAAGGATTCATTAATAATTAAATACCTACTCTTAACATCATGGACACTTTGAAACCTGATAGAAGTCTCCATATTTTTTCTATCTACTCTATCGAGTAAAACAAGAGCAGCTGTAATCACTATAGGCGCCGTCTCCGATGCAAATAATTGATCAGTGTACTGATAATCATTTCTTTTACCAAAACAAAGTTTAACCTTAATTTTATGCCCTGCTTTGAGCTGACTTGCATATTTTGTTTGAGCTAATCCACTAAGTCCACCCGGGCAAAGATCTTTCAATACAAATTTTTCAAAAAAACGTTTCATATATCTGTTATATTTAACATTGTTTTCATTTATCTCTTCAACAGGAACTGGATTAACAGTGATATTATAGTGTTTTTTACAATTCAGCCGTTGAAATTCCCTTCTCTCTACACGCGTAAATATCCCATCTGTAAGCTTAATATCGGCTTCATTATTTTTGCTTCCCATTCTGATAAATTCAAAATGAGTTGTATGTCTAATAGATTCAACATCCTGAAACAGATCTTTTTCAATCTCAGCAACTTCAAATGAACAGTATAAAAAACCATCTTTTCGTAAATTATCCGGAACAGGAATTCTTGTTTTAATTCTTAATTTTCGCTTTTTTACTCCAATCAAGAGTGCTGGAATAACTATGGTTGTGTTGTTAGCATCTTTTAATTCAAGGGTTATCCAGTTACCCTTTGAAGGGAAATAATCCGGCATAGTTCTTTTGATATGCTTTTGTATGAAGTATTTAAACCCTTTCTTTTGTTCCATCTATCTATTTCTTTAAAAGATTATATTTTTTAATTAACTCTCTTGTTCTCTTTTGAGCATTTTTTATTTGATTCATATCCATTTTATTTTCTATATTGTTCCTTATTTTTGTATTGTTTTTGTTACCTGGTAAATTAGCAAGCGAGATGTTTATCCAGGCATAAGCATCAATCAGATTTTTTTTATAATGAACACCTTCAAAGTACATAAGAGCAATAAAGGCCTGAGAATTAAATTCATTTTGCTTTGCAGCCTTTTCAAGCCAGAATTTTGCTTTTGCTATCTGTTTTTGATCAAAATATAATAATCCAAGTCTATATTGATTATATCTATCATATTTTGCAGCTTTAGTTAACCACTGGACTCCCTTTTCAGTGTCCTTTTTAAAATGAGTGCCCTTTAAATAATATTCAGCCAATTTGGCTTGTGACCCTGTATGTCCTTTTGAAGCTGCTATATCAAACACCTTTGAAGCTGTTTCAAAACTCTTTTTTACTCCAATCCCTTTCTCATAAAGAACTCCTAATAAGTACGCAGAATCAAGATCATTCTGGTTTGCGGATTTATATATCAGGTCAAAACCTTTTTTGGGATCTCTTTTAACACCATTCCCACTCACATATAAAATACCTAATTGTCTTTGAGCATATGGATTACTTCCTTTTAAGGCTTTCTTATACCAATAAAAAGCTTTTGTATAATCTTTAAACCTTTTATCAATTCTGTATATGTTCCCTAAAAGAATAATAGATCTCACAAAACCATTGCTTGCAGATTTTTCAATCAGAGAAAAGGCTTTTTTTAAATTTACAGGAGTACCTAAGCCACTGTAATATGCATACCCAGCTTTATGTTGCCCCTTTATGTTACCGAAAGTTGCTGCTCTTTCATAATAGTAAAGGGATTTGGTTAAATCCATTGGAACGATTTCTCCCTTTTCATATATTTCTGCGAGTAGTAAAATACTTTTTATAACATTAAGTTTGGCACCTTTTTCAAGCCAATTTATGCCAATACCCACATCTCTGATTGTAGATTTTGGACGAAGATGTATAATTCCTAACATCCAGGTTGCATCATTATATCCTTTTGCAAAACTCTGTTCAATTAGCTGTAAACTTTTTTTGTAATCAATCTGAACTCCAAGACCATTTGCATACAAATAGCCCATATTATGAAAAGCAAGAGCTTCACCTTTATCCATTGCACTTCTATAAAGTTCTATAGCCTTCTCGTAATCCTGGGGAACTCCATTACCATTCATATAAAGAGAAGCAAGATCTATTTCAGCAGGAGCAAATCCCTTTTCAACTGATTCCTTTATGAGATTAACGCCCCTTTTAATGTCTTTTTTGACACCTAACCCATTGTAGTATAAAGTTCCTAAAAGAAATTTACATTCAGGGTCATTATCACCGGAGCACTCCTTAAAAACCCTTTTAAATTCACCCTTTTTAAAACTACTCATTAAAGTATCATACTTTGAGGCACAGGAGGTTGTAAGTAGTAATAGTATTATTAAAACAAATATTTTTCTCATAGGGTTCCTTATAAATTATATTTCTTTATTAAATACTGTGTAAGTTTTTGAGCTTTAAGAAGTTCGTCTATAGTAAGTGCTTTAGCACTTTCATTTCTTCTTTGGTATGCAGCTTCAATTAAATTTGCAGCTGCAATATTAAACCATGCATAAGCATATATATTACTTTTTTGTTTTCCATAACCATAACTATACATCAGACCAATATAATATTGGCCTCCAGAGTTTCCTTTGATTGCTGAATTTTCAAAATATACAGCAGCTTTTTCATAGTCTTGTTCGACTTTTTTACCAATAAAATATATAAGTCCCAACTGATATATTGCACTATGATATCCTTTAGCAGCAGCCTTTTTCAGATAGGTCATGCCTTTTTTAATATCAGTATCAGTGCCTGTTCCATTTAAGTAATTGAGACCAAGATTGAACATTGAATCCAAATCTCCCTTTTCTGCTGCTATTTCATAATATTCGTTAGCTTTTCTATGATCTTTTGTAAAATGTTGGCCTTCACCATACATAACACCTAATAAAAACAAAGCTACAGGTTCACCTTTTTTACCTGCTTTCTCAAAATAAGTAGCTGCTTTCCTATAACTTTTTTCAACACCCAGTCCTTCATAAAAAATCCTGCCAATCCATGTGGATGAAGATAAATCGCCTTTCTCTTCACCCCTTTTAAACCAATTAAGAGCTTTTCCATAATCTTTCTCAACTAACAATATTCTTCCAAGACGTCTTGCAGAATCGGCTTCTTTGTCAGATGATTTTTTATACCAGTATTTAGCCTTCTTTAAATCCATCTTAACACTTAATCCTGTTTCATACATGTATGCAAGGTAACTTTGCGCATATGAATTTCCAGACTTTGAAGCTTTTTCAAACCAAATAAATGCGATTCTATAATTTACCTTAACTCCTCTTCCCAGGTAGTACATTCTTCCAAGTCTGAATTGTGAAAACGTCTCACCTTCAATGCCTGCCTTTTCGTAAAGTAAAAGAGCCTTTTTATAGTCTTTGTCTATAAGTTGTCCCCTTTCATAAAAGTAAGCCATCATCTCAACAGCCTGAGGCCAGTTACTTTCTGCAGATTCATTGTACCACTTTACTGCCTCTTCATAATCCTTAGTGACACCTGTTCCGTAGTAATACATGTTAGCAAGATTATATTGAGCTCTTGAATGTCCCTTTACCGCAGCTTTTTTATAGAAATCCACTGCTTTTTTGAGATTTATCTTTTTTCCATATCCATATTCATAAATAACACCTATCATGCGTAGAGATCGCATCTCACCTTTTTCAGCGGCCTTTTTAAAAGCGATATAGGCTTTTTCATAATCCTTAGATACACCCGAGCCATAAAAGTAAAGTAATCCTGCAAGGTATGTTGAATTTACGTAGCCTTTACCTGAAGATTTTTGAAAATATTCAAAAGCTTTCTTATAATCAATTTTTATATGTTCTCTTCCATACATATAAAAAAGACCCAGATTATGTATTGCAACTTTATCACCCTTTTCGGCTGCTTTTTTATATAATTCAAATGCTTTCTTAATATTTTTTTCGACACCCTTACCTGAGGTATACATATATCCCAGATTGGTTTCTGAAATTGAATCGCCACCCTTGACTGCTTTTTTATACCACTTTGCAGCTGTTTCATAATTTATACGAACACCATTACCAAAAAGATAATTGCTACCCTTTTCTGAAGCTTCTTTTAATTCAGTTTTGGTTGGTTTTGGATTTGATGATAAACAGGAAAGCAAAGTTACACATAATAAAAACAATATACTAATTCGATACATAAACACTCATTCTTACTAATTCGTTAAAACAGAATTTAAGGAATCTTTTAATAATTGATTAAATCCCGCAAGTTCGACCTTATAAAAAAGCACATTTATAATTTATAATCAACCTTTATCATCTTGATATTATTAATTATATCACGTTATGCTCAATAAATATATGCCGTGATTATCTTTTCAAGATATCTTGATTTAACCTGTTTAAGTGCAACTATCTGTTTGATTGGTGGTAATTTCAGAATTGAACCTATCACAGCAGCAAGAACCCTGTGGCTGAATAATGCCTTGTTATCAAACAGCACCTCAGCAAGATTACCCCTTTCTATCGCCATAACAACTGTCCTGTGTACAACGTTAACCGGGGTTAAGATCCTTTCAGGCCTTGATTTTAAAGTTAAAGATTCCGTTTTACAGTTTCTTAGACATACTCCACACCCAAGACACAAAGATTCATCAATTTCAATTCTCTTCAATTTTGGTTTATCAGGATTTTCTGCTGAAACAAGAGAAAGAGCTTTTATGGGACAAACGTCTATACATTTACCGCAACCATTACAATCATCGACTTTACTTTCCACGATAAAAGACGTTGTATGGACAGCATGTTCTGTTGAAAACCTTTGGGCTGCCAGCATTGCTTCACAACAGCATGGACAGCAGTTACAGATAAAATTAACATTATTTTGTACATTCTCACCAAACTGTACAAGGTTATGATCCCAGGCTTTATGCAAAAGATCCATACATTCATTTTTGGAGACACTTCTTGCATGGCCATGTCTAACGAGTGAGGCAGCCGATGTGTTAAATGTCATACATATATCCATTGGAGCATCACAGTTTTTACCCAAATGCATCATCTTGTGCCTGCAATAACACATGCTTATTCCAATTGCTTCTGCTGTTTCAATCACCTCAGTAGCTTTTTCATAAGAAAGTACATGCATAGCATTTTCGTTTGTCAGAACACTTTCATTTACAAAAATCCGTCCTAACTGGGTTTCACCCTTTGTGAAAAGATCCTTAACAAAATCCTCTTCAACATTCAGATACTGGTAGAAGAGTTCACTTAGGAGTTTCTGGTCAATATCATTTCGTACACGCATTAATGAAAATTCGAAAAAACCTGCCATTGGAGGTGGTAAAACATATTCCGTATCATTATCTAATTTTATATCCACAAGGATAGCACGGCTTGCAAGTTCATCCAGTATCTTTTTGGATTCTTTTATATTGAGTTTCCAGATATTACTGGCAATATCTGCGGTAAAGGGCTTAATAGGAAGTTTAGCTACAAGTTTAGCTTCTTTTTCAGAAAATAATATACTTAATATTTTATACAGCAGTTCAGATGGAGGTGCCCCCTGGGGATGATTATTTAGTCTTTTAGAAAGATTATCGTATTGGTTGCGGGCAGTTTGGTGTGCCATAAAAAATCTCCTATCCTAATCTTAATTATTAACTTAGAACAAACAATTTTATAATAGCTCTGAAATCAGACCTTTGTGAGAATCTACTTCAATTGTTTTTTTATAACCCTGTATTTCTTATAAAAGCCAGATATTAGAGATCGCTAAATCAATTATATAATATTTAGCTATCTATTAAAATTGTATTTACATTTTTTTTACATTTTTTTTATCTGATTGTGACATACAAACTCTTTATTTATGTGATTTTTAAAGAAAAACCATAATTGCAAAGGAGTATTCATGAAGCAATTAACTATAACAATCTTTATTCTTATAATCGCAATCACACAAAATACACTGGCAGAAAAAGTTTACTCTTTGGTTCCCCACTTAAATATCAGAAAAAGTGCAGATATTAAGAGTCCCGTTATTGGAAAACTACAAAAAGGAGTCTGGGCTCAAAAAATTTCACAATCCGGGAAATGGAATAAGATTAAAACAAAATTCGGATTAAAAGGTTATGTATCATCAAAATTAACTTCAAACCTTTGGATAAAAGTATATAAAAAAGAGCGTAAGCTTTTTCTCGTCAGGGATAACTCAATAATTGAATCTTATCCAATTGGCCTTGGATTTAGTCCTGAAACAGATAAAATTAAGCAGGGTGATGGATCAACTCCTCTTGGGCTTTTCTATATTTGTGAGATGTTAAAAGATCCCAAGGCAAAATATGGCGCCCGCAGCATGAGAATTTCCTACCCGGAAAGTGAAGATGCAAGAAGGGGTTTGAAAGAAGGTCTTATAACCAGGGTTCAGTATCAAAAAATCATAAAAGATATTAATTCTGGAAAAGTCCCACCTCAAAATACAGCTTTGGGTGGTTCAATAAGAATTCATGGTGGAGGATCCTGGATAAACTGGACATTAGGTTGTATTGGAATGGATGATAACGATGTTACTGAGCTTTTTTCAAGGGTTCCGGCTAAAAATTGCAGAGTTGAGATCTACAGGGATGAAAATCATTTTAAAACTGTTAATGCAAAAAACTATATGGGTACAAAAATATATGAAGGAGCAAAAAAAATGCTTCAGAGTGGGTGCTCTTATACAAACAAAGCAACTGGTATATTAAAAATATCATTTCCAATGGGTGATTTTGATAAAAAAATCGGGGTTTGTACAGATGTGGCGATAAGATCTCTTAGAAATGCCGGAATTGATCTTCAGGCAGAAATTTATGAGGATATTTTATTAAGACCAGGTGCATATCCTCAGATCAGGAAACCAAACACAAGTATTGACCACAGAAGAACAAGAAATCTAAAGGTCTGGTTTGATAAAAAAATGACAAAACTTTCAAACTTGAAACCATTTGATGGGAATAAAGACTGGCTGCCAGGAGATATCGTCCTTATGGATACCGGTGTGAATAATGGAACAATTTATGATCATATCGGTATCGTTGGAAAAAATGATAAAAATGGTATACCCTTAATTATAAATCTGTGGACAATTGGATATGAGATTGAAGAAATGAACTTATTAGGATATAGCTATCCAGAAGTGGTTGGTCATTATAGGGTTAAAAACCCTTATATTTATTAAAATTTTTTAGTTACACAAATGGATTTGATTTATGATTAGAGCTGCAACAAAAGATGACGCTAAGGGAATTGCCGAAATATATTCGAAAATAGTTGAACAAACTAAAATTTCATTTGAAACTAAAGCACCAACTATTTCAGAGATGGAACAAAGAGTTGAATCCATAAGTTCAAAATTTCCATATTTGGTGGAAGAGATAGATGGAAATATTGCAGGGTATTCATATGCAAATACCCACAGAGAAAGATCTGCTTACAGATGGTCTTGTGATGTGACAATCTATATTTCAGAAGACTTTAGGGCAAATAAAATTGGATCAAAACTTTATAGTTCTCTTTTCAAAGTCCTTACAGAACTCGGATATCACAATGCCTATGCAGGGATTACCCTACCAAATGACGCCAGTGTAGGGATCCATGAGAGATTTGAGTTTAAAAAAATTGCCCACTACAACAGCGTTGGATTCAAAATGGGTGCATGGCATGATGTGGGCTGGTGGGAACTATGTTTAAAAGATGATCATAAAGCACCTTCCGAGCCAATATTATTTCCTGACTACATAAAAAACCAGGGGCTAAATATTTATGACAATTAAAAAAGAGATTATACAAACTGTCGCCGAATTTAAGAAGTTCTGGGAAAACTATGGCCCTTATAAATTTGCTTTGACCAGCAATAAGTTCCCCGAAGAGTTTTTAGAGGATGAGCAGTGGATTTTTGCAAACGAATCTTCTGATATTTTTAAAACTCTTTTTGACTGGGATAAAAATAAAATGAAGATTGTAAAATCTCCATTTAAAAAAGGTGCTTATCCAGAAAATATTGCTCCATATAAAATTGCTAATTTCCCTGATGAACTTATCGACTACAATTGCAGTTCTTTTAATTATAATGGTTATGTCACAAAAAATGTTCTTGAAAAATCCAAGTCAGATGATCCAAAAGATGTTGAAGAGGGTCTATTTAAGGAACTTGAAGAAACAATATCTGATTTAGGGTATGACCTTTTAAAACCTTCCCATGGTTCAAAAGATGCATATGTACAAGAATTCATTAAGGAGTGGCTTGAAGACGAAGAAGCCTGATTGTTTTTTTACTATACGTGAAATTCATTTCAGCCTAAGATAAAAATATTTGAGAGCTAAAGTAGGTTAAGATGTCTACGTGAATGACTTCTATAAAACAAAAGGCTTTAGTTTTGTTTGTTTTTATCGAACTACTTATCGTTGTTTTGAAAACTGAAAGCTTTTATAAACGCTGTATTTTCAATCAAAATTCTAATTATCAGAGGTTCTCTTTAATTTTTTTTAATAAATGGTGTTTAATATTCATCTGGTTTATAAGGTTTTCCAAGACTAGTTGGAGCTGTATTATCAAGTTTCCTTAAAATCGTTTTCAAAAGGGGTTTATCCTTGGCAAGAAGTATAATGCTTTCTCTTTGAAAGAAGTTTATTATAAGTAGAGTAAATATCATCAGTGGAAATGGTGCCATATTAAAAACCTGTGCCGGAACAGATGGAAACCAGCTTTGAAAATGTATTCCCATAGTTTGAAGAAATGCAAAAAGATATGCTCCAACGGCTGCTTTAATAGGGTTCCACCCTCCAAAAATCACAAGAGCAAGAGCGATCCATCCCGTTCCTTCCGCACCCTGAGGCCTACCCCAGCCAGCTTTGGTGGATAGAGAAAATGTTGCCCCTGCAATTCCGATGATTAATCCACCAGCAATAACATAGAGCATTTGACTTTTTCTTGGGTTAATTGCCCTTGAAAAAGCAGCACCAGGATGTTCACCAACAGCTCGAAGTTTAAGGCCATATGGTGTTTTATAAATGTACCACCAGCAGGCAAAAATCATTAGCATACTGAAATATACAGTAAAGTTGTGATTAAAAAATACAGATCCTAAAAACGGAATGTCTTCTAAAAAAGGTATTGGCATATGGGCAACCTGTGGACCCTGAATTCTTGAGTATGGATTTCCAATGAAATATGCAAGATCACGGGCCATAAGTGTCAAAACAAAGCCAACCGCTACCTGTGACTGGTTAAGATATATGCTGAATACACCAACTATCGAAGATATTACAGCACCAACAACAGCAGCTCCTGCAAAACCTAATATCAGGCTGTTTGTCTCATAGGATATTACAAACCCGGTCATTGCGCAAAGAAGTAGAGTGCCGTCAAGAGAAAGGTTGATAATTCCTGATTTTTCAGAAATAGTCTCTCCCAGTGTTGCAAGCAGAATAGGAGTGGCTGTTGCAATAACGCTTGCAAACAGTATGGTTAGATTAAACTCTTCCATTACTATTATTATACTCCCTTCTTTTTTTCTTCATGGTTTTAAATGACTGAACACCAAGGGTTGCAAGAACAAGAGCCCCCTGAATTACTCCACTTAAAGATGAATCGATCTGTAGTACCATTGGGAGTTGAATACTTCCCACATTTAAACATGCAAAAAACAGTGCAACAAGAGGCGCTGCCCATACATTGTAGTTTGCAAGCATAACTACAAAGAGAGCTAGATATCCGTAATTACTTGATATGGTTGGAATCAACCTGTGGTAAACTCCTGTTACCTGCATCGTGCCAGCAAGGCCAGCAAATCCTCCTGCAAAAATCATTGCAAGGAGCATGTAGGATGTGGGTTTTAGTTTATACATAAAAGCTGATTGCATATTACTACCGATAGCTTTAAGCCCAAGACCAACTTTTGTGTACTTCAATATGAAAGCTGTTATCAAAATAGATGCCACTGTTAAAACTATAGCTGTTGGAGATATCCTCATTTTGGTAAATGTCGAAAGCCAGAGAGGTTCAGAGAGTTGTTCTGTTCCACTCATAGAAGCTATCCCCTCTCTTTTCCAGGGGCCAAATATCAACCATAGAATAATACTTTGAGCAACAAAGTTCATTCCAAGTCCGGCAAATATTTCGTTAACACCACCAAAGGTTTTAAGAAAACCAGCAAAAAGAGCCCATATTGCTCCACCAGTGAGTCCTGCTATAAAAGCTATAAGTATTGTAAGCGCTGCAGGACATGTCCCGGGAATATATTTAAATGCAGCCATTCCAAAAACTGCTCCCATGATCATTTGTCCCTCAATACCTATATTCCAGAGGTTTATTTTAAAAGTATAGAGTAAACCACAGGAGCAAAGTGTAAGTGGTATCCAGACTTTTATAACCTGTCCAAATTTACTGTAAGATCCAAATGCTCCCCTTATGATATTTTCATAAGCTTCAAAGGGAGGCGCCCCTGAAATCGTAATAATCAGTGTTGTGAAAATAAATACAAAAAGTGCTGTAAGTGAGATATCTTTCAGAAGGGAGATAGTTGTATTTTCTTCTTTAATAATTGTCATTTAATTAGTCTTTATTTACTAAATTAGTTTAGGGAATCTTTATACTTTTCCTGCAATGGCACTGCCAATTTCATCCAAATTTGTGTCGTCAGTTTTTACATCTTTAATAATTTTACCATCAAAAAACACAAGAACCCTGTCTGCTATCATTAAAATTTCATCTATCTCCGGGGATGTAAAGATGATAGTTGAGTTATTATCCTTTGAAAAGTCTTGTAAAAGCTCCCATACCCAGTTTGCAGATCCAATATCAAGGCCTCTTGTGGGATTTTCAAGGAGCAGAAGTTCGGCATCATCCGGAATAAACGAAAGAAGTAATCTCTGTTGATTTCCACCTGAAAGTGATTCAACCAGTGTCCTTGGATCCCCTTTTATATTGTACTTGGATATATTCTCTTTCGAATCAGAGGAAGCCTTTGCTCCATCTACAAATAAAGATCTGGATTTTTGCCTTAATGAGTAATGTTCTTTTATAGTAAGACCTGGAATCAATCCCTCTTCGAGTCTGTTCGTTGGTAAAAAAACTGTATTCTCTTTCTGATATGACAAGATGTTTTTACCTGTCATATTTTTACCATTAAGGGATACCGAACCGCTATATGGTTTTAATAAACCTGTTGCACACCTCAGGAAAACTCCCTGCCCACTTCCCTCTAAACCAGCGAGCCCAATAATCTCATTTCGCCTTACTGTAACATCACAATTATGGAGGCCCGTTCTTCCACCTGAAACGGAAACATTTTTCATTTCAATATGTTTTTTGCCAGGAACTATTTTCGATCTGACAGGTGTTTTTGATTCTGTTTCAAACATCATCATAAGCGCTTTTTCAAGATCAAATGGTTTCTCCATCTCACCTGTAACACAGCCTTGCTTCAAAACAGTGATTTTATCACATAAAATCTCAACATCTTCAATTTTATGGGATACAAGGATTACACTTTTCCCTTCTTTTACAAGTCTTTTCAGAGCTGCGAAAAGTTTATCCTTTTGTTCAACCGATATACCAGTTGTGGGTTCATCTAATATTATAACTTTTGCTCCAAGTGAAAGCAGTCTTATAATTTCAAGTTGCTGTCTCTCCCCAATAGTTAAGGTTTTAAGCTGCGCATTGGGAGAAAGATCAAACTCAAGTTCATCGGTATATTTTTTAAGTTTTTCTTTGAATTTTTTCTCTGAATTCCTGAAGCCTTTTATCTGCCCAAGCATAAAGTTTTCAAGAACTGTTAGCTGGGGAAAATCCATTGGGTCCTGGTAGAGCATACCGATTCCAATTTTAGTTGCATCTTCAGGGGATTTGAAATAAACGGGTTCACCATCAACCAAAATCTCTCCACTGGTTCTTGATGTGTAACCTGAAAGCACTTTCATTAATGTGCTTTTTCCTGCTCCGTTTTCACCAATTACGGCATGAATGCTGCCCTCATTTACCTTAAAAGAGACACCATTATTTGCTCGTACGTTCCCATAATGTTTGTGGATGCTCTTTAGTTCTATCCACATGGTTAGAAATTTCCAATCTATTAAAAAAAGTGCAGAAAAATTTCTGCACTTTTTATTTATATAATGATCTGACTAATAATCTACTTCGTAGAACTCTGACCAATCATTCCTTTTAAAAGTTGCTTCATATACCAGATTTGTTTGTCGCTTGCAACCTCTCCTTTTTTAAGGAAAACTGACCCGTCCTGATAATTAAGAGGACCCTTGAACAGGTTAAGTTTACCTGATCCAAGCTCAACTATGAACTGGTCAAGTTGCTTTTTGTTTTCAGCAGAAAGAGCAGCTCCCGCTTCAAATCCAACAGCACTTGTATCTTCATTATTTATATCTTTCCAATCCGGACCTGCCCAGACCCATTCTGATTTAAGGTTTCCAGCCATTGCTGCTTTTATGTTCTTAACATACGATGGTCCCCAGTTGAAATACGGAACACCAAGACAGGAACTTGCAGTTCCTTTACAGGCACCTTTATAATCATAAGGAACCGCCCATACTTTTTTACCTTTTTTTCTTTCCTGATCAGCTACTATTGTTGCTTCAGTTGTATCAATACCGGAAATTACAACATCACATCCTTTATTATAGAAATTTTGAGTAACCTGTGTTGGGTCTGCAGTTACACCAGGAATATTGAACCAGAAACCGATCCAGATAACTTCAAATTTAAGATCTTTAGGATCCTTTTTTAAAACTTCTTCCCATGCATATTTTGCTCCAAGGTATGCGGCTGAAGCAAGTCTTCTTGTTTCATCATTTAATAATGGTCCAAGAAATCCAATCTTTCCTGTTTTTGAGGTAAGAGCTGCTGTGTAACCAGCCATCATTTTACCATACTCCATTTTACCCATTAAATTTCCGAGGTTTTTGGGAGCTTTTCCAGTAAGAGCATGATCTCCTGAAATATGGATAAAAGAAACGTCAGGGTGTTGCTTTGCAGCTTCAAGTGTTCCGTCACTCATATCATCAGAGTTTGCTATGATGAATTTTGCACCCTTTTCAACCATATCATCAACGATTTGAGGAATTGTAACACCAGGTCTGTCTGCAGGATTAACTTTATCAATATATATCATCTTGGTTCCAGGAATATGTTTTTCCACATACTCACCACCTTCATAGTGCGCCTGGCTCCATCCATGGTCATTGTGTGGACCTACCATTATCAAACCAAATTTGTATTCATCTTTGTTAGCTTTTTTTTCGGCTTTATCCCCACAACCAAATGCTGCCATTAGAGAAATGATTGACAAAATTACAATCAGCTTCTTTACCATTTTATTCATTCTCCCTTTATTATTATTTAATGAGATTTAATAGTTTCAATTAGTCAAAAACGCTTAAAATCACTTTTTTACATACATATCAATAGCTTATACATTTGCGACAAACTATAAACTCATAATATAAATAAAATCATTAACTAAGGTCAAGTTGGAATTTGCTTTATTTTATAAATATCTTTTTTTTTGTACAATTCTGTTACATTTCTTAAAAACAAACACTTTGTGAAAACCTTATATACTAACGCAAACACAGTGTGTACCTTCTTTTTCCCGCTTAAAATGCATTTTTGATCGACATATTTTTAATTTTATGTTTTATATAACCTGCTAACAAACAAACAGAACATTTTTTGCTTTTTACTGATTTTATGTTTTTCATTTTTTTCTCAGTATAAAATGCAAAAGGACTAAGCAACTAAGGTATTTTAACGAATAGCGATTTGTTTACAAATATGGTCCTTTAAAAAAGCTACGACTCATTCGTTAAAGTTTCTCATTTTGCTTGGAATAATTTTAGGGAAAGGATTTTAAAATGGAAGATGAAAAACAGGTATTGAAATCAACCGATCTGTTTAAAGATCTTGAACCTGTGGAACTTGAAAAAATTGCTGCTATTATGCAACTTACCAGAGTGCATGAAGGGGAAATTCTTACAGATAGAAAGCAACCCGCTTACTTTTTTTATGTAGTTATATCTGGCAATTATATGCTGGCCTTTGAAGAAGACAGAGCTTTTACTGTTCATGAAGAGGGGGAGTGTCTTGGATGGGCTACTCTGGCAGCATCATCAACTTACACTGCAACAACAGTTGCCCTGACTGATGGAGAGGTTCTTTGTATGTCAGGTCAGGACTTTTTAGAACTTATTCAGATCAATTCAGCAATTGGAGAAAAGCTCATGGCAAAAAGCTGCAAATTGCTTGAAAAGAGATTACCTTTTGCAAAGGTTTCAGAAACAAACAACTCTTAAGGAGGCATTTAAGTGGGATTTGACGCGATAACCAACCAAAATGGATGGGCCATGGCACTTGTGGGTGTTTCCATAGTTTTTTCAGGCCTTCTTATACTTTCACTATCAATTGCTCAGTTGCATAAAATCCTGGATATCTGGGAGAAAAAAGGCGATGTATATAAAAAGATAGTTGAAAAAAGAGAACAAAAAGCTAAAAAAGTTCAGGCTTATAAGGACCTTACTGTCACAGAATGGTTAGAAATAAGTGTGAAGCAGTTTAATATTCTTGTACAAGCTATGGATGATCCTTTTGCTCTTCCCGTTCTTCTGGATGTTGCACAGAAAAGAGGCTTACACAGACCACACTCAGCATTAACTGAGTTTTTGAAAATTGAACTTATAATCCCCGATGGAAATGGATACTACAGATGGGATAAGAGGGTGTTTAGAAATATTCTAAAAAAAGGGGAAGGTCAATAATGGAGAATATGCTCGGATTACTCACAAATTTTCTTACAAATACCGGTTATTATATGATAACACCTGGCCATATGGTCATGATGGTTGTTGGGATGGTATTTATATATCTTGGTATTGCCAAGCACTATGAACCCCTTTTATTGGTACCAATCGGTTTTGGTATTCTTGTTGGAAACATACCTTTCTTCACAGGACTTGGACTTGGAATATATGAGCAGGGAAGTGTTTTAAGCTTGCTCTATAAAGGTGTTACAACAGGTGTTTACCCCGCTCTGGTTTTTCTTGGATTAGGAGCAATGACAGATTTTTCTTCTCTCATATCGAGGCCCATTTTAATGCTACTTGGGGCTGCAGCTCAAATGGGTATTTTTATTACATTCCTTGGGGCTCTTGCTTTAGGCTTTGATCTTAATCAGGCTGCATCAATTGGTATTATTGGTGGAGCTGATGGCCCAACAGCTATATTTATATCAGCCCAGTTAGCGCCAAACATGATAGGTACAATTGCAATTGCTGCTTATTCTTATATGGCTCTTGTTCCGGTTATTCAACCTCCAATCATGAGACTTCTTACCACAAGAAAAGAACGTCTTATAAGAATGGAAGAACCAAGGGTTGTATCAAAAAAAGAGAAGATGATATTCCCAATTGTTGGATTTATTATCTGCTGCCTTCTTGCACCAGCCGCGCTTCCACTTCTTGGAATGCTGTTCTTTGGAAACCTTCTGAAAGAAGCTGTTGTAACTGAAAGGCTGGCTGAAACTGCAAGAAATGCCGTTATTGATACAGTGACAATTCTATTAGGAGTTACCGTTGGAGCCAGTACACAGGCTGATGTTTTCTTAAAATGGGATTCAATAAAAGTTTTTATCCTGGGTGCCCTTTCTTTTGCTGTGGCAACTGCAAGTGGACTGATTTTTGCGAAAATTATGAATCTTTTTCTTAAGGATAAAATCAACCCGCTCCTTGGTGCTGCAGGAGTTTCTGCCGTACCCGATTCAGCAAGGGTTGTTCAGGTTGTAGGTCAGGAAGAAGACCCTACAAATTTCCTTTTAATGCATGCTATGGCACCTAACGTTTCAGGAGTTATTGGATCAGCAATTGGTGCAGGTGTATTATGGAGCTTTATTGGATAATAAAAAGTTTTAAAATTTTCTAACAATAAAGGCAGGTTTTTACCTGCCTTTTTTAATTTGTAGGTCTAAATGGTTAGCCCTTTTGCCAAAAAAGTCATTGAAATATTAAAAAGGATTCCCAGCGGCAAAATTGCCACTTATGGACAAATAGCCGCGCTCAGTGGAAATCCTCGTGCTGCAAGGCAAATTGTAAGGATTTTACATATATATTCTGAAAAAGAGAACCTTCCCTGGCATAGAGTTGTAAACAGATTTGGACAGATCTCCCTTAAAGATCCCCATGATAAAATACAAAAACATTTACTAATGAATGAAGGTGTTAAATTTGATAGTACCGATTCCATAGACTTTGACGCCTATCTCTGGAAACCTTAAAAGTTTAGTAGTTATCTGCAAGTTTCATTTTTTAAAGAATACAAAATATTAAAGCGCTATAAAATCCTATTTCAGGTTTCATTACATACACCTCTAATAACTATGATTTTTGGTTGAAATTCAACGCTTATAAAAGCTTTATAACAGTTCTTTTTTTTGAATAACTCAGTGTAATGCGAAGCATTCACAGCATTACAAACTGATTAACGAAAACTACTGTAGTTCAGTAAGAAGATATTTATTAGAGGTTACCATAAGTTTTATTACATACATTACTTTTTGGTAATCTTTCCGTCATCTCCAAGTTAACTATAATAATGTATATTAAATTCAAAAATTAGAAACGGATCTTAAAGTTATTAAAAGAATTGTTTGGAGGAGATTATGAATAAAATAATAAATAGACATAAATTACTTATATTGACAGCGGTTTTTCTTTTTTCAGTAACATCTGTATCAAGTGCCGCTACAAAAATACCAGCAAATTTTAGTGAGCTTGCTAAAAATGTAAAAACATCTGTCGTAAATATACGTACGGAGAAGACAGTTAAAGGAAGTAACCGTGTGTACAAACATTTTTTTGGAGATCCAAATGATAGAAATAATCCATTCAGAGAATTTTTTGGCCCTAACCCAAGAAAAGGTTACAAACAGAGAAGTCTCGGATCTGGATTTATTATAGATAAAAAAGGTTACATTGTTACCAACAACCATGTTGTGGAAAATGCTGATGTTATCAGTGTAAAGCTTTTTAATGGTAAAACAGCAAAAGCAAAAATCATAGGACGTGATCCTAAAACTGATCTTGCCTTGATTAAAATACCTGAAAGTTCTGATTTAACACCAATTAAGTTTGGAGACTCAGAAAAAATAGAGGTAGGTGAGTGGGTTATTGCTATTGGTAGTCCATTTGGTTTTGAGCAAACTGTAACAGCTGGTATCATTAGTGGTAAAGGTCGAGTGATAGGACAAGGTCCCTACGATAATTTTCTTCAGACAGATGCATCAATTAACCCTGGCAACAGCGGTGGTCCACTAATCAATCTAAAAGGAAAAGTTATTGGGATAAACACAGCTATTATTAAGAGTGGTTATGGTATAGGTTTTGCTATCCCTGTAAATATGGCTAAAGGTATAATAAGTCAGCTTAAAAACTCTGGTGAAGTTAACAGAGGATGGCTTGGTGTTGGAATTCAGGATTTAACACCGGATCTTGCTAAATATTACAAAGTTAAAAATAAAAAAGGTGTTCTTGTTGTAGATGTCTATAAAGGTCATCCAGCTTCAAAAGCCGGTATTAGAATTAATGATATTATTATATCGGTTAATGGTAAAAAGGTTACAACAGGAAAAGAGCTATCTCTTTACATAGCCTCAATTAAAGCCGGTGAGAAAGTTAAACTAAAGGTTTTAAGAAGTGGCAGAACTAAAACCATATATGCAAGCCTTGGTAAAAGAAGCAAACTAGAGAAAAAAGCACGTAAAAATCTCGCAAGGGGATTTGATGAAATCGGAATTAGTGTGAACGATGTAACCCCCGAAATGAGAAGACGTTATGGTCTTGATAAAGGTATCATTATAACAGCTGTTGAACAAAACAGTATAGGTTCAAAAGCTGGCTTTAGAAGAGGAGATATGATTTTAGAAGTTAATAGAATATCTGTAAAAACCAAGAAAAAATATATGAGCATACTTGATAATACAAGAAAAGGTGAGCAGATTGATTTCTTAATAAAACGAGCTAACTCAATTATAATACCAATAACCATTACTAAGTAAAAAATGAAAAGCGTTCGAGATAAGGTGGCTTCCCCGGCCGCCTAAAAGATAGACCCTGGTGTAAAAAGTTGTGATTCCTCCTCCCTTAGGTAAAAACAACAAACCAGGGTTTATCTTTTAAAACAATTTTAATAACTGCTCTTTTTCCGAAATACTTCGTATAATCAAAATAAACTGTTGTATGTTTATAAAATTAAAGCTTTTATAAACGTTTAATTTCATCAAAATTATCTATTATTAGAGGGTTCCCTTTACTCAGTTTTTGCAATCCCAAATATTATATCCGGAAAGAATATTATATACCCCAGTCAAACCATTTGTAACATTTGCCTCTATACCCAGTTTTTGTGCGGTTCTAATATTTGGAAGATTATCATCCAAAAAAAGTATATTTTTATAATCTATTCCTAATGATTCGGAGACATTTATAAATGGAGCTTCATCTGGTTTTAACAGACCTGTTTTATGGGATGGAAAGTTGTGGTCAAAACAATCATCAATTTTAAGGTCTTCGGTTAGAATTTTCCAGTGAACTTCGTTTGTATTTGAAAGGGATGCTATTTCAAAATTTTGGGATAAATTTTTTAATAACTCTTTTGTTCCAGGATACAATGTATTTGCCCAGGTTGCAAAAGCATCGAGAAAGGTATCTGGTGAGACATTAATTGAAAATTCTTTTACAACTTCACTCGCAAATTCAACTTTATCTGTTTTACCACTTTCAAAATCTCTTACTGATTTTGATTTTAGCCAAAGTTCCCAAAGCTCTTCAATGCTTTTTTGAGTCCATTCAATAATTGTTTGAACTCCTGATGGTTCAACAAGAACCCCGCCCAAATCAAAGAGAATTAATTTAATATCATCTTTTTTGCTCACGTTTATCTTTTCCATCTACTCTTCTACCTTGTGGCTTTCCTTTGGAGGGTCTTCTTGTATGGGGTCTCGTTCTTCTCTGCTGATGTCTGTTATGGGTCTTTTTAACTCCAGATCTTTGGGCCTGTTTTTTTGGCTTTGGTGGAGTTACAAGATATTTATCATCCGGATATTCGCAATCAAGTTTTCTTCCAATAAATTTCTCTATATCAGGGATGTGGAAGGAATCCTCTTCACAGGCGCAACTAATTGCAACCCCTTTCATTCCTGCTCTTCCAGTCCTTCCGATTCTGTGAACATAATGCTCAGGATCAGTTGGTAGAGTATAGTTTACGACATGGCTGACATCATCAACATGAATTCCTCTTGCTGCGACATCGGTTGCAACAAGGGCTGTAATTTTTCCGTTTTTGAAACTTTCCAGGGCTTTCTCTCGTTTTACCTGGGAAACCTCTCCTGAAAGAAGGGCTGTTTTTATGCCATGTTGTTGCAGTTTTTCATGTAAATACCTGGTTTGATCACGCCTGTTAACAAATATAATTACTTTCTCAAGTTTCTTCTTTGTAATAAGATTATATAGAAGATTAAATTTTTCCTGCATTGTAACTATATAGATAACCTGATTAATATTATCAGATGCCACCTGTTCGGGTTCTATTTCTATGGAAACAGGGTTTTTGGTCCATTGATTAGTCAGATTTGAAATTTCAGGAGTTAGAGTAGCACTGAAAAACATGGTTTGTCTTTTATCTTTTGGTGGGGTGCTGTAAATAATATTTCGAACATCTGGTATAAAACCCATATCCAGCATTCTGTCGGCTTCATCAAGAACAACTATTTCTGCTTTATCAAGATGCACAGCTTTTTTCTGCTTGAAATCAATGAGTCTGCCGGGTGTTGCTACAACAATATCTGTATTTCTTCTTGCTAAAACCTGTCTCTGCTTTTCATAACCAGTTCCACCATAGACTGCTAAGACATTTAAACCGGTATACTTACCAAGTGCTTTTGCCTCTTTTTCGATCTGAATAGCTAATTCTCTTGTTGGAGCAAGTATTAAAGCTCTAATAGGTCTTGCTTTTTTGTATTTAGGCTTTCCACCTATTAAAAGTCTTGAAAGGATTGTGATTAAAAATGCTGCGGTTTTTCCAGTACCAGTTTGAGCTTTACCGGTAACATCCTTACCTTTAAGAGATTCCGGAAGAATTCCTGCCTGAATTGGTGAACAATATTTGAAATTAAGATCAAAAATACCATGCATTATAGAGTCTGAAATGGGAAGATCGTGAAATCTTAATTTACCTTCAGTCTTTTCTACTTTAAATTCAGAAATTTTCCAGGTTGGTTGTTTTTCCTTGGGTTTTTGTTCAACACTCTTCTTTTTCGGAGGTAGTTTTTTTGCTGTTTTTGCAGGTTTCTTTTTCGGATAGGCTGTTTTTCTTTTTTGAGATTTTACTTTTGCCTTGGAGATGCTTGGAAATGGCATTGCATCCTGAGCAGTTATTGGTTTTTCCTGCTCCTTATCTTTGCTGAATATGCCGGTTATTTTTACTAATAGTTTTTTAAACAAATTGTACCCTTTATTTTTTTGTACAGCTGCAAAATATTTCCTAACTTTAATAGATTTTAGCAATTGATACCTGAAAACCAAATACTATTCAAGAAAAACATAATTTTAACATCTTGAATTTAATAGAATAAGTTTTTTGGGAAGACTGTAATCCTATTGAACCAGGGACTTAATTTTCATAAATGTCGTTTTATTACTGTTCCAGAGAAGTTTATCATATATATTCTCAGGTGATTCCCACTTAAATGATAAGTGCTCATCTGATAAAATAACTTCTGTTTCAGTTGTATAAACGATAAAAATAGTCCTTCTTAACTCCATATCCTCTTCAGGAATTTCAAATATTATTTTATCGATAACAATATTTAAATCATCTGTTTTTATCTTCAGACCTGATTCTTCCCGAACTTCTCTAATGCAAGCTTCAAGAGGGGTCTCGCCTGTCTCAATTCCACCTGTAACAGGTTGCCAGCATTTTTTGTGTCTTTCAGTTTCAGGGCATTGAAGGATCAGAAATTTCTCTGTATCCTTATTATATAACCAGCATTCCACACTATTTTTAACTTTCATTGGCCTTCTGTCTGTCTGATTTTATTGCAATAATTTTTTTTATATTAAGGGCAGTTCTTTTATTTCTAATCGCTCTATGAACAGATGACATCTGTCTCACCCATGGAGAATATTCCCTAAACTCTTTTGGCAGTTTTTTAATCGCTGATGTTGCTGCTTTAAATGTTGGATAAACACCATAAAGAAGAGGGTACCAGTCTTTGTTTTTAAACGAGGTATGAAAATAAGCATAGTTTTTTAGTTTATGTTTTCTAACAAACCTTAAAAGAGATTCCTTCTTTCTAACACCTAAAATCTGAAGTGTAAAATATGATGGTTTTTGAGCTAAAAGCCATCTCTCTCTTTTCAACTCTCTTAAATTAACCGTTTTTTTCTTTGCAACTTTTTTTTCCTTTGGAGGGGTTTGCGATACTTTAGGCTCTGTTGTATCTTTTTTTTTTTCTTCAGAAATTGTTACATCAACCTCACCAATTTTTTCAAGAATTTCCTGTTTCTGGGCTTCACTTATTTCCTCAACAGGGTCCTTTTCTTCAAGGGTTTCCTGTTTCCGGGTTTCATTTATTTTTTCAACAGGATCTTCTTCCTCAATGATATCCTCAAATTCCGGACTCTCGATTTTGATATTCTCAGATTTATCTTTAATAACATTATTATTATCTTTAAGGAACACAGCTGAAATCAGTACAGCAGCTATAAATGATGCCGCAACAAGGCCTATGTTTCTTAATTTGTTAAAAATATTTCTATCAGCCTTTTTTTCAAGAATAATAGCCGCTTCTTCATTTATTTTTCCGGGAATCCCACCTTGTTTGGAAATTTTACCAAGATCATTAGCAGAAAAGGGAAACTGCCCTTTATAACCAGCGACATTTAGTCTTTGTTCTAAATACTCTTTAGTATCACCATTAGTAAGCTGGGGTATATATATTTTGTTTATTGTGTTTTCATCAGAAACTTTGCTTGAAAGATCTGAAAGCTTGACCTGTATCTTAGGTTCACAGAAGAGGACAACTCTTTTTAGTTTTGATGAGTGACCAGATTTTCCTGCAAGTTCAATTAGAAATTGAAGTTCATCGGTAGATAATTTATGTGCATTATCAAGCATTATTACGGGAAGTTCTTCATTTTGAAGAATGAATGCCGGGTGCCCGTTTAAATTTTCAAATTCAGTTTTTTCTGAGGCTGGAGTTGCTGATATTTTACATGAACGCCATTTTTCACTGGCTTTTGAAAGAAAATGATTTAAGAGAGTTGTTTTCCCTGCACCCTCTTCACCGATAACAAGAATAAGGAAATCATCGCTTTTTACTAAACGATTTAAGAATTCCATTCTCTGACCCAGTGTTGAATTTATGTAAAAATATTTTTGTTCAGGCTCTAAATTGAAAGGGTTGTGTCTGAGATTGTAGAACTTTACAAACTTGGGCTCAACTCCTGTATTTTTAATATCTTTATTCATAGGGTATTTTTAAGTAACGTTTTATAAGCTATCCATCTAAAACTGTTGTTATGAGTTTGTTATATTGGTAGCCTCAAATTAAAAGAAATTTCAATTACAAGGCAATAGAAAAAAATAATTGCTGCAATTCGATCAAATAGTCGTTATTAGAGGTTGCCTATAGTTATAAATTTTCATAATTTAAGAAGATTTTCAATACTTATATTGCTATTACTGAAAAAACTTAACGTTTTTATAAATTTTAAAACTTTTAATTTTGAAAGAGATAATAAAAATGGCCCTCTTAAGGCCCCTGAATTTTAATGAAAAAATGAAAATGAAAAGTTGGCGTGATTTGATGGCTGAAAGTATAACCAGTTACAATGATCTTTCGTTTCATATGGATAGTAAGGGACTGGAAGCAGTTATAAAAAATTATCCAATTCTAATCAACCCTTACTACTTTTCCCTTATTAAAGATTATAATGATCCGGTGTTCAAACAATCAGTACCGGATTTGTTGGAGTTACAAACAAAATGCATTTCAGATCCATTTGTTGAAGATAAAACAGATAGTTCATTTATACATAGATACCCGGATAGAATCCTTATAAAAACCTCAGCGAGGTGCGCTGTTAATTGCAGGCACTGCATGAGAAAAAGGGAGATCGGTAAAAAAGAGATTCCTTTATTGGATGATGCAATAGATTATATTAAAAGTGAGAAGACTATAAGTGAAGTTATATTATCTGGTGGAGATCCCTTGATGCTCGATACCAGATACCTTAACGAACTTCTTAATGAATTAGATAATATTAATCATGTCTCCACAATAAGAATTCATTCAAGAGTTCTTTGCACTTTGCCACAAAGGATAACAGATAATCTTGTAAATGTACTTTCGGGAAGAAAATCATTGTACATAATAACACACTTTAATCATCCAAATGAGATTACAGAATACTCTGAAGAAGCATGTGGAAAACTTATAAATAAAGGGATTCCTCTTGGATGTCAGACTGTTTTGTTAAGGGGTATTAATAACAACCATATCGTTATGGGAGAACTTTTTAAAGAGCTTGTGAGGATAAAAGTAAAACCATACTATCTTCATCATCCAGACCCAATAAAAGGGACTGATCATTTTAGAGTTAACATATCTGAAGGTCTGGAAATTATGAAACGATTAAGGGGCAAACTTTCAGGTTTGTGTATTCCCCAGTATATGCTTGAGCTTCCTGATGGAGGGGGCAAAATACCTCTGCTTCCTGAATATATTAAAAAGAGAGAGGATGGCGTTTTAAAAATTGAGAATTATAATGGGGAAATATATTACTATAAAGAACCCTCAAATTGATCCGGGAGAAAATATGAATGATAAAAGCTATAAAGCTAAAGTTATGGAAAGCGCTCTTTTTTTAAAAGAAAAAACTTCAATCAACCCGGAAATAGGAATTTTGGCAGGCACTGGCCTTGGAGACTGTGCAGATTCGGTAAAAACTGATTTTGAAATTAAATATGATGATATACCAAATTTTCCTGTTTCAACAGTTGAAAGTCATGAGGGAAAGCTGATTTTTGGTACCTTAAATGGGAAAGAAATTATTGTTATGCAGGGAAGGTTTCATCTTTACGAAGGTTACACACCACTCGAAGTGACTTTTCCTGTCAGAGTTATGCAGGAGATGGGAGTTGGGTCGCTAATTGTTACAAACGCTTCTGGTGGACTTAACCTTACATTTAATGAAGGTGATATCATGATTATAACTGATCATGTGAATCTGACTGGCTCAAACCCATTAACAGGTCAGAATGTAGATTCATGGGGCCTTAGGTTCCCTGATATGATAAATGCTTATGATAAGAAGCTGGTTGATTTAGCCTTTGAAAAAGGAAAATCATTAAGCATTCAGATACAAAAAGGTTTTTATGCAGGCCTGCCAGGCCCTGTCCTTGAAACCCCTGCTGAAATGAGATACCTTAAAACCATAGGCTGCGATGCTGTAGGGTTTTCGACCATCCATGAAGTCATAACCGGGGTCCATGCCGGAATGAAAATTCTTGGTCTTTCTGTGATTGCAAATATTAATGATCCTGAAAACCCGGAACCTGCGACACTTGAATCTGTAGTTTCTGTTATGCAGGGCACAGCAGGAAAGGTTGATCAACTTATTAGTTCAATTTTAAAGGATTCTTTTTAGAAAATCTATAGTTGCGGATCTGTTGAAGAGAATTATCCTCAATATTTTCAGATTGATGCACAATCTATATTCTGGTATAAAAGAAATAGGAATGCATTTAAATTTCGGAGTAATACCATGATTATGAAATTTTTCGGCCTCTTTCTTAAACTTCGATATAAAGTTGAGGTAAAGGGTCTAAAAGAGATTGAGAAAAGAGGATGTGAAGGTGTACTTTTTCTCCCAAATCACCCGGCTTTAATAGATCCCATAATTATTTCCACTCTAACATTTGATAAATTCAGATCAAGACCAGTTGCTGATCATCAGCAGGCTACACGAAAAGGTTTTAAAAAAATAATCGGAATCACAAAGCCTATCACAATTCCAGATCCTAAAAAAGCAGGTCTTAAAGGTCGGGAAGTTATCATAGATGCCCTTGAAACATCAGTTTCTGAGTTAAAAAAAGGTAACAACATGCTGGTCTATCCGGCTGGCAAAATGACCTTTACCGGATATGAGGAGATAGGTGGTAATTGCGGTGTTGAATATATAGTAAAAAGGGTTCCCAATGCAAGGGTTGTTCTTGTGCGCACAAAGGGCTTATGGGGCAGTGTTTTTAGTAGGGCATATGGGAAAGCACCTGATGTAGTAAGCTTCTTACCAACTCTCTTTAAAGCATTAATTTTAAATCTTATATTCTTTATACCAAAAAGAAAAGTATCCGTTGAATTTTATGAACCAACTGATTTTCCCAAAAATGGAAGCAGAATTGAAATTAATAGATATCTTGAAAATTATTATGAAAATGCATTTTGCCCGAATACAACATACCCATACTATTTCTTTCAGGGACAAAAACCTATTGTAAAACCTGAACCGGATTATACTGAGATTGAGAAAACCTATGATAATATCTCTGAAGAGATTAAAATCACTGTTTTAAACAAGCTAAGAGAGTTTGCTCTGACTGATAAAGAAGATCTTGAGGGAAATTATGATATATCTAAAGACCTGGGAATAGACAGTCTTTCCATGATTCTTTTTTTGCAGTGGCTCGATAAAGAGTTTGGATTCAATAACGACTATGATCTTGATGATATAAAAACTGTTAACGATTGCCTGCTTGTTGCGAGTGGAAACCCGGATTCAAAATAGGAAACCTCTAATAATTGGAATTTTGGTTGAAACTCTTATAAAATTTTCAATTTTATAAGATACAAGGCTTGAGAAAAATGTAACGAGCTGATTCGTTTATAAAACGTTTTAATTTATAAACATTACAACAGTTATATTTTTCTTGTAACGCAGTAATTCCGACAAAAGGCAATTTTTAGAGATTCCCCTCTAATAGTTTGATAAATTATTGGATTTAGAATATTATAATTGCAGTTGAAACTCATTATTAAGTTCTACTATTCCTATAAAAAATTCAGGAAAAATAAAATGAACAATATATTCTACTATGTTTTTTTACTTGCTTTAGTTGCTTTAGGAATAGGTTTATTTCTGTTTGGTTCCGGTTATGATTTCGAACAGTATCGATTAAAAGGTGAAAAAAGTCTTCAAAAGAAAAAACCGTTGTTGCAATCTGAGTTTATTTTCCCTATGCAGTTTGAAACACAACTTAAAGACAGTCGACTCAAAATGGATATAAGGGTTGCATTGCATAATCGAAAAGGTATGAAAGAGATTAAAAGAAAACTTAAACGTGTTAAATTTGGTGTGACACTTGTTTTAAGCAAATATAAAAAAGCTCAGATTAACAGGAAAAAGCTTGAGAGAAGTACACTTAAAAAACTAATTCAATCTCAACTAAAAAATAAAGTTATTAAAATTCAAATTGTAAATTTTGAGATCTAATTTTTTCTTCTTTTTTCTTTAATATCTTTAAGTTTTCCTTTTACCTTTTCCTTCTTATCTCTGTAATTTATAATTGCTCTGTAAGCAAAGAAATAGCTAAAAATGCACGCTGGTATAGATACAATAAAACCACCAAGTGTTGTTACCAGAAGAATTGATGGTGAATTTCCTAATAGTTCAAAAAAAGCTTCTATTCCCCCACTAAAAAGATCTCTGGGAAAACCTTTAAACTCCATCCAGAAGAAAATCTTCGTTCCCACCCAGTAATTCAGGCCATAGATTGGTATCGCTGTTAGAGGGTTTGTAAACCATACCGCTGCTGCTGCAGAAAATTTGTTCCATCGTAAAAGAGATGCAAAAAAAATTGCTATGATCATCTGGAATCCCATTGTGGGAGTCAGGCCTACAAATATACCTAATGAAAAACCAAGTGCTATATCCCTGGGGTTTCCTCTGATCTTTACAAAACGATCTTTAAACTTTTCAAACTGATCTTTAAGCAATTAATTCTACCTTCCATCAATCGGGTTTTAATTGGAACTAAATTTCATCTCAATTATCCTATTCTTATTGAAATTGCAAAAAAAAAGGCATGAACAGGATATTTTATTAATCTATTTTATTTATATAAACATTATATAAATTAGTACGATACTCATCTATTTAGCAATTTATAACAGGCTTTCCAATTTTGTTAATAATACCTTCATCTGTTGCTTATTAAGCAAAGATATGTTTTATTTTTAAAGAATTATAAAGAGAATTCCATGAATCTAAAAACCGGAGAATATTCATGAAAAACAAGGTTGTTCTGATAACTGGATGCTCAACAGGAATAGGTAGAGCGCTTTCATTAAGATTTCAAAAAAGTAACTTTACAGTCTACGCCACATCACGAAATTCCAAAGATATCAAAGATCTTGAAGACTGCGGCATCAAAACAGATCAGCTTGATGTTAATGATGGAGATGATATCGATAGGGTTGTTAATACGATTCTTTCTCAGGAAGAAGGTATTGATGTTCTGATTAATAATGCCGGATTTGCAGTTATGGGACCCATGGCTGAGATATCCACTGATAATATTCGCATGCAGCTTGAAACAAATGTGATAAGTATTGCCTCAATGTGTAAAGCTGTTATTCCAGGAATGATAGAAAGAAAAGAGGGTACTATTGTAAATATTGGGAGTATATCCGGCCTTCTCACGACCCCTTTTTCAGGGATTTATTGTGCAAGTAAAGCTGCCGTTCATGCAATGAGTGATGCTATGCGTATGGAACTTGCTCCATTTAATATAAGAGTTTTAACAGTTCAACCGGGAGCCATAAAATCAAGCTTTGGCAACACAGCCAGCAAAAGTGTTGCAGGTTATGGCAATAACAGTGATTCATATTATTCTCCCATAACAGAGGCAATCCAGCAAAGAGCCGTATCATCCCAGGAAAATCCCACATCGGTAGAGGAATTTTCAGAAAAACTGATCGCAGAGATCCTTTTTGGCACGAAAGAGATTGTAAGGATCGGAAGAATGTCAAAATATCTTCCGTTTATAGCTAAATGGCTACCACGGGGACTAATTGATAAGATGCTGTCTGCTAAATTCTCTCTTAGTAAACTATAGGGAATCTCTAATTCTTTTTTTAAGTGTACTTTTTATCAATTCAGTCTTTAAATAAGGCATTTCAATATGATCCTTGTTAAGAAATGAAAATACCTGTAATATAATTTTTAAAATTTATTATAACAATTATAACGGGATGTGGCCTTAGCAAAAGCTAATTTTAAAAGTTTAGTTTTTCTGTACTAAAATATTTAAATATAAATAAAAATAAAATGAAAAAAATAATACTCTTTGCTCTAATATTTGCTCTGTCACTATCAAATGCGTCATTTGCACAAAAATCACGTGGTTTAAAAGTTAAGTTTCTTACTCCGTCAGGACAAAGAGTCTCAAATACCCAATGGCTTTTTATTATAGGTATAAACAATTATAAAAAATGGCCAAAGTTAAGAACAGCTGTAAGTGATGCAAAAGAGCTTAAAAAAGTTCTGTTAAAAAGGTATTATTTTGATGAAAAATCAACAATATCTTTATTTGATAAGCAGGCGACCAGAAAAAATATAATTGGAAAGCTCGAATATCTTGCAAAAAAAGTAAGAAAAGGAGATTCTCTTGTTGTTTTTTATGCAGGCCATGGCTATATAAATCCAATTACAAAGGTTGGTAGCTGGGTTCCCGTTGAGAGTGAACTTAATAACTCCGCATCATGGATACCAAATGATACTATAAAAAATTACCTTAGAGTTGATGCTATAAAAGCAAAACATATCCTACTAATCTCGGATTCATGTTTTTCAGGTGATTTCTTCAAGGGAAAACGTGGAAAACTTCCCAAAGTTACCAATAAGCTGATACGAAAAGCTTATGAGAAAACCTCCAGACAAGCAATCTCATCCGGTGGGCTGGAACCTGTTTCAGATGAAGGCTTTGGAAGAAACAGCGTTTTTTCACATTTTCTTATTAATGGTTTAAGAGATAACAACAAAAACTTTCTTATACCATCAGATCTGTTTCCATACATAAAATCCGGCGTCTATGAAAATGCAGAGCAAACACCTCAGTTAGGTTCATTATCCCGTACCGGAGGCCAAAGAGGTGGGGAACTTGTTTTCTTCTTAAGACAGGATAACAGGCTCAAAGATCTCTCTAAAAAATCCAGCTACAGATCAAGAGAGTTATTAAAACTTCAAAAGATCGAAAGGGAATCCCGTTTAGCTAAGGAAAAAGATGAACGGGACATCAAATCTCAGGAGATCAAAATTAAAACTCTTGATGCAAAAATCAGAGCTATGAAGAAAAGAATGGGACAGGATAGCGATGATGAAGATAGTTTAAAATCAATTCTTGCTATGATTAAAAGAAAAAAGCTTCAAAAAAAAGAGCTTGAAGATCTTAAGATAAAAAGAAGAATTGAAGGTGCGCGTAGAAAAAAAGAGATAGAAAGAATTAAAAAGAAGAGAAGAAAAAATATAAAAAAGTTTATTTTAAAGGATGTTAAAGATTACAAAGAGATTTTAAAATCAGAATATGGAAAGGAATTCAAAGAAAAGGCCTGGAAAAGCCTCACATCGAAATACCCGGAACAGGCAAAAGGTGTCTTAAAATATGACCTTGATGCTTTTTTAAATGGTGTAAATATCAGAATTGAAACTCTTCCTGATTATGCTGATATACTTTTTACTGAATACAACGAAAGGTATAGTCTTGATACTAAACTGAAAATTGGAAAATCATATAAAGCGATAATCTCTTCAAGGGGCTATTATAAAAAGATTGTAAATATCAAATTCAAAAATAAGAGACCCATTGGTATAAGGCTAACAAGAAAGTTCAGGCCAGACAAAAAGAAAGGATTCACAAACTCTGCAGGTATGAAATTTGTGTATATAGAATCCGGTGATTTCGAAATGGGAAATACCGAGGGTTTTTTTCTGGAAAGAGTTGGAAAATCCGTATTTGATGGTATCGCAGAAACAGTAGGTGGTAAGAAAGATAATAGAAAAACTGAAGCTCTTCACAATGTGATAATTTCAAAAGGTTTTTATATTCAAATTGCAGAAGTGACTCAGGAGATGTGGAAAAGGGTCATGGGTAGTAATCCGGCCAAATTTAAAGATTATGGTAAAAATTTTCCAGTGGAACAGGTTTCCTGGAGAGACACACAGAAATTTATAAAACAGTTGAACAAAATTGAAGGTGGTAAGCATTATAGACTTCCCACTGAATCTGAATGGGAATATGCATGTAGAGCAGGGTTAAAAGCAAAATCTATTTATGGTAAACGAAAATATATGAAACATGTCTGGTTTAAAGTAAACTCTAAAAACAGAACCCATAGAGTTGGCACAAGAAAACCAAACAAATGGAAACTTTATGATATGCAGGGTAATGTTATGGAGTGGGTTTCAGACTGGAAAGGAGATTATCCTGAAAACTCAGTTACAGATCCAACAGGGCCAAAAAAAGGATATACTAAAGTACTTCGAGGCGGCAGCTTCAGACATGGGTCTAAACATTGTCAGTGTTCAAGTAGAGATGCCCTTGGAACAAGTAGCCGGTTTGATTATATCGGTTTTAGAATAGTCTGGATGGAAAAATCCCGTAAATAAATATTAGCATACCTTTTTTATTATCTTCAGGGAACCTCTAGTAGAAGTGCCGTTTCAAAAAGAAAAAATCTGCACCGAACAAAACTAAACCTTTTTGTTCTATAGAAGGCAAAAGTTTGATAAACACATTCTTTAAGAAATATGACTGGTTGAGGCAGTGTCACAAATCAATTGTCTCTATTTTAGAATGAAAATACTTTGTATTTTGGTATTTAGAAATATTAACTCAAACGGTCGTCATTCCAGAACGCTACAAGAAGCTTGCTTTTTTAGAGTGTATCAGGAATCCATAAGATTTTTTTTTATTCATAATTTGTTCATATAGATTTCATAATAGTTGTATATCTTTATTCTTAAGAAAATTTTAAAAATGGAGAGTTTCCGGATGTATGACATTACAATAATTGGTGCGGGCCCTGCTGGTAGTACACTTGCAAGACTTTTAAGCGTATATTTCAAAGTATTGCTTGTTGAAAAAAGGGATTATGAAAAAGGTGAAATAAAGCAGGAGAAATGCTGCGGTGGGCTTTTAGCTCCAGATGCACAGAAAATATTAGCGAAATTAGGACTTGGTTTACCTAAAGATATATTATCTAATCCTCAGCTTTTCTCTGTTTGCGCTATAGATTTTGACAATAAAATTGAGCGCAACTACCAGAGACATTACATTAACATGGATCGGGAAAAATTTGACAGCTGGTTAATCTCTTTAATTCCAGATAAGGCCGAATTATTGTTTGGATACTCATTAAAAGAGATTAAAAAGGAAGAAAATTTTCATACCCTTAAGCTAAAATCCGGAAATGATACAAAATTTATAAACACAAAAATTGTAGTTGGTGCTGATGGTGCATATTCAAAGGTTCGACAATTATCTTTTAATAATGTGAAAAAAACAAGAAAATACATAGCTGTTCAGGAATGGTATAAACTAAAAACTGGTCCTGCTCCTTGTTTTTATTCTATTTTTGATTCAGAAATATCAGATTTCTATTCATGGATGATCCAAAAAGAGAACAGTATTATTTTAGGTAGTGCACTGGATCCAAAAGATAATGTGACAGGTAAATTTGAGCTTTTGAAAGAGAGAGTCAGAGATTATGGGATTGATATTGACAATCCTTACAAGAAAAATGGAACATATCTTTTAAGACCTCAAAAATCAAACCAGCTATACACTGGAAAAGAGATGGTTGCACTAATTGGAGAAGCCGCCGGATGGATAAGTCCAAGTTCAGCCGAAGGATTAAGCTATTCAATGGAAAGCGCTTTAATGCTTTCAGAATCAATAAAAAAAGACCCCGATAACTTTATGACCCATTACCAAAAAGCAACCCGTAAATTAAAGTATAATATTTTCCTGAAGAACTGTAAATCGCATCTTATGTACAATAGATTTACAAGAGGTCTTATTATGAAATCCGGAGTATTGAGTTTTAATACTTTTTCATAAAATTATAAAAATACAAATATTTAAAATTTTTTCTTCTTGCCGGAAATCTTAGCAAACGAGACCTTAAAAAGTATAAAAATTACGACCCCTGCTATTAAAAGAGTTTCGATGGAAGCAAAGAACCCAATAAAGAATCTTAGTCTGTAAAGAAAGAGAGTTACAATAGACGCAAGACCAATCATTAACATCAGACCGGACAGACGATTAAAACCGGGGAGATCATCAAATTTAACTTTCCTGGAAATGATATAAAACACTAAAGCCATTGAGATCACAGGAAGGAAGTAGATGAATAAATTTACATTGAGCAGATTTCTTTTTACAATAAACATTGTATAAAAAATAAGAGTTGCAGATATCATTCCGGGGATTGCAGATAGATAAATCAGTATGGAGTATATATAATCAATCACTCTTTGTCTTTTGTCTATAAAACCTATAATAAATGCTAATAGTGGTAATGCTGCAAAATAAATGGAAATAAAATATTTATACTTGCCAAGTAATCTTAAAAAATCATTTATACTCATTTATCCCTTCCCTTTATTTGCTTTAACAAGATAATCCCATAACACATTAACTTTTAATTCTGCTTCAGAGTAGGTCCCCTGGTTGTCAAAAACAAAATCTGCAACATCTTTTTTCTCATCTATTGGAAGTTGTGACTTCAATATCCGGACCGCTTCAGATTCGCTTATTCCATCTCTATTAACAAGTCTTTTTATCTGCTCATTCTCAGGTACATAAACAACAATAACCTTATCGAACATATGCATTAGCTTTAACTCAATCAGGAGCGGAATTTCAGCCTGAATAATAGCATCACTTTTTTCATTTTTTATGATTTTAACTTTTTCGTTAAAAGCAGCAAATATCGCCGGATGTGTTATACTTTCTAGTTTCTTCCTTTTATTAACATCATTAAATACTATGTCTGATAGTTTTTTTCTGGAAAGAGTTCCATCATCACAAATAACATCATTTCCAAAAAAATCTGCAATCTGCGTAAGAGCAGGTTTCCCCTTTTCTACAACTTCCCTTGCTAAAATATCAAAATCGATCAGTTCGGCTCCTTTAACCTTTAGAAGCTTTGAGACGGTGGATTTTCCTGTTGCAATTCCACCAGTTACACCGACTAAAAGACCATTTTTATTTTTTTTCAAAATTTACCTGTTCCATTCTATGGTTAAAGGTGCTCATCCTATTAATATATCAATAATCAATCATTTTAACTATAGGGAACCTATAATAATTCGAATTTTGATTGAATACAAATTATAAAGGCTTTAGTTTTATAAAATCTCTGCTTAAAAAAAAATAACGAACCGAT
>JAAELO010000819.1 GCA_024226555.1 Desulfobacterales bacterium | reverse complement strand
TTTTTGAAATTTATTTGGAATTTGGGATTTGACAATTGGAATTTCTTCACTCTTTCACTTGGCAAAATCCTTAAGCTGGCGAATAGATCCTCATTCTCTGCTCATTGTTTCCCCATGCATACCTTGCGAAAGGAGACGTAACGCAGCCAGGGTTTCTACCCACATTACATTTTTTGCATAGGGCTGAGGGACATATATATGGCTACGTATGTGTGATATAATCACAAAAACTCACAAAACACTCAAAATGAAGATTTCTTCTCCGATTTTTTGAATTTTTCAATGAAAATTTCAGAGGCTCACAACAACTGTGTCTGTAACGCTTTCCTAGCTTATCTAAGCGTGAAAATATTTTCATTGCGAAAAAACGTTAAATTAAAAATTATTTAATTTTGTTTAGTTTTGTTTAGTTTTTTATTTAGTGTTCCAAAGGAAGGGAAAGAATTATTTTCTGGGGAGATTGAGCCCCTTAAACGTGTTCTCCAGGCGAGATAACCCCAGAACAGTTGTTGTTTTGAGTGAAAAAAGTTTTCGTGATGGTAAACCAGACACGCCTTATTTTTGCTGAAATCACATATACGTAGCCATATATATGTCCCTCAGCCCTATGCAAAAAATGTAATGTGTTCGGTGTAGAAATAGGCCCTGAACCCACAAAAAAAATGCAAGTGCTACAAGTCGAGGTGCTTCTCTGTGGTTCAAGCTTTTTTTTGATGGGTGATCCTTCCCCGTTTCCTTGATTAATGGTTTGCTGATCCTTGATTGCCGCTTACGAGTCTTGAACTTGAACTAACTGTCACGATGAGAGCTTTTCCTCAACTATTCTCTCGAATTAAGA
>JAAELO010000818.1 GCA_024226555.1 Desulfobacterales bacterium | reverse complement strand
ATATATTTTTAATGTGGTGGTTCATGTGCATGGCCTAGAGAAAAAGGACTGGATTTCAGATGGAAGTGCATGCATGAACATGAAAGAACAGCGCAAAGGCAAACTTGAGATTTGTTTCATTTAATTTTATCAACCAAAAGTGAATTGCCCGGATCTTTTTGTTTAAACGAACTGCTCGTTACCTTGTTGAGCCCAACACTTAGTTTTTAATTCAAAAAATTAGTGATTGCAATTTAGTTTATTGAAAGATGGTAAGCGTTTTCGTACATTTGGTTAAATTTTATTATTTTATTTTCGTTTAAACACCAAATTTGGCTAGATTATTAAAGTTTAGAGGTTTCACTTTGAAATATTTCATTTTCGTTTAAACATGCTCAACTCGCTTCTTTTAAACGTATTAAAAAAAGGGCATAAAACGCTACAGCGATCTTTTCGTTTAGCCCCCCCCCCCTTTTAAACGAAATTCACCCCTTTTTGTGTTTAAACTTTATTATTTTGGGGCCATTTTGATTTATTAAATTTAGACGCCTTTCCTTTGTAAATGATTTTAGTTTAAACAGAGTGCAGTTAGCCATTGGCTAAAAACGATACCCCCAATTTAGTTTAAACAGTTCGGGTTAAAATGGATAAACTCAATTAAAGTTTATTCAATTGATTTTGGGCGGCCAAACGATGTCTCACTGTTGCTGTGATTATTTTCCATCAATTTATCCCTAAATCTTGAAAATCTTTTTTGGTGAATTTTATTTATTTTATCCCAAATCCCCACATCGTCCAAACCGTCTTCGTCCAAATCAAAAATAAACGAATATAAATCGATTTCTTCTTTTTCAAATAAAGGCAGAAATTTTGGTATTTTTACGATATCTTCCAACCATTCTTTAAACCTTCGTTTATCTTTTTCT
>JAAELO010000817.1 GCA_024226555.1 Desulfobacterales bacterium | reverse complement strand
TCCGTAGGAGATAAGGTGATTCCCGGAGGGGTAGGGGAACGACTCGGGGAAGGAGAAGGAGAGTCCGTCGGGGAGGAAGAAGGAGAGTTTTGAGGAGAATTGGAAGGTGAAAAGGAAGGCTCGTTCGCGGGCGAGAGAGAAGGAGAGTTCGAAGGGGAATTGGAAGGAGCAGTCGATGGACTGTTCGACGGAGAAGTGGTCGGGGAATCCGCTGGGGAGGAGGAAGGAGAGGAGGATGGAGAATCCACCGGAGAATTACTTGGAGAATAGCTAGGGGTCAGAGTGGTGTCCGTAGGAGATAATGTGATTCCCGGAGGGGTAGGGGAACGACTCGGGGAAGGAGAAGGAGAGTCCGTCGGGGAGGAAGAAGGAGAGTTTTGAGGAGAATGGGAAGGTGAAAAGGAAGGGTCGTTCGCGGGGGAGAGAGAAGGAGAGAGGGAGGGTAGGGTGGAAGGAGAGAGAGAGGGAGGTTGGGAAGGAGAGTGGGAAGGAGGTAAGGAAGGAGAG
>JAAELO010000816.1 GCA_024226555.1 Desulfobacterales bacterium | reverse complement strand
ATCGATTGTTGCGAACAATTAAAAAATGCTTTAATAATTGCAATTTCTCAAGTGAATTGATGCTTTCGGCACGGAAATCATTTTTTTCTTTTTCTGTGGATTTTTGTGGGATTGCTTGGCTTTGGTTATCGCGAATCTTCTTTGGGATTGGCTCGGATGAATTGGATTGCGGAAGTGCGGAAGAAAGTTGTCTTTTTGGAGGTTTGTTTTCCCTTTTACTGCTCATTCTAGTCCCACCAGGGGTACGTTACCGCAGAAAAGTGTCAGAATATTTAATTTTCAAGTTTGAGATCGAAATGTTGATCGACCTAAAACAAACTCTACGACAATTAAGTGAACAACTAAATGATCGCTAATATTCAGTTTATTTGAGCTAATGTTTAGTTCGAAGTAGATCTGTGAGTATAGAAAACGTTAACAACAAAGCAACATAATCCACACAGCAACAGTGAGACATCGTTTAGCCGTGGAATTGTAAGCGTCTAAATTATAATAATCGTTTAGCCCTGCCAATAACATGGGGTCTAAACTATAAAGACCCTCCCTTTCTTCACCTTTTGGAAACGTCATCTGCCAAAGAATAAATTTCCTAAAGGACCTCAAATACTATTAGTCATAATTCAAATACCCAAAAATCTAAATTCTTTAGACGCAGTCAGAGAGCAATAAACTTTAAAAGGGGGGGGGGCCTTAACGAAAAAACAGCATGTAGTGTTTTATGTCCTTTTTAAAAAAAGATTTAATAAGCCATTCGCAAGGGGATTTAAAGCTAGAGAAATAGAACAAAATAGACCCACTGGCCCAATTAAAACAAAACCCGGGGCCAAACAAAACTAAAAATGTATGTTTTGGCCAACGCGGGAGAAATGACCTTTGTTGCCACACCCAAACAACAAGACAAATTGCCTTTAAAAGCACACATCGAAAAAATGAATAAAGAAAAGACACATACAGCTTGCGTCTAAACACAAATGTAAAAGATGTTTAGGAACCATTTATTTCGGTCTAAACAAATAAAAACCATAATCTTTTCCACAATTAATAAGGCTAAAGAAAAAACAACCTGGAAATTCACTTTTAATTGATGAAATGAAACAAATATCAAATTTGCCTTTTGACTGTGCTTCCATGTTTATGCATGCACTTCCATGTGAAATCTAGTCCTTTTTCTCTAGGTCATGCACATGAACAACCACATTAGACCAAAGAGTAAATATTTTCTTTAGACCTAATCCAGCCAAACAATAAAAAATAATATTGTTTGGACAGAATCGGGCTAAAGAATAAGAAATGTTACTCTCTAACGATAATGTTTAGAAAAAAACACTAAAGGCAGAAAACTGAAAATGTAAAGGCAAAACACTGTTCCTATGAAACAGAAAACAAAACAGTAACAGTAGAAACTAGGGATTTTTTGTCTATATTTCTTCTGGAGATGCACACGCGATACACGTAAAAAATGAAACCAGAATACTCTTTGGCACCATCCGGTCCAAAGTTTATTCTTATATAATGAATACTCTTTGGCGTCATCTGATCTAAAGTTTATTTTTATATAATTCATAAACTTTAGCCGACATGCGTCTAAATTATATTCATTTTCAGAAACTCATGTGGTTGTTCATGTGCAGGTGCTAGAGAAAAAGGTCTGGATTTCAGATGGAAGTACATGCGTAAACATTGAAGAACAGTGAAAAGGCAAATTTGAGATTTGTTTCAGTATTCTTTAGCCCGCCACTTCTTAAGGGCTAAACTGTTTTATGTAGAATATTATTTAGTGAAAATGGCAGAAAATAGTTGGGTACGGAAATATGAGTTTTTGCAATATTCTTTAGTGTTTTGGATGTACTTAACATGTTTTTCTAGAGTCCCAATATTCTTGGATTTTGCTTTTAGACACGCACGGCCAAAATTGAGACTTTTAGACGTTTTTCTTTGGTTTTTATAGTTTAGTATTCATTTTATATTACTAATGGACATTTTCCTAATTTCTACAATCATCCTTCATTTTAATTAAGATTTGAT
>JAAELO010000815.1 GCA_024226555.1 Desulfobacterales bacterium | reverse complement strand
TTTTTGAAGCAGGATAATCAGTATTTCCTGGAAAAAAATGAAAAGGTATATATGCTTCTTCTGGAAACGAATTATCCCAAAATCCATAATTCTGACTTGCCTTTGTTTTATAGATTTCTTTTTGTGTTTTTATTGAATATGCAATTAGATTGTTATCGACAAACTGAGATGAATAAGCAATTATTTTTGAGTCTGAATGATTAAAACCGGCTTCTTTTGCAAGATAGTAAATTGTATAATAATGAAATTCTATATTCACAGCCGAAGTTTAATCTAAAGTAAGCTCTTAATCAAGCTTTAGCTTAGACTTAATTTCACAGTTCTACTTTGTTTACTTTTTTTGGAATAGAATTTTTTAATTTGTTGATGCTCATTTAAGTATTAATTATTTAAGTTGATCTTCGAATTAAAGATTAGCTTTATTCTTTGAAGAGATATAATAAATTGTTGTGGACGAGTTAAATAATAAGAGCATATCCTATGGTGAATAAAACCAAATATAAACCATATTGGAGGATATGCTCATGGATAAGTTTACTAAAGAAATTGATTTTTGTACAGATACAGAAAGTTGGTCGTTGTTAGAAAAGATTGCCCGGGAAGGTGCTAGGAAAATGCTTCAGTTAGCCTTAGAAAATGAAATAGATGAATTTGTTAATAAACATAAAAACATTAAAACTGAAGATAATAAACAAGCTGTTGTAAAAAATGGATATATGCCTACTAGAGATATTACAACAGGAATGGGTCCAATTGAAATCAAGCAACCTCGTGTAGATGATAGATGCTTAGAAGGCAATACAGCAGAATCCCGATTCTCAAGTATAATTTTACCGAAATATATACGAAGAATGCCAAGTATTGATAATTTAATTCCAATGCTCTATTTAAAAGGAATTTCGACAAATGATTTTCAAACGGCTCTGTCTTCAGTTCTTGGAGATGGAGTGAAAGGTCTATCTGCGACAAATATTGTTCGCTTAAAGAAAAGCTGGGAGCAAGATTATATAGATTGGAAAAATAGAGATTTAAGTCTGAAAGAATACGTTTATATTTGGGTTGATGGTATTCATTTCAATGTACGATTAGAAGATGAAAGAACTTGCATTCTCGTTATTATGGGTGCGGATAAGAATGGAAATAAAGAATTATTGGCTGTTGATGATGGTTTTAGAGAAAGTAAGTTAGGCTGGAAAGAATTACTTTTACGTGTAAAAAAACAAGGATTAAAACCAGCTCCTAAATTAGCAATCGGTGATGGAGCATTGGGTTTCTGGTCAGCTTTAGATGAAGTATTTCCTGAAACAAAAAGACAGCGTTGTTGGGTTCACAAGACAGCAAATATACTGGAGAAATTACCAAAAAAGATTCAACCTAAGGCAAAATCAATGCTTCATGAAATATATTTAGCGGATACTGAAGAGAATGCACAAGAAGCCTGTGAACATTTTATTTCTACATATGAATGTAAATATCCTAAAGCTACGAATTGCTTAATTAAAGATAAGGCTGATTTATTATCATTTTACAGTTTTCCGGCAATGCATTGGTCTCACATCAGAACAACAAACCCAATTGAATCAACATTTGCAACAATCCGTTTACGAACTAAAAAAACAAAGGGAATGGGTTCAAGGCAAACTACATTAACAATGGTGTTTAAATTAGCTATTGAAGCAGAAAAATCATGGAGGAAACTGAGAGGATATAAACAGATCCCTCTTGTATTGAAAAACAAAATATTTAAAGATGGGATATTGT
>JAAELO010000814.1 GCA_024226555.1 Desulfobacterales bacterium | reverse complement strand
ACCGATTACCGATCACCGATCACCGATCACCGATTACCGATCACCGATCACCGATCACTGATCACCGATTACCGATCACCGAATACCACTTCTTCACGATTAACCTCATCACCGATCACCACCTTTTAACCATTTTCCAATATCCATTTCATCCATTTCCTTTCAGCGATTCCCCATGTATTGTTATTCAATTAGGTAAATTCGCCTATTCATTCGGGTATATTCGCCTATTTCCCAATGCATATCTATGTTATAGCTTTGCAACCAAATTTTGTACTTGATTTATTAAAACTTCTTGAATCAATATACTTGTGGTAATTTTAGGCTCAAATAAGTCCATCAATAGCGCGATAGCCGAGATGTTGCATGAGGAATTTGGCCAGGTACCTATTCAAATAAATCCTGACCTTAAACTATGTGAAGAAGGAATAAATTCCATCAGATCATCCAAGGTTGCTATTATCGATTTGGCCTCGCTTAGCCGCAACAGCAGGCTTTTCATCAGGCAAATCCACGAGCTCTGTCCAAATACCAGTATCGTGGCACTTCATATTTACAACGAAACCGAATTCATCAAACCCCTGATCGATGCTGGCGCTTCAACCTATATGCAAGTAAATGCCGACTCAACTGAAATGGTCACCAGCTTGCGTAAATTACTCCACCCTTTTTAACCATGGAAATTCATGAATTTAGTCAGGGAATTACTATTTGGCTTACCGATTATAATCAGTGTTTTGTTAGAAAATAGGTAGATTTACCTATTTTTAAAAATACGCTTTTTGCGTGATATTCAAGTATCTAATTAGATATATTTTTGCATCAGATAATAAAGTTATGAAAGCTGAAACGGATCAACTAACAGGAAAAAAGGTACTCATCATTGATGACGACCAGTTCAGCGTTTTGTTATCTGAGCTCAAGCTTAAGCAATTTACAAAGAGGAAGAACATAAATTCTGTGGGCAGTGTACAAGACGCTGTAGAATATTTGGGGGAAGTGTTGACGAAGAGACATGCGATGATTCCTGATTTGATACTTTTGGAAACATCGATGAGCGACAATAACGGATGGGGGTTTTTAACATATTTTGAGGAAATTGAAAAATCTACAGATCATCCTATACAACTTGTAATACTTACATCATCGCAGTTCTTTTCTGATTTTCGCCGTTCCCAAAGCCATCCTTCAGTTACCGGTTTCCTGATGAAACCCATGAAGGTTGAATTGTTGAACAAACTTTTGAACTTATCATCCAATGCAAAAAGGATTAATGGTGAAGTTTTAATAAACTCTTTCGTTGTTTAGGGCTCGTTATTTGAAATAAATGTTACTTTTTATAAGTGTAAGGATTTTGTTTTCATAGATGACTGGATTTTTAGGTTAAGTAAATACCAGGTTCGACTGTCCAAAAAAAACTACAACAAATTGATGAATTTTGTAAACTTGTAACTGGGTTTTGTTAATACTTGTAAACCTTCGGACAGAAACTTGAGAATTTAATTGAGTGACTGACAATTGAAGACGCCGGTTGAGGGGATGAATGAATGAACTTGGTATTTAGAAAGGCTGCTGAATTATTTTTGGCAGCCTTTTTTATTTCCCTACTTTTGCGCTGTTATCAATTCACAAATAAACATAATACGATGAATAAAACTACTAAAATCAGCTTACTAATAGCCTTTGTGGTTATGGCAAGCAACTTTGCATTTACGCAGGACAAAGATGAAAACGCTGAGAAAAAGGAGGGTTATCAATTTACAGAAGACATTCGCCTTGATTGTTCCCCGGTTAAAAACCAATATCGCTCGGGAACATGCTGGAGCTATTCGGGACTTTCGTTTCTCGAGTCGGAATTGATAAACAATGGCCAGGGTGAGTACAATTTGTCCGAAGCTTTTATTGTCTGGAACACCTATTCTGATAAAGCCGACAAATATGTCCGGTTTCACGGAAGTTTGAATTTTGGAGGTGGGGGTGCCTTTCACGATGTTACCGAAATCATTAAAGAGCATGGTATCGTCCCTGAAGAAGCTTTTGATGGACTGGTAATTGGTGAAGAATATTTTGTGCACGGCGAAATGGATAAAGTTTTGCAGCAATATGTTGAGGGGGTGGTTGAAAATAAGAACAAAAAACTGACCCCTGTTTGGCACAACGGCTTCGAAAGCCTCCTGGATGTTTATATCGGGCCTTACCCCAATAACTTTACCTATGATGAAAAGGAATTCACACCTCAATCTTTTGCCGAACATCTGGGGCTTAACATGGATGACTATATTGAAATTGGCTCGTACACCCACCACCCTTTTTATGAAAAATTTATTCTTGAAGTCCCGGACAATTGGATGTTAGATGAAATCTATAACCTACCCCTCGATGAGATGATGGATATTATTGATGAGTCAATAAAAGAAGGACATACTATTGCCTGGGGTGCCGATATTAGTGAGAAAGGTTTTTCATGGAAAAATGGTGTTGCCGTTGTTCCTGATGAGGACAAGCCGGACCTGTCGGGAACAGAAAAAGAAAAATGGGAAAGCCTGACCTCAAAAGAACAGGCTAAAATGTTGTACAGCTTTGACGAACCTGTTGCTGAAAAAGAAATTACCCAGGAGTTACGCCAGGAAGGTTTTGACAACTACACCACCACAGATGACCATGGTATGGAAATAGTGGGCATTGCCAGAGACCAAAATGGAAGTAAATATTACATCATCAAAAATTCATGGGGTACCCAGGGCTACAAGTACGACGGATTTTTCTATGCTTCCGAAGCCTTTGTCCGTTACAAAACCATCGACATTATGGTGAATAAAAACGTGATTCCCAAACACCTTAAAAAGAAAATGGGAATTTGATAAGGGGAGGTTTGGTTAAAGAAATCAACCAATAATCTTTTGATATTTGAATTGGAGATCAATAAGTGTGATCTTCAATTTTTTTTGCATCAATCGCAATCAGCCTTTTCCTTCTTTTAAAATCCTATCCGTTTTCTCGGTTGTGGGTTTTCTCGTTTTTCGAGGAGTTCATCCAGGTAGCTAAACACCAATTCGATGCTTTTATCCTGGTTTTCAAGTTTCTTTTTAATTTCTTCTACTTCTAATCTTACACTTAAATTGTCAGTCAGTATTTGGCGAATCCTGGTGAATATTCGCATAATTTGGATGTTTACATTTATCGCCCTGTCGCTATTCAAAATCCCTGATAGCATAGCAACACCCTGTTCAGTAAACGCATAAGGCAAGCTTCTTGTCCCTCCCCAACTTGATGTTCCAATTTGGAATATCAAGTTGTCAAATTCTACTTTTGTTAACCTGAACATAAAATCCTCTGGAAAGCGTTTCAAATTTCTTTGGCTCTATTTAATAACATTGTTGTTGAATAAATTTTGTTGTTATTGCAAAAATGAGTAATGCTCGACTACCGACCCGTTCCAATTTTGAGATTTCCGGTTTTTCTTTGTGGGGCACCTGTATGTCCTAACAGATTTGCTTTCAATAAATTTTGCATACATTTTTTCAATATTTGTATAAATGTCCCATGTCTTTTTGTTTTTGAGGTGTTCCCTGATTTCAATTTCGTTTTTTTCCCTGTAAGCAAAATATGAAACGTAATGCTGCAGATACTTGGTAGATACTCCTCTCATGCCCCTGTTCAGCAAAGTTTTCAGCCTTTCAGCCATATTGTTTATGTATTGGACATTTTCCCCTGTGCCAGCTTTATGGTTTTTTGCGGTGAAACTTACGTGCTCAAGTTCAGCTTCTTTCGCAAAGGCAGAATAGCTGCTGTGTGCATCGGTCACCAATTTTGTGCTCTTTGTGAATTTGTCACCTACTGCACTGATAATGTCGTTTTTACTTATCCTGCCAATTTTTGCAAGTTTCATCTTTACTTGGCTCTTGTCGCTCGCAGTAATAATTTTTGCCTGAAAACTATTGTCACCTTTGCGCTTGCTCCCGCCTCTTTTCCTTGCATACTTTAAACCTTTCCTGCCTTTTTGGCTATAAAGAAACCATAAATCGTCCATCTGTGTCTCACCTGAAAACTTATCTTTTTCCTTTGGCAACGAAAGCAGTATTTTATGCCGCCATTCAAAAGATGTCGGAATACTGACATCCAACCTTTTGGCCATTTCGGCAACTGTTAACAAGCCCTCTTTTTCTATGATAGAGGCATATTGCCCAAATTTGTCCGGCTTTTTTATGTGGTGAATAATAGTGCCTGTCGTAGGTGAAAATGTCCTCTTGCATGATTTGCATTTATATCGTTGGCCTTTTTTGTATTTGCTGTGCTTGGTTATCTTGTCGGAATTGCAATGGGGGCAGGATGAAACCTTGTCTTCAACATGCATCTTTGAGTAACCAGTACTGATGGTAGACAACTCGTCCAGCAAGTTCAATTGATCTTCAGGGGTGAGCTGGCTGTACAGTGATTTAATTTGGTTTTGTAAGTTCATATTTT
>JAAELO010000813.1 GCA_024226555.1 Desulfobacterales bacterium | reverse complement strand
TAAAACAATCAGGTTGGGGAAAAGCGTTTTATTCAAACACCTCAGTAGATGAACTCGTGATTACTGAGTACCCTACTGAGCAAAAAATATCCAAATTTATGAAAAATTTGGTCATGAATGAATATAAACTTCAGTTTAAACCTGGATTTTATTTCAGTGATAACATCCAGGATTTGTCTGACTTTCTACCTCGTAAACTTTACCTTGATTTGGAAAAAATACTTGAAAAAGAGTTCGGAGGTTTTGATTTACCCTCATTCTCTAGCAATAGGTTGTTAGGTCGACCGATAAGTGAGCAAGATGGTCATGTTTTTGACGCTAAGGGATACCATCATGAAACAGGGTATGATGACTGCTTTGAATTTAAGTATCTCGAAGAAGATGATTTTGATACCTTTGAGGAATATTTGGATTGGTTATATGAGATCGACAATTACGTTTTGGTATTCCAATACGAATTTGAAGCTGATGGTAGAGTTTTTATTGGTTTGGATTCTGAAAGTCTGAAAAAAGGAGATTTTAAAAATGCTATTTGCCCTTGGGATGGAACATAAACCAAATCCATGGTTCTCATGAAGCAATTTCATTCCATGCCCCGGGATATTCTATTCGTAGTGGTCTTGCCATAATAAAAAGTTTATTTCATAGATAGTAAATTTTGCAAAGGTCATTTCCAGACTTGACCTTGTCTTTTTTTATTTGTAGGTCCGGTAGAGCGAAGCGAAACCCGACAAATCTAAAAAATATACTGATGTATATCTTTCAACTGAAAAGAGCTTCTAAAACACCATAAATCCATTTTTCCTGGAAACATTTTGTTAAAAAAAGATATTCTTCTTTTTTATTCTAATTAGGAATGACAAGTTTTTTATTTATCAATTAGCGCTAAAGCTCCTCTGTCTTAAACTCACTATAACCTTCATAAAAATAGCTAACATCGATACCTTTCATAAACAAGGCACGATCGTTTATCTGATCAGTTAATGCCTGTTTGAGCAAAACCTTGATTTCGATGTCTTTCACTACGCTACGTTCCATGGCAGATAAATACTCTTTTTTATCGACCAGGTTCCAATCGATAACTTGTTTGATTTCTTTTTTTAGCATTAGATCGAGCCAAATACGAGTGGTACGACCGTTTACTTCTCGAAAAGGATGGGCAATATTCATCTCCACATATTTTTCTATAATTTGATCAAAACTGCCCTGTGGCATTGAATCAATATGCTCAAGCGATTGTTGCAGATACATTAAGGGCGCAAAGCGGAAGTTACCTTTAGCAATATTCACATCACGTATTTTACCTGCAAAGTCGTAAATTTCCTCAAACAAGTAGGTATGGATAAACGTAAGCCCTGCGAAGGTTCCAACCTCTGCTCTGGCAATATCATTAGAATCAAAAAACTGCCTAACCTTTTTCTTACTGATTTTTTCTTCGGCCTTGGATAGTTCAACCTGATTGGTAATGTTGAGTTTATTATCTAATGTCATAATGGTCTCCTCATTCTAAAAAAATGGAATCAACGGCACGAACCCATTATGTTGAGAATAAAATTCTAACATCTTAATAATATTTCTTAATATATGCATAAGCCCTATCAAAAAGCAGTTTGGTCTTTATGGAAAACAAAGGGTTAAGTCTGCTTTTGACCTTTAGATATTTTATTGATTAAATGTTCTATATCTTTTTTGATTTTTTTATCTTTATTGATCAGCACTTTAACTTTCAAATATGCGCTACTCACCGCACTATAAGTATTCATTTCAAACAATTCAGCAATATCATTCAGTGTCTCATTACAAATATATCTGATTAGATAAATCGAAACATCTCTTGCTTTATTAAACCAGCCACGTCTCTTTATCATAAGGTCTGAAGTATTTACTTTATAATAAAGACAAACATTTTTAATGATTACATCAGGGTCAGGGGATAAAATTTTAACATCCGGGATATCTTCCAATTTATTATCAAAATAGTACTTTTCTCTGATTTTTGTAATGAAATCCTTAGGACCAAGAATGGATGGCAGTTTGGATGACGAAAAGATACTGCTGATTTCCCCCGATTCATCTTTCTCCATAAACTCAATAAAAGGTTTTAATCGCCCTTTTTTCTTTTTAGTTATCATAGAAAAGACTATATCTTTATATAACCAATCCCATCCTTTTGAATATGAAAGATACCCTTTGTAGCTACTCCAGGAATAATCTTCCATTTTTTTAACCATTCCTGCTTTTACAGGATTTTGATGAATATATCTCGTAAGCTCAAGAAGGTAGCTATCATGATGAACCAGTATGGATTTGTACCTTCCCTTGAAAAGAGATCCATCCAATCCATGTCTTGCATTAAATCTTTGTGTATAAATACTGTTAAGATGGCGCATTACCCTTGAAAGGTTACCTTTGGGAGTTTGCAAAAGGATATGATAATGATTACTCATAAGGCAATAAGCTGATATATTTACACCCCACAATTCAACCAGTTCTTTAATAAGATTAACAAATACCAGATAATCTTTTTTATCAAAGAAAATCTCTTCTGATCTTCTGCCCCTGTTCATCACATGGTACCATGCCCCGGGATATTCTATTCGTAGTGGTCTTGCCATAATAAAAAGTTTATATCATAGATAGAAAATTTTGCAAAGGTCATTTCCAGACTTGACCCCTTGTCCTTTTTCTTTCCAAAGCTCAAATGAAGTTTTGACCCCTTGTCCCTAGATTGGACTCTCCGGTTATATATGAAATTATACTATTAATAATTTTCTCATATCTTCTACTATGAGATCTTCGGAATCTTATTATCTTATCTTCATATAATTTAAGAATTTTTTCTGTCTCCATGACATACCCTATCTTGATTTGCAGGTTATTATTGAAAAGTGTATTTCAGTTTAAAATTTTTATAAATATTGATGTGTTGCAATGGGATTAATTTTATCATTATCAAATAATTTTGCAAGAAACTGAATGAAAATATTTAAAATGTTGCAAAGGTCAAAAGCAGACTTGACCCCTTGTCTTCCTCATAAAAGTACCTTTTTGATACCGAAAAGATAGTTCTAAGGCCAAAAAAGAGGCCTTTTTAAAAGGTATTTACTACTATTTCAAATAGTTGTCTTGGTCCGACCCCAAAGCACAGGATGATAAGATTTAAGCCATGGAAATACATCAGTAAAAATATATTTTCTTCCAGCAGCAAATTTTTTAGTAAATCTTTCTTCACGTTTCGCCCAGGAGTGAGCATCAATTGAAGGTTCAAGGTGAATTAATATGTCATCTAAAGGATGATATGCAACAACATCAAGCTCTCCTTCCCATCCACCATGGTCTAACTTTCCAACTCTAATATTTCCTTTTACAATATAACCTTGCCACTCGTAGAATTGTCTAATTAACTTTTCAAGATGATTCATAATTCCCTATATCTAATAATTTTTAATTACTTGTTCATATTTGTTATAACAATTAGGTAACAAAATAAAATAACATTCTCAATTAAAATTATTTTATAGAAATGAATTTAGTAAAATAAGGTGTTCGATTTAAGATATAAATCTTTCTTAAACAGCACTTTTAGGTCAAAAACATCAAACTAAGGACAAAAAAGGCCATTTCATGAAGTGATTAATTATTATAGATAGTTATCTTGGTGCCCCCAAAGTCCCTCAAAACCCTATGTTTCAAATATCCAATCAAATAGCTTATGATAATACCATGTATCTATCCACAGCAGGGTGTCTAATTAGCTTCGTTGGACTTATTATTCCCATTTTGTTTACTGCTGAAAGGTAGAAAACCTTAAAATAAAAAATTTTTGAATTATACTAATAGCTGCATCACAGTTTTAATTCGACAAAATCTTAACATATATTTTTCATATATTTTAATATGTCTTGCTGATAAAACAAAATTAATGAGTATTGTTAAAACTGCAAAAATGAGCTAAAACAACTATAAAATTTGAGACTTTATAATTTTTCCTCAAAAAACAAACAGCAGCATAATTATATTTTATACATTAAAGAAAAACAGGTACAATAGGAAATATATATGGCAAAAAAAGATAATAGCAGTTTTGAGCAAAAACTATTTAAAGCAGCGGATAAACTCAGAAAGAATATTGATGCTGCTGAATACAAGCACGTTGTTTTAGGTTTGGTATTTCTAAAATACATTTCTGAATCATTTTCGGAACTACATCATAAACTTGAAGCTGACGAATGGAGCGATCCAGAAGATAGAGATGAGTACATAGCTGAAAATGTGTTTTTTGTACCAAAAGAAGCACGTTGGAGTCATGTTCATGCACAGGCAAAACTCCCAAATATTGGTCAAACCATTGATGAAGCAATGGACGCTATAGAAAAAGAGAATAAAGAACTAAAAAACGTACTGCCACAAGTTTATGGTAAAGCCAACTTAGATAAAACATCTTTGGGAGAATTAATTGATTTAATATCCAATACTGAATTACAAGCTGAAAACCAAAACTCAAAAGATCTTTTTGGAAGAGTTTACGAATACTTTTTGGGTGAATTTGCCAATGCAGAAGGAAAAAAAGGCGGACAATTCTATACTCCAAAAGCCATTGTAAAACTAATGGTAGAAATGATAGAACCCTACAAAGGCCGAGTTTATGACCCTGCAAGTGGTAGCGGTGGTATGTTTGTAATGAGTGAAAAATTTGTTACTGCACACGGTAGAAGCGTAAAAGACATTACAGTTTACGGACAAGAAAGTAACCAAACCACTTGGAAACTTTCTAAAATGAATTTAGCAATCCGAAATATCAACTCGAAATTTGTGGCTTGGAATACTGAGGGTTCTTTCCTAAAAGATGCACATCCAGACTTAAAAGCTGACTATATTTTGGCAAATCCACCATTTAACCAAAAAGAATGGGGTGTTGATATTCTGCAAGAAGATGCACGCTGGAAAAAATACGGAACACCACCAAACGGAAACGCAAATTTTGGATGGATGCTACATATGTTGTATCACTTATCACCAAAAGGTGTAATGGCTACCGTTTTGTCTAACGGTTCTTTAAGTTCAAATACATCTGGCGAAGGCGATATTCGTAAAAACTTAGTAGAAAACGATTTGGTAGAATGTATTTTAGCCTTACCAAAACAATTGTTTTACAATACTGGTATTCCTGCCTGTATTTGGTTTTTGCGTAGAGAGAAAAACAGCCATAGTAAGGAAGTGCTGTTTATTGATGCTTCTGATATGGGTTATATGAAAGACCGTGTTCATAAAAATTTATCTGATACCGATGACAAAGAAAAACAAGGTGATTTTCACGAAAATGGATGGGGAGATATTCAAAAAATAGCTGAAACTTACCATAACTGGCGTAATGGGGAAAACTACGAAAACGTAAAAGGCTTCTGTAAATCTGCCGCAATTGAGGATATAGAAAAACACGCTCACTTGCTAACGCCTGGACGATACGTTGGCATAGTGGATGAAGAGGATGCAAGGATACCATTTGATGATAAAATGGCAGAACTTACTACCACTTTAAAACAACAAATGGATAAAGAAGCCGAGCTAAACCAAGAAATTGAAATTCAACTTTCTAAAATTGGGTTTAGCTTATGAATATAGATAACAATATGCCAAAGGGGTGGGAGGAAACAACTCTTAATGATGTTGTCTCAATATTAGGAGATGGATTACACGGAACACCAAAATATACAAAGGATGGAGAATATTATTTCATTAATGGTAACAACCTTAATGAAGGTGAAATTAAAATAAAACAAGAAACGAAAAGATGTTCTCAGGTAGAATATGAAAAATACAAGAAAAATTTAAATTCGAGAACTATTTTAGTTTCAATTAATGGATCTTTGGGATATTTCGCCTACTACAATAATGAAAAATGCTTTCTTGGAAAGAGTGCTTGTTATTTCAATGTAAAGGATTCAATTAGCAAACGTTTTATTGGTTACCAAATCAGAACACGGTATTTTCAAAAATATATTGAAAGACTTGCAGGTGGTACAACCATTAAAAATGTTTCATTAAAAACAATGCGAGAGTTTCCTTTTATCATACCCAAAAATTTAGAAGAACAAAAATCCATTGCTAATATTTTAGCAGCTTTTGATAATAAAATAGAACTACTTCAAGCACAAAACCTTACCTTGGAAAGAGCCGCACAAACTATTTATCGAGAATGGTTTGGAAAGTATCGAATTGATGATGAACTTCCTGAAGGTTGGAAAACTCTAAAAATTGATGATGTAGTTAATCTTATCATTGATTATAGAGGGAAAACGCCTAAAAAGCTTGGTACTGATTGGTCTGAAAATGGTATACCGGCCTTATCTGCTAAGTCTATTAAAAATGGTAAAATAGTTCGAAGAGATGCTATGAATTTTGGAAGTGAAGAATTGTATTCAATATGGATGAAAGATGAACTTCAAAAAGGAGATATTCTTCTTACATCAGAGGCACCTTTGGGAGAAATGTATTATCTAAATACCAACACAAAATATATTCTCTCGCAACGTTTATTTGCTTTACGGGTTAACGAAAAAATCACATCACAATATTTATATTATTATTTGTTTTCTAAGTATGGGCAACATCTATTACAATCTCGTGCGTCAGGATCCACAGTTGCGGGAATTAGACAATCTGAATTAAGAAAGGTAGAAATAATTATTCCTACCCAGAAAATACTATTCAAAATTTCAAAAATATTCCAGAGTATTCTTGAAAAACAATCTGTTAATAACGAACATGTCCTTTCCTTAAAGAATTCTCGAGACACTTTGTTACCCAAATTAATGAGTGGGCAATTACGAGTTAATGAATATAAAGAGAATAACGTATGAATGAAAAAGTAATATTTGATACCAATATAGTTCACAACACTGATGCCAATAAATTTCTAGGTGGTAGGGTGGAGCTAGAACGATTCTTGCAAGATGCTGACATTGTAATACCTGAAACGGTAATTCAAGAAATTAAACGACAAAAAAGAAAAAAATTAGCAAGTAATAAAGACAAATTTTTAACAAACCCTTTTCATAAACTGATTGGTTTAAGTGAGGATGATACAAAAGCTTTTAATATTGAAGATTATATTCAAAAGCTAATTGATGATGAAGTAATTCCGTTTGAAACAATTGACTTAAAAGACAATAGTGTTTTACCTCAAATAAAAGAATTAGCTATTCATAAACGAGCCCCTTTTGAAAGTGGAGATAATACAGATAAAGGATTTAAAGATGCTTTAATTTACTTCTCTGTTCTTGAATACCTTCAGGAAATCCCAAATAAAAATGTGTTTGTTTGTGCAAAGGATGGTCGACTAAAAGAAGCTTTAAATAAGCATCACAATATTATTGTCGTAGAAACCTACGAAGAGTTTAAACAAAAAAGTGTTTCAAAGTTCTTTGATGATTACTTTATAGAAAAAGTGAATGCTGAACTTGATGTTGAAATTACAAAAGACAACATTATTGAGTACTGGCATAACATAGATGAGAATCAAAGTATACTTATCCAAACGGAAGATGAAGATTACATTATTGAGGTCGATTCAGATGAGATTGTAAGCTCATCGAAACCCGGGCTTTACGTTTCTAATTTAGAACAGTTTATTCTTTCAGAAAATTTTGTAACTACCCACAGTACAATTGAAGAATTAACTCCATTTATGAGTTACTTTACTGATGATGAAATACTAAAAATATTAAATGCATCATACTCAAATGAACAAATTAAGTGGATAATTGATGATGAAGATGTGAAAGAATTTATAGGCACACTCTACAAAGCTAAAACCGAACTTGTAGAAAATGATGTTGCCGAATTTTTAAAGGAGAATTTTGAATAAGAGTCTATGAATACATTAAACGAAAATATCATAGAAAAATCCTTAATTGATCAATTAGTTAGTCAAGGCTATACGTATTTTAATGGCGCAGATATTTCTCCCATTAGCGATAATCCACAAAGAGAAAATTTTGCTTCTGTAATCTTAGAAAACCATTTTAAACAGTCTCTTAAAAAGCTAAACCCTACATTTCCCGAATCTGCAAGAGTGGAAGCTTACCAAAAGGTAATTAATCTTGGTACAGAAGATATAATGGAAAACAACGAGCGTTTCCATACATTGCTTACCAATGGCGTAACGGTGGAATACACCAAAGACGGGAGAACAAAAGGAATCAATGTAAACTTGTTGGATTGTGTAACTCCAGAAAATAACAGTTTTTGGGTGGTTAATCAATTAGTAGTTAAAGAAAGCAATAATGAGAAAAGATTTGATGTAGTCGTTTTTATAAATGGCTTGCCTTTAGTTTTCATTGAGCTTAAATCTGCCACAAATGAAAAAGCCACACTACGAAAAGCCTACACACAAATTCAAAACTACAAAAAGGCTGTTCCAAGTATTTTTTACTACAATGCTATTTGCGTAATTTCAGACGGAATAGATGCAACAACATCAAGTGTTTCTGCTACCTTCACACGATTCCTTTCTTGGAAAGCACCAAAGGAAATTAAAAATGATGTTAGAACAGAACTACAAGTTCTAACAGAATATATGCTCAATAAAAAAACATTGGTAAAATTAATTCGCTATTGCACTGTATTTGAGCAAGAAGAAAAGAAAGACGAAAAAACAGGTTTGATTTCACAAGTTAAGATTAAAAAAGTTGCAGCTTACCATCAGTTTTATTCAGTACAAAAAGCAGTTGAGCAAACTTTAAGAGCAACACACACACAAGAGGGTGACAGAAAGATTGGCGTTATTTGGCATACTCAGGGTTCGGGGAAATCTTTATCAATGGTTTTTTATAGTGGTCAAATTATCACACATCCTCAGATGGAAAACCCAACCATTGTGATGCTTACAGATAGAAATGATTTAGACGACCAACTTTTTGGCACATTTGGAAATTGTGTTGGTCTTTTACGCCAAACACCCGTTCAGGCAAATAACAGAGAACACATAAAAGAACTGTTAAAAGTTTCAGGTGGTGGAGTAATATTTACGACCATTCAAAAATTTGCTCCATCAGAAGGTAATGTTTACGAAACCCTATCAGACAGAACTAATATCGTTGTAGTCGCAGATGAAGCACACAGAAGTCAATATGGTTTTACTGGTCGTGTGGTAGAAACCGAAGATGGTTCAGAAATCAGATATGGCAATGCAAAATATTTACGTGATGCTTTACCTCATGCTTCTTACATTGGCTTTACAGGCACACCAATAGAAAAAGAAGATAAATCTACACCAGCAGTTTTTGGAGAGTATATTGATGTTTATGACATCAAACAAGCAGTTGATGATGGTGCAACTGTCCCCATTGGTTATGAATCTCGTTTGGTTAAGATTAAGCTGGATGAAAAAACAGCCAAAGCCTTGGATGATGAAATAAATGATATTGCAGGTGCAACAGAAGAACAGATAGAAAAAGCAAAAAAGAAAACAACAACTATTGATGCAGTTGTTGGGCATCCTGATAGAATAAAAGATGTTGCCAAAGATATTGTAATGCACTTTGAAGCAAGACAAAAGGTATTTGAAGGCAAAGCAATGATTGTTGGGATGACACGAAATATTTGTGTGAGATTATATAATGAGATTATTGCTTTAAAACCTGAATGGCACAATGATGATTTAGATAAAGGAATGATTAAGGTCATAATGACCAGTTCGTCTGACGACCCTGTATTATTTCAACCACATCATACCACCAAAAAACAAAGAAAAGATTTAGCTACTCGAATGAAAGATACTAATGATGATTTAAAATTAGTAATTGTTCGAGATATGTGGCTAACAGGTTTTGATTCTCCAAGTACGCATACAATGTATGTTGATAAAAAAATGCAAGGTCATAACCTAATGCAAGCCATTGCAAGAGTAAATAGAGTATACAAAGACAAACCAGGCGGATTAGTAGTCGATTACATAGGTATTGGTCAAGACCTGAGAAATGCAATGGCAATTTATTTACAATCTGGTGGCGAAGGAGAACCAATTGTTGATATAAAAGAAGCAATTGCTGGTATGAAAGAGAAGTTTGAAATCATAGAACAGATGTTTAACGGTTTTGATTTTAAAGCCTATTTCAAGGTAGATACTGCTCAAAAATTACAAGTTTTATTAGGTGCTCAAAACTTTGTGCTGTCAGATGTAAAACTAAAAGAACGCTATTTAAAAGAAGTAACCTTATTGTCAAAGCTGTTCGCAATCTCAATACCAAGTCCTGATGCAGAAGCGATAAAAGATGCAGTTGCATTCTTTCAGGCAGTAAAAGCACGTATAAATAAGTTTACAGGTAGTGAGGTAAAATCAGATTATGAAGTAGAAACCGCCATAAAACAAATTGTAGATGATGCTCTTTCAAGTGATGGAGTAATTGACATATTTGAAGCCGCAGGAATCGAAAGTCCGTCAGTAAGTATTTTATCAGACGAATTTTTATTGGAAGTTAAAAATATGCAACAAAAGAATGTTGCTTTTGAACTTCTCAAAAAGCTTTTGAGTGATGAAGTCAGAGTTCGTAAAACAAAAAATTTAGTACAAGGAAAACGCTTTTCAGAAATGTTAGAATCAGTTGTAAAGCGCTATCATAACAACCAAATTGATTCAGCACAAGTACTGCAAGAATTATCTGAGATTGCCAAAGACATGCGTTTGGAAGACCATAAATCTGAAGAGCTTGGATTAACTCCTGAAGAATATGCCTTTTATAGTGTGTTAAGTGAAAATGAATCTACGAGCTTTTTAGATGATACTAAAATGAAAGAATTGATTCATACAATTGTTGATGTAATTAGAAAAAACGCAACGGTTGATTGGAGTAAAAGAGATGATGTCAAAGCAAAATTGAGACTGACAGTTAAGAAAATATTGATGAGATATGGTTATCCACCAGATTTAGCAAAACTGGAAGCAGACAGAGTTTTAGCACAAGGAGAATCTTTAGCGGAAATGTTTTCGACTGAAAGTTAGAGTTATGAATGAAAATAATAAAATATTCCCTATCAGTTTAGGAGTCGGACCGAAAGCGCCGATTAAGATCCAAGCTGTTTTAGAAAGGTACTGGCCTAGTTGGGATAACGTTATTATATTTTTAACCCTTTAAATATTTTCTATAAATTTTAATCTCTCGTTAGTTTTTATTTTAAAAAAATGCAACTTGATAGAACTTATTAGAGGTTCCCGATTAAATTTTTATTATTATTTTTTAGCATCTTTTTTCTTAATCTGAAATAATAATTTTATATGATAATAATGCAAAAGTAAGATTTGTATTACTATTGAATAAAAAATTATTCAATTTCAGGATTTAGAATATATTTTACAATACTATATTTTATAGTTGATTTTTTTAACAGGTCAGTATAAATCTTTATTCAGTATTTGCTTTCGAAAATACTACTTAGCAAAGGAGCAAGAGCTCGCAACTCTCGCCCCTTCTAATCTATTAACTTAATATGTTGGATATTAAGCCAATGACTAAAAGTTTTATAACAGACATTTCTATACATAGTCAACACGATAAGAAGGATCGTGGGAAGTTCCTTACGTGCAGTAGAGCGCTCAGACGTATTGAACTTACTCTTGCTTTCGTATTGCCAAACAATTCCAAAATGGATTCCTGCATCCTCCGCAGGAAAGTTGAGACTTGTGACTGTTTCAGGTCTTGCAGTTTTTTCCATCAAAAAATTCAGACCCGATTTAATACCTTG
>JAAELO010000812.1 GCA_024226555.1 Desulfobacterales bacterium | reverse complement strand
TGAGGTTCATCCAGCACAGAGGAACAGGTCAGATCAAATATGCATTTTCCCACATTCATTGCTTCAGATCATCCTTACCATCATTATTTGACCAAACACCCCCCCCTAAGGGTCCAAAATTTTCAAAATTTTAGGGGGGGGGTGTTTGATCAAATATTTGGGAAACGTTCTTGGGGTATACTCCGACAAGGATGGGAAACGCGGGCGCGTTTCTCCGAAAGCCCGAAAAACGTTTTTTTCAAGCTTTTTTAAAGGAAAAACGCCCAAAAACGTTCCCGGTCCTTTCGGAAAAGGTTTCGGACGGTCCGAAACGCTTTCGGAACATAAAATCGTTTCCAGAAACGTTAATCGCAAGCAAATATCCTTTATATTCCTGGTCGGAGCAAGAAATGTTCGATCCGAAAGAGTATTTGCATGCGAAAAACGACGGATTTCATATTCAGAAAACGCGAAATTTCGGAACCGATATACTCGAAAAGCCCAGAAACAATCGACTCAAAATCAAGAATCCCCAAAATTTTACGGGTCACAGCTACAGCCCAATATCATTTATG
>JAAELO010000811.1 GCA_024226555.1 Desulfobacterales bacterium | reverse complement strand
CTATCAAAAGACTTCAAAAGAGTGGTAGGAGGTGGCTCGTTGGGTGTCTATCACTAAACTGGTCTGGGGAACGGAGTGGGCCGTTCAAAAAAATAAAATTTTAAACTAAATATTATGATCAATATTCCAATATTTCAAACACATCTATTCCTTCACTATATCTTTAAAAATATCAAAAAAAAATAATTTCAGTGCTTCGGCCTGGCCTGCGCAATTACGCACCTTTAATAAACTCCATTTTTTCACCACATATTTTCCATTCCTTTAATTCCAAGGGATCCGCAATAAAATGGACCTAAACTAATGGTTATAATTGAAGAAGGGGGGAGAGAGGTATTGGAATATGTAAGATGGAAATAATATATGCTTTGGAAGGGGCAGGAGATGATATTAATCTCTAAGTCTCACAGGGCTGTTTTTGTTGGGTTATTCGGAAGTAGTTTATCTATTCTAAGATGCTTTGGGTTTGAATTCGATAGCGCCATGTTCATGATCGATCGTTTCAGTCAACCTATCTTGCATGCGCGTGTTAGAGCGGGAGATACACTCGAACAAAACACAAAGAGGGTACCAAACTGTCGTTTGCGCGGTCGAAATGATCGTTCAAAGCATCTTAGAATAGATAAACTATACTTCCGAATAACCCAATAAAAACAGCCCTGTGAGACTTAGAGATTAATATCATCTACTGCCCTTTCCAAAGCATATATTATTTCCATCTTACATGTTCCAATACCTCTCTCCCCTTCTTCAATTAACCATTAGTATAG
>JAAELO010000810.1 GCA_024226555.1 Desulfobacterales bacterium | reverse complement strand
TATAAATGCCGAAAACTATCACTTTCTGATACCGAATTTCAGTGTTTTTTAAAAGAAAATCCGCACCATGGAACAACAACAAAATTTAGCATAAGCTATTAGACACCCTCCTAATAATGAAAATTTGGTCGCTGTTATTGGGAAAAAGCGCCTTTTCAAGAAATATTGCTTTTTATTAGCTGTACCTTATTCTTATTTTCGTTCCATTCTTAGGCCCTTTCGTTCGAAAGAATAACAAAGAAGATACAGTAAAGAGAACGAATGTTGCTGAAATCGACAACGAAATTGACAATTTGTGAATCGAGAGTTTGTCGAGAGTTTGTCGAGAGTTGACCAACTTCCACAGATTTTATTGCTTTTACTATTCTTATCAAATGATAGTAGTTACAATATAATTAAATATTTAAATTTAGCTATTCAACTGCTTTGGTATTTTTGATGAAGCGTTTATTCGAAATTTTCAGTTTTCTCGGAGCTCAATTTTGTAGAAAAATAGGTTGGAACCACGGTCAGCGGTATTATCATAGCAGACTTGCAAGTCTGCGCGCGCGCATACAAAACATTTCTTCTCTATGTTGTTAGATACCTTATCTACTTAAGGGACAGCAAGAATAATGTTTAATTTTCCCTGAAATTCAACTTATCCAAAGCCCTGTTTGCTTTTCGCTGATTAACCAGAACAGATC
>JAAELO010000809.1 GCA_024226555.1 Desulfobacterales bacterium | reverse complement strand
TTTTAACCCGACTTTCGCGGCTAAAAAAAAAGAGACCAATAATCGGTGGGTTACAGCTACAGGCACCACAGTCGGACCTCAAGTTTTTTATGCGATGGTTTTTGTCACAGGCAAATTTTCATACGGTACTCCTAACTTTTTATAAATTTCAATATGGACACCCTCCGGTATCCCCGGCTTCCTTACGTTTATGACCGGACCTTTTACCGTTGGCAACTGAATCGTCGAATAATTATGACTGCTGACTATACGCCTTATTGTTGACCAACGTGAATGGTCTCCTTTCTGGTGTAGAGTGTATTCAATTGCGTGTAACAAATGGTAGGCAAGAATGGTTATGAAAATATGGCCATCCACACGAATTTCTTTTTGATGAAAATTCGGACGTAATCCTAAATATGATTTTAAATCCTTAAAGGCGTTCTCTACTTTCGTCAGCATCATATAATAATTCCATATTTTGTACTGGCTTAAGTCTAAACGATTGGTCTTCAATAGATAGTTACCATCTAAATTTCTTTCCTTATTCTCTATTTCATCGATTGTATTCCAACTGAGCAGTGGCTCTTTTAAATTTAATTGAAGTTTTGAATATTCTGTCGGATACTTTTTTTCAAATTCCGCTAACTTCTTTTTTATTGCGGGAAAACTAATTTTATTGGAATCTGCTTTCTCTTTCAGTTTTTGCAATGAATTCCTTAATCGCCTGGGGATGCTCTTGGCTTCCTGAACTGTATACGAAAATTCTCGATGTTGATATTCTATCACATAATACTTACCGACTTTGCAGTGTCGCTCTTTTAATCTACCTATTCGCCGCTCAATATTTACCGGATTGTTTTCTCTTCCATTTATGATTTGTTTTGATAAATTATTTAATGCGGATTCTAATTTATCTTCACTTTTATTGCGGATGGCTCTCTCTTTCGCCTTCCTTCCGTCACTTTTACACAACAGATATGACACACCATCCACGTTCTTTAAAAATATTTCTACTTTGGGCTTTCCACTTGATTCTCTGTCACTTAACAAACTAAATTCTTCTTCCTGAAAATCTTTTACAAACAAGGATTCTTCATTGGGACGACATGCGATAATATATTTTAAATCGTTATACTTATTTTTTAAAAGATTCAGATTCCCCTCTGATACCATGCCCCTATCAAATATTATAGTTGGCAAGGATTTGTCTTTAAAATCTTCTTTGAGATCATCAAGAATCTTTTCCAGTGATTTTACGTCTGTCATTTTACCATTGAAAATTCGGTGTCCTTTGATAAATCCTTCCTGATCTATAACCAGGGCAACAACAACCTGTGGACAATCTGTTCGTTTTTCCTTTTGGTTACCATTGTATTCCGCTTTAGGGTTTTTGGCACAAATACCTTCAAAATAAGTGTTCGTTAAATCATACAGAAAGATACTGTCTTCCAGATTAAATAAGTCTTTTTCTCTCTGATAGAGGTTTTCTTCTATGTATTCCCTATTTCTCAACAGATTATCTGATATTCTATAAAATCTATCGTCACCGTATTTTCTCGTATCCAGTCCAAGGATATCATCAATTGCTACCGTCTTAATCCAGGATAAAATTGAATGCTCACTATCTTGGGCTATCAAACGATTCAGGATGGAAATCTCTGCGTTTTTAATCTGACTATCACTAAAACCACAATCGCTTAAAATCATTGGGAAGTGCAGTCGTTCCCAAAAGCAATGCCCAATTAATACAGAACCCAATTGTCTGTCATACCCGTGCTGAACATCATCCACAAAAATTTCAGCCACATTGTTCTCTTTTACATCCTTATTAAATCCCCGAACCTGTTCTCGTGCAGAATTCCATTTACCTTCGGTTTGAATTTTCTTAACAATTTTATCTGCAGAATCTATGAGTTCCGGCTCATCTTTGAACAAACTCTGTTGCCCGGCCATCCTGTCTTTTACAATGCGCGCGACATCGCTGCGTTTTTCTTTTGGGATAGACAGTTTAGTTCCAAGGGATACGATAAGTTTTTGCTTTGAACCATTTGCAGTGCGTTCATTTTCGACCAATTGCAGTACTGGGGATTTGGAATTTTTTGACGTCTTTTCTCTGAAAAACATTGTGGCCTCCCTGTATAGATGAATATTGGCAATAAAACATTTTACCGCATCCAAGTCAAGGGCTAAAAATTTTATACAGGGTTAATTCCAGGCACCACAAACGCGATTCAAATTTTGCTATCAATAAATTCAAATAGTTACAACGACAAATCTGAAGCTCATTTTTTGGCAAATTTGTTAAGACGCTGATATGCAAAGAAATACGATTTTTTGCAAAAAAAATTTCTGGAGCTCTGCCGCGAAAGTAGGGTTAATGCAATCGTTACAATGATTATAATATTTTTCATAATTAGAGACATAACGCTGAGCTGTGGGACCGGGAAACTGTAACCCAAAGCATTGATAAAAAGTTCCAAACTTTGATTTTAGTGGGCCTTGAAAAAAGCTGCGGCCTTTCCCGGTTACCACACCAGCGTGTTGATAGAAGCTCATTTGATTCCATGAAAAAGACATACCAGCGTCTCTTTTTCTGGAAATATAACTTCTAATTGAGCACTGACTATACCTTTATTCTCTTTAATATTAATATATCTTGCTATGTAACCACCATTGATTTTCTTACTCAAAACCTCATCGGTTGGTTTATAAGTTTCATTAATCGATTGATCTCCAGATGGTGTGGTTATCTTTCCTTTAACCAAGAATCGAAAAGTTGCTGGTTCCATCCCTGAGATGCCAACGCGAAGCAAATAACTACCACGTACTACAGGAAACGTGAGGTTATTATTTCCAAAATGTAGCCTTATTTCCTGGGGTGGCGTCTCGGTAAGATGCCTTGTCGTTGAATGCACCTGGAAAATGATATATCCTGCAACGACAATAAAAATAAGAATACAGTTTCTAATTATTGATTTCTTCTTCATGCTTCTAACATATGCTTATATGGCAACATCGCCAAATATTAACATTAAAACAAACAGTTGTTACTTTAAAAAAAAATTATAAAATCAACTAATTCCATAAAAAAGAACTCGCATATGAAATGCATGAAAACATGCAGGAAAACATGCAGGAAAACAGCGCCTGAAAAAGCGCTCCTTACCCACATATTGGAATCTGAAAAAATTAAATAAAATCTGTTTAATAAATATTATCAGATAATTCAAGAGAAATAATTACTTATTTAAGAAGTTGATAACCTGCAAAACAGCTGAAATATCCAATATGACGGCTAAACTGCCGGTTAATTACAATCGAGATTTTGAAGTTTCCATCGTAAAATCAAAAGATTTGAAAGAAAAAATTATATATCAGATTCATGAAAACCTTTATTGTTACCTGCATATTCAATCTGTTGTGATACTGCCCAATAT
>JAAELO010000808.1 GCA_024226555.1 Desulfobacterales bacterium | reverse complement strand
GTGTGTGTGTGTGTGTGTGTGTGTCCGGCCGTAGGCCGTCGGTCTACTACCTGTTTTAAAGAAAATTCAAAAAGAAAGAGAGAGGGGGTGCACCCACTTTTCCAAAAACTTCTCAAAAGAAGTCTTTGCGAGATTGCATTTCGCCAAAAATTCTATTGCAGTATTGTGACCTGGGGCGTGACACCGGAGGTCTGCAAACGCCTCTAGAACTGCATGGCAGACTCCCCCGAAAATGCACACACCTGGAATTTTGGCTGAATTAATGTACGGGTCAAAGTCCATTTGTGTGCTCATCGTGCTGCCGTACAGCCACACGAGTGCACTTTTGGACGCCAAACGACAAACCAAAAGTGTCAGTGCGTGCGCGAGAAGGCACTTTGAAGTGTCAGTGCGTGCACGAGAGTGCACTTTGAAGTGTCAGTGCGTGCGCTGAGCGGATGGAATGTCAAAAATGGCTGAAAGTTGTGGAAAATGGGTCTTTTTGACCCATTGAAGAAGATTTCTTGTGGTTTCGAAACTGCCAAGTGTGAATAATGAGCAGGACAATGCTCAGTGTTGGGAAACTCAATGTGTTTTCATGCAAAGAAAACAGCATGAACATTATTCCCAAACTTTTCTTGCTGAAAACACCTGTTTTCTTCGTGGATGCAAGTCTCTTGCTTTTTGCACCAGGAAAGCAGCTGGGAGAGATATTCTCCCCCTGTGCCAGGCTGGAAGAAGCACCTCCTGCAATTTCGCTTGAAATGGACAGACTTGGACCCCCAATGACCAACTTCTGAGGGGCACTTTTCTCGGAAAGTGAGCATTTTTTTGGATTTTTCAGTCTTGTGACATTTTCGCTGAGCGTTGAGGTTGACTGAGTAATGGTAGAGCGCGCTGCGCGCGCTGCGCGCGCGCAGCGCGCACAGCGCGCTCCCTTGTGACCCCCACTTTGGGTGCCTTTGTCAGGTCTTTCTGACCCAAGTCTTGGCAGTGAGTCCCGCCACTCTCCCACTGCACTGCACCAGCTTTGTTTTCATGTTCCCAGCCCTCTTCTTGCTGAAAAAGCTCAACTTCATGGAAACCCATCCCCAGAGGG
>JAAELO010000807.1 GCA_024226555.1 Desulfobacterales bacterium | reverse complement strand
TTTTGGTGGTTCTGGTGTTGTTGTTGTTGGGTTTTCGGGTATTGGGTTTGGAGCTGGTTTTGGTAGTTTTGGATTGTCTGGTTTTGGATTGTATTATAATTGGATGATGATAGGCTCTTTTATTGGATGCATTCCTCTGATTGTTTTTCCTTCTGAAATTATAAATTCATTGATTCAATTGTTTACTCTCAGTTTATTAAACTCGGAATATTCGTTATTCGTTTTCCTTGTTTTGGAGTTTTTTGTTTGTTTTTTATGTTCGATTGATAAACAGTTGTCGCATTAAATAGATATCAAATTTATTTTTCTTGCTACAATCATTATAGGATCAATTTATTATACATTATTGGATGAGTTAATAATGGGTTGTGCTCAAAGACGTATTGGACCTTTAAATACTGGTTGATATGGTATAATTAGTTCGGTGTTGAATGGATGTAATTTAATTATTCCTCAATTTTTGGTTCCTAAACAACATTTGAATTTTGGATTTCAATTGTTTCCAATATTTTTCCTCTCTCTTTCCTTATTGAATTACATTATTATAAATCCTTTCTTTTTAGTTGATATAAATTTTGATCTCCTCTTTTTAATTTGATTGTCAGGATTATCTATAGTCTTTATTATTTTTTTGGGATTTTCAGGTTGTAGTAAGTATTCAATATTAGGGTGTATTCGAATAATTCCTCAATATCTATCATTTGAGTTAATCTTTACTACAATGTTATTAATCTTTATTCGGAGTTGAAATAATCTCTGCTCTTCATATTATTTGAGTTTCTTTTTGTGCTTCTTTTTCGTCTTTTTCCTTTTACTCCGATTTTATCCCTTCCTTTGCATTTGGTCGTTATTCTTTCTTAAATTCCCTTTCTTTTTCCCTCTTTTCCCGTTTTCCCGCAGTCCTTAAACCCGCAATCAACAAGCTGCAATCCTCC
>JAAELO010000806.1 GCA_024226555.1 Desulfobacterales bacterium | reverse complement strand
GAAACCTGATACTGAAAGCATAGAACAATGCATCTCATTTGGAAATGAAATAGCAGGAAGTTAAATATGGTAACCTCTAAACCTATGCAATTAATATAACTTGAGAAAATAAGACTACAAAACAAAACTGGTAACCTCTAAAACTAAACAAATTAATAAATTACATCTTGAGAAAAGGGATCTTAAAGTAAAAACGTTTTAATTTTATTTTAAGTTCTTTTTCGAAGAATTAACAACTTCACTAATTTTAGAGGTTAACATTAAGCAGAGAACAAATGGGATTATAAGATAAAGCTAAATAATACATCATTTTTGTATTGTTTTCGAAGAATTAACTATTCCATAATTATTAGAGGTTAACATTAAGCAGAGAATAAAAAGGATCTTCCAGATAAAATTTTATAACACATCTTTTTTTCAAAAACTACGTGTCATTCCCGAGAATATTGAGGCTGTGTCACAAATCAATTTTTCTTCTTTAGAGTGAAAATATTTTGAAATTTGAGCATCAAAAGATTTAGCACGAACGGTCGTCATTCCAGAACCTGATTAAAGCTTGTTCTTAATCAGGTATCAGGAATCCAGAGGTTTTTATTTAATTTTCTTATTCATGACACAGTATCGAATATTTTTACAAACGCCTTTCATTTAAAATTATGAGTCAGGAATCTCAGGTTAATTCAACAGAGAGGTAAACACCTCCGGTGGCTCTGCCGAGAGCTAAACTTTTGAAAAGTTTAGCAAACAAATTATTCAGTCGCCTTTATTTCTTAAAAGCACCTTTTTGGGGTCAAAAAGCTAGTTTTAAGGCCAAAAAAGAGGTCCTTTTTGAAGCTATTTCTTACTATTACAATATGTTGTCTTGGTCCGACCCCATCCCGGCCATCCCGGGACCATCCCGGTTTGAAAGTATAATTCCTGAGAATATTTTACATGGTTTTATGCAAAATATTAGTCAGGAATCTATTGTTTTAGATGTTTTAGGTAAACTTTTTTAGATACAATTTTCACATGCATATACCGGGACATATATGTTGATTTTCAGGGGGTTATGTAATAAAGGAGTAACTCCAATATAAAAAATGAAAGGTTTAAAAATGAAATATCTAAAAGGTATTTTTCTTATCATTACCATTGCGCTTGTTCTAAATGGATGCGGTGGAGATGATAAGAAAAAAGACACAGAAACTAAAGACAAAAAAGTTACAGAGACTGTCGAAAAATCAGAAACAAAAGACGAAGCAGTCGAAACCAAAAGACGCGATAAGGTAGATAACCTCCCACCTGAACTTCAGGGCGATGCTAAAAAGGTTAAGAAAGTAAAGACAAAGCTTGATGCTCACAAGAATAAAATCGATGAGACTATTAAGAAGTCAGATAAATTAATTGAAGATATGGAAAAGAAGATAAAAAAATAATTTTATCGTTATAATATGAGATTCCTGCCTCCGCAGTAATTTCACAAAAATGAATTTATAGGGTGTGTTAACGCTTTTCCAACGCACCTTTAAAGAATAGGACCAAAAATGAAATTCAAAAACCGAATATTACAAGCATTGATAATAATCTTTGCTTCCCTGTTTTTCACAAACACATATGCAAGCGATCTTGTTGGTAAAACTCCCGGTGAGTTTAAAGTCTCAAGCGGAGCTTCAACCTATAACATTCCAATAGTTGTTCCTCCCGGAATTGCAGGAATGCAACCCAACCTTTCAATAAATTACAATAGTAACTCCGGTAACAGCCTGTTAGGAAGGGGTTTCAACCTTTCAGGAATAACAGCGATCACAAGATGCGGACAAACCTTTGCTCAGGATGGAAAGAAAACAGGAGTAAACTATACTTCAACCGACAGATTTATGATCGGTGGAAGCAGGCTAATTGCTGTTTCAGGAGCATACGGAGCAGATGGAACAGAATACAGAACTGAGATAGATCAATATTCAAAAATAGTTTCATATGGTACTGCACCTGGTGGCGGTCCTTTGTACTTCAAAGTCTGGACAAAACAGAGAATGGTTCTTGAACTTGGTGGTAATAATACTAATGATAACTCAAGGATTGAAGCTGCTGACAAAGATGTTGTTAGAATCTGGAACCTGAATAAAATTTCAAACAAATTCAGTACATCAGTAAACTATACATACAACGAAGATGATGCAACAGGAGAACACTCCCTTTCAAAAATTGAATATGCAAACAACTCAGTTGAATTTGTCTATGAAGATAGAAATGATAAAAGATCGTTTTATCAGGCTGGTTCTAAAATAAGCATCACTAAAAGATTAAAAAGCATACAAACAAAATCTGATAACATCTTAGTAAGAGATTACAAATTAACCTATACAGAACAAGGAGAGATAAAAACTTCTCTTTTAACTTCTGTTCAGGAGTTTGATGGTCTTGGTCAGGCTTTACCTGAGATTAAGTTTGAATGGAATGCAGTTGAATCTGTTAAATTTGGTACATTCGAATTATACCCATCAGGAGAAGGAACACATTCTAATAATTATATAGAAGGTTCTGACACAAATGGCATTTATAGCGATTTAATTGACATGAACGGAGATGGTTTACCGGATCGTGTAGGAAATGAAAATCATAGTACTGGGGATAAGGGGCTTCATGTCGCCCTTAATAATGGCAATGGATTTGGAGAGTTTGAGTTATGGCCTGGAGCTGAAGGTTCTCATCCTGATAGCTATGTACAAGGATCAGATTCAACTGGAACTTATAGTGATATAATAGATATGAATGGCGATGGATTACCAGATCGTGTGGGCCATTTCAACTTCAAGACAAACCAATATGGCCTATGGGTAGCGTTAAATACTGGTAGTGGATTTGGCGAATATACTTTATGGATGTCAAAAGATGCTGGCCAAAGACCAAATTGCTATATCCGGGGTTCAGATTCAACTGGAACTTATAGTGGTATAATAGATATGAATGGCGATAGTTTACCAGATCGTGTGGGGCATTTCAACTTCAAAAAAGAGAAATATGGCCTATGGGTAGCGTTAAATACTGGTAGTGGGTTTGATGAATATACTTTATGGATGTCAAAGGATGCTGGCCAAAAAACAAATTGCTATATCCGGGGTTCAGATTCAAATGGAACTTATAGTGATATAATAGATATGAATGGTGATGGACTGCCAGACAGGGTTGGAAGTGAGAATTACAACTCTACTGTTAAAGGTTTTCATATTGCCCTTAACAATTCATATAAACCTTTATTAAAATCCATAATATCCCAAATCAACACAACAAACATCACAAAAATCGACATAGAATACAAACCACTAACAGATACAACTATATATACTAAAACAGATTCTTCTTCTGAATATCCTGTACTGGATTTTCAACCTTCATGGCGTGCGGTGTCATCTGTCAAAATTGACAATGGAATAGGCGGACAAAACGAAATCACTTACACCTATGGCGGAGCAAAAATTGATGTTAAAGGCCGGGGCTTTTTAGGTTTCGAGTGGATAGAAGTAAAAGATGAAGCAACTCAAAAAACAAAAAAAACAACATACAAACAAACCTTTCCATACATCGGTTTGCCATTATCTGAAGAGATTAAGCTTTCTAATGGTAATCTGATTTCAAAAACAGAAAATGAATACGATAAGAAAGAAGCAGAAGCTGGTAAGATTACCCTTGATGACGGTACTGTTTTCACCAAATATAGATATTCAATATACAAAAGTAAAAGCATACAAAACAGTTTTGATTTAGATGCAACGCACTTAAAAACAGTAACCGTTGAAAACAGTAATATGGACGACTATGGAAACATAGGAACATCCAAAGTTACAACAACTGATGGTAGTCTGACATTCCTAAAAGAGACAAGCCGAACTTTTAGTAACGATGATTCCACATGGAACATAGGAAAAGAAACAGGAGAAACCGTAACATTTACAAATCCTGATCTCACAAGCACCATCAAGCTTTCTTCAAGAACATTTTATCCTGATACGGGAGCCGTTTTAACAGAAACTGTTGAGCCGGGTAATGCACTTGCTGTTACAAACACATATATTTACGATGATTACGGAAATATTCAGTCCACAACTCTAACGGGTTCTGGTGTGGAAGACAGAACAACCACATTTACAATGGATGCGTCAAACAGGTTTGTGGAAAAGGTTACAAATGCTCTTGGTCATATGGAAACAAGGGAGTATGACGGTAGATTTGGTGTAGAGACAAAATATATCGGGCCAAATAATCTTACAACCACATGGGCGTATGATTCACTGGGTCGGAAGATTAAAGAGAATCGGGCAGATGGTTCAGAAACCACATGGACATACGGCTGGAGTGATTGTGAAAATGGAATTTACAGCGTAACTGAGCAAACTGTTGGACTTCCTTCACAAACAAAGCATTTCGACTCCAAAGGTCGTGAGATCCGGGTTGAGGGATTAGGTTTTAACGGAAAAAAGATCTATATTGACCAGATCTACAATAATATCGGTCAGCTTGCAAAATCATCCATGCCATATTTCAAGGATGATGAGATCTACTATACTGAATTTACATATGACGAGTTAGACAGAAAAACTGAAGTTAATAAAGCAACTCTTATTAAAGACACCTTTCTTACAACAAAATATGCATACAGCGGTTTTTCTGTAACATCAACAAATCCGTTAAGCCAGACCAGGAAAACCATAACAAATGCAGTTGGTAAGATTATTCGTGTCGAAGAGGAGCTTTCTGCATGGGCAGATTACACCTATGATCCTGTTGGTAATCTTATCAAAACCGATGTGAACGGTATAATCACAACAATTACATATGATAAATTCGGTAACAAAACAGGTATGAATGATCCCGACATGGGGATATGGGAATATAAGTACAATACTTTTGGTGAACTTACTGAAGAGAAAGATGCCAAGGGTCAGACCGTTAAGAAAACCTATGACAAGCTTGGAAGACTGGTTGCAAGGGAAGACCATCTCGAAGGAGTTTCCAACTGGGTCTATGATACAGCAGCAAAGGGTATTGGAAAAATTGCAGAGCTTAAAAGATCTCTGGAATATTTAAAGACCTTTACCTACGATGCTGTGGGAAGACCATATGAGACCACAACAAATATTAATTCCGAGAGTTTCTCTGTAAAGACGTATTATGACGGTTACAGTAGAATCCGAAAAGTTATTCAGCCTCAGAACTTCAATGTTGAGTACGTTTATAACGTAAATGGATATCTTGCAGCAATAAGAAGCCCGGAATCAAGTATATATGATTATGACTGGAAGTTCCTGGAATTCTTACTGAATACCGCACACCAGAGTGTGGAAAGCGCAACTGCGGCGGCAATTCAGGCCCAGGAAAAAGCAACTTACTACAACGATAAAGCAACATATTATGAAGGGCTTGGTGCACAATCTCCCGATATGCCCCAGGAGCTTAAGGATGAACTTTTAGCAACTTCTGCTAAGCTAAGAAAAGCAGAAGAAATTCTTGAGGAGGAATACCAGACCTGTACAAAGCTTGCGGACGATTTGAAAACAGTATCAACTCAGCTTGCACAGCAGAAAGAGATTATCAGCCAGAGACTTGAAAATGCAAATATAAACGAGAACATGTCTGAACTGACAGAGATGGCAACAGCCTCTGACTATTCATACTTCTGGATTGCAAAGGATAGAGATGCAGCGGGTAGACTATCTGAATACGTCTACGGTAACGGTCTTGGAACTGAAAAGAACTATGACCCTGCCACAGGACATCTGAAAACCATTAAGAGTAACTTTGGTTTTGGCGGTGATCATGATATCCGAAGCCTTGAATATGAATACGATGAGCTTAACAATGTAAAAGCAAGATATGATTATATTCAGAAAATGACTGAAGAGTTTACCTACGATAGCCTGAACAGACTTACATTGTCTGACACCAAAGGAGAAATTGATTCAAAAATATATTACAAAACTTCAGTTTTTAAGTATGATGTTGCAGGTAATATGACCTATAACTCCAATGTTGGAAATTACTACTATGGAGACCCGAAAGTTAACGCAGGCCCACACGCTCTTACTGGAACTGTTACAGATGGAGGGTATTCATACGACAAAAACGGTAATATGATCTCCGGTGGCGGAAAAACTGTTCAGTGGGCATCCTTTAACAAACCAACAAAGTTTATTAAGGGAACCAACACCGTTGAGTTTACGTATGGGCCTGAATACGATCGTTACAAAAAGAAGGAAGTAACAGACGGCAAAACAACTGAAACCATCTACATCGACAAAGTCTATGAAAAGATAACCGAAGGAAACAAAACCACACATAAGTATTTCATGTATGCCGAAGGACACCTCGCAACAATACATGTTAAGACTTTCGAGGACACAACCCAACTGCCAGATGAAACACGCTATATGCACTATGATCCACTGGGAAGCGTAGATACCATCACAGATAATCGCGGTAACATAGTCGAACGAATGAGCTATGAAGCTTTTGGTAAACGAAGAGAAGGTAACTGGCAATCCAACACTGGAACCGTAATCTCGGCTTTCACCAACAGAGGATATACAGGACACGAACATATCGATTCAATGGATATCATCCATATGAACGGTAGAGTCTATGATCCTGAACTTGGAAGGTTTTTGTCTGCTGATCCGTTTATACAAGATCCATATAATACCCAAAGCTTTAACCGGTATAGTTATTGTATGAATAATCCTTTTAAGTATACCGATCCAAGTGGGTATGATCCAGATGATGGAGGATGTGGTGAAGCTCCAGCAGGACCATCAACAGGAGGTAGCCCTTATGGAGGATATAGTGGTGGGGGAGGAGATCATGATTATGACGTTTATAGTAACTATGAATTTGGTCTAACCGACGAAGAACATGAACAATTAAATTTTCAACATGAAATAGACATGACTATAGTGGATGCTGAAACCTATTTGGTAAATAGTATGTTTGAAGATCAGATGAATACTAATATAAATTCTATTGTTGGTGGCAAAAAAAGTGATAGTTTATGGTCAAAAACTAAAAACCTCTATAATAAGTATACATCTCATAAATATTATGAAATTATTTCAAACTATGTTGCTATAGCAGGTGGTCTTATTGAAGTTTATGGAGGGGTAGGATTAATGATGACTGGTGGTGGGCTATTACCTGGTGGTTTTCTAACTGCACAGGGTCTTGTCACAATTGGTACTTCAATTGCTAATCTTAAGAATATTAATAATAATGTATCAAAAAGATATATAAATACAGGTATTTTTGGGCTTGCTTCTGAACTTACTGATAATACAACTTTAAAAAAAGCAGCAATTATTGCTGATATAGGATCCTCATGGAAATTTAGTCAAATCGGTAAACTAAATGCAATTAATAGTGCAAAGGCTTCTTTAAATACTAAAAAAGGCTTACAATTTGAGAGTATGGCAAGAACAAGTGGTTTCAATATGTCAGTTAGAAGTGCTCAAAATTCATCAATAGCAATTAAATCTATTAATGGACTCGACAGAGCATTTTCAATGCAGCCTTTATTTTAATAGGAAAAGATATGAAAAATTATTACAAATCTATTATAGACAAAAATAGAAATTTTAAAAATAATATTGCTGTAGCATTATTAATATTATTAATTTCAACTATGTTTAGTTTTATATCAAAAACTTTTGATCCATCTCTATTTTTGATACTTTTCTTTGTATATTTGTCAATTTATGTAATCTTTCATTTTTGGTATCTAAAACGTTCTAATAACTTAATGGATATTTTTTGTTATGTGCTTGAAGAAGAAGATTGGGATTATATCAAAATCTATCTTGATATGGCTTTGAATATACATATAACAATTAAACAAGAACCTGTATCAATGTATATTTTAGGTTATTTCTACTTAAATAAAAACCTAACTGAAGAAGGAAAAGAACTAATTAAACTGGCTATAGAAAAAGAACCTGAACTAAAAAAAATAAAGCCGAAGTTTACAAGAGAAGATTCAAATTTTCTTTTTGAGTTAAGAAATAAAAATAAAAAAAGAGTAAGTAAGATTAAGAAAAGAATGGAAGATTATGAAAAACAAACATAGGCGTTTATGTGTTTTTTTTGATCATTTTTTTATTAATTAAAACCGCCTCCCGGCGGGTAAACTTTTAAAAAGTTTAACAAATAGGTTTTTAAAAAATAATTTGTTAAGGAGTGGTTGAATTAACAACCACTCCTTTTCTTTTACAGAAACCACTTCTGATAGCCTCTAAGCTTATGTATTCATAATTAATATAACTTAAGAAAATAAGACTATAAAAATAAAAACGGTTTAATTTTATTTTTTAGTTCTGTTTTCGAAGAATTAACTATTTCAGCAATCTTAGAGGTTAACATTTCACGCCTATTTGCTATGAAGGACTATAAAACAGATTATGGGCAGGTAACAATCTCCTTCAAGTATCCAAAATAGCAAATTTTATGTAGTTTTGTTTATTGTAGCCAAGCCTCAATCACGCAGAATCAGTGTTATAACTGAAAAATTTCTTCAACTATATTTTTTCCATCAAAAAATATTAAATCTTTAGTTTTTTACCGATTCCAAATCACACATGGTAACCTCTAAGATTATTAAACTAATTAGAAATATAGCTTGAGAAAAAGAACTATAAAACAAAAAAAGGTTTAGCTTTGTTTTTAGTTTCTTATTTCGAAGAAAACTCTAATCCAGCTATTCTTAGAGAGTTAACAACCAACAATCAAGATAAATTAAACAGTATAAAAAGTTGCCGTACCTGCATTATTGAAGCTCATGCAGCATTTTATACATGTTTTAATTTGCTTTAAACATATCGATTGTTTTTGGTGTAAAATCTGCCCGGTGTGAATGAGGCGTTGACGGAACTTCTGTCTTTCGATAAAAGAGATATCAGACATGGCTCTTTTGCTCCTTAGAAAAGTGAAGAGTTAATGTTAGAGTCGGATTGAGGGGTTCAGCCTCTTTCCGGCTCGCTCTGTAATAAAAACTGGATGTTTTTATTAACTTTTAAAAAGTCTATTACCTGCATATTTATATTTCAAGTATAAAATAATCTTTTTTGTAATAATTTTTTATAGGCTATTCATTTTTTGAAAATTGGTGGAGTTTATTTTGTGGTAAAATTATCTTTGATTTAGATTTTTTGGTTAAGTAGTTTTTAAATGCTTAAATATAGGGCTTTTAGGTGATTATTGATTTAATATTCTAGGATAATATTAATTTTTTGAAGTAAATAATTGGTTCTGAAAATTTAAAGATTTATGAATATTGTAGCAAATTTGATTTAATAATGAGTTATATTTACAGGTGTGTAGAGATTATTTAAAAAAAGTTGAAATATTTTTGATCGCAAATTTTTCTTCAATGTTTTTCGGGGACATATGAAATGGAAGAACATGGTTGATGGGATTATTAAAAACCGTGACGGAAGTTCTCAGGAATTACACGGTGTTTTCATTGGGTGGGGGCAAGCCCCACCCCTACAAAGTCGATCACGCAATCATTTTCAAGATCTGTTTGTTAAACTTTTCAAAAGTTTAGCTTCCGGCAGGAGCTTTTTGTTTCTTTTAGTTTGCTGGCGGATTATTTCATGTGAAGAAAATTTTGAAAGATTAAAACCTTCTGGATTCCCGACTCGAATTTTTCAAAACTAAAATGATGTTATTTGGCTTTATCCTATATTCCCATTTGCTCTCTGTTTAATGTTAACCTCTAAAATTAATGAAATAGGTTATTCTTCGAAAACAGAACAGAAATGATGTAATATTTAGCTTTATCTTATATTCCCATTTGTTCTCTGCTTAATGTTAACCTCTAAAAGTAGTGAAATTGCTAATTCTTCGAAAATAGAACTAAAAACAAAATTAAACCGTTTTTGTTTTATAGTTATTTTTCTCAAGCAATGAGATTAATTATTGTGTGGTTTTAGAGGTTACCAGTTTTGTTTTATCGTTCTTTTTCTCAAGCTATCAATAATTAATGATGTGGTTTTAGAGGTTTATAGGAATGACACGGTGGTTTGTTTGGTATGTATGGTGCTTTATAGATTTGACAACAAGGTTCGTTGAGGGGGGAGTTAACACTCTTATGCCACAATTCATTTACCTTATTCGGTTAATATTTCTTCAACAGGTAATATCTGTTTACCATGCCTAATTGTGAGGATAGAGATGAAAACTTCACAATGGGGTCGGACCGAAAGCGCCGATTAAAACCGGTAAAGGATAGAGAATGAAAGAGTCTTATGGTGAAGGTTTAGCAAACCACATCAGCCTCGAGTCATGCGGCAATTGCAGTAATGTAGTGGCTGAAGCGTTGACAGAGGG
>JAAELO010000805.1 GCA_024226555.1 Desulfobacterales bacterium | reverse complement strand
TAACTTTCTGGATCTTTGAAAGTTTGGGGAAGACGGTAGTTTGTATTTACAGTAGCGTGCGCCCTTATTTTTAGATCCAAGGTGCACAACCCTTATATGGTAGAGCTCAGTGAGCAGCTCACGGGAAACACTTCCTTTTTGAAAATGAACAATCTTTAGACGTGCCTCTGGCCGGTTAAAGTCGAATGAACACGTTATTCATGCAAAATGAACCATCTCACATCTCAGGAACGGAAGATGGTAGTAGTTCAGGGGTTTCGTATAAAGGCCACGTGTTATCTAAACTCACCTTGTGGAACTATTTTACACCAAAAAACTATTTTTTTAAATGAAAAAATCAAGGTTCATTTTTGTAAAAAATTTTAGAAAATGAACCTTGATTTTTTCATTCTTTAAAATTGTTTTTTGATGTAAAATAGTTCCACAAGGTGAGTGTTAATAATATGTGACATTTCTACGAAACACCTGAAGTATTACCATCTTCCGTTCCTGAGATGTGCGATGGTTCATTTTGCATGAATAACGTGTTCATTCGACTTTAATCGGCCAGAGGCACGTCTAAACATTGTTCATTTTCAAAAAGAAAGTGTTTCCCGTGAGCTGCTCACTGAGCTCTACAATATAAGGGTTGTGCACCTTGGATCTAAAAATAAGGGCGCACGCTAATACATTTAGCTTTTTTTAAGAATTTCGAGTTACGATATAACTCTAATCTGCAAACTGTAGCTGATATCTTCTACCTTAGTACAGAATATTTATACATCACAAAATTCGTGCGGTTTTTGCTCATCCGTATAACTTTTATGTCGTATACATTTTGAGAAGTATACATTTTTTGTCGTATAAATTTAATTATGATGGAGTTCAAAACTTGGAAGAAAAACAACTTATTATGTAAATAAACTGAAATTGAAGAAAATTGGTCATCTGGTCCCGGAGGTTGAATTTAT
>JAAELO010000804.1 GCA_024226555.1 Desulfobacterales bacterium | reverse complement strand
AATTAAGGCTTGGTAGTACTTTTTAAACGCCCTCCGAAAATCAATTCTCATCCACATTTCAAGTTGAGATATTCCCATATTTATTGTATATTTTATCTAAGGGAACCTCTAATAATTAGAATTTTGGATGAAATACGAGGCATTTCCAAAAATAACGAGCCGATTTTATTACAGTTTTTTTTGGAAATAACAAAATATTTCGCCAAAAGAGCAGTTATTAGAGGTTCCCCTAATATATAGATTTTATATTCATAGTTGTTTCCTGCGCTTAACTTTAGCTAAAAAAGATGTTACACTGTAGCTAAAACGCCTAAATTCGATTAAGAAATTGAGATAATAATGAAAAATTTATTTTTATATTTATTCGTATTTGTGTTTTTTAGTGTAAGCATTGCAACTCAACTACAATCTGCAGAAAAAATTATTCTTCAGTTAAAATGGGATAATCAGTTTCAATTTGCCGGATATTATGCTGCGAAATGGATGGGATATTATAAAGAGGTAGGACTTGATGTTGAAATCAGATCGGCCATTAAACCAAATAACAAAATCTTAAGTGCAATAAGGGAGGTAACAGAGAAAAGAGCAGATTTTGGCATTGGTTCTGCTGATATTCTTATTGCTATTGATAAAGGTGCAGATTTATCCATTTTGGCTACAATTTTCCAGCAAAGTGCCGCCAGGTTGTATTATATAAAAGGAAAAACTACTGTAAATTCTCTGGCAGATTTAACACATCTTAGAGTTGCACGAAATATTAACGATCTCATTGATGTAGAATTCCAGGCAATGCTCAGAGCAGAGGGAATAAACCCTGCTTCAGTTTCGAAAGTTCCACATCTCAATAGTGATAAACAATTTATTAAAGGGGAAATTGATATATTGCCTGGTAACAGCATATCTGTTCCATACCTTGAAAAAACAAAAGGGATTAAACTAAAATCGATCAAGCCATCAAGCTATGGAATTGACTTTTATGGTGATTCAATTTTTACACGTCACAGTTTAATTATAGATAAACCTGAAGTAGTTAAAAATTTTGTTAGTGCTTCCTTGAAAGGTTGGGAATATGCCCTTGAGAATCCTGATATAATAGCTCAAAGGATATCAAATAAACTCGTTCGTACAGCACCGGTTAAAGATTTTCTAAATTTTAACAGGTTTCAGATTAAGGGAGTAAAAAAGCTTACTTTATTTCCGATAGTTGATTTAGGTCATATAAATCCAGATAGATGGAAACATATGCACAACCTCTTAAAAAAAGAAGGTATCTTAAAAAATAATCTGGATATTCATAAAGTCATTTATAACCCTGAAGTTATGGGAAACGGTATATTCAGCACAGAAATACTACTTGTATACATTTTTATAATTTTAATGATTACTTTCCTTTTTTTATTTTGGGTCAAAGTTCTACGAAAATCTGTTTTTGAACAAACAAAAGAACTATCTTTTTCTGCTAAAAAACTTAGTGATGAAATAGGTGAGCGAAAAAGATCAGAATCTGAGCAACGGCTAAGTGAAGCGCGATTTAGGAAGATGATTGAGAAATCACCCCTTCCCATGGTAATTACAGATGAAAATCAGGATATTGTCTTTTTTAGTAACAAATTTACAGAGCTTTTTGGATATACTCTTGAGGATGTTTCAACTGTTGAAAAGTGGTGGACTATCGCCTACCCTGATGAAAAATACAGAACAAAAGTTAAGCAATCCTGGGAAGCTGCTATTGAAAAGGCAATTGCAAATAAGACCGATATTGAGATGCAGGAATGCAATTTAACAACTAAAAACAGATCTGTAAAAAGGTGTGAATTTTACATGGTCCCTTTGGATGACATTTCGTTAATAGTAATGAAAGATATTACAGATCAGAAAAAGATGAGGGACGCTCTTGAAGAAAGTGAAAAGAAGTTTAAAGGATTGTTTGAAAATGCACCACTTAGCTACCAGTCTCTGGATGTAAATGGAGATTTCACTGAAGTGAATGAGACCTGGTTAAGTACATTAGGGTATTCTCGATCAGAGGTGATAGGTAAAAATTTCAGCAATTTTTTAGTTCCAGGGTGGAAGAACCATTTTGCAGAAAACTTTCCAAGATTTAAATCGATTGGAGAGGTTCTGGGGGTAGAATTTGAGATGCTCAAAAAGGATGGGTCTGTTATTTTAGTTTCTTTCCATGGTAAAATTGGAAAAGATATGAACGGAATTTTTGAAAGAACCCATTGTGTTTTTCATGATATCACAAAACAGAAATCCGCTGATGACATTCTAAAAAAAGAGCTGGAATTGAATAAGGCAATTGCACGTATTTCAACAGAACTTTTGTCTGAAATTTACAATATAAAAAAAGTGGCTGATGTTACATTGGACACTGTAAAAACATTTACAAAAAGTGAACATGGATTTGTATCCTCAATAGATAGAGCAACACTTGAAAATGTTGGGCATACGCTTTCAGAAATGTTTGGTGAAAATTGCAGGGTTAAAGATCAGAAAATTGCTTTTCCAATTGGTGAAGATGGTAAATATTCAGCTTTATGGGGACACAGTTTAAACACAAAGGAAGCTTTTTATACAAATCAACCAGAAGAACATCATAAATACAAGGGATTACCAGAGGGGCATATAAAATTAAAAAATTTCTTATCCGTACCTGTTCTCATAGGTAATTCACTTCTTGGTCAAATAGCTTTAGCTAACTCCGAGCAGAATTATACTGATCAGGATCTTAAATCGATAAAGCGAATAGCAGAGGTTTTTGCATTAGCTGTTTACAGACAAGACTATGAATATGAAAGAACTAAGATGGAGAAAAACATCAGGCAATTACAGAAAAATGAAGCCATTGGAATTTTAGCCAGTGGGATTGCCCATGATTTTAACAATATTCTGTTTCCCATAATTGGATTTGCTGAGATTCTGGAAGAAGACCTTCCAGAAGATAGTCCCTTGTTAGAATGTGCCAATGAAATTTTGACCGGAGCATTACGAGCCAAAGATCTGGTAAAACAGATTATGACATTCAGCAAACAGGTTGAACTGGAAGTCAGACCTGTTGCACCCCACATAATTGTAAAGGAAGTAACAAGATTAATAAAGTCAACTCTGCCATCAACAATAGAAATAAAACAGAATATAGGTAATTGCAGAACAGTAATTGCTGATCCAACACAAATACATCAAATCACGATGAATTTAATAACCAATGCTTATCACTCAATGCAGGAGTCAGGAGGGATTCTCACTATAAATCTTAAGGATATTGATATTACAAAATCTGAGGGTACACTCAACCTAGATGCTGGTAAATATGTGTGCCTTAGCATTAGCGATACAGGAATCGGTATGAATGAAGAAACAAAAACAAAAATCTTTGATCCATACTTCAGTACAAAATCAAAGGATGAGGGAACGGGTTTAGGTCTTTCTGTTGTTCATGGAATTATTAAAAATTACGGCGGTGATATAAATGTAAAAAGTGATCTTAATCAGGGTTCAACATTTGAAGTGTTTTTTCCAGCTCTTGCAAAGAACTACATTCCTGAAATAAAAACTAAAAAAAAAGATATACCTAAAGGAACTGAAAAAATCTTACTCATTGATGATGAGTTGCCCATATTAAATCTTGAGCAGGCAAAATTAAAACGCCTTGGATATAAAATTGATATCAGTAGTAACAGTGAAGAAGCTTTAGAAACGATTAAGCTATTCCCAAACAAGTATGACCTTATAATTACTGATAACACAATGCCCAAAATAACCGGCCTTACACTGGTTAAAGAGATTCGAGAGACTAATAATCAAATTCCTGTAATCATCTGTACCGGATTCAGTGGAAATATAACCCTGGAGACTGTGAAAAAAAATGGAGCGAATGCTCTTTTAATAAAACCAATTATTTTAGCTGATTTAGCTGTAGCAATCAGAGATGTTATTGATTCGAAAAACGAAGATATCAGTTCTTAAATTCAAAATGTTTATCCATTATTTCAAGTATTACAGAACTTTTGAAAGGTATAGTAGAAATGAGTTCTATTATAAAGCAAAAGAAATTTTATAGGATAATAATTGTTGAAATACTTTTTATATTAACTATCAATACTGGAAGTATTTTTATAGTATTTTTGTCTCCGGAGAAAACGATTCATGTTATTATATCTTTAGTTATTTTTTTTAATGTTGCTATTCTTCTATTAACAGTTCGAAAATATCGATTGAATGTAATTGACGATTTTAAAAAAATAAAAAAGATGCACTCATCTGAAATTAATAAATATAAAGAAGATGAAAAACTTAACCGTAAATCCGAGAAAAAATATCGCAGATTAGTTGAACAGGCGATAAACTATTTTAATTTTTCCCATAACAATGAGGGGATCTATACATATATTAGTCCATCTATAAATAATACTCTTGGTTACACACAGGAGGAGTTTTTATATCATTATTCAAAATATTTTACAGATAATAATGTAAATCAAAAGGCACAATATTTTAAAGATCTATCCATCAAAGGAGATATGCAATCGGCATATGAAATAGAAATTTATAATAAAAAAAAAGAAATTTGCACCCTTGAAGTGATAGAACACCCTGTTTTTCATAATGATAATGTAATAGCAGTTGAAGGAATAATCATTGATAAAACTATAAATAAAGAAAAAGAAAAAGAGATGATTAAATGGGGGCAGGCTCTTGAGAATATAGAATCCGGAGTGATGGTAAGTAGCAGTGATGAAACTATGGATATAATTAATCCAACTTTCGCTAAAATGCATGGATATTTGACAAAAGAACTTGCAGGATATCCTATTCAAAAAATAATAGCTGCTGATTATAGAGAAAGTATTTCAAAACATATTAAAATTGCACATATAAAAGGGCATCATGTATTTGAAATTGATCACCTGCGAAAAGATGGAAGTACATTTTCAGTTCTTGAAAATATTACCTCAGTTAAAGATGAGGTGGAAAACATTTCATACATGGTTGTCAATATACTGGACATAACAGAACGCAACGTTGTTGAGGAGGAACTGAAAAAATACAGGAATAACCTTGAAGAGATTGTTTTAGAGAGAACAAAAGAGTTAATAATCGCAAAAAACTCCGCAGAGACGGCTAATAAGGCCAAAAGTAATTTTTTAGCTAATATGAGCCATGAAATAAGAACTCCTATGAACTCTATAATGGGATATGCTCAACTTATGAAGCATGATTCCACTCTGAGTGAAGAGCAAAAGGAAAATCTATATTTTATAAATCAAAGTTCTAAACACCTATTGGCGATTATTAATGATGTTTTGGAAATGGCCAGGATCGATACTAGGAAATTAAAACTGTTATATGAAGATTTTAATATAAATTCATTATTACAGGACATTAAAGAGACTTTTCTTGTTAAAGCAAGGGCTAAAAATTTAGATTTTACGATCGAGAATAAATGCACAAAAAGCAATATATGCTCTGACAGAGAGAAAATATACAGAATATTGTTTAATCTTGTGGATAATGCATTGAAATTTACTGCAAAAGGCAGGATCACTGTAAGGTTGAAAATTACAGGAGATACAAACCTTACACTTGAGATTGAGGTGGAAGACTCAGGTATTGGTATCTCAGAAGAGCATAAAGAATATATATTTCAGAGTTTTGAGCAGGTGGCATCAATTGATTTGACTGAAGGAAGCACAGGTTTGGGACTTTCTATATGTCTTGGTTATGCAAAATTAATGAAAGGAGATATAACAATAAAGAGTGATTTAGATAAAGGAAGTGTTTTTTGTTTTAAAACGCCTGTTTTAGAGGGTAATGAAGTCCATTCAGATATTTTAGTTGAAAGAAAAATTACAGGTTTGGCAAAAGGCCAGAAAATTCCTTATATCCTTATTGTAGATGATAAAAAAAATAATCGACTACTCCTGAAAAAACAATTATCATCTGTGGGGCTTAATCAACTACTATTTGCAGAAAACGGAAGAGAAGCTTTAGAAGTTTTTGATGCACATCAAATTGATCTCATACTAATGGATATGAAGATGCCAGTTATGAATGGTTATGAAGCAATTACCAGAATAAGAGAAGCAAAGAATGAAAGCAACCCTGTTATAATTGCAATTACTGGTAAAGCCCTGAAAAAGGATATTGAAAAAATCCTGAAAACAGGCGCAAACACACTGATTTGTAAGCCTTTTAGGAAAAATGAATTACTCCATTGCATTAAGCAACAACTCAGGTTGGATTTTATATTCAAAAATGAAGCTTTAACAGAAAAACAAAATTTTCATGAACTTAATTCAGTACCTATTTCAAAACTTCCTTTGGCTATTCGGGAGGATCTTGCCAAAGCAGCTTTAATGGGAGAGGTGGATTCATGCTTGGATGTTATTACAAAAATTAAAGATATTGATGTTTTATTAGCTGATTCAATGGCACAAATGATAAAGGATTTTAAGTTTGATAAGATTTATGAATTGACTCGAGGGAACCTCTAATAATAATTAGAATTTTTGATGAAATGTAGTTATTAGAATTTTTGATGAAAAACAAGGAATAACAAAAAACAACGAGTTGATTTTACTACAGTTTTTTTTTTGTTATATCTGTGTTTCGCAAAAAGATCAGTTATTAAAGATTCCCTTAAAAGAGCATTCCTTAAAAATGGGTTTAACTATGGAAAATACAGATTTTACGATCACTGAAACTATAATGATAGTCGATGATAAACCTGCCAATGTTGATATTTTGGTAAAGATACTTAATTTAAAAGGTTATAAAACCAGGGCTTTTACTAATAGCAAATTTGCTTTGGAATCTGCAAAATCCAATCATCCCACTCTTATTCTGTTAGATATCAGAATGCCGGATCTTGATGGTATCATGTTTTGCAAAGAGCTTAAAAAAGATAAAGAAACATCTAAGATACCTGTAGTTTTCATAAGTGCTCTGCTGGAAACTGAAGAGAAAGTAAACGCATTTAATGCCGGAGGGGTTGATTATATTACCAAGCCTTTTCAGGAAGAAGAAGTTCTTTCAAGAATTAAAACACATCTTTCTTTGTTTCATATTAATGAAAATTTAGAGATGTTAGTGGAAAAACGAACAGAAGATCTAAAAAAAGAGATAGTAGAGCGAAAAAAAATTGAAAAATCTCTAAGGCAAAGCTTTGAAACTAATCAGGCTCTTCTCAACGCCCCTACAGATTCAGCGATTTTTTTAATTAATCAGAAGGGCGTAATTTATTCTCTCAATGATACAGCAGCAGATAGATTTGGTAAAAATAAAGATGAGTTGCTAAACAAAAATATTTATCAACTGTTAGATCCGGAATTGGCCAAAGCCCGGTTTAATCATCAAGTTGAAGTTAATAAAACAGGTGATCCTGTTCGGTTTGTAGATAAGGCAAATAAGAAGATTCTGGACAATAACGTTTATCCAATTCTTAATGAGTCAGGGGAAATTGAAAAATTTGCAATTTTTTCAAGAGATGTTACCAAGCAGCATGAATTGGAAAAAAATCTGATTCAGGCCCAAAAAATTGAATCGATTGGTAACCTTGCAGGCGGAATTGCCCATGATTTTAATAATATTCTTTCGATAATTTTCGGTTACTCCGAGTTTGCTATAAGTAACATATCGAACCCTGATAAACTTAAACTATGCATACAGGAAGTAGTTACAGGCGCAGGAAGGGCAAGGGATCTTGTCAGGCAAATTCTTACTTTTAGCAGAAAATATGAACAAGAAAAGCACTATCTTCAAATATCTCTTGTTGTAAGAGAAGCATTAAAAATGTTAAGATCAATAATTCCTTCCACAATAGAAATGGATCAGAATATTGAATCTGATTCAATTGTTTATGCTGATTCAATTCAGATTCATCAGATTGTTATGAATCTATGTACAAATGCTTATCAGGCAATGATAGATATTGGTGGGACCCTGACTGTCACTTTAAAAGAAGTAAAGTATAAACAACCCTCTACTGAGATTAAATCTGATGATTTTCTCATGCTTGAAGTAACTGATACCGGTTACGGTATGGATCAAAATACTATCAGTAATATATTTGAACCCTACTTTACTACAAAAGAATTAGGAGAAGGAACAGGACTTGGAATGGCCGTTGTGCATGGAATAGTTCAGGATCATAATGGTTATATTGAAATTGAAAGTGAACCAGGAAAAGGAACAACTTTTCAAGTCTATTTACCAGTGTCAGATAATAAAAAAACTCAACCTCATACTGAAATTGAAGATAAAAAGGCAAAAGGTGGCGGAGAGAGCATTCTTTTTGTAGATGATGAATACAAGATTGTCAGCATTGCCGGAGAAGTACTATCTTCATACGGCTATAAAGTAAAAAAATTTGTAGATGGAGTAAAAGCATATAAAGAGTTTTGTGATGCTCCTGACAGTTTTGACATGATCATAACTGATATGACCATGCCATCATTGACAGGTTTAGAACTTGCAAAAAAGATCTTTAAAATCAAACCGGATATTCCTGTAATTTTATGTACAGGACATAGTGATTTGATAAGTAAAAAGGAAGCCTTGTCCGCTGGAATAAAAGGTTATTATGAGAAACCCATTCGCATGGGTGAGTTAATCAGAACCATCAGAACAATACTTGATAAAGAGAACCTCTAATAATTAGAATTTTGGATGAAATACAAGGCATTTCCAAAAATAACGAGCCGATTTTATTACAGTTTTTTTT
>JAAELO010000803.1 GCA_024226555.1 Desulfobacterales bacterium | reverse complement strand
TCGTCAAATAAATACAGAGCTTAGGAAACACGTGTATGACCACCGGAAGATCCACAAATGTTAATTGAATGGAGAAAGATGGGCTAACGATTGCTTGATATTCCTCGAAAGTGGACAAATAGGAGCATTGCGAAAAAGAAGGGGCCGCATATTCGCAGGACCTTTATACTCGCCAAGGGAGGACTTTCTGGGAATAAGATAGAAATAGAGATAACCATGGGCTAGTCTCCTAGGAATATTCAAAAGAATAAAACGTTTTTAGGGAGTGCAATATCCACAAAGGGCATTCCAAATATTCCGATACCCTAAAAGGAAATATAATAAATTTTTCTTCTTTAAATATAGGGCTATGAAGTTCTCAAGGTTTCCAAGAAATAAAAATAATAATATTTGCCTAATTAGCATAGCGGAATAATCTTCCTTTTGTCCCGCTGGAGTCCCGGGTTCGAATCTCTCCCACTTGAAATTCTGAGCTCGAGCTCCCGCGAGAAAAATATTTGAGGATTCCGAAATTGAAATAAATTCTCG
>JAAELO010000802.1 GCA_024226555.1 Desulfobacterales bacterium | reverse complement strand
TCAGTTGTTGAAAAAGCTTTTGGTTCTGCCGTTAAAGATGGAAGAGTTTATCTTGATGGCGTTATGAGTCGTAAAAAACAAGTTGTTCCAAACCTTGAAAAAGCTTTTGCATAGAAAAGAAGCTTTTATAAAAGATATATAGTTAAAAGGGGTGATAAAGTTTGATTTATCACTCCTTTTTTTATTTAAACTTGCTGTTTAATTCATAATTTAATATAATTTTTAATTTAAAAAAAATATTTTGGTGGTTAGAGTTCCCTTAATTAGAGTTTATTTTAATATGTTAGCAGTATGACTATCAGGAGGTGTTATGTCGGATTCAAAAAAAGGTAATGGTTTCACAATGAAAAATGATCAGAAAACCAGTAAAATGCCTGAGATTGATTTTTCAACCTTTATTTTTTCTTTAAACACATCTGTACTTATGCACCTTGGTGTCATTTCACAACCAGGTTCTGATAAAAAGAATATAGATCTTCTTTCAGCTAAACAAACTATAGATATTATGTCTATGATTCAGGAAAAAACTAAGGGGAATCTTACAGAAGAGGAAGCAAAACTCCTGATTAATCTTCTGCATGAGCTAAGAATGAGATACGTAAAAGCCTGCGGTTAGTAAAAGAAAAATGATAATAAAGTCATATGCAAAGGTTAACCTTTTTTTATACGTAACTGGTAAAAAAGGGGATGGATACCACACACTTTTTTCTCTGATGTCAGAGATTGGTTTGTGTGATGAAATAGAGCTCAAATTTAATAGGAACGGTATCTCCGTGTTTTGTGATAGTCCTGATATTCCTTCAGATCATACAAATCTTGCCTATATAGCTGCTGACATGTTCTATAAAAAAACGTCAATAACAGGTGAAGTGGAAATAATATTAAAGAAAAAAATCCCTTCTGGAGCTGGTTTAGGCGGTGGCAGTGGTAATGCTGCTTCTATATTAAAAGAATTGAATAGTTATTATGATAATCCGTTGAGTTTTGAAGAGCTAATAGGATTAGGCTTAAGAATTGGAGCCGATGTCCCCTTCTTTTTATTTGGATGCTCTGCAATTGCTGAAGGTGTTGGTGAAAAACTTTCAAAATGTTCTGTAAAGAAATATTATGTTGTATTAATTTATCCAGGAGTCTCGGTTTCAACAGGAACAATTTTCAAAAAATTAAATTTAACATTGACAAAATGCTCAAAAAAAATTAAAGAGCTTCTGTTGTGGGAAAAAAAACAAAAAATTCCTTTTGATGTAAAAAATCATTTATGGAATGATCTTGAGATTGTTACTACTGATATTTGTCCTGAGATAGATGAAGCTAAAGGAGCTTTAATCAAAAGTGGGACAGACGATGTATTAATGACTGGTAGTGGCTCAGCAGTTTTTGGCTTGTTTGATAATGAAAAAACTGCAAATGAAGGATTTGAATTTCTAAATAAATTCAAATTGAAATCTCACAAAAACTGGCAAATATTTTTAACAAAATTAAAATAGATTTGCATTAAAATTTCTAAACTGGAATTAAAAAATGAAAGACCTTGCAATTTTTACGGGAAACTCGAATCCTAGTCTTGCACAAAAAGTATCAAAATTTCTTTTTAAACCTGTTGGTAATGCTAAGGTAACAAAGTTTAGTGATGGAGAGGTTCAGGTTGAAATTCAGGAGAATGTAAGACTAAAAAATGTTTATATTATCCAGTCAACAAGTGCTCCTGTGAATGATAATCTGATGGAATTAATACTGATGATAGATGCCTTAAAAAGGTCTTCAGCGGTTGCAATCACAGCTGTAATTCCATATTTTGGATATTCAAGGCAGGATAAAAAAGTTGCTCCAAGGGTACCAATAAGTGCAAAAGTAGTTGCAAATATGCTTGAAAATGCAGGTTGTAACAGAGTTATAACTATGGATTTACACGCAGGTCAGATACAGGGTTTTTTTGATGTTCCGGTTGATAATATTTTTGCTGCCCCTGTAATACTTGATTATATAAGAGAAACTTTTGATAATAATATTGTTGTCGTATCTCCTGATGCAGGTGGTGTTGAAAGAGCAAGGGCTTTTGCAAAAAGACTTGGAGCTGATCTTGCTATTATTGATAAAAGAAGAGATGCACCAAATAAAGCACAGGCTATGGCAGTGATAGGGGATGTAAAAGGTAAAATTGGATTAATTCTTGATGATATGGTTGATACAGCAGGTACTATGACTGAGGCTTCTAATATTATTCAGGAAAATGGGGCTGTTGAAGTTCATGCATTTTGCACGCATCCTGTTCTGTCTGGTCCTGCAATCGATAGAATTAATAAGTCAGCTTTAAAATCTCTGGTTGTGACTGATACAATACCGTTAAGAAATGAAGCTGTTACTTGTGAAAAAATAAAAGTACTAACTATAGCGAACCTAGTTGGAGAGGCCATTATCCGAAGTCACAGAGGAGACTCGGTTAACTCTCTGTTTGTATAAAAAGGATAATTTAAGAGTCTCAAGGAGGATCTTTTGGAATTTGTTAATTTAAAAACTGAGTTACGTGAAAAAACTGGTAAATGTTTTGCCAGAGAATTAAGACGTAACGAGTTAATACCGGGTATTGTTTATGGAAAAGGTGTAGAGCCTGTAATGTTAAGTGTAAAAAAATCAGATCTTGATACAGTACGTAAAGCAAGCAAGACAAGACAGGTTTTTGTTACTATCGAAAGTGATAGTGATAAGCTTAACGGACGAACTGCAATGATTGCAGAATTACAGATGGACCCACTTACTTACAACTACAAGCATGTTGATTTGTATGAGGTTTCAACAGAAAGAAAAGTTAAGGTTAGAGTTCCTGTTATTACAAAAGGACTTGCTGAAGGGGTTGATCTTGGTGGAATGCTTCAGATTATCAGACGTGAACTTGAGATTGTTTGTAAGCCTCAGGATGTTCCGGAATTTATTGAACTTGATGTAACTTCTCTTGGATGGGGAGATGCAATTCATGTTTCTGATGTAGAGATTGAAGGTGATATTGAAATTCCTTATGATGTTAACTTTACTGTTGTAACTGTTCTGTCACCGAAAGGTGCTTCGGATGAAGAAGAAGAAGGAGAAGAAACTGAAGAGGGTGAAGAAACTGAAGCAGCAAATGAAGAAGCTTCAGAATAGCACCAGAATTCATAGAATTTTAAAAGGCGAACTTTTTAGTTCGCCTTTTTATTTTTTAAGGTTTTCATTTAACGGAAACTCTAAAAATTAAAAATCTGATTGAAGTTCAGCTTTAAGTTTATAATAAATAGTTTTTTTAAGAACAATATAGTTCGATTAAAAATAATTATAATAATGTTGCTTTATAGGTATATTGATGGGAAAAAAACTTTATCTTATAGCCGGTCTTGGAAATCCTGGTGATAAATACAAAAAGACAAGGCATAATATTGGGTTCAATGTTGTTCAGGAATTATCGCAAGAGTATAATATTCCTTTGTCTAAAGAAAAATTCAGTGCTGAATTTGGAAAAGGAAAAATAAATAATTGTGACGTAATTCTGGTTAAACCGATGAGTTTCATGAATTTAAGTGGCGAACCTGTTCAAAAAATAACAAACTTTTACAATATTGATACTGATGATGTTATAATAGTCCATGATGATCTGGACATAGAGATCGGTTCAATTAAATTAAAGGTAAAAGGTGGTCATGGTGGTCATAATGGTATAAAATCACTTATTTCCAATATTGGTAAAGAGTTTGTACGTATTAGAATTGGTATTGGAAGACCAGATGGAAAAGGTGATGTTTCAGATTTTGTTCTTGGTAAATTTCAAAAACAGGATAAAGATATTATTGCTGAAATTTTGTATATGACTAAAAAGGCTGTTATTAGTATTCTGGAAGATGGGCCAGCTGCTGCAATGAATGAATTCAACAGATCAAAACAATAAATGTAACAATATTTAATCCCTTAAAATTTAATTAAAATTTTAATTATTTTTATCAACATAACATGATTAAAAAGAAGGGTTAAGATAAATATTTCCAAAGTTATTGATAGGTTAATGACAATTACAAGACTGTTTTTTATTGATAAGATTGTCATGTTGTGCTATTAATGTTCTTTCATCATTAAAATAAGTATAAATCTTAAACTCCGTGGTGAACAATATGGCTGAAAATGTTATGAAGGAAAATTTTGTGAATAATATGGAATTTAGTATAGGCGATCTGGCTGTTTATCCTGCACATGGTGTTGGAAAGATTGAATCGATTGAAAGCAGGGACATCAACGGTCTTGATATGAAGTTTTATATACTGAGAATCCTTGAAAACGGCATGACTATTATGATACCAACAGCAAATGTTGAATCTGTCGGGCTTAGAGGAGTTATTCTTGAAAAGGATATTCCAAGAGTTTACGAGGTTATGCAGCAAAAGAAAAACGACGCTATTGATAATCAAACATGGAACAGACGCTACAGAGAATATATGGATAAGATTAAAACTGGTTCCCTGTTCGATGTTGCCGAAGTATTCAGAGATCTGTTTTTGCTAAGACTTACTAAAGATTTGTCTTTTGGTGAAAGAAAGCTACTGGATACAGCGCAAAGTTTACTTTTAAAAGAACTTTGTACAGCAAGAGACACAGATGAAAGCACAATGATGACTGAGATAGAAGCTTTATTTGAAGACAAAAAAGTGGCACCAACTCAGTAAAAGATGAATGAAAACGAAGCGTTCTCAATAAATCCTGAAGAAAGAGATTTTGGAGAGCGCTTGGATTTTTTTATAGCAACCCGCCTTGAAAACCAATCAAGAAAAAAAATTACAGAGCTTATTAAAGATGGATTTATTACAGTATCCGGGGAGATGAAAAAACCCAGTTACAAAGTTAAACCCGGAGATAATATAAATGGATCTATTCCTTTTAAGAAACCTGTTAAAGCTATAGCTGAAAATATTGATATTGATGTTATTTATCAGGATCAGGATATTATTGTAATAAACAAACAACCTGATTTTGTTGTACATCCGGCACCAGGAAACTATACCGGAACTTTAGTTAATGCACTTTTACACCATTTCCCTGAGTTACAAAGAGATGATAATGACCTAAGGCCTGGAATAGTTCATAGATTAGATAAAGATACTTCCGGGGTAATGATTGTTGCAAAAACTAATGTTGCTCAAATGAAACTTTCCTATGATTTTAAAGAACGTTTTGTTTCAAAATCCTACCTTGCAATTGTACATGGAAAGCCTGAACAAGAAGGTGTAATTGAAGCAGGAATAGGAAGACACCAAACAGATAGAAAAAAGATGTCTGTTATTAGCAGGTATAAAAGAGATGCTTTAACCCGCTATAAAGTTCTTGAACAAAATGATTTAGCTGCATTAATAGAATGTAATATAGAAACAGGTAGAACTCATCAAATAAGGGTACATTGCGCTCATATTAATCATCATATTCTTGGTGACCCGGTATATGGTCTTCAAAAAAAAGAGAGAAATGAACCATATAGAACAATTTTAAAAGGAGTTTGCAGGCAGATGTTACATGCATATATATTGAAATTTAATCACCCTTTAACAGGAAAGTCTATGGAATTTACGGTTGAACCACCAGGTGATATGCAGGGGGTTATGGAGAGAATAAAATGCTAATCCTTAAGAATCCAGCTTTTGTCTGACCATTTTAAGTAGAGTGTTTGCTGAAAATGGTTTTTGTATAAAGTTTTCTCCCTTGACCAGAATGTTTTGCTCAATCATATTTTCATTATATCCTGACATAAAAATATATTTTAGATCTTTATTAATGACCAACTGTTGCTCAACAAACTCTATTCCATTCATCTTAGGCATAACAATATCTGTAATTATCAGATCTATCTCAGGACTAAATTCATCACAGATTTTAAAAGCACTATCAATATTTAGAGCATCAAAAACTCTGTAGCCATGAAGTGAAAGAGCTTCTGTGGCAAAATTTAAAACATCTTCCTGGTCTTCAATTACGAGTATTGTTTCTGAACCATACATCTTTATGGGTATAGGAGCAAAAATGGTTTCTGTTATTTCTTTATAATCAATTCTTGGAAAAAAGCATTTTATAATTGTGCCCTGTCCGGTTTCACTTTCCACAAGTATATGGCCGTTACTCTGGTGTACAATTCCATATACAGTTGATAGCCCTAAGCCTGTTCCCTTACCTTTGTCTTTCGTTGTGAAAAATGGCTCAAATATGAACTCTTTTGTTTCTTCATCCATACCACAACCAGTATCACTTATTGATAGAAGAACATATGGTCCCTCTTTTATCTCTTTATGTTTGAGAAGATATTGGTCATTTAACAGAACATTTTGAGTGCTGATAACAACAGACCCGCCACTTTCAATTGCATCTCTTGAATTAATAACAAGATTCATAATAACCTGTTCAATCTGACCAGGGTCTGCTTTTATGTTTCCTAAATCCTGACTAAGTTGTGTGATGATAACTATATCTTCTGAGACCAACCTATCAAGCATCTTTTTTAGATCCTGAATTAAATTGTTCAGATCTATAACCTTGGTTTTCATGATTTGTTGTCTACTGAAAGCAAGTAGTTGGCTTGTGAGATTTTCGGCCTTTTCAGCAGCTTTGTCTATGTGTCTTATTCTTTTATAATGTGAAGTTTTACTTTCTAATTTTAAAGTTAGAAGTTCACAATATCCCCGTATAACTGTGAGCATGTTATTAAAATCGTGGGCTATTCCACCAGCTAATCGGCCTATAGCCTCCATTTTTTGGGAGTGTAGGAATTGAGATTCAAGCATTTTCTGTTCTGTTATATCTCTACCTAAGGCGGTTACACCTTTAAGCTCACCATCTTTGTTTTTAATAATTCTGATATTCCAGGAAATAGTTTTAAACTGACCTGTTTTATGTCTTATCTGAGTCTCAAGATTATCAAAGCCTTCATTTAATTCCAGAGCATTGTGAAAGTATTTTATTGTTTTTGCTCTGTTATCATTATCAGGAAAAAGAAAATTCCAGATTTTTTCATTTCCAATAACTTCATCTTTATCATATCCACTTATTCTTTCAGCAGCTTTATTCCAAATAACTATTTCAAAATTTTCATTAAGGACATGAAGCCATATATCAGCACTATCAATAACATTTTCCTGAAACTGATTAAGGCGTTGGATCTCATTTTCAACATCCTTGCTGTTATGTAGTTCTGTTCGTAATTCCTCATTAACTTTTTTAAGGGAAGATGCCATATCATAGGATCTTAATGAAGCTGTGACCACAGTAAAAAGTTTGGAGGATGTAAGTTCAACTTTTGAATTATAAGAATTGATTTCATATTCGGATATAATTTCCTGGGGTGGTGCTTGTGTATGTCCTGTTCTTAATACTATTTGAAGAAGATCATTTTCCAATGTTTCTCTGATATATTTAACAACATCTAATCCTGCGGAATCAGTTTCCATGACAACATCAAGCATAATCAGTGCAAAATCTGGAGTGGAATTAAGCAGTTCAATTGCTTCTTTTCCGGTGTAAGCACTGTAAAAAGAAATTTTCTTTCCACGGAAGATGTAGTCCTCAAGTACCATTCTGGTTAACTTATGAACCTCATCCTCATCATCTACAATTAAAAATTTCCATGTGGATTCAGACTTATTATCCATTTTGTATTCGCTTGACTGATAAAACATCATGGAGTTATCATTCTCTGACAAAGTACCTCCTTCATACAGGTTTCAAATAACTCAAAGACAGAAAATCTTTCAAATAAATATTTGGAAGATAGCATGTAAATACAATGAAAAATACTCATAATTAAAGTTGATATGTTTTATATATTATTTTTTGATAAAATTATCAAACTAAACATATAAATCCGTAGCTTTTGAAAAAGAGAAGCTTTTTAAGAATACAATGTTAAATATAATAAAATGCTTGTGAATAAGGAAATTCCTTTACATAGAATCTCTGATTTTATATTATTATTTAATCTATAAAAAATACCTATGGATTGCTAAAAGGTATAGCTTAAATCAATTTAAAGTATAAACATATTATTCCTCAAATTTTTTAAGAAGTTGTTATTCTATTATTAACCGAAAACGTACACTGTTTATAAATCAAATTACGGGGGTGTTGAAATTGTATAACGATATGAAAACAAAGATTTTAAAGCATATTAGTTTATCTGTATTATTAATATTTGCTTTTTCAAGTATATCTTTTGGAATGACAGGTAAAGAGGTAATGAAAAAACAGAAAAAATTACATAAAGTAGACAGTGAATATGGCGAAGAGATAATGCTTCTTGTGGATGTTAAAAGTAAAAATAAAGAGAAGCGTACAGTTAAGAGATATTCAAAAGATATGGGAAACGATCTGAAACGATATCTTCTCGTATTTCTAAAACCTTCAGACATTCGAGGAACCTCACTACTTACACATGAGAATAAAGATCAGGATGACCAATGGTTATATATGCCTTCAGTTAGAAAAATGCAGAGGATTGCTCAAGGTAGTAAAAAATCATATTTTATGGGAACTGATTTTACATATGAAGATATGGAGCCTGAAGATATTGAAAATTTCACATACAAAATAATTAAATCTGAAGATCTTAAACGTAAAAAGAAAAAAAAGAATTGTTTTGTTATTGAAGCTATTCCAGCCAATAAAAAGAAAAAACGCTCGAGTGGATATTCAAAAAGAATTCTATGGATTGAAAAAAAGAATCTTACAACTTTAAAAATACAATTTTTTGATAGAAGGAGTAGATTAATAAAAACTCAAAAATTATATGATCTAAAGAACATAACTGGTACAGTATACAGACCAAATAAGTCAATAATGAATAATCACAAAAAGAAACATAAAACACTGACGTTAGCAACAAAAAGAAAGCTTAATGGAAAGATAGAAAATAGTACTTTTAATGAGCGTTTTATTCTAACAGGTCGTCATTTAAATTAGTTATGGGGAACCCTCTAATAATTAGAATTATGATTGAAATTCAGATTATAAATACTTAAGTTTTATAAAATCTCTGCATTAGAAAAAAAGAATCGGTTCGTTTATAAAAAGATTTTATTTTATAAACATACAACAGTTTTTCGCAATAATTCTGTTGTTTTGTTTTTTTTTAAACAAATTAAGTAGTTCAGTTATTAGAGGTTCCCTTTTTTTAATAAAATCTTTTAATATATTTTAGGGTTACTAAATGAAGAATTTGATGCTGTGGAGCAAAAACCATCCTATTGTTGTAGTTCTAATAATATCACTTTTAACAACACTTTCAATTTTTGGAGTGAAAAAATTAAGAGTGGATGCCTCAGCATCAGGTATGATGATTAAAGGTGACCCTGCGATAAAGTATTATGAGAATACGCTTGCAAGATTTGGTTCTGATAATGTTACTATAATATATGTTAAGGATAAGAATCTTTTTACACCTGAAAAGCTTAAGAAGTTAGACGAACTGTTTTATGAGCTTCAGGAGATTAAAAGCTATAAGGGAAAGCTTAAAGGTAAGGACTTTAAGGTAGACGAATTAAATGTAGATGATTTAGAAGATGAAAATACAGATCTTTTTGAAGATGTTGAGGAAAAGAAAGATGAAAATACGGATCTTTTTGAAGTTATTGAGAAAGCGGAAAGCCTTTTTTCTGTTACTAACTTTAAAGGTGAAATGGGGGTTTTAAGTACAGATCAGTTAATGGATTACCCTCCTGAAACCCTTGAAGAGGCACAACAAGTAAAAAAAGATGCTTTAAGAAACCCTGTATTGGTTAACAATATTATTTCCAGTGATGGCAATGTCACAGCTATTAATTTATATGTGAAACCTGATCCAAAAGATCCTGATTTTGTAATTAATTTTACCGATAAGATCGATGAAATTCTGAAAAAATTCGCCCCACACTTTGACGAAGTATTTCAACTGGGAAACTCATATACTAAGAGATCTATTACGAACAGTATTTTAAATGATCAATCCACAATGGTTCCTCTTTCTGTTATTGTTCTTTTAACAATACTTGTAATATCAATGAGGTCAGCTTCCGGAGCTATTTTGCCAATTCTTACAGCTGGTAGTAGTGTAATATGGACTGGCGGATTTATGGGTTATTTTGGAATTCCTTTAAACATATTAACAGTTATTGTGCCATCATTAATAATTGTTATAGGGTCAACAGAGGATATGCACCTTCTTGCTGAATATGTTGAAGGTCTCCATGAAAACAAAGGGTTAAAAGACAGGGCCATAGCTTACATGGTTTCAAAAACCGGAACAGCTGTTATGTTAACAGCATTAACTACTTTTCTTGGTTTTCTATCAATTACTATAAACGAAATTTTAATTCTTAAGCAATTTGGTATTGTTGCTGCATTTGGATTGTTTATAAATCCCATAATAACCTGTATGATTTCACCGGTATATCTCAAATATTTTGGACCAAGAATAAAAGAGAAAGCAAAGGCTGGAATAATTGAAAAATTCATGAATGCAGTTGCTGAAAGAATTATCAGAATTATACATGCCAGTAAATGGCTTGTTTTTGGAGTTCTGATGGGTGGTGCTATAGTTATTTGCACTTTCACACTAAGAGTAAAGGTTGATAATGATCTTCTTGGATACTTTAAACCTGACTCTATAATAAGAGTTAGGAGCCAGATTCTTCATGAGGAAATTGCAGGATCACAGGTGATTTTCATACGTATTACAAGTGGTGTTGAGGGGCTTTTCAAAAAACCGGAAAGTCTTAAACAGATAGTAAAAATACAGGATTTCATTAAGAAAGAAAAAGCCTATGATAAAACTTCTTCATTAGCTGATTATATAAAGATGATTCATAGAGAGATGAACGATGGAAAAGATGAATTTCACAAAATCCCAAATCAACCTGATAAAATAGCACAGTACCTTTTAACACTTCAAAGGGATGAGATCTCAAGGTTTGTTACAGCAGACTTTAGTGAAGTAAATATAATGGTAAGACATAATATTGGCTCTTCATACGAACTAAAAGATACAGTTAACAGATTAAAAAAGTTTATAAAAGAAAATATAAATCCTCACTTTATAGTAGGTTATACCGGAGAAAATATACTTGTAAATACTGCCGCAGACAGTATGGCATCTGGTCAGGTTGCATCTCTATCACTTCTTCTTGTTATTATTTTTATAATAATGTCGATATTATTTGTTAATGTGAAAGCCGGATTCTTATCATTAATACCAAACTTTTTTCCAATAATTCTTGTTTTTGGAATTATGGGAATATTTGATATTCCGCTTAATGTAGGAACAGCGATGGTTGCCGCTATCGCTATAGGTATTGCTGTGGATGACACAATTCATTTCATGACAAGATATAATAAAGAGATGCAGATTCTGCAGGATCAAAACAAAGCTATGGAAGTTTGTATTCGCTCAGAAATACAACCTGTAATGTCTACATCTATTGCTCTTTCCATGGGTTTTGCTGTGGTATGTTTTTCAAGTTTTGTCCCTATTGTATATTTTGGATTTCTTTCCGCATGTGTTATGGCTTTTGCGCTGCTTGGAGATCTCTTTATTACTCCAATTCTACTATCTTCAACACAGCTTATAACCTTGTGGGATATGATAGGACTTAGGCTTCGTGATGAAGTTATTGAACAATCAAATATTTTTAAGAATTTAAAACCAAGACAAATAAAACGAGTAATTCTTTTAGGAAGAGTTCTAGAAAAGAAGAAGGGCGATTACGCAATTAAATATGGAGATGAGGGAAACAGCATGTTTTTAATTCTTGATGGAGAAGCTGAAGTTATAGTTTCTGATGCATCGGGATCTAAAAAGACAGTGGCTACATTTAAACCCGGTAATATCTTTGGTGAAATTGCTATGGTTAATCCAGGTCCAAGAACAGCAGATATAAAAGCTTCAAAGGATTTACAATATCTTGAAATTGACTGGAAGGGTATGAACCGAATTAAGATGATCTACCCAAGAATAGCAGTTAACCTATACCATAATCTTTCAATAATTTTAGGTGAGAGATTGAAAGCTACTAATAAACAGCTTATGGAAGCAAGTAAATGATAAGAAAAACTAAGTATATACTTTTTTTAATATTAATTGCTTCTCTGTTATTCTCATTTAGTTCATCAAAAGTTTTTGCCCAGGATGATATGGATCTTTTTGAAGAGATGGGTGATAAGAAAGAGTCTGAAAAAAAGAGTGATGATGAAGACCTTTTTGATGAAATGGATGATAAAGAAAAATCAGATAGCGATGAAGATCTTTTTGATTCAATGGATTCAAACGAAAAAAAGGAAAAGAAAAGTTTAAATCTTCTAAAAAAATTGTGGGATAATCTTGAAGGAAGTTTTAGAGTTCGTTACAACTACTTCCCAAAACATGCAAAAGACAGAGAAGGTCTTGATGATAATTTGCATGTTGGTGAAACATTGTTTGAGTTCTCAACCTGGACTGGTTCTGATAAGATACAGCTACACACAACCTGCTGGATAGAAGCTGGAACACAGGAAGACTCTTACCAGGGTGGAGCAAGATGGTTTCAGGATAATGAATATTACAGAAGATATTTTGAATGTAACGAGCTATATTTCCTTTTTTTATTGTCAGATTTTGATGTTACCCTTGGTAAAAAACTGTTTAATAATGGTATATCCACACTATATTCACCATCAGACAGATTCAGACCTTCAGATGTTCATGATCCACTTGACCAAAAACAGTTTGGTATATGGCAGACAAAAGTCGATTATTATATTGGCGACGATACTCTTACACTCGCAGCTTTTCCTGTAAACACAGAAAAAAAAGTTCCTGCTCCTGGTTCAAGGTGGTGGGGAGAAACTGATGAAGAAGGTTCAGGTAGTTCACCCTATGATACTGCTGAAAACAGAAGCCCGGATATAGAGTTTAAATATATAGATTGTTTTGTTAAATATAAAACAACTATTAGTGGGTGGGATCTTTTTGTCAGTATGAATACAGGTCCAAATCCATATGAAGTCCTCAAAGAGGAAGGCAGTACAACAGTACGAAAGAAAATCAGAATTGCAACTATAGCCGGAGGATTTTCTACTACATCAGGTAGTCTTGAGATACATGGTGAATCACTGTTTAATTATAGTGAGGGTGGTAAGGATGATGACTATATAAGTTCTGTTTTTGGAATTACATACACAATTGAGGATTGGGCAAAATATCTTCTAATGGAAAAAATAATTCTTACTATTGAATATGGTTGGGAAGAGATTACACATAAACAAAGCGCTGATAATTATACTGAAAGCTCAAGTTCAGGTAGAGCCGGGCAAAATGACCTTTTCTCAAAATTACATCTAAAATATAATGAAGATCTGACATTTGATTATTATGCCAATTTTGAATTTGATTCAAAATCATGGATGAATCACTTTGAAGCAAAATATAAGATTATAGATGGATTAACACTCTCTGTTGCATATCAGGTCTTTGCATATTATGACAGTGGAGATGGTGATGACGGAGAATCAAGTAATTTTAACAGTATTAGTTACAAGGAATGGGATAACAACGATAGAATTATTACATATCTAAAATATAAGTTTTAACTTTAGGGAACCTCTAATAATTAGAATTCTTGATGAAAAACAAGGCATAACGTTTATAAAAGCTTTCAGTTTTATAAAATCTTCACAAAAATAACGGGTTGATTTTACTACAGTTTTATTTTTGTTATATCTGTGTTTCGCAAAAAGATCAGTTATTAGAGGTTCCCTTTAACATTTGAAGAAATAAGAGATTCCCTAAAATTAAACAGTGAAATAAAAAAGGCAACCGAGATTTACCAGTTTTCTTAAAAGCACCTTTTTGGGGTAAAAAAGCTAGTTCTAAGGCCCAAAAAGAGGTCTTGTATGAAGCTATTACGTACAATTACAACATGTTGTCTTGATCCGACCCAATTTCTCAACTGCCCAATTTCTGCTATTGATAGTAAAAAGTTAGTTTTAAGCCAAAAAAAAAGTAGATTTTTCATAGAACATGAACTATTTGAGGGAACCTCTAATAATTAGAATTTTGGATAAAATACAAGGCATAACGTTTATAAAAGCTTTCAGTTTTATAAAATCTTCACAAAAAATAACGAGCCGATTTTATTACAGTTTTTTTGGAAATAACAAAGTATTTTGCCAAAAGAACAGTTATTAGAGATTCCCTTGATCAAATTTTTACCATATTGTAGTCAAAGTAGTTAAAAATACTTTTTTACTTCTGTAAAAATTTGGTCAAATATTATTTAAAAATCTTGCTGTATATCTTTTTTGAACTTGATTTATTGATTTATAAAAGGTATTTTATATTAATAAAAATTAAACTTCTTCATCTAAACTTCATCTAAATTTCTTTAAGGCATAAATACTGATTGAATTATCTTTTTTCTTGATTAAAAGGCTTTATTAGAGGTTCTCTAAAATTAAATTTCGCCCTGTTTCAATTAGGGTTTACTATACCTAACTGTTTTTTTAAGCAAATAAATTAAATAATGGAGATGTCATGGATCTGGAACAGAACGTTGATGCCTCTGAAACAAAGGCTGATCTTAAAAATGATGGTTGTTTTGACCCTAAAGTTTTTAAAGGGGAAAATGAGGGCAATATTGAAGAACTCATTTCAGAGGATATTGTTCCTGTTAAAAACGAACCAGAAAAACAGCTTTCATCATCTGCTCAAAATGAAGAGAACCTGTATGCAACCTTTATTCTTGAAGGCGATGAATTTGCAGTGGATGTAAATTCTGTCAGGGAAGCGATTCTGTTAAAGCAGGAAATTGTAAGAGTTCCTAATACTATCAATATCGTGGAAGGTATTTTAAACTTAAGAGGCGAAATAATACCTGTTGTGAATCTTAAAAAAAGATTTGAGATGGAATCTGTTGAATATGATTCTGAGTGCAGGGTAGCAATTGTCAGGTACCGAAAATTCAATTTCGGACTTCTTTTTGATGATATCAGTGAAGTAATAAGGGTTCACAAGAAAGAAGTTAAAGAGATAGAGAGCGCAAAGAAAGGCATAAACAGTTCCATTGAAGGAGTAATAAATCTTGAGGATGATAAAAGGATCATTCAGGTTTTTAATACTGACCTTCTCCTTGAGGAGTACGACCTTCCCTTAATAAAAGAGATAACCTGCGCTGAAGATAGTATTCATAATATTTCAAGGCTCAGGGTTCTGGATACTATGCAATGCATAACTATCATCATTGATGGGCAGGAGTATGGTATCAATGTTGATAATATCCGCGAAATTATCAAACCGGTTGAAGTGAAAAGAAAGGTTAAAATTGAAGAGTATGTGAAAGGCGTTTTTTTCCAGAGAAAAGAGCTTTTATCACTGATTGATATGAGATTGTACATGAAGTTACTGGAGAAAGAGGTTGATCAGGAGTCACGGTTTCTAATCATTAATGATGAAAACCCTTATGGTATTTTGGTCGACGCCATAAAAGAGGTTATAACTTTTGAAAAAGACGATATCCTTAAAATCCCCCTTTTAAGTGAAAACTGTTTGAAGAATTGTTTTGGCGGTATTGTTAACTATTCAAATGGAAGTATGGAAAGACATATTATTCTCATTGATGTTGAATTTTTATTTGATGAATATGGAAAAATGAGGATTCAGGAGAATCTTTCTCTTCACAAAAATGAGCAAACTAACGAAGTAAAAGGAAAAAAGGTCTCTAAGAAACAAGAGAAGAATAGTTCCGGGGAAGTTGCAGAAAGCAGGGTCTATATATCATTCCTTCTTGAAGAAGTTCTTGCTGTTGATATTTTGATGTTACAGGAAATTATACCTTACACAACAAACATTTTAAATTTGCCGAACCAGTTCGATTCCTTTGAAGGTATTTTAAACCTGAGGGGTAATATTATTCCTGTGATAAATCTTCGAAAATTTTTCGAAATGGATCCATATCCTGATATTAACAATTCGAAAATCATTATCCTCAATCACCTGGACAACTGTAGCGGGTTCATGGTGGATGATGTACAGGAAATTATAACAACCGATTCAAAGTCTTGTGAAGGAGTTAATAAAATTCTTACAATGGGAAGAGAAAGACAGTTCAAAGGACTTATTTCTGAAGTTTTAAATGTAAGCTTAAGAGACAGTAAGAATAGAACTATTATGGTTTTAAATATTGATGCTTTTTTAAAGGGTATTGATCTTAAAAAGAGTATGACAAATGTTTTACCAGAGATGGAAGAATTAGAGGGAGTTAAGTCTGATAAGAAAGCTAAAAACAAGAGTAGTTTTTTTCAAAAATTAAAAATTAAAAATAAGAAGGAGTAAGTCATGGGAATATCAACAGGATTGAGTGCCAGAGCTTCATTTCTTGAGGAGTTGTCAAATCCTGCATTTATCGTAAATGACACCAAAATCGTCGAGTTAGGCAATTCTTCATTTTATAATAAATTTGATCTCAGGAAAAAAGATGTTGAAAGAAAAATGTCATGTGAGGAGGTTTGTAATACAGATAATTGCGGAACAAAAAATTGTCCCATTGATAAATGTTCCAGAATGAAAAAGGTGGTAACCACTAATGCTGCAGTTAAAAGCAATGGTGATAAAGCGATTCATTATAATTTCAGCGCCACACCTCTGTTTGAAGAGAAAAAGCAGGTTGGAACCATGCTTAACCTTGTGGATATAACTGACCAACAGTCTGTGAATACAAGGCTTACCCAGCTTGAAAATAATTTAAATGCTATTCCAACACCGATACTTGAAATAGACAGGCTGTTTAATATTACATATATGAACCCGGCTGGTGCTTCCGTTGCCGGTTTGATGCCTGAAGAGGTTGTGGGAAAAAAATGTTACGATCTTTTTAAAACACCCCACTGCAAAACAGAGAAATGTGCCTGTGCCCAGGCCATGAAAACCGATTCTACAGTTACGGAGCAGACAATTTCAAGACCGAGGGACGGGGTAATAATCCCCATAAAGTATACAGGATCACCTCTGAAAGATGCAGCAGGTAATATCACCGGAGCAGTTGAGTATGTTGTTGACATAACCGAAGAGGCAAGCCAGAAACAAGATGCAGATGAGAAAATAAACAATCTGAATTCAATTCCAACACCAATTCTGGCAATGGATACAGATTTTACTATAACATATATGAATCCCACGGGAGCAGCAGCTCTTGGCATGACTCCCGATGAAGCTACAGGTAAAAAATGTTACGATCTTTTTAAAACACCCCACTGCAGGACAGAAAAATGTGCCTGTGCCCAGGCGATGAAGACTGATTCCATAGTCACCGAGCAAACCATAGCAAGGCCAAAGGAAGGGGTTATTATCCCCATAAAATATACAGGAGCACCAATTAAAGATGCAAAAGGAAACATAAAAGGCGTTCTTGAATATGTCACTGATATAACCGAAGAAGCAAAGCAGAAGCAGGACGCAGATGAGAAAATAAACAATCTTAACTCTATTCCAACACCAATCCTTGCAATGGATACAGAATATAATGTAACTTATATAAACCCAACAGGAGCAGCAGCTCTTGGAATGACTCCCGATGAAGCTACAGGTAAAAAATGTTACGATCTCTTTAAAACACCCCATTGCAGGACAGAAAAATGTGCCTGTGCCCAGGCGATGAAGACGGATTCCATAGTCACCGAGCAAACTATAGCGAGGCCTAAGGAAGGAGTAATAATCCCCATAAAATATACAGGAGCACCAATTAAAGATGCAAAAGGAAACATAAAAGGCGTTCT
>JAAELO010000801.1 GCA_024226555.1 Desulfobacterales bacterium | reverse complement strand
AGTTAGGTTCCAGAATATCTATTCTGGAGGAGTCGCTAATAACTGATCTTTTTGCGAAATACTGCTTTTTCAAAAAAACAACTGTACTAAAATCAACCCCATTGTTTTTTTCTCAGCCTTGTATTTCATCAAAAATTCTAATTATTTATTCAATTCACAAACAATTTTGAAATCCATAGCTAACCATGTTAATCTGGTTCTATATATTCCTTAAGATACAAATAAAATTCAACGGGGTGCGTAATGAAAACACCTAATATTATTGCTTTTGCGATTTTTTTAATACTAATAACAATCGTAAACCCAGCATCTGCTGAAGAAACTATCAAAGTAAGGGTAGCAAACTGGCCTCCGCAATATTTTCAGGATAAAAACGAGAACTGGATAGGAGCAGATGTTGAATTAATACATGCCATTATCAAAGAAGCTGGTTTCAAGGTAGAGTATCAAAATTTACCCTGGGCGAGGGGAGTACTTTACCTGAAAAATGGTAAAATAGATGCAATTCCGATTTTTTCAATTACTGATGAGAGGAAAGAGTATGCAAAATGGATCGGACCTTATCGCCATGTTACAATAAATCTGATCGTAAAAAAAGGTGTTGCATTGAAAATAAGCTCTCTAAACGATATGATTAAAGAATCAAATGTAAAAGGTGTTAGGTTTGGTCATCAACACAAGGCTTTCTTTTCAAAAGAGTACAATGACAGACTTAAACACGACCCTGTATTTAAAAGATGTTTTGAAATTATACCAAACCAGGAAAACAATTTAAAAAAACTCAGGGCAGGAAGAATTTTAGGTTTCTTTGGAGCTAGGGGTGCAATAGACTACAGAATCAAAAATGATCCCAAGTATTCCGGTATTGAAATTCATCCTTATGTACTGGACAGTAGCCCCGCATATATCGGTATCAGCAAAAAAACTGATCAAAAAATTTATGACAGCCTTGAAAGTGCATATCGCAAAACTGAAAAAAACGGAACCCTTGGGAAGATAAGAGACAAATGGGGTTATTAAGGCAAAGACATATCTAAAAAAAACTATGACTGGTTGGAGTTCAAACAAATTATTAAAAACGTCTGATAATAAATGTAAACATCTATCCTATCAGTTCCTTCGTACTTCTGTGTATCTTCTAACAATAGGGAATCTCTAATAATTAGAATTTTTGATGAAAAACAAGGCATAACAAAAAACAACGGGTTGAATTTACTACAGTTTTATTTTTGTTATAACGCTGTGTTTCGCAAAAAGATCAGTTATTAGAGATTCCCAATAATGATTTTTCATCTAAAACCTTCTATCTAAAATTTTTAATTTGCTAAATGAACTATTTTAGTGTAGTTCATTACATCTCAAGCGGGAGTAGCTCAGTTGGTAGAGCTTCAGCCTTCCAAGCTGAATGTCGCGAGTTCGAATCTCGTCTCCCGCTCCATTTTTCAAATAAAAATTTTCCAGTTCTACAGAATCTGTTTATCAAACTTTTCAAAAGTTTGCCGCAGGAGACAAAATGTTTATTAAGAAACATGTGATTCCCAATCAAGTTGGGAATGACTCGTGGTTTCATTGTTTACCTATCAATCAAATTTCTGATTGAACGATAACTACCTATAAGCATTCATTATTTTTTTGATCTCTCCTGATTTGATCATTCTATAAATTTCAGAATCAAATGCCTGCATGAATTTAAACTGGAATGGATACTTTCCCTTTTCTATGGCAGTTTTTGAATATCCTATGTAAACATTATCTTTGCCTATAGTAGTCCCTTTTCTAATCTTATCAAATCTTTTCTTATATCTTCCATTCTGCATAAGTCTTTTAAATTCATACTCAAATGCAAGCTCCTCCATCATTATGCAATCTATCCTTTTTGAACCTAACTTTAAAATATTCGATGATGAACCTTTAACTTCTTCATATGGTATCTTCTTCTTTTCAACTAAAGCTTTGAACTTTTCACCTCCCCATCCATCAAATCCTGCGACATTACCAATTGTCATTCCTATATAATCGTCAGGCCAATTTGGTTTTGGAGGTTCAAGTTTTTCTTCACTGCAAACTGTAATAATGGTTTCAGTATAAAATGGTAATGAATATGGATAAAGGTAAGGCCAGTCATGCCCGTGATAAAATGCAGGGGTCAATGCAAATCCATTTCCTTCTTCCATCATTTTTTTTCCTCTTTTCCATGGAACAGGTTCCATTTTTACTTCGAATTCATTCATTCTGGAAAAAGCTGTTCTAAGAACGTCAATATACATACCTTCGGCTTTCCCGTCTTTTCCTTCAAAACTATAGGGTTTGTAAGCATCATCAACGTATATTGTTACATCAATTTTTTTTCCAAAAGCAGGTAATGCAAATAATATAATAAAAAAAATGATGATTTTTTTTTTCATGTTACTTCCCTTTTTTTCTGACTATTTTTTGATTTCAATTTGATTATTATAATCACCATCATAAAAAACCCAAGCGCGGGGTCAATCCTTTTTTACGGAGAATTTTTATTTGGAGTATAACTATTCTACAATATTAAAAAATATCGGATCAATTTTTTTTATTTTATTTACCCTTTTTTGACTTTTTACAACCAACTCCATAATTTACAACTAAATAAGGAGCTCATTATAAAAATACAGATCTATTATAATTTTGATGTAGTTTGAAAGATAGTTAGGGAAATATTCTGTGCACACTGATTCACATTGAAACTAAGCTAAAGATACATTCTGGACTATATGATATTGGTTACAAGATTATACTTACGAAACAATGATGTTCATAAGTATTTATTTTCCAATACATTTTTTAATAACATCGCTTAATTTTTTCCGAGTGATTGGTTTTGAGATAAAATCATCCATTCCAGATTCAAGGCATTTTTCCTTAGCTCCTTTCATGGCATTGGCTGTTAGTGCTATGATAGAAATTCTCTTTGAACTCCCTTCTGTTATCTTCAAAACATCTCTTTCAATTCTTCTGATCTCCTTAGTCGCCTCAATCCCGCTCATAATAGGCATCTGCCCATCCATTAAAACAATATCAAAGGGATTTTCAATCTTTTTTTCAGTTTGATATCCGGCAATAGAGAGTTCTCTACTTGTAACAAAAGCCTGGACAGCTTCTTTTCCATTATTTGCAATTTCTATTTTGTGTCCAATTTTTTTCAACATATTTACAGCAACTTTCTGATTCATTTTATTATCTTCTGCTAAAAGGATATAAAGCGGTTTTGATTCAATAACCTTTTCAGCTTTTTTTTCTTCAATACTGTGCTGAGTAACCATTTCACGGTGTAGATCTTCTTCAATATTTAACACCTCTTTTAAGCAGTTAAGCAGCATCTCTTTTTTTACTGGTTTTCTAAGGTAACCGTAAAACCCTACATTTTTCAGCCGGGCAACATCTCCTCGACTCCCATATGAAGTAGCTATAACTAAAATTGATTCAGCGATTTCGGGATCTTTTTTTATTCTTTTACCAAGTTCCTCTCCAGTCATATCGGGAAGATGCATATTCATAAAAATAATTTTATAGGGATCATTTTTTTTAGCAGCATTTTTCATAATTCCAAGGGCTTTACCCCCTGTCTTTGCTTCATCAATTCTGTTTTTCAATTGGGGAAAAGCCTCGGTATATACTAATCTTGATACTCTGCTTGGATCAACAACAAGCATTCTTATTTCATCTTTTTCAATAGGTAGGCTATCTTTTTTTTCAGATCTCTTTTGCTTTTCAAAATTAATCTCTATCCAGAAAGTTGATCCCACCCCCAGCTCACTCTCAACTCCTATCCTTCCATTCATTAAATCAACAATTTGTTTTGAGATAGTTAACCCTAAACCGGTTCCACCATATTTTCTTGTTGTAGAGGTATCAACCTGTGAAAAAGATTCAAATAAACTATTCAGTTTCTCCTCTGGTATTCCAATGCCAGTGTCTTTTATTTTAATAAAAAGTGTTACATTACTTTCTGTTTCATGTTTCTTGGAGACTTCAATACTTACTTCCCCTTTTTCCACAAATTTCATTGCATTTCCTGCAAGGTTAGTAAGCACCTGCCGGAGTCTTCCCGGATCTCCTCTGAGTTTTTCCGGCACATTATTATGAATCAGGCATATTAATTCCACTTCTTTTTCATCTGCTGTAATTAATAATAATTCACTCAGGTTTTCCAGTGTTAAGCGCAGATCAAAATCGATTTTTTCAAATTCCAGTTTTCCAGCCTCAATTTTAGAAAAATCAAGAATATCATTAATAATCGTAATCAATGAATCTGCACTGATTTTTATAGACTCAGCAAAATCCAATTGTTCAGGTGTAAGTTTTGTTTCAAGGAGCATTTCGCTCATTCCAACTACACCGTTCATAGGAGTTCTTATTTCATGACTCATATTTGCAAGAAATTCACTTTTTGCCTTGTTTGCAGCTTTTGCCTGTTTTGTTTTTTCCTGAAGTGAATCCATCATGGACGAGATATGGTTAGAAAGAAATTCAAACTCATTAACGCCTTTATAGTTCGGTTGTCTTTTTTTATTAAGTGAATTAATGATTTTTCTTACAGGTACATTAATGTTCCTTCGCAGATAAAAAATCTGTAAAACCAGATAAACAAAGAGCAAAATTCCAGTAATAATGTATGTGGATTCCAGTTTGGTTATCAACGCTGAATAAGAGACAGCATTTTTTACCAGGATAATTTTCCAGTTCCAGGGTTCAAACTCAAATTTGAATATATAATATTTTTTATCTTTTTCCTCAAATTCAACTATATTATCAGGTGCTGATAGATATCCTTTATCAAATTCAGGTATATCTTCGGAGTGATATATTTCAGTGTTATTTTCAATAATCACACCGGTTAAATTATTTGCCCGCATATAATCGCTAACAACATCTGCTGTCTTTGCTTTTTTTATTCTTAAAGCAATAGGGTTTGCCATTCTTCCTTTTTGTATCAATTCATCAATGGCTCTGTCACAGGAATTTGTGATGCTTCTGGTAGATGACTGCATGTCACTTTGGACACCCGCAAGAAAAAAATCATCAAGAAGGGTAGTTATTAAGAAAAATAGAATGATTCCGAAAACCAGCATAAAAAAGAATCCTGGTGCGATCATTCTAAAAGACAGATTTTTAAATATTTTTCTCATATTTTTTAGTTCTTATCTGGGTATCTCTAAAGATACCCATTTATTTAATAACAGGTTTCGCAGTTGCAATCTCTTCAGGCCAAACTACAACTTTTTTTCCTTTCTTTAACTGTATAGTAATAGGAAAATGCTTTACCTGCATACCTTTTTTATCAACACCATATCTACCTATTACACTCATGGAATACATTCTTGAAAGAGCATTTCTGATTTTTTTCCGATTAAGAGAGCCAGTTTTTCTAACTGCTGCTGCAAGAATCTGACAAGATGCAAATGCATTAGCGGCATGGTATGACGGTTGAATTTTATATCTCTTTTCGAATGGAATAAGAAACGCTTTATCATCACCCCTGCTATATTTTACACCTGGTTCCCATTGTGATGTGGAAAATACGCCTTCAGAATCTTCACCTAATTCCTGATAGAAAACAGGGATTGTTGGACCAACAGTTGCGAAATAGTTAGAGGGGCGCCATTTAATTTTTTTAAAAGATTTGAGCATATCTACTGATTCCACATAATGACCGCATACTATAAGTGCTTTTGCATTCGAAGCTTTAATCTTTTTTGCAAGTGTCGTAAGATCATGACGACCTTTTTTAAATTTTTCAAAAAGAACAATTTTTAATCCGAATTTTTTTCCCCAATACCGCGCTCCCTCGGCAATACTGGATGAAAAAGGATCATCAGCACAAATGATGGCTATATTACTAATTCCGTTCATAGCAGCCATTTCAAGAAAACCTACTGCATAACGACTTGCCGGAATAAAAATACCAAACAGATGCTTGTAATTTTGATCCCACAACTTATCTGATGCCGCACCAGCAGCCAGAAGAGGGTATCCATTTGCTTCAACAACCGGCATTACGGCCCCGGTTATACCACTTGAATATGGTCCAATAACAAAATCCAGCTTATCTTTAAGAATGAATTGTGTATAAATTTTTACAGCAGTTTTTTTGTCACTCCTATCATCTTTGATGATTATTTTTACTTTTTTACCCAGCAAACCGCCTTTTTTATTTATGCTTTCTTCCCAGAGATGATATGCTTTTTTCTGCATATCTGCCATTTGCGAATATTTCCCTGTTAAACCGATTGACACGCCAATTTTGATATCACCTGCCTGAATGTAGAAAGGAAAAAATAAAGCAATACAAGCCAACAGTGACAGGACTCTTTTTTTTGTATGCATACATCCTCCTGATTTTTATAAAAACTAATGGTTCAAATTTGCTATCTTTATATAGAAGCGGCTTGCATTGCACACATCTTAACAAAAATTCATACGGACTTGAGCAATACATAAAACTTGTAAAACAGAGAACTTGGGTAAATTTTGCTTTGGTCTAAATATATAACACTAAATCATAACATATAGCCTTTGCTCACGAAAGGTTTTTCTAAGTGCTTAATAGTTTAGCATTGCACTATGTGTACCTTTAGCTGAATTCGGTGTGGGTTTAATTATAAGAATATTATGAAAGGGAAGAAATTAATTATAGGAAATTTTAATACAACTTTGATCAAGAACCTTGCATTTTGGTGGCAAGGTCCTTTATTTATAAAGGGAATCTCTAATAACTGATCTTTTTGCAAAACACAGCTTTATAACAAAAATAAAACTGTAGTAAAATCAACCCGTTGTTTTTTGATATGCCTTGTTTTTTATCAAAAATTCTAAATATTAGAGATTCCCTAAAGCTACTTATTCAATCTTAAATTTGCTAACTAAATCGTTTAAAGCACCGGATAATTCTAAAAGACTATCAGAGCTTGTGTTTACTTCTTTACCCTGACCTGCCAGATCTTCTGCTGCTAATTTTATCTCGGTAATTTTATCGGTAATACTTGCGGCAGCATCGTTACTTTGGGATGCAAGCTTATTTACGTTGATAACTCCCATGGAAACATTATTAACATTTGATGTAATCTCTTTTGTTGTTACTGTCTGTTCCTCAATTGCAGAAGCAATTGTACTTACGATCTCATTTATCCTGCTCACCACCTCTGCTATGGTCCCAATTTCTGTTATGGTAAGATCTGTGGAAGATTGAACCTCTTCAATACTGTTTTTTATCTCGTTGGATGCATCGGCTGTCTGATTTGCCAGATCTTTTATCTCGTTTGCAACAACTGCGAATCCTTTTCCTGCTTCCCCTGCTCGTGCAGCTTCAATTGTAGCATTAAGTGCCAGTAAATTAACCTGTTTTGAGATATCTGTTATAGCCTCAACAACATTTCCTATCTCCATGGCAGCAGTGCCTAATTTTTTTACCTGATTTGATGCATTTTCTGATTGTGAAACCGCTTCATGGGTTATGGTTCTTGCCTGTTCAGTGTTTTTAGCTATTTCACTAACTGTTGCCATCATCTCTTCTGTAGCTGATGCAACCATGCTTATATTCGCTGTTGCATCTTCCATAGCTTGTGCCACCTGATTCATATTTTGACTCATTACCTCAGAAGAGGATGATACTTCATTGGTTTTAGCAGAAGTACTTTCAATCCCTTCATGCATGAATCCTGAAATATCTGATAAACCGTGGGCAGAGTTATTCAGTGTTACACCATTACCTGCAATATCATTGACCAAAGTCTGAATTCTTCCAATAACCTCATTAAACCAGTAGGCGATTTGTCCAAGCTCATTGGATTTCTTAGAATCAAGCCTTATCGTAAGATCGCCTTCACCCTGAGCAATATCTTTCATAGCATTTACAAGTTTAATAAGTGGTGCGGTGATACGCCCTGCTATAAACAGATTAATCAGAACCAGTGCCGCGATTATACCTATGATCATAAGAACACTACTCATAATAGATTCTCTGATAGGTTCTGTTTTAATAGTTTCAGGAACAATAAGTCCTGCAATCCACTTCATGGCTGGTTTTTCAAGTATTATTGGTTCAAATGCAACCAGATGAGTTGTTCCTTTCCATGTAACAGATCGAACTCCACTCAATTTGTCTATCATAACTTTTGTTAATTCTACAAAACCTTCACTACCTTCTAAAACTTTATCCACATCAGATAGAGATTTAATTTTTTTTGCCTTCTCTCCTTCAACAGGAAAGAAAATGATTTGACCATCACTATTAATAACAAAGGCGTCTCCCAACCCCTTATATTTGATTTTAGATTTTACCTCTTTTTGTATAGTGGATAACAGGATATCTACTCCTGCCACTCCTATGAGAACACCTTTATCATTATAAACAGTTTGTTTGATGGATGACACAACAGATTTATCATTATAGTCAATTTCAGGGGGTGTTGCGAAAAGACGATTTTGTTTGAGAGCTTTACCCCACCAGGGTCTTTTTTTAACAAAATATTCTTTATTTTCATAACGTCCGGTTTCAAAGAAATACTCATCTGTAAATCCATTGGCAAAAAAGGAGGATTTAACGGCAGGATCTCTGTCAACAATCTTTTTAAACATAAGTGTTATTGCTTTATAATCATTATCATCGGTAAGGTCTTTATGTCTTTCTCTGTAATTGTTCATCCAGTTCGTTAGATAAGGATTATCAAGAAAAGTCTCAACAATTTTTCCTTTAGCCATGAAGAATCCCCTAATCTCTTGAACTTCCACTTGCAGTGTGGATTTTAAACCCTCCTCAATTTCCTTTCCCGTACGTTCTGAAATACTGGAAATTGAAAATCCGAGTATTATTAATAATAAAATACCAATGGCTGCTGAAGAAAAAACAACCAGATCTGTTTTTATAGATTTGAAATTGAATTTCATAATGACCTTCTTTGATTTTTTGTCGATTGGGTTTAATATCAATGACTTGAACCTAATATTAATATATTTGCACTATATTTGTCAATCTTTGATAATTATTGTATTTAGGAGTGTCACTACGAAAATGAAATGACCGAATTGGTCAAAGACATACATAACATCAGGCAAACTGCTAATAAGGGATTCTGAAAAAGTTATCTCTAACTCGATCTGTTTTTCAATATTCTTTCGTTCTGAAATATTGTGAATAATTGAATATAGTACTTTGTCATAACCTGTAATATCACGCTAAACAAACAGTAAAATCATTTCAGGTGGATTCAGAATCTTTTTTAAGGCCGTTCCCAATAGCTCACCCCAGGTAAGCACCAGCCTTCCATTAAATCGAAATATTATTCCACTGGACATTTCCCCAAAAGCATGATATACGTGTGATATTACAATTTACTACAGTTGACAGATCTATTATTATCATTATCTTGTATATATACTATATTTTAAATTTCCAAAAATAAAAAGGAGGATACAATGTCTCAAAATTGCAAAAAATGTGACGTTTCATTACCCCCTGAATCAAAAATCTGTAAATCATGTGGCTTTGAAAATAAAGCAGAATACAAGGAAGTAATGATTGGCGAGATGCCAGTGGATTCATTTGATGATTTTCTAATGCGTGATGACAATCACGATGAATGACTTATAAGGGAACCTCTCTTTTGGCGAAATACTTTGTTATTTCCAAAATAAACTGTAATAAAATCGGCTCGTTATTTTTTGAAATGCCTTGTATTTCATCCAAAATTTTAATTACAGGTTCCCATAAATTATTCATATTCGGAATGCCTTCAGTTAAAACTTCTATACCTGAAGGCATTTGAGTCAGTAATTTCTACTCTTCATAATTTACGTGATTATCAATAAAATATTTCATCTCCTGCTCTACTTTTTTTAATCTTTTTTTCTTATCTTTCAATTGCTCCCGATTAATCTCACTGTTTTTTAATTTGTATTTAGCAAGCTGAAATTCAAGTAAAGCTATTTCATATCTTTTTTTCAAAAATGAACCTGAAAGCATCGTCGGAATATTTGAAAAGCCAATAACCTGCATCTCCCAACCAGTATTTCCTATTCCTTTTACACCTTTCCTACTGTAGATACTGTGATATTTTTTACCGTACCTCTCTTTTAAGTATCTCTCGGTTAATTTCTGAAAGTCTTCTAAAAAACCTTTGGTCTGTTTTAATCTTGAAACAAACTCTTTATCTGTTAAATCTTCATAGTATTGTTTTTTAGCTGTGGAATTAAAGCTGATCTCTGCATTAACAGGCAGTACACAGATCGAAAATATTAAAATAATATATAGTTTTATACTTTTCATAGTCACTCCTTTTTAAACAAACAGTATCATCGAATAATTATGGTGTAAATTGTTTACTTCTTTTTTTTTAGGAAATCTCTAATAACCTCTTTTGGCGAAAGACATTGTTATTTCCAAAAAAAACTGTAATCAAATCGGTTCGTTATTTTTTGAAATGCCTTGTATTTCATCCAAAATTTTAATTATTAGAGGTTCACTTTATTTTATCACTTGACACATTGGTATTATTTTATTATCAATTTTATAAAATTTGTCTGAAGACAAAAGTAAAAAATAAAAAAAGTATGTTCAAACTGCTGCCATGAAGGTTGGTATTCTAACTCAGAGCCACATCCATGGCTTTTTTATTTTTGGAGATGACAGATGATACAAAAATGTATTTTTACTATTCTACTATTTCTATTTTTTTTACCTTTTACTACCTCAGCATCACGATTTGTTACCGATTCATCAAAACGGGTGATTAAAATACCCGATAAGGTAGGTAAAATAATATGTTCAGGGTCCGGTTGTTTAAGACTTATCTCATATTTCAGTGCTCAGGATCTTGTTGTTGCTGTTGATGATTTGGAAAGAAGAAAGAGAAGATTTGATGCAAGACCATACTCCATAGCAAATCCACAATACAGAAATCTTCCGGTTTTTGGTGGGTTCAGAGGAAACGATAATCCTGAGGCAATAATAGGATTAAAAAAAAAACCGGATCTGATTTTTAAAACATACTCTAAATCAGGGTATGATCCTGTTGAACTTCAGGAAAAAACGAAAATTCCAGTTTTAATACTTGAATATGGAGATCTTGGAGTAAAGAAATCTCAGTTATTTAACTCCCTCAGAATTATCGGAAAAGCACTTGAGAGATGTAAAAGAGCTGAAGAGCTGATCGGGTTTTTCAAAAGTGAGATAGATAGGCTCAACAAAAGAACAATCTCTGTACAGAACCCTAAAAGCTGTTTTATTGGTGGGATCGCATTTAAAGGTCCACACGGTTTTCAGTCCACTGAACCAAACTACCCTCCTTTTCAGTTTGTTAATGCACATAATATTGCAGGAACAGAAAACTCAAAAAATCTAAGGCACAGTAACTTCTCAAAAGAGGTTATTTTAAAGAGCGATCCCGATATTCTTTTTCTTGATCTTTCAACAATTCAGATGGCAGAAGGAGGTCTTTATGAACTTAGAAATGATCCTATTTACAAGGCTTTATCTGCTGTAAACAATGGTAGGGTTTATGGAGTACTTCCCTATAACTGGTACACACAAAACTATGGTTCAATCATAGCCGATGCCTGGTACATAGGTAAGGTTTTATATCCTGAACGATTTAAAGATGTAGATCCTGTGCAAAAAGCTGATGATATCTACAGATTTTTACTATCAAAACCTGCTTTTAAAATTATGGATGACCGCTTTATGAATATGGCTTTCAAATCTGTTTCAATGGTTAAATAAAGGGAACTACAAAATGCATTTTGAGAATGCCTCTATACCACATGAGTATTACAATTATATAAACAAAAAAATACTCTTTATATTTTCTTTGGTTCTTACACTGACCCTGCTGTTTATTATCAGTTTAAGCTTTGGTTCTATTGAAATTGATCTGTTTGAAGTTATAAAAACTTTACTTACATTTGGTGAGGATAAAAGGGTGGAACTGATCCTTTTGAATATACGCCTGCCCCAGGCATTAACTGCTGTTGTAGCGGGTTCCGGAATAGCAACGTCAGGAGCTGTTATGCAATCGGTACTAAGAAATCCTCTTGCTTCCCCATTCACTCTTGGTATTTCTCATGCCTCAGCTTTTGGGGCAGCACTGGCTGTTATTCTATCCGGTACTGTTTTTGTAAATTCAGAGATATTTAATCTTTCCAACCCATTACTCACCATATCTGCCTCATTCTTTTTTTCAATTGTAACATCTACAATCATAATCTTTATAGCTAAAAACAAAGGCGCATCACCGCAAGTTATGGTACTTACTGGAATTGCTTTAGGTTCTCTTTTTGGAGCAGGAACAATGCTCATTCAATATTTCGCTGATGATGTTCAACTTGCAGCAATGATATTCTGGACTTTTGGAGATACTGCAAGAACAAACTGGAATGAGCTTCAGATCTTATCTGTTTTGACAATTGTGTCCCAATTCTTCTTTATTGTGAACTCGAGATATTACAATGCTATGATTATGGGAGATGAGACTGCAAAAGGATTGGGAGTAAAAGTCGAGACAGTAAGACTTACCGGTATGGCAATAGCTTCTCTTTTGACTTCAGTAACTATCTCATTTGTTGGAATTATCAGTTTTGTGGGATTGGTAGCCCCACATATTGTAAGACGATTAATCGGAGATGACCATCGTTTTTTAATACCGGCAGTAATGTTAGCAGGCGGATTGATACTCCTTTGTGCAGATATTGTTGCAAGACTTATTTTTTTACCCCATGTACTACCGGTTTCAATATTCACAGCTTTTCTTGGAGCACCTGTTTTTATTTACCTGATCATAAAAGGAAGCAGACAATGATACTAAAAGTAAGCGATATAAATTTCAAATATAAAAGTATTAAAATACTTGAAAATATTAACTTCAACATAGAAAAAGGTAAAATAACTATGATTTTAGGACCCAATGGAGTTGGTAAAACAACTCTTTTGAAATGCCTTAATAAAGTTTTAAAACCAGATGATGGAGAGGTTTATATTGATAAAAAACCTGTTAGCAGAATGAATATCAAAGAGGTGGCGCTCTATATGAGCTATGTTGCTCAAAAAAATGATCCTGTTAAAATTACTGTTTTTGATGCTGTTCTTATGGGAAGACTTCCCCATCACAAATACAGAACTGCAAAAAATGATCATAAAAAAGTTAATTCTATCATGGAAAAACTGAATCTATCCTGTATGGGATTAAAAAATCTTGATGAATTAAGTGGAGGGGAGTTGCAACAAGTTGCCATTGCAAGGGCACTTACCCAGGAAACTGAAATACTTTTAATGGATGAACCAACAAGCAGCCTTGACCTTAGCAACCAGTCAAATATACTGAATATAATTAGAAGAATTGCTCTTGAACATGATATTGCTGTTATTATGACAATGCATGATCTAAATGCTGCTTTAAGATATGGAGACAAATATATTTGCCTGAAAGACAAAACTATTTTTAGAGCCGGTGATATTGAAAACATATCTTCAGATATCATTGAGCAGGTTTATGGACTGCCTGTTGACATTGTTAAACACAAAGGCTTTCCACTTGTAGTGCCCATGGATACTGAAAAAGCGGCGTAATGATTAATTGAAAACAGGAGTAAAATGAAAACAGAAAGATACTATATTGAGCCCATTGGATTTGTTGAAGAAACAACGTCCTATGATATTAAAAAACCTTCAAAAACAACTGAACTTAGTCAAAGAAAAAAGGAACTGAAGGAGTATAGAGGAAGAATTAATAGCTGTAGCAGTATTATCAGGTTACTTCCTGAATATGAGCCTCTCCTTGATGGAATTGACCAGTTTTCCCATGTTGTAATTCTTTTCTGGCCCCATTTGATAAAGGATGAAGAGCGAAAGCGGATTAAAAAAGTTCACCCAAGGGGATGGAAGGATATTCCTGCCCATGGGATTTTTGCCACAAGAAGTCCTGTAAGACCAAATCCTGTTTTAATGACAACTGTGGAACTTGATAAAATTGATGGGTTAGAATTAACGATCAAAGGTTTTGATGGTTACAAAGGAACACCTGTAATTGACATTAAACCCGATACAACAAATTCTGTTAAAACTCCTGGCTGGCTGGATCTGGATGAATAGATTTCAGCCGCTTTTATGCGGCTGAATCAGATTTGCAATATTCCTATGAGCACAAAAACTGCTTTATTGCAATTTCAACAATCTCTTTTTGCTCCTGATGTACAACATGTTCAACAAAAGGAACATTTAGAAGTGAAGAGTCTTTAATATTTCTTTGTAGTGCTGATATACTCTCCAAAGAAACCAGAAAATCGTTATCCCCTCTTATAATTAATGTTCTTGCGGAAATATTTTTTACTCTTTCATCGGGATGCCCGGTTTCTGTTTTATCCAGCCACATTTTTACCATTGCCTGAGTAAAGCAATTAAAGTCCGGTTCAGGATTTAAGAGTTGATAGGTTTTATAATTATCTGAAAATATTTCCTTTGCACTTTCTGTATTTATCGTTTTCACAACTTCTTCAGAGGAGGTAACATCTTTGACGCTCCAGGAGGAACCAATTATTATCAGATTCTCTACGTTTACCCTGTTACTTGCTGCTATTCTTGTAGCGACAATACCTCCATCACTAAATCCCAAAATACTGAGGGTATCAATTCTCAGATGATTTAATATAGCTTCAACATCAAGTTGCATCTGTTCATAGGTTAATTTTCCATCCCCCAGAGTTGATTTACCGTGGCCTCGACTATCAATCCCAATAATGCTAAAACTCTCTGATAGATAATCAGCTATTATATTCAAATTTTCAATATTTTCAAAACCTCCATGCAGCATTAAAAGAGTTGGTTTTTCTCTATTACCTGTTTCTTCGTAATATATGCAGGCATTATTAACCTCAAAGTATTGTCCGGAATTATGGTCAAATGTTCTCATTAGTATATTCTCCTATAAAACAAAAATGGTTTAGTTTTGTTTGTATAAAACAAAAATGGTTTAATTTTGTTTGTTGTTAAATATTTAATATTAAAATGAATATTACACACAATTATGACAACAGTATGTCAGGTCTGTTTTTTTATATTAAGGATTCTATCAGAATGAAGATTTTATTTTGGTTTTCTGGTATTCTTAATTAAGAGCTTCCCTTATAGCAACCGCTATTTCTGCAGTGATCACTGGTTTCATAATCATAGCTTACACCAGTTTGTTTTATATTCTCCTTTGTTAATTGTTCACTAAAACCGGAACAGATGATTATTGGTAAATCAGGTTTGATTTTTAACATCGCTTCTGAGAGCTTTAAGCCATTCATTTTAAGCATTGTGATGTCAGCAATGACAATATCGCAGGGTTTTTGTATCGGAACATGCAAAAGGGCATTAAAATACAGAACATAAATAGAATCAGAGCCAATAACGTTTAAGGTATAAATCAGTTTTTTCAGCTTAGTAAAGCATGGATGAAGCCTCCATTTTAACTATTTCTGTGTCAGATAAAAAACTCTGTTTTTTTGGGAATGCCTCGTATTTCATCCACAATTCTAATTATTAGAGGTTCCCTATAATTAAAAAAAGGAATTTGTTTGATAAATTCGCATATTTATTTAGATTACTATATATTGCTAAAATTATTTTACCTTGAGGACAACTATCACAAACCTTAAACAGAGATCTTTCATGGATATGACATTCAATAGTCTTCGAATGTTTAATATGGAATTTCCATTAATAGTGATGAAAAAGGGTCTCCAAGGTTTTTAAAATAAACTGAAGGGCTTTCACCCGTGTAATATTTAAATTCATTGACCATGTGTGACTGATCGTAATATCCACTTTTAAGAGCTGTGTCTGCCCATGCAATTTCAGGGTTCATTACTACTGATGAAATGGCATTTTTAAAACGCACACTTCTTAAAAGCTGTTTTGGAGTTAAACCTACCCTCTCTTTAAATTTTCGTTCTAGCTGTCTAACGCTCACATCTAAATATTCAGCAAGAATCTCTACTGTAATGATCCCTTTATAAAGTTCGATTGTTTGAATTGCCTGGTTTATATACTCATCTTTCTTTTTTTTGATCATTTTTAAGAACAAATTATTCAAATATTCAACCCTGTTCTCTATTGTAAGAGATCTTAAGGAATTATAGTCTAAACAATTTCCCCCCCACAAATCACGAATATCAACCAACCTATTTGTTAGCTCATGGGCCGGATATTTGAAAAAAGGATATGCTCCACCAGGTTTAAAACACACTCCAAAGATATTAACGTTACCTTCTGCCGTTACAATCATAGGGCTTGTTAAAGGGCCTGAAACAGATGTCTCATTAACTGTTTTAAAAGTAGTATTTTTTGTAGATATTTCCACAGGATCACCAAAATTAAAAGAAAACTCAAACCCCTCTGTTAAGAATTCCTTTGAGAAAATATTATTACTTTTATTAACTTCTAAAAACCAATAGTAGTTAATGTATGAACTAAGAGCTTTATGGGGTTTTAAAGTTTTAAAATTCATTTTAGTTCCCGATCTCTCTCTTTGTTTTCTTCCACATCTTCATGTTTCCGATTTTTAGCCATATGGAACGTAAAATTTTTGGCTCATATCTGAACAAAAAATATGAATTAAGGTTTCTGCTTAAAGCTTCATCCATATTTTGGTACTCAACCGGAGATCCTGCTAAATATTCTGTATATAAAAGCATATCATTTTTACCATCCCAGTCAATACCCCAGTTAACTCCTTTGGTCTTAAAAAACGTTTCATAGGTTTTGCTATCGAGAGTCGGGTCAATAGAAACCCACCCACTATCTGTAAGAACGTTTGTGTAGCAATGATAGAATGGGTTTGAAAAAAAAATGTGTGAAGCACCCGCAGAAGGTTTTGTAAATGTTTTTTTTAATGGATTCGCCATTAATTTTGCTTCCAAACCTGCTGCTCTCAATAATGCTATAAACAAAACATTCTTATTATAACAGGCACCATATCCTTTCCTAAGTGTTTCTGAAGCCTTTATCTTCCAGTGGTCTCCTCCAAAAATAATTGAATCTCTGACATAGAGAAATATTTCTTTAATCAATTCCACACCAGATTTACTTTTAAATTTACCTGATAGTTCTTTAATTAAAGGATATGAATAGTCACAATAGAACGTTTCACAAAGATTATTATTATTTACTTCTTTTGTTTCCAGATCTGTTTTTTGTGCATTTGTAAAAAGCATTCAAAAATCTCCTTTCATTGATTTTAAATTTCAGTTTGCTAATATTTTATTGAGTTTGTTGATGATTTGTATTGGAAAAAAACGACACGAGCATAAGTTAACTCGTTCAACTTATATATTGCACTCTTACAGAAATAGAACCTTACATAAAAAACGGTTTTCTTTTTATGTATTCAGCCATCACAGTCTATCAAATAACTACCATTCTTTTATCTATAGGGATTCCCTAAAATGTTTTTTGGATTATTAGTTGCATGTACAACTTTATTGTTGACACATTTAGTTGCACGTGCAACTCTTTGTTTAAATTGTTTGATTTAAGTTTGTTTCAAAAGATTAAAGAGCTTTAATTTGCATCGTTATGTAAATAACTTTTTCACTATAACAGGGGGATTAATTAATGACAAAATTAAGTATTAAACAACAAAAATGGTTAAAACTTATTCACATTTTATTTGCTTGTTTATGGGTTGGGGGTTCAATTGCTGTAACTTTAATGCATTTTCTAATGAATGCTACTGACGGAATGCAGCTATATGGAATAAACCTTTCAATGAAATTTGTTGATGATTTTATTATTATACCCGGGGCTACCGGTTCTTTTCTAACAGGATTGCTTTATTCAATTTTTACAAAATGGGGATGGTTCAAACATAGATGGATAACAATTAAATGGATTATAAACTTATATGGTGTTGTCTTTGGAACAATATGTTTAGGTCCATGGTTAAACAGTTTGCCTCCAATCGCAAAAAAAGAAGGCTTGAATGCTCTTACAAATATTACTTACATTAACAATCAAAAAATGTTGTGCATTTGGGGTTCTTTCCAGGCAATAACTATAATATTTGCAGTTTATCTTTCAATTCTAAAACCATGGAGGAAAACCAGGTCAAATAGCCCGAAATCAATCAAATCTGAACCAAACGACTATGAACGGGCAGCTTAGTTTTCAATGAAAACGATTGTTCTTCTTTAATTCAGGGGTGGGATACAAATTTAGTATCCCAAATCTGGTTTATTTTTTAAGCGTGACTAAGTAAAAAATCTAATACGACGCCAACCAACATTCTATATTTCATGAAGTGTCAACAACCCATTCAAAGTATCGTTTGATTCTTTTAACTTCTCTTCTCCTGATATAATTCCAATACCTTCCGGGTTTTTACCAAAATATTTTTTTGATAGCTCTCTGATCCTTGTCAGATCGACCTTTAAAAGTTCCTCTTTGTACTTCTCCCTTTGTTCGTTGGATAAAGAAACTATAGACCTTACATAATCCTTTTTAGCTCCGGATACTGGTGTCTCGGGTTTATCAATTACTGCACAAACCTGAAGAATTGCTTCTTTAACATCATCATCTGTAATATTTCCATTGATCATGAAACCTGCTGCTTTATCAAAAACATTTAATGTGTTTATTACGTGGGGATCTCTATACGATGCTAAGCTAAAAACTCCTTCCTCACCATTATAGATCGCCATACCACCATAAGCTCCACCTTTCTCACGGATCTCTTTATGAAGAAAGAGTAATCTTAATAATCTGCTTATAACTGAAAGTCCTGGAGCATCTTCATGATCCATTCGAACAGTTTTAAAGCTTTTTGCTACAAAAGATACAGCTGAACTTGTGTACCAACCTTCCTTTGGCAATTCATTTGAAATTTTGAAATCAGGAGTATCATATCCTGTTTCTCCATCTGTATTCATTTTATCAACAATATTTTCAATATTTTCAATTGATTTTTCAACCTGCTCTTTATCGCCAACCACACAGGTTCTCATATTCTCTTTATTTAAAATGAGATCTGCAATTTCAATCATATCTGAAGACAGCTTTTCAAGAGCACCGTCTTTTTCAATATCTTCACAAATGCCTTTAATATACTTTAGTTGAGCTATACCACTCCATATCTCATTTAAATATGTTCCCTTTGAAAAATTCTTTGCAGAAAGGTTTATTGCGAGTATATGCCCCCCTTGAAGTACGGCAGATTCGAGACCAGCTTTGAATTCAAAAAGCACATTTTTTATTCTTTCAAGGTCTGAAAAGTTATAATTTAAAATCATCTCATCAAGTAGTTCGTACATTTTATCTCTGTTTCTGTTTAAGCACTTCCCACTTAATGTAATAAAAGATATAAATGTTTCATTTTTATCGAAAGCACTTCTACCCTGATAGGACATACCAAGCCCACCTGTATATTCATCTATTTTCTGAGAAAGTTCTGAATAGTTGTAGTTTTTAGTCCCGATTTTAGTAAATGCTGTACAGAAAAAAGGCAAAAGCTTTAGCATCTTCTCAGGAAGCATTGAGACACCTCCTGTGAATATATTGTAAAAGATACCCGAGGTTGGCTGAATGTATGCAGCTAAGGATTCAGTTGAGTATTTTACATCTTTATCAACAATCTTAATACCTTTTGAAATATCAGAAAGTTCAAGTCCCGGAAGACAAGATATATCCTCTTCCATATCCTGAAGTTTTTCCAGTTTTTCAGTATCATCCTTAATTTTCGAAATATCCTCATCAGTCAGTTTCTCTTTTAGTGAGGTAAGTTTACTTTGCTCTTTTTTTGTATCCTCACTCTCCTTATCCTTATCAGGAACAAGTTTTAAAAGTAGTTTGTGGGAGTTATCCAGAAAATACTCTTTGATTTTATTTTCAAGGAAATTTCCTTTTTTAAGTTCTTCTGATAGCCTGTTAAAATCATCGTCCAATCTAAGTACTTTTAATGGATCACCACCATGGAACCATGAACCGCTTACTCCAAGAAGTATTTTTATTCCATATGGATAGGGTGTATTTGTTATCTCTTTTCTATGGAATTCAATCTGATGTATTGCAGAATCTATAAGTTTTTTATCAATACCGTTTTTGGAAAGATCTTTAAGAACATCAAATACAATTTTTTCAATATCCTTTGCTTTATCCTCCTCAACATCTTTAAGGCCACAAACAAACATTGAATCCCTTGTATCTGAATCAAAACCTGTTACATCACAAAGAGCAGAACCAAGTTGTGATTCAATTAATGCCTTTCTTAAAGGAGAAGCATCATTTCCTAATAAAACCTGTCCAAGCAATGATAAAACAAGTATTTCAAATGAGTCCTTAACATCAGCAGTTAACCAGCCAACACATACCTGACTTTTTTTGGATATATCCTCATTTGGAGAAACAGGATAGGTATACTTTAACTCTTTTGGGTCACTCCATCTTTCCTGAAGTTCCACAATAGTATCAGGGTCAATCTCATCAAATTTTGAGAGTACTTTCTCTTCTATTTTCTCAAGATGTACATGAAGAGGAAGATCTCCATATGTAAAGAAAAACGCATTGCTCGGATGATAGTGCCTTTGATGAAATTTTACCAGTTCCTCATGGGTAAGTTCAGGTATTGCGGAAGGACTGCCTCCTGAATTATTCGCATATGTAGTATCCGGTAAAATACCATTTAAAAGAGATCTTCCCATAATCTGACTTTGAGAAGACATTGCTCCTTTCATCTCGTTAAAAACAACACCCTTAAAAACAAGATCATCACCTTCAAATTCAACTCTGTGCCCTTCCTGTTTAAAACTCAGTTCTGTTAAATTTGGGAAGAAAGCTGCATCTAAATAGACATCCATAAGATTATAGTAATCTTTCTCATTTTGTGTCGAATAAGGATACATTGTCCAGTCTGAGGAAGTAAAAGCATTCATGAAAGTGTTTAAACTTCTTTTTATCATAGAGAAAAAAGGATCCCTCACATTAAATTTTGATGAACCGCAAAGAGCGGTGTGCTCAAGAATATGTGCAACCCCTGTGGAATCATCAGGAACAGTTTTAAATGCAACACTGAAAGTATTGTCGGAATCACTATTACTAATATGTATATGGGACGTGCCGGTTTTTAAATGTTTTAATAGGAAGTATACTGCATCAATATCTTTAAGCTCCGCGGTATCAATAATTTCGTACCCCAAAATGGCTTCACCTTTTTTTAACATCTTCATTTTTTCTCTTTTCATCAATACCATCTCTATTATTTTAAATATTAATATTCAGTTATCATAAGGTTTAATAATATTGCAGTTCTTTGAGAAACTCAACCAGTATTTAATTAAGGGGCTCTAATAACTCATTTTTGACCGAACTACAGCGTTTTTCCCAAAAAAGAACTGTAAACTTTATAAAAAAAGCATTTTTGCAAACGAATCAACTCGTTATTTTTTATAATGCCTTGTATCTTATAAAAATTGAAAATTTTATATGAGTTTCAATCAAAATTCTAATTATTAGAAGTTCCCTTGAGATTGTAGAACTTTTTTTAAGAAAAAAAAGGCGATATTTACACATCGCCTTTTTTATGGGGTTAGATAATTTGTACTGTTTTTTAAATATACTCTAGGGAACCTCTAATAACTGATCTTTTTGCGAAACACATCGTTATAACAAAAATAAAACTGTAGTAAAATCAACCCGTTGTTTTTTGTTATGCCTTGTTTTTCATCAAAAATTCTAATTATTAGAGATTCCCTCTAAGTAATAATTTCCTATTTACAACTTTTATGTTGCTACGTATACACCTCTTCTTAAAGGCTTAATCATCTTGTTCTTTTTTAACCTGAAAATAATATTTCGCAGTTTCTTATCTTCATAACCTGTTTTCTTCTTAATTCGACTAAAATCAGCTCCTCTTCTTGCCAGTTTAATGGCATCAAGAACAACACCAGATGCTGATTCTTTACTATCCACAGGAATCTTTTTTCTACCAGGCTTTTTACCCGGTTTTGGTCCGGGTTTTCTTCCCCTTCTCATGCTTACTTTAGCTTTAGCTGATTTAGGAGAAGCTGTGGTCAGACCTGATTTGTTAATTGCTTTTTCAACTTTATCCAGTCTCTTCATCAATCTTTGGATTTCTTCTTTGCTTGGGATATCATAAAGATCAACAAAGGCTTTCATCATTTTATCAAGTTGATCAGCCGATTTGGATTTTTTCGCCATTAATTCCTCCTAATAGTATTTTGGACTCGTAGACTGGGAAATTATTAGAATATTATCTTAAATTATCCATAAAAAATTTAAAAGTCAAGAAGACATTCAATTTACAATGTGTGTTTTTATAAACTCATTAACTGCTATAACAGTATTTACGATTATTATTAAAACACACTTACCAAGCCCATGTCGCTTGTTTAACACTACCTTAAATTTAAAATATTTATTTTTAAAGAGATATTCACATTACTTAAAATATTTTTGAGTATTCGTGAAAAAGTAATTTATTATTTAAAGTATTATAGAAATAATATCAACTTTTTTATAATAGAAATAACATATTTTTTATTTGAAAATAAATATTTTTTAAAAAGCTTATCTGTTTGTTATATTTTATGATACTGAAGATCTAAAATATAAATAAAAAGAGGAATTAAAAAAGATATGACATCTCCAAGAACACTTTTAGCAACCTGGGATCTTAGAGCCAGAAAAAAACTGGGTCAGAACTTCTTAGCAGATCCTTCAACTTCTGAGATGATAGTTAAAAGAGCAAATTTAGGTATTGATGATATCGTAATTGAGATCGGTCCCGGTCTTGGAGCTCTCACAGTTCCTACTGCTAAAAAAGTTAAAAAAATATATGCGATTGAAAAAGATACTGAACTTCTTCCAATACTACGAAGTGAATTACTCGCAAAAGAGATAGAAAATGTTGAAATTATAAATCAGGATATATTAAAAACAAATCTTAATGAAATAGCAGCAAAACATAAAGAAAGAGTGATAGTTATAGGAAATCTACCATATAATATCTCATCACAAATCATTATGAATCTGATTAAAGAAAGAGAGCTTTTTGAAAAAGCTATCTTTATGTTTCAAAAGGAACTTGCTGAAAGATTGGCGGCACCACCTGCAACTAAAAATTACGGGCGAATATCTGCAGTACTTCAGTATTTTTCAACTATTTCAACTGTTGCTAATGTTAAATCAAATCTCTTTTATCCAAAACCAAATGTGGATTCCTCTGTTATTGAGATTAATTTCAACAAAGAGATTTTAGACAAAGCATTGGATGAAGATGATTTCATTAAAATTGTAAAAGCAGCATTTAGTAAAAGAAGGAAAACTCTTAAAAATGCTATTTCCAGAAGTGAGCTTAAAATCGATTCTGAAACTACAATTAAAATACTTGAACTTGCAGAAATTGACCCTGTTCGAAGAGCAGAAACTCTTAAAATTAATGAATTTGTAATGTTAAGCAATGAATATTCAAAGGTTAAATAAAGGAAGCAAAAAACAGCTCCTGTTTCAAATGTAAGAAATTAAGTGATAACTTTATCATAATTTGTTAAACTATAATTGTTTGAGAGCTTTAAATGCAATAATTCTTCTAACATTTAAATGACCATTGAATATTATGAAGCAATATGACCTTGAAGTAGATGCACTAATAAAACTCGTTAAACGCGGTGGTATGATTAAAACCGGGATTAATGTGTATAATGATAAAGGTGTGTTTATGGTTAACAAGGATACAAGCATAAAAGATTCTGAAATACTTGAAAATTTAAAACGTAATGGTATGTATACCATTCCTGTAAATATGCTTCATGGTGGTT
>JAAELO010000800.1 GCA_024226555.1 Desulfobacterales bacterium | reverse complement strand
CCTCTTCAGGATGTAATAAATCTTCCAATTTGCCACTTTTTTACAACCTAAAGAATGGTCCTTCTTCGGAATGCACACTATAAGATCGATCAGGTCGGTTTTTACTTCATCCTGATCCCCTCAAGGGAACCTCTAAAAATTAGATATTTGATTGAAATACAAGGGTGAGAAATAAATAACGAGGCGATTTTCCAACAGTTTTTTATTTCAAACAACGCAGTAGTTCGGTCAAAGAGCAGTTTTTAGAGGTTCCCTTAATAAAATTGTTATTATTTTTATCGCATTATAGAGAAGAGTTTCTGCCCCAACACTTATTATTTAATTTTTATTATTTCAGCGATTAACTTTACCACCGATGAAACATTGTTAAGGCATACCTGTCCACCCATACGATGTATTAACATTTCGTTATTCTTTTATCGCAATATAGATAAAAGCTTTTGCCCTGGCACTTGTTATTTGATCTTTATGGTCATATGGAAATAGTTCATTGTTGTAATAATTTAAATTCAGGATGTAAGACGGGTATTTCTGTCAAAGGTGTGAAGAAAAGTAGTACTGATTTAATTTGTTGGTTTATTGGTAAATCAAATTGCAATGGTTATTCTATCTCTTGCTCAATCTCAATCTCATGAGCATGATACGTTACAACAGTTTTCTGTTGATTTAGGAAGTACTCAATGTTTAAAAAACAAGTAAAAATGCGATTTGAAAAAGAAAAGGAGTGGTTTGAAACAACCACTCCTTTAATAATCATTCTTTACAAAATATGTTTGTAAAACTTTTTTAAACGTTTATCTAAAACGGACCACAATGATAGGGGCATTTGTCAATATGCCATGGACGTCCCCTATCTTTCCCTGGACGTCCCCTATCTTTCCCTTTGCCATTTACTTTAGACTAATCTCCAGAAATCGGCCCTGTATAGGTCGTCCGCAATCTTTTTCGTGAAAAGTAATGTTAACTCCATTACATTTTTTTATTGAATCATGAATTATATCTAAATCATTGCTAAAATTTGCGGGGCCTTGTTTATAAGATTCAGGTATTACCATTTTCTCAATTAAAGAATATTTTAGGATTTCAGACTCAGTTTTATAGAATTCCTTGTAAAAACAATTCTTACTTGGAAGAAACCTAAAACCGCCACCACCTGTGAACATATCAAATCTAACGAATACCGGAATATCTATATTTAAGATATTTAAAAATAGTTCATACCATATATCTGTCTTTTTCATTTTTATTTAACTCCTGGAACCGGTAATGTTTGTTGATATTTATATGCTTCAATCAAATTTTCATACAGATTGAATTCAACTTTTCTACCAGTCATTTTTGTAAGTTTTTGTAATAAATCATCAAGGCCTAATGCTTTTGCTAATGCGCTACCAGCTTTGACAGGGCCGATTCGAGTAGGTACCGTTTTTACTTTCATAATATTTGTTGTAGCTGCCCTTGTTATTAAATCTTCACATATTAATCCAATATCAAAATCACTTTTTCTGCCAATATCAAAAGGCGTTCCAGCTTTTATACCTTTGCTTGTGATTGCTTTTACACCTGTTACCGAACTTCCTTGAAAAACAGGTTCAACACCTACTGGTACTCCCTTACGCAGTTGTTTTATAAATGCTTTGAATTCGACCTCATTTTTAAAACCAAATGGTACTTGCCATCCATCGGATGTTAATATCTTTGAACCAAGAGAAGATAATATTCTCGTAAGCTTATCCATCATAGCAGATATCTTTTTAGATGAAACTTCTTTGCCACTCCACCTCATCTTACGATCACTATCAACCAATCCCCAAGCTTTTTTATATAGTATTTCATCAGCATTCACCAGCTTTTCTTTGTTATTTATTAAAAAGTCTTCTAATTCAATTACCGTTGAAGCCATCATTAATACAGCATTCTTTCCACGGCCTTTATAAAATAGGGTATGCTCTTCGCCATTTGCAAGCCTGAATTTCTTCCTTATCTGCCACCAGTTCTTTACTTTTTGAGAAGTTTTACCTGAAACAGAACCTGCATTTTTCCAAAGCGCTTTCCCTTTTTCTGCAATCCACCCAACAGCAGATTTTACTGCCTTATCAACAGGTTTTTTCATCTTGCTTACAACTTCCCGGATTTTACCTGACAATCCCTTCAGTCCAATAAATCTTGCAAAAAAAGAAAGTAAAAGCGGTACTGAACCTGCCAATGCGCCGGTAATTAGTTTTGATGCTTTACCAACTCTTCCTGCCACAATCTCTCCAAGTGATTTGAAAATGGAACCTGTAACCGCTGATATCTGCTTACTGCTTTCGATCAGGAACATTACAAGGTTATAGATGGACGTTACTGCTCCAATAATTGCTCCGGCCGGGTTAAGCATTGGCAGAATTATAGCTAATGCCCTTACAATAATTGTATTTCTAAGCCATGGAACCAGACCGCTGAACAGAAGTTCTTTAACATTGCCAAGGCTATTTTTTGCTTGTTTCCATAATGCTGCCGGTCCTTTTGTTGCTATGCTTTTTACAACATCGAAGGATTTTTCGAGAAACGCCATGATCTGCTCACCTTTTTTTCTTTGTCTCTTGACCATTTGGGTACGAATCGAGGTGTAGGTAATGTTAAGCAGTTGAACCATAATGGAAAAAATTCCGGAAAGGTTAAATTTCTCTGGCAAAGCAAAACCAGACTTTGCAAGAGTTCCGAAAAGCCATGACATTAGACCCTGCTTTAAGTACTGCTGAATATTTCCGGTGAATTTTCCCAGCCCACCTTTCATAGCAGCACCTAAGTTTTTGAAAAACCCTACAGGATCACTGGAAATCTTTCGTGTGGCCTGCCCTGCAAGGGATAAAACAGACATAATCTTCTCAACTGGAGCACCGATCATTTTCAAAATGCCTCTAAATGACAACTCAGCTACTTTTGAACCAAATGATTTTGCAATACCTATAAGCTTACGAGCGGGAATCACCAGCACATCTGTAAACTTTGCGGAATACTTAAACACTGTCCAGAATGTAACCTTTTCCCACAAAGAGCTCAACTGCCCGATAATTGTTTTTGCTGAAATGTTAGCTTCACCAATACGGGCTTTCAACCACTTTAAAACAGAAGTAATTGTTCCAGCTTCATCAAGCTGCTTTAAAATAAAAGCCCCGCCGGGAATAACCGAAAGAAAAGCACTTATAATAGCTCTCGCAGTTCGTGAAACCCGTTTACCTGTAATGGGGCTTTTTCCGAGAATAGTACACAAAAGAAGATAGCCTGGAATGTTCATCGCATAGCCCTCTATCTTATCTTTCAGAAATGAAGAACCTTTATCAATTCCTTCTTCCTTTTCTACATCGGTCTTACTTTCTTTAACTGGTAACTCTGAGACCGATTTCTTTACAGGGTCAGCTTCCTGAACTGTTTTTGAGCTATCCGATATATTGTCTGCTACAGGTAAATTATTTTTTGCAACATGGTTCATTTGTCCAAACTGTAACTTAACTGAAATTTAGATTTGAATATTATATCTCTTTTATTTTATACATTGCTGTGTAGAATACAGGAACAGCAATCAAAGTGATCAATGTACCAAAAGTCAGCCCTGCAATAATAACAATACTCATACCAACATAGAAGGGATCGCTTAAAAGTGGAAGCATTCCTAAAACAGTTGTTATTGTTGCCATCATCACTGGTCTTAAACGGCTTACAGATGAATCCAGCACTGCTTTATAGGGAGCTTCACCCTCTCTGATTGTAAGATCGATCTGATCTAAAAGTACTACTCCGTTTTTTATGAGCATTCCTGATAATCCTAAAAAGCCAAGCAGACACATAAAACCGAAGGGTTCAGAGATAGTCAGCAATCCGAAAGTCACACCAATTATTGAAAATGGTAGACAAAGGAAGATTATCAATGTTTGTCTCAGAGCATTAAAAAGGGTTAGCACAGTGAAAACCATGGCGAGGAAAAAAATTGGTATCATCTTAAAAAGTGATTTTTGAGCATCACCAGAGGATTCGTACTCTCCTCCCCACTCTCTGTCATATCCGGGTGGTAGTTTAATTGCTTCTATTTGTGGTTTTAATCTTTCAAACAGAACACTTGCATTTCCCGTATTTTGATTACAACTTGCTGTAATTGTTTGTTTACGGTTTTTTCTGTGGATTACCGGATCTTCCCATACTTTATCAACACGGGATATTATCTGACCAAGAGGAACACTTTTTCCTGTTATTGGACTTAAAACAATCATGTTATTCATCTGATCAACGGATCTTCGCTCGGATTCCGGCGCTCTTATAAGCATTGGGATAAGCTTATCTTTTTCTCTGTATAATCCAACAACTTTACCTGTATAGTTCATTGCAAGGGCATCAGCTATCTGCGGTCTTGTTATTCCAAGGCGTCTTGCTTTTGCTTCAAGTACTACTGGTGTTGCTACAAGAACTTTCTGGCGGTAGTTATCCTTAATTTCAGTTGCAACTGAATCTTTTAACATGATCTTTTGTGCTTCTTTTGAAAGCCGTCTTAACTCTTTTACATCAGGTCCTGAGAATCTTACTTCAATTTTAGGTCCTCCCCCTGGTCCCAGAGAGAACTTACTGAATTGGATATCAGCATCATAATAGTTTTCAGATATATATTTTCTAACTTTTGGGATGATTGAATCTATTTTTTTATAATCTTTGACTGTGACTAAAATTTGACCAAAGCCTGAATTTGGCATCTTTTTTGAATATGTAAGTAGAAAGCGAAGAGCGCCTTCACCTATAAATGAAGTGGTTGCAGAAACTTCATCGAGGGATGACAAGTAGTTTATTATCTCTTTAATATCTTTTTCTGTATTTTTAATATAGGTTCCTTCAGATTTGGTATAATCTATCATAAACTGAGGTCTTCTTGAGCTTGGAAAGAAAGAGTTCTCAACAAAAGTAAAAGCAAAAACGGATAGAAACAGAAGTAGTATTAAAGCAATTATTGTTACGGATTTATTATCCAGACAGAGCTTTAGAAATTTTTTATATCCCCTGTAAAGTGCTCCTTTATATGGATCTTCATCGCCATCATCATCTTTGGGTTCAGGTAAAAATTTAACACAAAAAAGAGGTGTTAAGGTAACTGCAAGAATCCAGCTTAAACCAAGAGAGATAGCCATTACTAAAAAAAGACTTCCAAGAAATTCTCCTGTGGAATCCTTTGAGGTTCCTATGGAAGCAAAAGCAAGAATTGCAACAAATGTTGCACCTAAAAGTGGCCATGCAGCCTGCTTCACTGTTTCAAGAGCAGCGGCTGTTTTATCCATACCCATTTTTGTTTTAACAAGAATACCTTCAGTTATTACGATGGCATTATCAACAAGCATTCCAAGCGCTAGAATCAGAGCTCCGAGAGATATAAGCTGAAAACTTATACCCATAACTTCCATAAAGATAAATGTACCAAATATTGTTAAAAGAAGTATTACTCCCATTAAAAGTCCACTGGAAAGACCCATTGCAAAACAAAGAATAACAATAACAATTATTACTGCTTCAATCAGATTGATAATAAAATCATCTACAGATTCTGATACAGTCTCTGACTGATAAGCTATATAACCAATTTCCATACCCACGGGAGCTTGTGCTTCAAGTTCTTTAATACGTTTTTGCAGAGCCCTGCCCATTTTTACTACATTGCCACCATCTGCAGTGGAAATTCCAAGGCCAATTGCGGGCTGTGAGTTGTAAAGCATGACTTTTGAAGGAGGGTCCTGATATCCACGGCTGATTGTAACAACATTTTTAAGATGTGTAACGGTCTGGCTTCCTCTACTCTTTATAAGCATCTCACCAAGCTCATCAACATCAGTAAAATTCCCGGTTGGATTTATTCTGATATAGTCTTTTTCAACCAATACTTTTCCACTACCAACGATCTGATTTTGTCTATTAAGAGTTTTTAGAATTTCATCAATTGAAACTCCCAGTTCTGAAAGTTTTGCTCTTGAGATCTCAAGGTTTATAACTTCCTGCTGTTCACCCCACAACTCAATATTTCCAACATCGGGCACTAAAAGCAGTTCTCTTTTTAAAAGGTCAGCATAGTCTTTTAACTCGCTGTAAGAGAAACCTTCACCATATATTGCGAAGAAAACACCATATTCATCTCCAAAATCATCATTAACTATTGATGGACCTGCTCCCGGAGGAAGTCTTTTTTGCACATCATTAATTTTTCTTCTTAACTCATCCCAAACCTGGGGAATATCGTCAGTTATATATTTATCCTTCAGGTCTACATAAACTATAGATAAACCAGCCCTTGAAATCGACCGTACCTCCTTCACCTGTGATAGCTTCTGAGCGGATCTTTCTATGAGGTCAGTTACTTCCTGTTCAACTTCCTTTGCAGAAGCTCCGGGGTACTGAGTGATAACAAGGGCTGTTTTTATCGTAAAAGTTGGAAATTCCAGTCTTCCCATTTTTTGATAGGATAGAATTCCTCCACCAATAATTATGATAGTAAGAACATAGGAGACAAGTTTCTTGTTTAGTGTAAATTCTGTGATCTTCATTCTATTGCTCCATAAGTCTTACAATCTGTCCATCCATTAAAAAACGAGCTCCGGCTGTAACTATTCTGTCTCCATGGGAAAGACCTGCAACTATTATAATGTTATTATCCTTTATTGGACCTGTTTTAAGAGTGAGTTGCGATATGGTCATATCCTGATTTACTTTCCATGCGCAGGAATTGCCTTTAAGATCTGAAAACATGGCTGTAACAGGTAACAAGTAACCCTCTTCAAGCTTATCACTTAAACTATATTCAATGTAGAGTGTGGCAGTCATACCCGGGTTAATATCCATATTCTTAGGTACAGCAAGGGATGCAGTTAGTGGAAAACTCTGGTTATTATTTGATGTTTTTTGACCAATCTCTGTAACCTTTGAATCTATCTTTATGTTTGGGTATGCATCTATAATTGAATAGATCTTTCCAAAAGATTTTCTTTTAAGCATTATCTCTTCAGGAATTGATGTTTTAATCTCCACAGTTGAGAAATCCAGTAGTGAAACCACAGGTTTTCCCGGAGCTATATTTTCATATGACTCCATATATTTTTTATTAACAATACCATCAAATGGGGCTTTGAGTCTGGTGTCTTCATATGCATTTTTTGCTGCTGACAGACTTGCATGAAGCTCTTTTATTTTTGCTTCAGCTACCTGGATATCTTCTTCCCGGGCTCCTTTTTTTGCTTTTTTCAGGTTTTGTGTGGATGCTTTGAAAGCAGATTTTGCAAGTTTATATTGTTCAATTACCTGATCAAAGGAAGCCTGTGTTATGAAAGATTTCTCTATCAGTTTATTAGATCGCTTAAGTTGTTTTTTACTTCTGTATAATCTTGCTTTTGAAGCTTCGAGATTGGCCATAAGAGAAGCTATATCTTCTTCTCTGGCACCCTTCTTCATTGCTCTTAGAGAAGCTTCGGCGCCTTCAATGGCGGCTTTTAACCTTGAGATCTGAATTTCAAAATCCCTTGAGTCAACTTTTGCAATTGTTTCACCTTTTTTGATTTTTTGTCCGATAGTAACATTAAATTCTTTGATTGGACCACCAACTCTAAATGCAAGATCAACCTCTTTTGCGACTTTCACAAGGGCCGGGAAAGCTCTTGCGCCAAAACCATTGTTTTTTATAACTACTATCGACTTAACAGGCCTTACAGGTTTTATATCTTTCTTTTCATCTGCTTTTGCACCATTAAAAACAGATGCTAATGAGAAGATAATAATTATCAGTATTATTGAAACAGAAAGAGTAATTTTAACATTTGCTTTTTTCAGTAAATCCATTTTAACAGATCTCCTTATTTATCAGGGGCAAATCAGCCAAAGGTTCCCAAATTGAGTGTGAAATCCATCCATAGTTCTTCAAAGCTGCTACCAGCTTTTCGGTTATATGTTTTCCTTTCAAACCGCTCCATTGAAGGCAAACTATGAAGTCTGTATTAATTTCGTGATCCTGATATAAAGTAATTTTATATGATCCATCACTTGAAAAATTCGAAAACAGCTTTAGTGCTTTCTTCTTTTCCTCACTCGAAAATGAACGAACTTTAATTATTTCAATCCAATTCATTGGATACCCTCTCTTAAATTTATTATTCAGTTGTCAAGGTACATTACAATTACCATGCCACATTACAGAATCCTTTAAACAAGCTTTTATAGCAGTTTTAAATAGAAATCTGTTATTTGCAGCAGAATTAACTGTCATATTTGACAGGTGTGTTTATGTCTGTTATATTACACAGAAACAAAACCAGTAACTGAGGAATTGATATGGGGAATCTCTAATAACCGCCTTTAATAGAACTACTACGTTTTCGAAAAAAAACAATTGTAGTAAAATCAACCCATTGCTTTTTTCTCAGTATTGTATTTATTTCAAAATTCTAATTATTAGAGGTTCCCTATGGTTAGTGAAAATGAGTTCTATCGAAAAGCAACTTTGCAAATGTTCTCGAGTCTTATTGCTGAGACGGCTCTAAAGAGACTTAAAGATTATATAAAAAAATATATACCTGTTGAAGGTATGGCATTTGGCCTTTATGAACCTGAAACAAATTCAGGGCGGTTCCTTGCCTCAATATTTCCAAAGGATATGAAAAAACCGGAAAAACCAATTGTGTTGCCTGATGATTTAAATATGTGGATGTCAAATAAATGGGAAAACGAAGCAAATATAAAAATTATTAATGATGTTGATGAAGAAGATCCTGAAATAAAAAAAATATCTTATCTGTTTTTGCAGGAAAATTGTTCACAACTCAATATGGATATAGAACTTGAAGGTAAACGTTTAGGGGTTTTTATTATATTTACAAGGGAAAAAAACAAGTATACTGAAGAACATGCACATTTGATATCTCTTCTTCATGCTCCTTTTACAGCTGCAATTGGTAATATGCTCAGACATGAGAAAATTACAAAACTTCAGGCTATGCTTGAGGATGATAATAAGTATCTGAACCGAAGATTAATTGAGATTAGTGGTGATACATTAATTGGAGCAGATTTTGGATTATCAAATGTTATGAAGATGGTAAGACAGGTTTCACCAATGAATAGCCCTGTTCTATTAATGGGTGAAACAGGTACCGGAAAAGAAGTGATTGCAAATGCTATACATAAAGCATCTGAGAGAAAAGACAAACCCCTTATAAAAGTTAATTGCGGAGCAATACCTGAAGGTTTAATAGATAGTGAGTTGTTCGGACATGAAAAAGGAGCTTTTACAGGAGCAGTTTCAAAAAAAAGAGGGCGCTTTGAAAGAGCTCACACCGGAACAATATTTCTTGATGAAGTGGGTGAACTTCCCCTTGCAGCACAAGTACGGTTGCTTCGTGTTCTTCAGGAGAAAACTATTGAGCGTGTGGGAGGCACAAAAACCATACCTGTGGATGTTAGAATAATAAGTGCTACACACAGACCCCTTGAAGAGATGATTAAGGAAGGGAGTTTTAGAGAGGACCTTTGGTTCCGGTTGAATGTCTTTCCGATAATGATCCCTCCACTTAGACAAAGGCCTGAGGATATTCCAGAAATGGTTCGCTATTTTATGAACAAGAAATCCAGGGAGTTAAAAGTTCAAAAGAATATGGACCTTTCCCAAAATATAATAAATGAGCTGCAACAACATTTATGGCCGGGCAATGTGAGAGAACTTGAAAATCTTGTGGAAAGATATTTAATAACCGGGAGAATGGAAGTGCTAACAGGTCATGAAGATGAAAACCGTTCATCTCTGAATGCTATAATAGATACTGATAGTGACACAACTGTATATTCAACATTAGACCATTCAATTAAATCACATATCAAAAAAGTGCTTAAAAAAACAGGATATAGGATTGAAGGTGAAAAAGGTGCGTCAAGGATTCTTGATATTAATCCTTCCACTTTGAGATCTAAAATGAGGAAGCTCAATATAGATTACAAGAGAAAATCATAAAAATTCTATTTTTTAGGAAAAATCTTTTCAATCACTTCAGCCAGAGTTTTTTTCTTAACAGGTTTTGGTATGTACTCATTCATCCCGACTTTGAAAAATTTTTCACTATCGCCCTTCATAGCATGGGCTGTAACCGCTATTATTGGAATATCAGACTTTAACTCATTTCGTATTATTTGTGTTGCTTCATAACCATCCATTTCGGGCATCTGACCATCCATTAGTATGAGATCATATTGATTATTCTTAAACAGCTCAATTGCTTCAACGCCATTATTAGCCACGGTAACATTATGATTCAATTTTTTCAGCATATTAACAGCCACTTTTTGGTTCATTTTATTATCTTCTGCAAGAAGTATATTTAGTTTTTCATTATCTGCATGGTTCTCGTTTATAGCCTTCGTTTTAATCTCTTTATTTTTTTTATTTTTGATAGAATCTTTACTTAAAATCTCTCCAATACAATTATAAAGCTGGTTCTTTTTCAAAGGTTTATTGAGATAAGCTGAAAACCCGATTTCATTCATTCTTTCAGGATCACCTTTTGTCCCAATAGAGGTTGCTATTATTAGTTTTATATTACTGATTGCACTGTTTGCTTTAATTTCCCTACCCAGAGTTTCTCCATCCATATAAGGCATCTGCATATCGATAATGGCAAAATCAAAGAAAAAACTATCCTCTGCTTTTTGACTTAGAAGATTTAAAGCAATTTCCCCCGATGCTGCTTCTTCTGTATAGCATCCCCAGGATTGCAGATAGGCACGGAATACATTTCTGTTAGTTGGGTTATCGTCAACAATTAAAAATTTTTTTCCTTTAAAATTCATGTAATTTATATTTATGACAGGTTTATCTGTTTTTGACTTTACAAGTTTACTCGTAAACCAGAATGTTGTTCCAATCCCGACTTTACTCTCAACACCAATCTCACCACCCATCAACTCAGTGAGTTGTTTTGCAATTGTTAAACCTAATCCTGTGCCTCCAAATCTCCTTGTGGTTGATGAATCTGCCTGGGAAAACGAATCAAAGAGTGTCTCAATTCTATCTTCAGCAATACCTATACCTGTATCTTTTATTTTAAAAAGAAGGGTGATTTCAAAATCTGTCTGATGTTTAATCTCAACCGAAATTAAGACTTCTCCTTCCTGTGTAAATTTAACTGAGTTACCAACAATATTAAAAAGTATCTGTCTTAATCTCCCAGGGTCTCCCTGCAGATAATCCGGGATTTCAGGAGCTATATAACATATTAGCTCAATGCCTTTTGTGATAGTTTTAAATGAAAGCATCTCTGATATATCTTCAACAGTTGACCTTATGTCAAAATCTATAGATTCAATTTCAAGCTTACCAGCTTCAATTTTAGAAAAATCAAGAATATCATTTATAACATTAAGTAATGCATCGGAACTTTTTGATATTGAATTAACATAATCAATTTGTTCTTTTGTGAGACTGGTATCTTTTAAAATATCAACCATACCAATTACTCCATTCATGGGAGTTCTTATCTCATGGCTCATATTTGCTAGAAACTCAGACTTGTACATGCTGATCCTCTCAAGTTCCTTTGCTTTAATCTTTAACTCTTCCTGCTGTATCTTAAGGTTCTCTGTCAGGTTTTTTGATCTTTCAAAAAGGTTGTTAATTCTCGTATGGTCCTGGGCTGTATTTATTGCAATAGCGATCGGTTCACTTATATGTGAAAGTAGTTCCATTTGTTCATCAGAAACAGATTCAAAAGAAGCCATTTCAATAATACCATTAACTCTCCCATAATAAATAAAAGGAAAAATATTTACATAACTTGGTAGTGTTTCTGTGTTTAATGTTTTAATCTTTTTAAAATTAAGGGGTACATCTGAAATTGAAACAGACTTCTTATTTTTTACTACATCCCCAACAAAACCCTCTCCTTTTTTTATAACCTGAGCCCCGTAAGCTTCCTTATTAACTCCAAAACCACCAGTGAAATACAAAGTGTCTTCATTATTTACAGTAGATGCTTTTGTTGTGTAAATGCTTATGATCTGAGCATTAAAAACTTCTCTGAAGAATTGAACCAGTTTTTCACTTAACTCTAATAAGTCTATCTCCCCTCGTATCGCTTCATCAAGCATTGATTTATTCTGTGCAATATAAAGCTGGTGCTCATTTAACAGAGTTAATTCCTGCAGACTGCTAATCATTATGTTCATAGATTTTCCAAGTATTCCTAATTCATAGGTAGATGAGATCTCCATTTTGTGATTGAGATCTCCATCTGCTATTAAAGATGCAATTTTTGTTGCATGAAGAATAGAATTTGAAAGCTGGTTAGTGAAATAGTTCAACAATAATATGGCTGAAATGATAAATATCAAAACGGTGAAAACAAGACTGTAAAAGACCTCTTTAAAAATTTTTTCCCCGTCATGCTTAACGTTGGCAACCGCATTTTTTATGATTGAAGAGAGTTCTCCTGTAACAAAAAGACCTACTTTTTTGCCCCTGATATCCTGTACTGCAAAAGTACAAATATTATAAATCCCTCCACCAAATTTTTTTTCTGTGAAATGGCATTTACTGTCTTTATTATAATAGTTTAAATAGTCATTTTCAGTTAGATTCAAAGATCTTAGAATTATATTTTCACCCTCATTACCTAACCCATTACTGGTGATAGCATCTTTACCGGAGTATGCTATGGACATAAATCCTGTGACATTACCAAAATTTTTTAAGGTTTTGTTATAGTTGGTTCCTATATTTCCACAAAAAATATAACCAATAGCTTCATCATTATATTCATTTGGAATAATTGCTGATATGAGGTTAACTAAATTTGAATCTGTTTTGATATCTATATTGAGATTTTTAAAATCATATTTTGACCATTTTCGAAATTCTGAAAGTGGTTTTGACTGCTCAACACTATCTTCATCGATATATCTCTTTTTTAGTTCCTTTATCAGGTCACTTTTTTTAAAAAGTTCCTCTGAATAAGTATGTTTAAGATCAAATGGATATGAATAGATGTATTGTCCTTTGGCATCAAAAACAATTGCAAAAGTCATGGAAGTGGTTGAGCAAAAATCTTCCAAAACCCCTCTCACATTATCAAATTTCCCAAACTCAACCGCTCTTATAATGTTTTCATTTCTGGTTATATATCTGGTTTGGTTAAACAGACTTAGTTCGTTATTCTCAATAAAGATTTTTAAAGTGTTTCTACCTGCTTTGATTTTCCTGTCTGCTCTTGTTTTAAGATCCTTTTCAAGTTCTGTTATCTGATTTTCAATACCTGTTGACAACCTTCCCCATACTATAGATGAAACAGCCATAGCCATAATTATCAATAGCGAAATTACAAAGACCATTATTTTGAATTTAATCTTCATATAAAAAATTCCAGATGTCTTTAAAAGCTATTATCAGAAAAAATATTAGTATTTCAAATCAAAAACTAAAGAACAGGCAAACCACCAGCTTTAATTATAACTCTTCTAGCTTTTTTTGTTTTAGTAAACTCAATAAATTTTTTTACAGAACCAGCCAGATTTTTTTCTTTAAAAATAAGAGAAAGGGTACCCACAGAATAATACTTTTTATCAGTTGGATGAATGCCATTTAATTTGAGAGCTATAATGTTCTTTGCAATTTTTACATTGGGCCATGCTCCATAGGCTATAGCGTTTATCTTTTTTCCACATTCTTCTATTGTTTCAGGATCGGAATAGGTTGTTTTTGACCTTTTAGTAACAACAATATCTCTGTATCCATTAACAAACTTTTTTAAAATGTTATCAGAGCTATCATGATTTTCGCGCTTTATCACACGAATCTTACCTTTTCCTCCATTAATCTGCTCCCATCTCCTTATTTTACCGGAATAGATATCACAAAACTGTTTGGAGGTAATTGAATTTAATTTTACACTTTTATTAACAAAAATAACAATCGGTATTCTTGCAAACTTAACTGTTGAAAGTCCATAAAGCTTTTCACCCTTATTTAAATTTCTTGCGACACGGCCTAATATATCTTTTTCATTTCCAACTGATTTTATTCCGCCTCCGGAACCAATACTATGTGGAACTTCAATTTTGATGGATGGATTTTTCTTTGTAAATTCTTTACCAATTTTTTTGAGAATTGACACGCCGCTTCCTGTCCCTACGATCTTCAGTGTTTCCCCATTAGCTGTATAAAAGAATAATGAAATGAAAATAAATATTAATATTTTTCTGCTCATTTTTGACCCCATCTTTAAAGATTAAACTACAAATCAGAAACTCTTTAAAACTGTATTCAAAAATATTTAATTTTAGATAAATGATTTTGGAACTATTATGCGAAATAGTATATCTAAAATTGAAATTCATGTCAATTGCTTAAAAACAGTACTTCTTAAATAATTAGTAGCTGTATGGAAATGATCAGATAATGCAAAAAAGGTATGAAAAATAAAAGGGGAATTTAATGCTCTCCAGTATCGAATTTTGAATCATTAGTGTCCGATTAAAGAATTAACAAATCTGTAAAAATATACTTAAAAACATCACTGCACGTTTAATCATTTTTTTTTAACCGGAACAAGAATCTCAACCAGATAATCCTGCTTACTTGCGACTGCAAGGGAATCTAATAGTATTTTTTCAATAAAAAGACCTGTTACTCTGTAGTCTAAACTTTCAATATAGTTCTCCAAAACCCTTCGGGAATTGCGTATACTCTCAAATGTCCCCTTATGATATAAAAATGCATAGTATCCTGCATCTATGAACTCACTGGTTTCAGTTTCAACACGAAGAGCAACTTTTTTATACAGATCCCTATCAATATCTGAACATTCCACATAGATATGAAGTTCATGGATATCTGTTTCATATTCATTATCCCTGGCCCTTTTCAGAAGCCTCTTAATTGCATGTTCAACCTCATAATGCCTATAAGGTTCTTCAACCACTTCCCCTATAATATTTTTTTTTTCGAACCTTTTAATCCCTTTTTTAAAAGGAGTGATCTTAATTCGTTTTTTTAAAGATGAAATAATAGATTCAAGGCGATTTTTTGTTTTATTTATATCTTCTATTTTTTTAAGAACCAAACTCTCCTGGCTTTCTAAAAGTTCAATTCTCTCTTCGATTGAACTGCGCTTTAGATAAGACTTAATCTCTTGTAACTTCATACCTAAATTTTTGAGACATAAAACCACATCAAGCTCTTCACATTGCTCAATACTATAATATCTGTAACCAGACACATCATCTTTTTCCCTGGGTTTAAAAAGTCCGATACTGTCATAATAAAGCAAAGTTTGTTTAGATACATTGTGCATTTTTGCCATCTCACCAGCCATAAATCTTATTTTCATCTTTCCTCCATTTTATTCTTGACCATATAGTAACTATATACCCTAAAGATCAGAATGAACATAATGAAATTTATTTTTACGAATCATCAGGAGTTAGAAAATGGAAGAGTTATCAGGCCAAAAATGGAGCACGCTGGACTTTATAAAATTTATCACACCGTCTGTCCTTAGTATTATATCAATATCTCTCTACATGGTTGTGGATGCAGTTTTCATTTCACGTTATGCAGGATCAAATGCTCTGGCCTCAGTTAATATAATAATGCCACTATTTAGTTTATGTTTTGGAATAGGACTTATGGTAGCAGCAGGAGCGAGCGCAATAATAGGTATAGAGCTTGGTGAAAACAAAAAGCATTTAGCAAACAAACATTTCACAACTGCTTTTATCTTTCTGTTAATTGTAATGGGACTGATTATTTTAATAGCACAATCCATAGGGATGGAAGGAATATCTCTACTATTGGGAGCAACAGATATGCTCCTTCCAGGCTGTATCAACTATTTGGATATTTTCATATTCGGAATTGCAGCAGTTGTGCTTCAGATATTTTTTGAATTTTTTATCCGACTTGATGGCAAACCAATATGGGCTTTTTACACCACAATAGCAGGAGGATTAACAAATATTTCTCTGGATTATTACCTCATAGTCGAACTTAATATGGGAGTGCATGGAGCAGGTATAGCATCAGCACTAGGAATTTGTATAGCCGGGTTAGTGGGTATTTTATATTTCATATTTAAATCAGACAATCTAAAATTTGTTACACCATCTCTGGATTTCAAATTTTTAATTGACACTATGATAAACGGATCTTCAGAGATGGTTTCTGAACTCTCAACAGGGGTAAAAACTTTTGTCTTTAATATAATTATAATTAAATATGCTGGAGAAGATGGAGTAGCCGCAATGGCAATTCTTATGCATTTATTCTTCCTTCTTTCGTCATTTTATATCGGTTTAAGTATGGGAGTATCTCCTGTTATTAGTTTCAATTACGGAAGTAAAAATTTCGAAAAAATAAGGGAGGTATTATATTACTCAATATTAATTACAGTGGTTGTTTCTGTAATTACCTTCATTATTGGGATTTTTTGGGGAGATATAGCTATCCTGATTTTTGCAAAAGGCCAGGACTCAGTTATAAAAATCGCAGAAAGCGGGATGCAGATCTTTGCTTTCATATTCCTGATGAACGGTATAAATATACTTGCATCAGCTTTTTTCACATCTGTGAATAACGGAAAAATCTCTGCAATGATATCATTTTTAAAATCCTTTGTATTCACTCTTTCCTTTGTAATGATTTTACCAGGGATGTTTGGTCTTAGAGGCGTATGGCTGTCTGTACCAGTGGCAGAACTTGCAACGGTTCTTGTCTCTTTCTTCTTTGTTTTCAAATACTGGTATGTATATGTGTCACCGGATGCATTGCCAATTAATACCAAACAGGTTTTACAATAAGAGAGAAGCTTTGAAGTAAAGGGCTGGTTCTAAACCAGCCTCTTATTTTTAATGGAAAATACTATCTATAGAGATTTGTCAAATAGTAGAGATTCCCATCAATTTAAAACCCAGAAAAGTTATTCATTAGGGAATCTCTAATAACCTCTCTTTTGGCGAAATACTTTGTTATTTCCAAAAAAAACTGTAATAAAATCGGCTCGTTATTT
>JAAELO010000799.1 GCA_024226555.1 Desulfobacterales bacterium | reverse complement strand
TGTCTTTTTTCGAGAACCAGGCCAACGTGCCTCGTCCCTGTGTCTTTTTTCGAGAACCAGGCCAACGCGCCTCGTCCGTGTGTCTGGTTTCGCGAACCAGGCCAACGTGCCTCGTCCGTGTGTCTGGTTTCGAGAACCAGGCCAACGTGCCTCGTCCGTGTGTCTGGCCCCGAGAACCAGGCCAAAGTGCCTCGTCCGTGTGTCTGGTTTCGAAAACCAGGCCAACGTACCTCGTTGGAAAGTGAGTTGAATTGTGAAGTGCGTGTAGCAACTTGTGGCGGAACTCAGTAAAAGGTATGGCTGTGCTTCCGCTTCACAAGGATTTCTTTGCTTGAAACATGGAAAAGAAGTATATTCCGCACTATCTACCTGTTAACCTGTTGTGTAAAATCAACTAAATGCATACCACCTACTCTACATACAACTTCACAATTTTTTCCCAAACCCGAAACCCCACCCTTCAATAACCCTACTCTTCACGTCTTCCACATAGAGTATTTCATTCAGCCCATGAGCAGATCTTGCTTGCGCAAGCGCAAGCAAGATCTGATCATGGGCTCTCGTGTCTTCCACTGTTCT
>JAAELO010000798.1 GCA_024226555.1 Desulfobacterales bacterium | reverse complement strand
TCGGTATCTTTCATTTACCAGTTTACAAATTTAGGAAATGTTCGCATTACTAATTGATATTATTTCAACCTAATCCATTTTGATTTTCTGATCCCTGTTTTTAACAACCAATTTTGCACTGTCCTGATTGCTATTTCGATCCCCCAATTTTCTTTCAGATATGAGCGGATGAGTTTTCCGTTCCAATATTTTTCACCATACCCAAATTCAACAGGGCTTTTTAGTGTCACATTTTTTAAGTCGTCCCTGACCTCCATGGTCAAATGAGATTTTTTGCCTTTCCTTTTTTGGGCAATCAAACCCTGCGTCCCCTCGCTTTTAAAGCGGTTTCGCCAAACCCTCAAGCTTTCCCTGGTCACATCCAGGACATTGCACACCTCTGTAACGCTGGCCCCATTAGAAAGGGCAATCAAAGACTGACATTTGATGGCGACCCATCTTGTTTTGTCTTGTTTTATCCAATTTTTTAATTCTTGTGGGTCAATACCAGATATATCAACTGGTTTGCCTAATTTAATTTTCTTATGTTTCATTTGACAAAGATAAATAAAATTATTTACTTTGTCATGTTATTAAAAGCGTTTCTAAATAATTGTTTTTTATCAGTATGGAACAAATAGATATTTTTCAGCCAAAAAATGATGGCAGGGCGAAAT
>JAAELO010000797.1 GCA_024226555.1 Desulfobacterales bacterium | reverse complement strand
TTTAGCCGACACGACTTTAAGGAAAATTTCGGGAGTGCACACTTATACGTTCTGCGAACGTGTGTGTTGGGGGAACCCCCAAACCCCTGAAAGAAAAGACAATACGGGAAAAAACGATTTAGGAACTACTCTTATTTTTCTGTACAATTTTTGTACGATCTCTTTTAAGCCCGATAAGATCGCCTTTTCTTTTTCCTGAAGCTTGATTTTACTGATGCTTTAACCTGTTTACCAAATGTATAAGCTTCGCGTTTTCCCTCCAATTTTTTTTGCTCGATAATAGCCATTTTTCTCTTTTATGATTGTCCAGTCAATGGTATTTTGAGATTTCCTTTTTGCTTTTTTATGATTTTGGTTTTGGCAAAAACACTTATTTGATTTTTTAAATTTTCATTTTCAGCTTTGAGTTTAGTCATAAAATCCTTTTGGTTTTTGGCCTCTTTTTTAAGACGATAAATTTCATTTGCGAGTTTCGTTTTTTCGATATGAAGATCATAAATTTGGGTATCATTAAACATTTAGGGAAAAAGCGTCATAACAAATCTCACAAATATTTATATTTAATTGAAATACAGCCAAAAACCACTTCCAGAAAAACACCTGCTCACAGACACCAAAAACGGGAAGTGATTTTTGGCTGTATTTAGAATGAATATAGGTCATTGCGGAATTTTTCATGACGCTTTTTCCCTAAATGTTTAATTACACCCAATGTTCACTTAAATCAGGGATGTTGACATGACATTTGCATTTTTACAGATGTTCCGCACTCTGTCACATTAGGTGTGAGAGTTGTAAGCGTGTATTGCTAAGGTTGTGAAGTGGGGATTAACAGAAGACGTGTATGTTAATGTCCTGCAACGCCTGAATGATAAGGTAAAACCTGTATTGGCTGAATCCTAATGTCCAGTGGTGATGAAATATAAAATTTGAGATCAAGCATCAGGAGCATAACTTAAGTTGACAATCCCCTTTATTCACGTATTTTTCTTACTAAAGCGTATCCAAAATTTAAAGGTGTAGTATAGATATGACATACTTCAAACTTCTCTCTAAATGGAGCTATTTTTTCTAATAAAGTAAAAGCTGGGCCATCAACTCCACAATAATCTGGATACATGTCATGGAAAAGGATATAACCACCTGTAGTGACAAAAGGTTCTATTAAAGTAAAATCAGCCAAGCATCCACTAACAGAATGATCGCCGTCAATTATTGCAAAATCTAATGAAACATCTATTTTTTTTGTAATTATGGGAATTAATTTTTTTGAATCACCTTGATGTACGCTAATAAAATTATCAAAACTACATTTTTTAATATTATCTAACATAAAATTTAAAGGATTCTTTAATTCAACTCCTGGGCACCATGGATTATTTTTATGAGGAGAAAATAGATCAATACAATAAAGCTTATTTGCTCTTTCATATTCAGCCATAGCAGATGCAATCCAGATTGAGGAGGCTCCAAGAAAAGAACCAACCTCCATAACATTTTTAGGAGCAATATTTAATATTAAGGCTCTTAATAATTCTCCAGTATAAGGTGACACCGATCCAGGAAAAGACATTGGATGTTTATAAATATATTTTAATACCTCTGCCCATTTAGCTTTGTTTTGTTTTAGAAAATTTGAGATTGGCCACTTATCACCAGGTTTCGATGCTTCAGTTTGGATTCCAGAATCAAAAAAGTTTAATTTAGAATTTTTAGTCATTTCAAATAGTCTTAGAAAAAAGTGTTTTGAATACAACCACTATTCTTTATACTCCTCGATTCTCCACAATTGATTGTCAACCTCTACAGAATCCCATTGAAAAACATTAGTACCATTTTCTGTAGACCCAGATAGCTGCGTCTAAAGCTTTGTTACTGTGCTTTGCAATGAGTTTATAATAATTTTCATTATTTAATGGAAAAATTGGAGGACTAGGCGTACTAACACCTGAATTAGTCATAGTTATAGGAAAAATTTCTCCCACAGTATCATAAAAAAGTTGTTCAATACATATTTTACGATCACTATTTATACCATCTTGATAACGATGGTAAAAAATATACCACTCATCTCGGCCTGGCCTTTGTATAACAGATTGATGACCTGGACTTATAAAATTTTCATCGGTTGAAAGTATACTTCCTTGGGAAAAAACCCATGGTCCCATTGGTGATGTAGCTATCGCGTATTGGACATTATAAGTTGTATCAAATGTATCACCATTAGAATAAGTTAGGTAGTAAAAATTATTACGTTTATGTATGAATGGAGCTTCAACAAAACCTGTTGGATAATGCAATGTCCGACTACCCTTCAGACTTACCATATCATCATTCAGTTTATGAATAGCAAGAGCCGCTTTTGTTAATCCACCACCGCCAGATCCTCCATAGTACAAATATGCCTGATTATCATCATCAGTAAATACCATAGGATCAATAGCCTCAATAATTTGGTCACTAGAGGCTAATATTCCATGATCAATAAATCTTCCTTTTGGGGAATTACCAACTGCAACACCTATCTTACTATTAGGATAAGGACCGTTAGCTGAATAATAAAAATAGTATTTACCATCTCGAAAAGCTATTGCAGGTGCCCATCCAGCTTCATTTGTCCATTTACAATCTTCATATAGATCAAATACAACACCCTCATCTATCCAGTTTACTAAGTCCTGCGACGAATGTGCGCGAAATTCTCTACCATCTACTGTAGGGTAAAACCAATATTTTCCATCTAATACAACTGCATGCGGATCTGCCCCTGTTGCAATTGGGTTTTTTGCGAATAATAAAGTTGTTGAAATAATAAAGGCCGTAATAAAAGTAATACACATTATATTTCGAAAAAATTTCATAAAACCCCCTCTTAAATTAAAGTGCTTTTTATAAAAAATAGCTTCATTCAGACAATCAAAAAGTACTAAATGTAAATGCCCCTTCGCTGAATCAAAGATTCAGAAGAAGCTTCTATTAAGTCGAAGCCTGAAGCATATTCATCCCAATATACAAAATATTTAGAGTGGCGTTATGGTCACTTAGTAGCAAAGCCGCTGTGTATTTATGAATACGAATTGACACAATTTTTTTGACTATCTCTCCACATGCAGGACGTTTTTTATATGTACCATATACTAACGTAAAATTTGCAAAAATGTGGCGTGTACTCCATATTACGATTATTTGAACACCCTGATGAAAAAATTCTGGTTTTATTGACAAGCTTCCTTGAGAATTTATTGATTTAGTACTACATACGAAAAATTAGTCATAGTTAAATGTAGTGGCCAGAGAATAAGACTCAATCTCGGGCAGAATTTCCAGAATTAAGGGTGAATAAGCCTACAACCCCTTTACTAAAAAATGATATAAATAATTCATCAATAGCAGCTATAGCTATGGGTATCAAGCATTATTGTTCTATCCCAACATGGACTATCATGTTGGAAGAATAGAATCAAAGAGGGGTGGACACAACGATAGTGGCATTAATAAATCTTAACTTTATGGTAAAAGTTAAGATTTTATGAATTGTCTATATCCTTTATTGACGGGCAGTTTCAGCTTTTTGCAGAAAATTCATTAATTTTTTCTCTTTTAAATCTTAAGTTTCTATGATATTAGGCGTGTAACTTAAGATTTGGAGGTAGTAGGAAATTATGAAGAAAGGTCAAAATTTTAATCATCCCAGAAAGGGAGCTCGTATTGAGGTTGAACCCATTAGAAATGTAAAAGACATTAAATCTATTCTGGAATTACTAACAGGCAGACCCAGAGATTTACTGCTTTTTTTGATGGGAATTAATAACGGCATTAGGGCAGGTGATCTGCTTAAACTCAGAGTAGAGGATGTTAAATACTTAAAATCTGATCAGGTGCATTATATCACTGAATCAAAAACCAGAAAAAAAAATATTGTGGTGGTCAACAAGTCTGTCCTAAAGGCTCTGGGCAATTATTTGTCTCACGGCAAAGAGAAAGCTGATGATGATTTTCTGTTTCAAAGCCAAAAAGGTAGCAATTCTTCTCTTTCAGTCCAGTCAGTGCATGCATTAATCAAAAAGTGGACAAATGCTATTAATCTTAAAGGAAACTATGGGACACACACTTTAAGAAAGACGTGGGGTTATCAGCAAAGAGTGAATTTTGGTGTTGGATTTGATGTCATCGCTAAACGCTACAATCACACAGATCCCAAAACTACCATGCTTTACTTAGGAATTGAAGATAGTGAAATTCGCAATGTTTTATTAAATGAAATCGGTTAAAAAATATTTACTTTAAAAATTAAGTGCTTAAGTAATTAAGTGATTAAGTGATTAAGTAATTAAGTGATTAAAAAATAGTGACATCGCAGTATAAATATGCTAGATCAAATGGCATTGAGATTTTATAAAGTAAATTAGAGAAATGGAGGAAGAAATATGGAAACTACTACTAAGAGGAAAAGGAAGAGGAGGAAACAGATAAATACGGATGATATACATGAAGAAAAGAAGCAAGCATCTACACCTACGACATACAGAAATGGAACAGTGCAACACACTATTGTCTTGAATGAAAATGTAAGCAATAAGTTTGAAATTGTTTTCATACAAGAAAAGATAAAAAGAAGAACTAAAGGGTTTAATAAATCAAAACTAATGGAAGAAGCACTAATAGCGTGGTTTAAAGAAAATAATTGTGAAGTATAATGTAAAGTATAAAATGAGAAAGTTGAATCTATTAGAAAAATTAAGACTAAAATTGTAAAATCTAAAAAACTTTAAGCGCCCGTCGGAAGGCGCTTATTGTCGGCAACTTATCATTACCTACCTCAGCACTGGTAAAGATAAGTTACCATTTTTTGATTTTTTTTTCAATCAAATTATTGATATTTGTAGATCTATATGGAGCTGCTTATAATGGAAACTTATCGGGAGAAAGTACGACTAGAAAATCAAGATAAAAATGAAAATGACACAAAACAAAATTTTAATCACAATGAAAAACTAAAAGCAAAATGGAATAAATTTAGAAGTGAATTGAAACGAAATATAAGTGAAAGTGAATATAAAAACTGGATAATACCTTTAAAATTTAATGATTTAGAGTCAGGAACACAAAAAATAGTTCTTGACTGTCCTAATTTATTTGCTAAGAAGCGTGCAAAACCTTATTTGGAGGGTATTGATAGTAGCGTAGATATTATTTTAAGAATAAAAGGTGTACAAGAAACATTCGAAAATGGCGGACAATCTCAATTCACTATTCCTTCACCAGCACCAGCATTGAAACCAAAGCCAAAAGTAGAATTAGTTAAGAAACTGGAATGTAATGCAAAACAACGTATGATGCCTGCCATCTATGCAAGATCTGCATTATTCGGGATGATAAAGAAAGGTAAGCGTCGGTATGTTAATAATGAATTGATTATTTCATGGAAAGGCTATCGAATAAGGTTTAAAGGCTATCAACTCTCACAGAAAGACCTTGATGTTTGGTTAGAAGCTTTTTACAGAGCTATTGGTGCTAAAGATTACCGGTTTTACTTTACTTTTTATGATTTTTTAAAGGCTATTGGTAGGCCTTTAACTGGTAAGGTTAGTTATGATTTGCTTGATACTTCATTCACGTTGCTTAATGATTGTTATATAGAAATAGAAAAAAATGAAAAAACAGGAATAAAAAAAAATAAAACAATATTTGCTGGCAAACTGATAGATACATATCAACGCCCCGTTGGACGAACAAAAGGCATAGCAGGTATCAACCCAGATATAATCAATCTTTTTGAAAAAGATTATATCATAATTGACTGGGAATTCAGAAAAGGACTAAAAGGCGACCTCTCTAAATGGAAATATAATTACATCCGCAGCCAACGCGCTACTACTGAAAATCCACATTGGACCTCTTTAGTAAATATAAAAACATTATGCGGGTCTACTGATAATCGTTTTCGTCAGTTCCGGGCTAATTTTAAAAAAGATAGATTATCATTTACAGATATTTTGGAATTAAATGATGTGACAAATGATATTTGGACTATAGTCAAAATATAAATATATCGTACTTTTGCAAGAACTATAAAAATACGTCAATAGTAGCTATTGGCGTTTTTTTGTTTCTTGAAAATGATTAATGGTAATTCATATGCGTTTTAATGGTAATTCATATGCGCTTTAATGGTAATTCATATGCGCCCTATCATTTCTTATATATTAAAACCTTATTAAAACCTTCTTAAACCGGAAAAAAATAGTTCATGCTACATGCTGAAATGTAAAGTTGTGGATATTTAAATCGTACTTAATCAGCAAAGAGTAATTTTGCTTTCAGAAAATGCTTGGAAAAGCAAAATTAATATAACCCATATCTCAATTTTTGAACGCATAGTAATCAGCAAAGAGTTATGAAGCTTGGAAGAGG
>JAAELO010000796.1 GCA_024226555.1 Desulfobacterales bacterium | reverse complement strand
TTCTAATAACTGCTTTTTGCCCGAAATACTGTGTTACAGGAAAAAAAAAACTGTAAACTTTATAAAATTAAAAAAGCTTTTTATAAACGAACCGATTCGTTATTTTTTTCTCAAGCAGAGACTTTATAAAATTAAAAGCTTTTATAAACGTTGTATTTCAATCAAAATCCAAATTATTAGAGGCTCTCTTATATGATTTTAATAAAAAAACTTCTAAGTAAAATAGATTCCTTTAGTAAAGATAAAACGAACATAGACATTGCATCAGCCACTAAATGGCTTTTTTATTTTTTTTGTATTGGCCTTATTGCAGGAGTTGGTTCAATAATATTTCATGTTCTCTGTGAGTTGGGAATGCATTATTTCATGGATTTAATGGCAGGTTACAGGCCAGCATCACCAGCTGGTGAAAGCCATTTGCTACATCCAACAACAACTTTATTCAATAGATGGATATTGTTATTTTTACCAGCCGCAGGTGGGTTAATAAGTGGCTGGCTTGTTTATACTTTTGCACCTGAAGCTGAAGGTCATGGAACAGATGCTGCAATAAACGCATATCATGACAAAGGTGGATTTATAAGAAGCAGAGTTCCAATTATTAAAACAATCGCTTCAACAATTACGCTAACAACAGGTGGCTCTGGTGGTAGAGAAGGTCCAATTGCTCAAATAGGCGCTGGATTTGGCTCCTTTCTTGCCACAAAGTTAAAACTTTCTGACAGAGATAGAAGAATTATGATGGCAGCAGGAATCGGTGCAGGTGTTGGTAGTATATTCAGAGCACCTCTTGCCGGAGCTCTTTTTGCTGCTGAAGTGTTATATAAGGACCCTGAGTTTGAATCTGAAGTGATTATTCCTGCTGGAATTTCTTCTGTGGTCGCATACTGTGTATTCTGTCTTGTTTTTGGATTTGGTTCCCTGTTTAAATCCCCCCCGAATTTAACATTTACAAACCCGCTGGAATTAGGGCCGTATCTTGTTCTGGCTGTTATATTAGTAATAACTGGAGTATTTTATATAAAAACATTTTACACAACAACAAAGATTTTCTCAAAATTTAAAATACCAAATCATGTGAAACCTGCTATTGGTGGAATGTTAACAGGTATGGTTGGCTTCTATTTTCCTGAAACTCTTGCTTTCGGATATGGTATCATTCAAACAGCTCTAAATGGTTCCAATATTACAATTACAGCCCTCTTAATACTTGCAATTGGAAAAATATTTACAACATCCTTTTCGATAGGTAGTGGCGGTAGTGGTGGCGTTTTTGGCCCTTCAGTAGTAATAGGTGGTGCAATGGGCGGAGCTGTGGGCCAATTTTTTCATATGATTTTACCAAAAATTGTAACATCACCCAGTGCATTTATAATTGTAGGAATGGCTGGATTCTTTACAGCTGTATCTAATACACCAATTTCCACTATTATATTTGTAAGTGAGATGACGAACTCTTATCATTTGTTATTACCAAGTCTTCTTGTTTGTTCTGTCTGTTACTTAATGGCTCAAAAATGGAGTATCTATGAGAAACAGGTAAAATCAAGAATTGATTCACAGGCCCATGCCGGGGAATTTATGGTTGATGTTCTTGCTGCTATTAAAATGAATGATTTAAAACATTTGGTTAAAGTGGTTCCCCATGTAAAACCTGAAATGTCTTTTGTTAAGTTTAAAGCTTTTTTTACAGAGACGAAGCAACATTATTTTCCAATACTTGATGATAACAACAGGTTTATTGGAATATTTTCAAGTACAGATGTTAGAAGTCTATTATTCACTCCAGAGGTGGAAGATCTGATTGTTATGCATGATCTGATCACACCGGATCTGATTGTTACTACTTTTTCAGAAGATTTAAATACTGTTTTGAGTAAAATGAGTATAAAAAATATCGATAGTCTTCCCGTTGTTAAGGATGATGATTCTGGTGTTCTATTTGGAATGATACAGCGTCGTGATGTTATTACTTTCTATAATGAACAGGTAAATAAATTAAAAGATTCAAAAAAAACGTCTTAGAAATAAATTTTCCTGTGAATTTGCCAAATGAAAAAATCTATGCTAAATCCCTCAAATTGATCAAATTATAACAATTATAGATGATTTGGATAATGAAAATATTAGAACAAACATTTGATGATTTTAAATCTCTAATAAAAGAATATTATAAAAAAGATCGCTTTTTGGCAGCTTCTGCTTATCGGGAGATTTTCAAAAATGGTAATCTGAATTTTAGATCTGTTAAGGATATGAATCGTAACCCGGATTTTATGAAGTCTTTAACAGCAGATCTTAGGCTAAATATCGGTGATATAGAACAAAAAAATTCAGAAGATGTTTTAAAGTTTGTGACAAAACTCTCTGATGGGTTGAAAATTGAATCTGTAATCATTCCTATGTTTACCCATAATACTCTGTGTATATCTTCACAGGTGGGTTGCAGAATGGGTTGCAAATTCTGTGAGACGGGAAAAGATGGATTAAAACGGAACCTGTCTGTTGAAGAGATAACAGCCCAGATCTACAATGCAAGAATTACTTTGGGATATGATATCAGGAATATTGTTTATATGGGTATGGGTGAACCTTTGGACAATTTTAAAAATGTTATAAAATCACTTGAAATAATAAGTGATCCAAGGGGATTTGATATACCATTAACAAAAGTAACCCTTTCCACTTCCGGTAGAGTTGATGGTATTAATAAACTGTCTGAACAAAAATGGGCGGAAAAAATTAATCTTGCGGTTTCATTAAATGCCTCAAATGATAGTATCAGGTCAAAATTGATGCCTGTTAATGATAAATATTCAATGGGAAAACTTATTGAAGAATTGAACAAATTTCCACTAAGAACAAAGGGATCTATTTTTGTTGAGTATGTATTGATAAAAGATGTTAACGACTCAATAGATGATGCAAGAAGATTGGTTGAATATCTGAAACCAATAAAAAATCAAATAAATCTGATACCATATAATCCTGGTAAAGATTCATTGTATAGAACCCCTGACGAGAGAACTGTTGAACAATTTCGAAAAGTTCTAATTGATTCCGAAGTATTTGTAAGGAGGCGTGCAACAAGAGGTAGAATGGCAATGGCTGCATGCGGGCAACTTTCATAAGGGAACCTAATAACTGCCTATAAAACAAAAAGCTTTAGTTTTGTTTGATTTGACAGAACATCTGAGTTGTTTTAAAAACCAGAACATCTGAGCTGTTTTAAAAACCAAAACATCTGAGCTGTTTTAAAAACCAAAACATCTGACTTGACGGTTTATAAAAAATAATAGAAAATTGATATAATCATAAACAAGATGGAGTATAAATTTGTACGCTACAAACTCTGAGCAACTAAGAAAATACATAAGAGAAAACCCAGGAACTTTACCGTCACAATACCTTAACGATAACTCCCTTGCTGCATCCAGTTATGATAATAAAACGGAGAAAGAACTGATAAGATTACTTAACGGTGACGCAGATGTAGATGAATGCAGCGTATGGAATCTCTCCCATGAAGAGTGGAGGATAAATACTGAAATGGCACTTATAGCATTAACTCATGGGAATATCTATTAAATTGGAATTTTAGTATAATAAAAAAAAGATTTTTATTTGCGTATTGAAATACAGATTTTAAAGTTCAGAAGTTGGCATTATAGAAAATAATATTTTTTCATACAGGAGTGAAAATGCTTATTTATGCTGTTGCTGATATACATGGAAAAAAATCCCATCTTACAACTATCAGGGAAAATATAGATAAATATAATCCAGACCTGCTTGTTGTGGCAGGCGATCTTGCAAGAAGGTTTAGATATAGAAATATACTAAAAGAGCTGAATAATCTTAAAATACCAGTTGCTTCGATTTTGGGAAATACTGACTGGAAATTTATTCACAGAATTATGGACCGTGAATCCAATCTGATTAATCTCAATCTAAACAATTACACTAATAAAGAGTTTTCCTTTGTTGGTATCAGTGGAACAATAACCCTGCCTTTTAAAAATATCGTATGTTTCAATGAGAAAAAAAGATTTGATAAAATCTCTGAATTTATGAGTAAGGATACTATACTTGTTGCTCACCCACCACCCTATGGAATTTTAGATATGGTTTTTCGAAAATATCATTCAGGAAGCAGGTATTTAAAAAAATTTATAGAGGAGCATCAGCCACAGCTTGTACTTTGTGGTCACATACATGAACAGACGGGAAGAGCTTTTATTGAACAGACACTTGTTGTTAATTGTGCAATGACAAAGCACAGCAAAGGTGCCATGATAAAGCTTGGTAAAGATCACATGCCAAAGGTTGAACTGGTTAAAAGTAAAGGTGTAAAACTTTTGGAAGGTAAATTATAAGGAAACACTTCAGCTTCAGTTTTGTTGAATTTATTATTTAAATCTTACAGTTCAAATCTAATCTGATTCTCTTTATTCTCTGTTTCTAATAAAAAAGGGGTATAATTTAATTATATGGAGGAATAAAGATATGAAATCAAAAATTAAAATATTGTTTTCAATATTGATTGTATTTTCCCTGTTTAGCACAAATTCATTTGCTGCTGAGAGGAATAATGATGATAAATGGTTTAAGATTGCTTTAGACGGGATGGTTGGGGTTGGATTTGAGGAGTATGATTTTGGTAAGGATGCCCATAATGATGATATAGAATTCTATGGAGGTGGAGGTGGAGTTGGTGGTCAGTTAACTTTGGGCCTATGTCTTTTGGATAGATTAGATCTCGATATATCAGCGGGCTACCAGAAATATAACGATGAATTAGAACATCACTATGACATCTCTTTTAGAAGGTTTATTTATCAGGCAACTCTTAAATATGAGCTGGCAAGATTTGATTCAAGCAACATCAAAATAGGTATTGGTGCCGGGATTTATGGAGAGCCAAGATTGAATAAGGTAATTGAAGGTAATCAGCAATACATTGAGTATGATGATGCTGTTGGTTATCATGCAGTTGTGGAATATGAAATTCTGTTTGAAGATAACTGGGCTGTTACATTTGGTTTAAAAGGCTATACAGTTGAATATGAAGCAGAAAAATATACTCAAAATAGTACTCAGACATCCTTGAGTAGTTTAGATTCAAAGCTAAGAGATTTTAATGGGGATGGAATTGATCTCTTAGTAGGAGTTGTGAGATATTTTTAAAAACTTGAAACTGTAAGATTAACATATGTTCCAAAATAAAGGTGAGCTTAAAGCTCACCTTTTTTATTGTAAAAAAAATAAAAATTTGGTTTTGCTATGACAATATAAAATGTATAAAGGGTTTTAAATTAAGATAAGTTAATAGAGATTTCCTATAGAAAACAGCAATAGGTTTGAGGATAAAAAATGAAGAATATCTTTAATTCCATTGGCATTACTCTATCCGGTGGTGGATACAGGGCTTCTGCATTCCATCTTGGGTTAATATCATATCTTTCACATCTTGGGGTTGCAGAAAATATAAAAGCAATTTCATCAGTATCAGGTGGGACCTTAACAGGAACAGCTTATATTCAGTCTTTAATTGACAAAAAAAGCTTTAAAGAATTTTTTGTGGATCTCTATGCATTTCTTCAGAATACAAATATGCTTGAAGAAACACTTGAATGTCTCGCATCTGAAAAATTAACGGTTCCTTCCGGTCGAAAAGATTTGATTGTTGCTGCAAGCAGAGTTTTCGAAAACAGATTAACAAGAAAAAGTTCTGGTGAGCCATTTCTTTTTGGTGATTTTTTAGATTCCCAGATTCATGTTTCCGAATTTATAATTAATACAACAGAATTAAGCTTTGGTTTGGATTTCAGGTTTAAAAAGAGTGATAAAGAGGATGTCGCTGGTAATCGTAAAATCAGGATTCCGATCAAATACGCTACGGATTTACACCTTTCAGATATCGTTGCCGCTTCAACCTGTTTCCCCGGAGCATTGGAACCCTTAGCCTTCCCAGACGATTTTACATTTAAAGATAACTCTATTCCAGCTGAATTAAGAGATCTTTTTATGAAGGATGGTAAGCCGGATCCAATAGCATTTATGGATGGAGGAATATACGATAATCAGGGTATTGAAAGTTTAACCATAGCAGAAGATAAGATGGATGAAGATTTAGACTTAATTATAGTTTCAGATGTTGAGACCTATTCGGATGGTTTCTTCCATTTTAAGCAATCAGAAAAAATCAGTGACCTGAGCCTTGGCTCTGTGGATTTGATTCTTAAGATAGTTATTGCACTTTGCTTAGGAACAGCAGTTTCTATGACTTATCATATTGTTACTGATCTGCTGAATAAAAATTTCAATCTGGTAGATTCACTTATTAACAACATTACACCACTCATATTGTCTCTATCTTCAACGGTTCTTATTTTGTGGTTAAGAAACAGAGTAAAAAAAATCATCGCTGATATTCCTTTATTAGGAGGTTCTGCATGGAAAGATATAAAGAAGTTCACAATTAACCAAATAATAGAAGGAGTAACTCTCCGTATTTCATCCTTATTTGTACTTGCTACAAAAGTTGTGACAAAAAGAATTAGATATCTTGTATATAGTGTTTTCTATAATGATAAAAAATATGAAAATAAAAGGGTTTCAAATTTAATAGGGAGTCTTAAAGCAGATTTTGCAAAACTACCTCCTGAGGTAGAAAAGCCTTCTGACAAAATAATAGAGATGACTGTTTTAGCAAATGAAGTTGAAACTACAGCCTGGTTTGAAAAAGACTCAGATCTTCCATTGCTGGTAAATGTAGGACAATTTACAATATGCTATAATTTAATTAAATATATTGTAAGGGTATATGGAAATGATACTGAAAAATATGATGAAAGTGTTAAAAATTATTGGGATAAACTGGTTGCAGACTGGAACCAAATGGTAATTGATCCCGATTTATATCTTAAAAAATATATGGATTAAATCCATTTGTCGATAGCTTCAAGACATATAAAACTTTCTGTGGAAGTGATCCCTTTAATTGCAGAAAGTTCTTCAACAAGAAATTTTCTTAAGTCCTTTCTTGAATTCACATAAATCTCAACAAGAATATCATATCTTCCTGTAACATTTTGAACTGAAATAACAGGGTCTATCTTAGATATCTCCTCCATAATTTCACGGTGGGCTCTGTTTTTCAGGTTAATTCCAACATGGGCAATAATACTGTTCTCAAAATACAATGGATTAATAAGAGCACTAATTTTAAGATAACCATTTTTAATCAGTTTCTCTGTTCTTAGTCTAACAGTACCATCTGAAATATTTAATTTGCGGGCGATATTTTTATAAGATTCACGACCATTTTTCTGGAGCTCTTTAATAATTGCTTTGTCAGTATGGTCCAGTCCTTCTTTTTTCATTTCATTCGCCCCTTTTGTTGGATTAGAAATTAACAAAGTATTTATATTAAAGGGAATTTTTTTTCAAGGTATTGGGAAAAAATAAGAAGGGGCAAAAATATTTAATATGCTATAATTTGTTTTAAATAAGTCAAGCATCAAAATTGTAATAAGCCTAATTTTATTAGCATCTATATTGAATCAATGTAAGTCGAATAATCAATATGCGATTGTATTTAAAAATAACAGGTAAAATGTGATATGCAAAATATGAATATATTTATATTACGCAATGCGTAATATATCAGAATTATATAGTTGACATGCGTAATAAAATTACTTATGAATATATTTATTTTATTAATTTATAAAGGAGGTGCAAATGAGTTCGGGTTTATTTAAATATCTGTCAGAAAAAACTGAAGAATTAAAAACCAGTGGATTATACAAAGATGAAAGATTAATAACATCTCCACAGGAAGCATCAATAGAGGTTAATGAAAAAGAGGTTCTGAATTTTTGTGCAAATAATTATCTTGGTTTATCAAACAACCAATCCCTTATTGAAAGAGCAACTGAATCTCTAAAAGAAAATGGCTTCGGGATGTCATCTGTTCGTTTTATATGTGGAACACAGAAAATTCATAAAGAACTTGAAGATAAACTTAGCGGTTTTCTGAAAAAAGAGGAAACAATTCTTTATGGTTCATGCTTTGATGCAAATGGTGGGCTTTTTGAAACCCTGCTTTCTGAGAAGGATGCTGTTATTAGCGATGCTTTAAATCATGCAAGCATTATTGATGGAGTAAGATTATGCAAAGCAAAAAGATATCGCTATAAAAATAATGATATGGCAGATCTTGAAAGTAAGCTTATTGAAGCAAAAGATGCCAGGTTTAGACTAATTGCAACCGATGGCGTTTTTTCAATGGATGGAATTATTGCTGATCTTAAATCAGTATGCGATTTAGCAGATAAGTATGATGCACTTGTAATGGTAGATGATTCCCATGCTGTTGGTTTTACCGGTAAAGATGGTAGAGGAACACATGAATATTGCGATGTCATGGATAGAGTGGATATCATCACAGGAACACTTGGAAAAGCCTTAGGTGGCGCATCAGGTGGTTATACATCAGGAAAAAAAGAGATAATAACATGGTTGAGACAGAGATCAAGACCATATCTGTTTTCAAACTCACTTGCACCTGTAATAACAGCAACATCCATTGCAGTTATTGATTTACTGGAATCATCTTCAGATCTTCGTGAAAAGCTTAAATTCAATTCAAATTATTTTAGAGAAAAAATGAGTGCAGCCGGTTTTAAGCTTGTTCCGGGTGAACACCCAATCATTCCTGTTATGCTATACGATGCAAAATTAGCCCAGGAGATGTCAGCAAGGCTACTAAAAGAAGGTATTTATGTAGTTGGTTTTTCATTCCCGGTTGTACCACAGGGTGAAGCCAGAATTAGAACTCAAATGTCAGCTGGTCATACAATTGATCAAATTGATAAAGCGATAGAGGCTTTTATTAAAGTCGGTAAAGAGCTGAATGTAATCAGCTAGGAGGAAAGAAATGTCGGGTAAAATGAAATCAATTGCTAAATTAAAACCTGAACAGGGTCTCTGGATGAGGGAAGAAAATATACCGGAACCAGGTCCAAATGATGTTTTGATTAAAATAAAGAAAACAGCAATATGTGGAACAGATGTTCATATTTATAACTGGGATAAGTGGTCACAAAAAACGATACCGGTTCCAATGACAATCGGGCATGAATTTGCCGGTGTTGCATATAAAGTTGGAAAAGAAGTTAAAGACATAAAAGAAGGTGACAGATTGTCCTGTGAAGGCCATTTAACATGTGGTCATTGCAGAAATTGCAGAGCAGGAAAACAACACCTGTGCAGAAATACCAGAGGTATTGGCGTAAATGTTCCCGGTTGTTTCGCTGAATACATATCAGTACCTGCATCAAACATTTTCAAAATTCCAGATAATATTTCAGATGAGATAGCTTCAATAATGGACCCAATGGGTAATGCCACCCACACAGCTTTATCATTTGACCTTGTCGGTGAAGATGTTTTAATAACCGGAGCCGGCCCCATTGGAATCATGGCAGCTGCAATAGCTAAACATGCCGGTGCAAGATTTGTTGTAATTACTGATGTTAATGAATACAGACTCGATCTTGCAAAAAAAATGGGAGCAACAAGAGCAATCAATGTATCCAAAGAATCTCTACCTGATGTTATGAAAGAACTCGGTATGGTAGAAGGTTTCGACATTGGAATGGAGATGTCTGGAAATGCCCTGGCTTTTGCTGAGATGATTGAATTGATGAACCATGGTGGAAAAATTTCGATTCTCGGTATTCCAGAAGGCTCTATTTCCCTTGATATGCAGGATATTATCTTTAAAGGCCTGATACTCAAAGGTATATATGGACGTGAAATGTATGAAACATGGTATAAAATGCAGGCTATGCTCCAGAGTAACCTTGATATGAACTCTATCATCACACATAAATTTTCTGTAGATGATTTCGAAAAAGGTTTCGATGTTATGAGATCAGGGCAGTCTGGTAAAGTTATTCTTGAGTGGGACTGATAAGCTCTGGTAACCTCTAAGCCAATGCAATTATGATTAATATAGCTTGAGAAAAAAGAACTAAATGCAAAAACGCTTTTATTCTGGTAACCTCTAAAACGGTATCATTAAATCGATATAGCTTGAGAAAAAAACTATAAAACAAAACTGGTAACCTCTAAAACGATATCATTAAATCGATATAGCTTGAGAAAAAAAGCTATAAAACAAAACTGGTAACCTCTAAAACGATATCATTAAATCGATATAGCTTGAGAAAAAAAGCTATAAAACAAAAACGGTTTAATTTTGTTTTTAGATATTTTTTGAAGATTTATCATCAACGCTCTTTTTAGAGGTTAACATTAAGCAGAGAACAAAGGGGAATAAAAGATAAACCTAAATAATGCATCATAATTTTAGTTTAGTTTTCGAAGAATAAACAACTTCACTAATTATTAGAGGTTAACATTAGACAGAGCCCAAATGGGAATATAGGATAAAGCTAAATAATACATCATTTTTTTAGTTTTATATGTAAAAATATTTATCGGGAATCTCATAAAACTGCGTGTCATTCCCGAGAATTTTTTTACAGACGCTTTCCCTGTAAAAATGTGAGTTGGGAATCTCATATCAAAACAACAGAGTTTGTAATCAACAAATACCTCCGGTGGCCCTCCCGGGAGGTAAACTTTTGAAAAGTTTAACAAACAGGTATGGTAACCTCTAAAACCCTACAAAAAAAAACTTTTCCTTTAAAAATGAGTTTTGCAGGGTGTGTTAACGGCTTATCAACGCACCTTTACACGGATTTCAATATAATTAAGTTATTAAAGACAAAAGAAAAAACAAGACCGCCTAAAGAACAAAAACGATTTAATTTTAAGCTTTGAATACAAATAAGAGTATTGTTTTTTGTTGGAGCGGCTGGATAAATAATCTATCCAACCACTCCTTTCTCTTCTACAGAAACGCCTTTTTCACGCCAATCCGCTATCCCGGACTTTAAAAGAGATTACGGGCAGAACAACCTCAATCAAGTATCCAAAACAGCAAATTTTATGTAGTATTGTTTATCGTAGCCTCCGCCTCAATCACGCAGAACCAGTGTTTCACTTGAAGAAAATCTTCAACTAATATTTTCCCTACTATATAAATAAATTTCTTTAAGTTTTTACCGATTCCAAATCACACCGCAAACCAGAATCAAATCACAGTATAAAAAGTCCAATACCCTGCACTATCAAAGCTCATGCAGCATTTTAAACGTGTTTTAATCAATTTTAAACATATCGATTGTTTTTGGTGTAAAATCTGCCCGATGTGAAAGAGGCGTTGACGGAACTTCTGTCTTTCGGTAAAAGATGTCTTAGACATGCTCTTTTCTCCTATGGATAAGAGTAGTGTTCAGAGTCGGATCGAGGCGTCATCCTCTTTCCGGCTCGCTCGTATAAAAACTGATGTTTTTATGTTCAAAAAAAGAATAGACCCTACCTTTTTTTATTTCAAGTGTAAAAACGGATTATTTTAAAATAAATTTTACTGAATGTTATTTTTTTAAAAATTTATTCATTTTTTCTTACAGTGAAATTAATTTAAAAAACATGATTCTTCGCAGACTCTTTTCCAATAACATTAATTGATGTTTTAGAAAAATAACTATGCGAAAAGATCATTGATATTTCACATCAAAAAATTTGCTTTTTTAATTTTTTCAATAATAAAAATACGTCCTCAAATCCATATAATCATTTAATATCAAATAGTTAAATACAGTGAAAAAAATTAAAAAATTAATCCCAAATTAAATAAGCCGATATTTTATATAGGGACATTTTATATTGATTTACTTGGTCTACTGTACTAAAGATGAAAACCCCAATTAATATAAAAATAAAACTAAGGATTAAAGAATGAAATATCTTAAAGGTATTTTTCTTATCATAACCATTGCGCTTATTTTAAATGGATGCGGTGGAGATGATAAGGAAAACGACACAGAAACTAAAGACAAAAAAGTTAAAGAGACTGTCGAAAAAACAGAAGTAAAAGATAAAGCAGTTGAAACCAAAAGACGTGACAAGGTCGACAACCTTCCTCCTGAACTTCAGGGCGATGCTAAAAAGGTTAAAAAAGTAAAAACCAGACTTGATGCTCATAAGAGTAAGATCGATGAGACTATTAAGAAGTCAGATAAACTGATTGAAGATCTTGATAAGAAGCTGGAAAGTACCAAAAAGAAATAGAAGATGTGACTTAGGAGATTCCTAATACGAGGCAGTTTCAGAAATCAATTTTCTCTATTTTTTAGTTAAAAATATTTTGAAATATGATCTTTAGAAATATTTGCTCGAATGGTTGTCATTCCAGAACCTGATTAAAGCTTGTTCTTAATCAGGTATCAGGAATCCAGAGGTTTTTTACTTAATTTACCAAATCATCTGGGGAATCTCATAATAAGAAATTTGTAGGGTGTATTAACGGTTTTCCAACGCACCTTTTAAGAATAATGAATTTATTAAACACATAGGACTTAAAATGAAATTCAAAAACCGAATATTACAGGCATTGATAATAATCTTTGCTTCCCTGTTTTTCACAAACACATATGCAAGCGATCTGGTTGGTAAAACTCCCGGTGAGTTTAAAGTCTCAAGCGGAGCAGCAACCTATAACATTCCAATAGTTGTTCCTCCCGGAATAGCAGGAATGCAACCAAACCTTTCAATAAACTATAATAGTAATAGTGGAAACAGCCTTCTTGGAATGGGTTTTAATCTTTCAGGAGTTACTGCGATCACAAGATGTGGTCAAACCTTTGCTCAGGATAACAAAAAAACAGGAGTAAACTACACATCAACCGATAGATTTATGATAGGTGGAAGTCGTCTGATTGCTGTTTCAGGTGAATATGGTGCAGAAGATACAGAATACAGAACAGAGATCGACCAGTACTCCAAAATAGTTTCATATGGTACTGCACCTGGTGGCGGTCCTTTGTACTTTAAAGTATGGACTAAGCAGGGAATGGTTCTTGAACTTGGTTTTACAGAAAATTCAAGAATTCAAGCTGCGGGAAGAGCCGCTGATAAAGAAGTTGTAAGAATCTGGAACCTTAATAAGATCTCAAACAAATTCGGAACCTCAGTAAACTACATATACAATGAAGATAATACAACTGGAGAACATTCTCTCTCAAAAATAGAATATGGAAACAATTCCGTAGAACTAACCTATGAAGACAGAAATGATAAAAAAAAGTTCTATCAGGCAGGTTCAAAAATAAGCATCACCAAAAGATTAAAAGGCATACAAACAAAAGCTGATAGCATTTTAGTTAGAGATTATAAACTAAACTATACAGAACAAGCTTATATAAAAACATCTATTCTATCTTCTGTTCAGGAGTTTGATGGTTTAGGAGATTCACTTCCTGAGATTAAGTTTGAGTGGAATGAAGGTAGTGAAAACTCTTTTAATAATTATTCTTCATGGAATTTAAAAAATGCCGGGATAAAACCACGTGGTTATATCAAATGCACTGATGATAAAGGAGTGCAGGCTTACTTAAAAGATATGAATGGTGATGGACTACCTGATCGTGTTGGATATTACAATTACAACAAAAAAGAATATGGCTTCTGGGTTGCGCTTAACACTGGTACGGATTTTGACCCATATGTATCATGGGATGAAAAAAAAGATGTTGGATTAAAACCTGAAGGGTATATTATTGGTTCTGATGAAAAAGGAGTATACGAAGATTTAATAGATATGGATGGTGATGGTCTTCCTGATCGTGTCAGTAATTATAATTATAAAAGAAAAGAAGATGGATTTTGGGTTGCACTTAATACTGGTAAAGGTTTTGAACCATATAAATCATGGAATATAGATAATGTAGGAATCCAATCAAAAGGTTATATTACAAGCTCTGATACAAATGGAATATACGCTGATTTAATTGATATGAACGGTGATGGGCTTCCTGATCGTGTGGATTATCAAAAACATACAACAGGAGTATATGATTTTTGGGTTGCTATTAATAATGGTGAAAAGTTTAAAGAATATGAATCATGGAATAAAAATAAAGATGTAGGAATCCAATTAAAAGGTTATATTGCCGCCTCAAATGCAAGTGGTGTATATGCTGATTTAAAGGATATGAATGGTGATGGGCTTCCTGATCGTGTGGACTATTACAACCATAAGACAGGCCAATTTGGCTTCTGGGTTGGTCTTAATAACGGCAATGGTTTTGAAAAATATAAGTCATGGAATTTAAATAACGTCGGTATACATCCAAGAGGATATCTAATCTGTACCAATGCAAGCGGAACATATGCTGATTTAAGGGATATGAATGGTGATGGGCTTCTTGATCGTGTGGATTATTATAACCACAAGACAGGCCAATTTGGTTTCTGGGTAGGACTTAACAACGGCAGTGGTTTTGAACAATATGAGTCATGGAATTTAAACAACGTCGGTATACATCCAAGAGGATATTTAACCTGTACAAATGCAAGCGGAACATACGCTGATTTAAGGGATATGAATGGCGATGGCCTTCCTGATCGTGTGGATTATTATAACCACAAGACACCAATTTGGTTTTTTTGTAGGACTTAATAACGGCAATGGTTTTGAACAATATGAGTCATGGAATCCAAATAATGCCGGACTTAATCCAAGAGGTTATATAACTTGCTCAAATGTAAGCGGAATACATGCGGATTTAAAAGATATGAATGGAGATGGTATTTTAGATCGAATTGACTATCAAAATTATAGAACAGGTGTATTTGATTTCTGGGTAGCTCTAAACAAATCGCAAAAACCAATTTTAAAATCAATTACAAGAAATAAACTCAAAAACGTTTTCTAAAATAGACATAGAGTACAAATTGCTTTCAAACTCAACCGTTTATACAAAAAGTTTAATTAAACCAACTTATCCGGTAAAAAATATTCAGCCCAAAATGCACGTGGTCTCATCAGCCAAAATAGACGATGGAATAGGCAGTCAAAACGAAATTACATACACCTATGGTGGAGCAAAGAGTCATCAAAGAGGTCATGGTTTTCTTGGGTTTGAGTGGATAGAAGTAAAAGACGAAACAACAGGCAAAACAAAAAGAACCACATACAAACAAGAATTTCCATTCATAGGTCTGACCAAAACTGAAGAGATTAAGCTATCAAATGGTAATCTGATTTCTAAAACTGAAAATGATTATAAAGATACTAAAACTGATGTGGGTCAGATAACACTTGATGACGGTACAATCTTCACCAAATATGTTTATTCAATATACAAAAAGAAGAGTGTCAGCAAAAGTTATGATCTCGACACAACTCTCTTAAAAACCGTAACAGTCGAAAACAGCGATATGGATAACTATGGAAACATAGGAACATCCAAGGTCACAACGGTTGATAGTATCAATAGCTTAACATTTCTAAAAGAAACAAGCCGAACCTTTTCTAATGATGATTCTCTCTGGAACATAGGAAAAGAAACAGGAGAAACCGTAACATTTACAAATCCTGATCTCACAAGCACCATCAAGCTTTCTTCACGAACATTTTATTCTGATACGGGAGCAGTTCACACAGAAACTGTTGAGCCGGGTAACGTCTTAGCTGTTACAAATACTTATACCTACGATGATTACGGAAACATTCAGACCACAACGCTTTCGGGTTCTGGTGTGGAAGACAGAAAAACAACTTTCACAATGGATGCATCAAACAGGTTTGTGGAAAAAGTTACAAATGCTCTTGGACATGTGGAAACAAGGGAGTATGACGGAAGATTTGGAGTTGAGACAAAATATATCGGGCCAAACAATCTCACAACAACATGGGCTTATGATACTCTTGGAAGGAAGATAAAAGAGAATCGGGCAGATGGTTCAGAAACCACATGGACTTACGGCTGGAGTGATTGTACAAATGGAATCTACAGCGTAACTGAGCAAACTGTTGGGCTACCTTCACAAACAAAACACTTCGATTCCAAAGGTCGTGAGATTCGGGTTGAGGGATTAGGTTTTAACGGAAGAAAGATTTATATCGATCAGATCTACAACAATATCGGTCTTCTTGCAAAATCATCCATGCCGTACTTTAAAGATGATAAGGTTTACTATACCGAATTTACTTATGACGAGTTAGACAGAAAAACTGAGGTAAACAAAGCTACACTTATTGATGGAACCTTTTTAACTAGCAAATATGTCTACAGCGGATATTCTGTAACATCCACAAATCCACTGGGACAAGAAAAGAAAACCATAACAAATGCTGTTGGTAAGATTGTTCGTATCGAAGAGGAGCTTTCTGCCTGGGCTGATTACACCTATGATCCGGTTGGTAATCTGATTAAAACCGATGTGAACGGTATAATCACAACAATAAGTTATGACAAGTTTGGTAACAAAACCGGAATGAATGATCCCGATATGGGGATATGGGAGTATAAGTACAATCCATTCGGTGAACTTACCGAAGAGAAAGATGCCAAGGGTCAGACTGTTAAGAAAACCTATGACAAGCTTGGAAGACTTGTGGCAAGGGAAGACCACCTCGAAGGAGTTTCCAACTGGGTCTATGATACAGCAGCAAAGGGAATCGGAAAAATATCTGAGATTAAAAGATCTCTGGAATATTTAAAGACCTTTACCTACGATGCTGTGGGTCGTCCATATGAGACCACAACAAATATTAATTCTGAAAGTTTCTCTGTAAAGACCTATTACGACGGTTATAGTAGAGTAAGAAAAGTTACTCAGCCACAGAACTTTGATGTTGAATATCTCTACAACGTAAATGGATATCTTGCAGCCATACGAAGTCCAAAAGGTCAGATCAATGATTATGACTATAAGTTCTTAAATTTTTTACTGGATACTGCTCAACAGAGTGTTGAAAGTGCAACTGCGGCAGCAATTCAGGCTCAGGAAAAAGCAACATACTATAATGACAAAGCAACATATTATGAAGGGCTTGGTGCACAATCTCCCGATATGTCCCAGGAGCTTAAGGATGAACTTACAGCCTCTTCTGGTCAGCTAAGAAAAGCAGTAGAAGTTCTTAAAGAAGAATATACAACCTGTACAAAGCTTGCGGAAGACTTGAAAACAGTTTCAACCCAACTTGCACAGCAGAAAGAGATAATCAGCCAGAGAATTGAGAATGCAAATCTAAACGAGAACATGTCTGAATTGACAGAGATGGGAACAGCCAGAGATTACTCATACTTCTGGATTGCAAAGGATCGGGATGCAGCAGGACGTCTATCTGAATATGTATATGGTAATGGATTAGGAACAGAAAAAAATTATGATCCTGCCACAGGACATCTGAAAACCATTAAAAGTAACTTTGGATTTGGCGGAGATCATGATATCCGAAGCCTTGAATATAAGTATGATGAACTTAACAATGTGACAGCAAGATATGACTATATTCAGGATATGTCTGAGGAGTTTACCTACGATAGTCTAAACAGACTTACTCAAACTGATACCAAAGGAGTTATAAACTCTTCTCCATATAACAAAACAGCAATGTTCACATATGATGTTTCCGGCAATATGACCTATAACTCCAATGTTGGAAATTACTACTACGGTGATCCTGAAGTTAACGCAGGCCCACACGCACTAACCGGAACTGTTATAAATGGTGGATACTCCTACGACAAAAACGGTAATATGATTTCCGGCGGCGGAAAAACTGTGGAGTGGGCATCCTTCAATAAACCAACAAAGTTTATTAAGGGAACCAACACCGTTGAGTTTTCCTACGGCCCAGAGTACGACAGATATAAGAAAAAGGAAGTTACAGATGGTAAAACAACTGAAACTATCTACATCGACAAAGTTTATGAAAAAATAACCGAAGGAGATAAAACCACACATAAATACTTTATGTATGCCGAAGGACACCTCGCCACCATACATGTAAAAACATATGAAAATACTACCCAACTTCCCGATGAAACACGTTACATGCACTATGATCCTCTTGGAAGTGTTGATACCATTACAGATAACCGTGGTAACATAGTTGAACGAATGAGCTATGAAGCGTTCGGTAAACGAAGAGAAGTAAACTGGCAATCTACCACTGGAACCGTAATCCCTGCTTTTACCAATCGAGGATATACAGGCCACGAACATATCGATTCAATGGATATCATCCATATGAATGGTAGGGTTTATGATCCTGAGCTTGGAAGGTTTCTGTCCGCCGATCCTTTTATACAAGATCCGTATAATACACAGAGTTTTAATCGGTATAGCTATTGTATGAATAATCCGTTTAAGTATACTGATCCAAGTGGGTATTGGTGGGGCAGTGATCTTTGTGATTATATTGGAGGTTTATTTTCTGGTGGTAATGAGAACGATGCTGATGATAATAATTCCGATAATGATAATAATTCCGATAATGATAATGAAGAATATAACAAAGCAATAAATGAATGGAACAATGATTATAATTTACAAAGTAGTAATAAATGTATAGCCACAGCACAAAAAAATCTTGATAATTTAGTTAAGAGTGGAGGAATAAAAGAGGAGTTGGCAGAAGAATATCAAGATTTAATAAATAAAGCTCATGAAGAGGGGGATGATGAAAAATCAAAACGTATAAATGAACAAATAGAGTGGGAGAAAAGTCAAAATTATCTTTATGGAAGTTCATCTTTTAACCCAGTTACTTGGAGAGAAAAGAAATCTTCATGGTTGGCAGTACAGCATAAAGCCGAAGGTTTAGCAGCTTTTAAGGAATGGACACCAAACTCAACAGGAGGGTATGCCATTATAGATACATTCTTTGACACGCCAATAACCCCAAGTTCTAAAGATATCCATAGATTGTTGAAAGGTCTAAATAAATCATTAACACGTGAAAACTTTAGAGAAGCGTGGGATAGAATGCGAAAACACAGATACTCTCCCAGTAATTAATAATAGAGATTTTTGTTACCGGGTTATTAAGTTATAAGTTGATTAATATTTTTTAGAAATGGAGTGATGATGAAATTATTTTTTAAGTTATTATGTTTTATTGCTTTTTTATCTTTAGTAAGTTGTTCTTCTGATAAGAATTTTTCAATTACTTTAGGTGGAAAAAAAATATCTAATATTGATTATATTTATAGTAAAAATTATGAAAAAGTGTTTGCAGGGAAAAAGCTCTTCGAATTAATAACACAACATAAGTTAAGGAATCATTTCTTTCAATTAAAAAAAAATGAACCAAATGAAGTTGATGTTTCAATAATGAGTAAAAACTTTATTTTTAAGGAGTTCTTTGAAAATGAAAGAAGATACGAATTAATCTATGAAAATACAAAGGTATCCGACAAAAATAGAATTACTAAATTAAAAGAGTTTAGTTTTGTTCTTGTAAAAGAATCTCCAGGTGTAAAAAACCCTTTTGTTGTTAAGGTTGAATCCCAGAATAAACCTGTATACTATTTAGCAATGGTTCCTATGTTAAATGTTGTCTTTAATAAAGAAAAACGTAGTTACAATGATCTTTACTTAGTTACTAATTTAGTTATAGATAATAAAAAAGAGATTGAAGAAATAGCAGAATTAGTAAAAGCGATTTATGGTAAAGAGCCTATTTTTACAAAGGATATGGTTAAATATCTTCAATAACTTTTGAAGCTTCTTAAGGTGCATTTTATGCAACAAGCACAATGGGGTCGGACCGAAAGCGCCGATTAAAACCGGTAAAGGATAGAGAATGAAAGGGTACACACAACACACAATGGGACCACACAATGGTGCCACACACCACACAATGACACCACACAATGGGGTCGGACCAAGACAACGTATTGAAATAGTTTACAATGTCTTCAAAAAAGGCCTCTTTTTTGGCCTTAGAACTAGCTTTTTGACCCCAAAAAGGTGCTTTTAAGAAAATAAAGGCAACTGATTAACTTCGGTTGCCTTTTTTATTTGATTGGTTTTATTTAATTCTAAATTCATATTAAAACCCGTTGTTACCGGTGCGTTGAAAGGTCGTTAACACACCCTACGAAAATTATTTCAATGATTTTTTGGGTAAAATTGGTAATAAAAGATATTAAAAACGGGTGGGCAAGCACCATAAAACCTTTCTCTATATTTTTTATAATCTGTTTATTAAACCTTTTTATGAGTTGTTCAAAAGTTTACCTCTCGGGAGAGCTGCCAGAGGCTTTAATATTTGATAATTAAAAGTTTGTAGGTTGGATCTGAGATTCCCGACTCATAATTTTACAGGAAAGGCTAAAATGATGATGCATTATTTAGGTTTATCCTCTATTTGTTCACTGTTTAATTAATCCCATATTTCTATTCTTGTGTTGTTTCTTTTATAATACCTTTTTCACACCAATAATTTTCAGGGTAATGAAATTTCATTAAATTATCATCACTATGAGGTATGGGATCAAAGTTGTGGTGTAGGTGGTATTGAAGTGCAACATGGGACACTTTTTTATATGCACAGCCCGCTAATTTAAGGCGACTATCAATATTACTGTCCTCGGTTCCTCTTCCTAATATATCTTCATTATACCCATTGATTCGAATGTAATCACCTTTGTGAAGTGAGAAATTACAACCTAATATGTCATAATGCTTTCTAAATAAATTATCGACAAAGTAAGCAAAAGGTAACATTAAACCCCTTGAAAGGCTTTGATTATGTCCCCAACCCCACCAGAATTTAAAAGAGGTGTATTTTTTAGAAATTATATCATCATTTGTAAGTTCATTTGTTGTATCTTCATTGAGCATAATCCTTCTACCAGCAAGAATACGAGTCTTCTTTTTATGCTTTATATGAGAGCTTATGAATCTTGGATGTAGTATACAATCTCCATCAATAAATATAAGGTATTCTGATCTGGCAAGCATTACTGCTTTATTTGCGATCACAGTTTTACGAAACCCATTGTCTTCATGCCATGCATGTTGTATAGGAAATTTAACTTTATCCTTAAATTTATCAATCAGGTTTTTAATTTCCGGGCCTGATCCATCGTCAGCAATTACTACTTCAAAATCCTGTTCAGTTTGGTTCAATACTGAAAGTAGAACTTTTTCAAGAAAATCTGTATTTTTATAAGCAGCTACAATTAAGGAAGCTTTAGGTTTTTTTAGTATTAGATCATTTCGGGATTTACCAGTGTTTTTGATTAAGACATCAGATGCTATGTGTGGGCCAATGGTTTGATTTTTCAGTTGATTATCTATGGATTTACTGAAAATATCCTGGTGAAATTTGGGGTCACTATCTTTTTCAAAGTTTAGACTTTTTAAAAAATCTGTTCTAACTATATATGCTGAAGTAGAAATACCAGGATATAAAAAGTTTTTGTTATGTTTGATTTTATTTTCTTCTATATCAGGTGATATTACATCTAAAGAATAATCATCCATATAGGAAATTAATTTCTGATCCCAGTTTTTTGTCAGAGTTATAGTATTATTTATAAATGCGACATATTGATTATTTATTAAAGAGATACAATCCATATATGCATCTTTAAGAGGTGTCCCTGTGGGAAAGTTTTTAATATCTGCAATTTTGTCATAATAATCATTAGAAGTTTCTTTTTGACCTGTATTTAATAAAATAAGATCAAAATCAAAATGTGTTGTCTCTGATAAGGATTTATAGAAATCATCGTTGATGTTATGCATTGATGATATTATTGAAATTTTTGTCATACATTTTCCCATTAAAATTAAAAGAAATAACTTTTAACAAATTTACAAAATTTGCACAATAATGTTTACAGATGCATAATGTAAATTTTATAAATATATTTTGTTAAAGAGGTATATGCTCATTAAGGTTAACATTTTTATATCATTTATAAAATTTTATTTAAACAGTTGAGATGGAAGATTTTTTTATGACCCCACTATACAGACTGAAAAAATTACAGGAATCTCTTAAAGAGAACGGAATCCATGCAGCTATTCTTATATATTCCAGAGATGTTTTTTATTACACTGGAACTGCTCAACCTTCATATTTGGTAGTCTTGCAAAATGATTATAAACTTTTTGTTAGAAGTGGTTATGATTTTGCGATAGATGAGGCCTTCATTGAAACGGAAAGAATGGTAAATGAGAGGGATCTTAAAAAAATTTACAATAAAAATTTCCAGTCATTCCATGGAAAAATAGGCATAGCATTTGATATGACCACGATTAAAGATATGAACTATATCTCTGAAATTTTTAAAGGGTTTGAATTTTGTGATGTCTCAAAATATATACTTAAACAGAGAGAGATTAAAGATTCAGATGAGATAAAAAAAGTACGAAGAGCTTGTTATGCTATAGATAAAGGTCATGAAGAAGCAGTTTCAGTTTTAAAGGAAGGAATTACAGAACTTGAGCTATCTGCTGCTGTTGAAAATGCTCACAGGCTTTCAGAACACGACGGTACATTCTTTTTTAGAAAACCGGATTTTTTCATGAGCAGGGGACCTGTTTCATCTGGTCCTGATCTTTTTAAAATCAGTGGTCTTGTATACTCTTTGACTGGTATTGGACTTAGTTCTTCTGTTCCAATAGGACCATCAAAAAGAGTAATCGAAAAAGGAGATCTTGTTATAATAGATATTCCTACATCAGTAAATGGGTATCATGCAGATATGACAAGAACATATTGTGTGGGAAAAGCGAGTGATGAGGTTAAAAAACTATACTCAAAGCTTAAAATTATTGTAGATACAACAATTGCGGGCATAAAGCCTGGTGTAAGATGCTGTGATATTTACAAAATTGCTATCGATAAGTCTGTTGAGCTTAAAACTGAAGACTGTTTTTTAAATTTTGGTAATAATATCAGTTTAATGATTGGTCATGGAATTGGTATTGAAGTTAGTGAACAACCTGTCATATCATCAAAAAACCAATCTTTGATTCATGAAAACAATGTAATTGCAATAGAGATGCATATGCTGTCAAAAAAACATGGTGTTATGAAAATTGAAGATACTATTCTGGTTGGAAAGGATGGTAACGAGATTTTGACTAAAAGTTCAAGGGACCTTGCAGAAATAAATAGTAAATTTTAAAAAGCGGTTTTCATTATAAGAAATTACTGTTCTTCTCATTAATTGTATTTTTTTCAATATAAAAAAATGTAATAATTTCCTAATCCCTGAATTTTTATTAATAGCGTTTTGGATAATGATAATTATGTGTAATTTGGATTACTTAAAATATCTTACTTTTTGTTAAACTATCTAAGTATAACATTTTTAATGATAATTTTAATTACAGGTTTCTAAAGATAGAAACTGTTTTTAACAAAAAAAAAGCATAATAAAGTTTAAAGATTTGAAAATACAAAATAATTATTATATAGAAAATCTTTTTCTTTGAAATTAGTTTATGATAAATAATATAATTATTTAAATAGTAATGATAGTTAAAGTTAAGATTAATAAGTAGGATTTAAAGTTTTTAATGAAAATATATGAAATAGATAATGATTCGATAGTTGAAATTGATGAACTAATAGATGTTGTATTAGATAAGGGTGTTGTAAAAACTGGTTTAGATATTTTTAATTATAATGATCACCTTTTAATTCCTGGCAAACTCCTGATTAAGGATACAAAAGTACTAAAAAGAACAAAAACTGCCGGGATCAAAAGAATACCAATCCAAAAAGAGAATGGTGGTGGCATATGGAATGAGAGTGGTGAGTCCATTCTTCACAAATTCCATAAGAAATATAAAAAAATTACAGATGGTGATGTTGAAAAGCAGGTCAAAAATCTGATTCAACAAAAAACTGAAGCTCACCAAGGTGTTAAAGTTGCAAAAACAGCTGTTAAGAAGGTAATCCATGATATCAGATCGAATGGTGGAAGGTTTGAATATAATGAAGTTGAAGATACAGTTGTTAAGTTAATTGATGTTATTTCAGAATCAGAAAACCCATACTCTCTGCTTGCAAGAAACATTTTTGCCTATGATGATTATCTGTTAAACCACAGTATTAGTGTGTGCACTATTGGGACAGCTGTTCTTTATCAGGTCAACAGATTGTTTAAAGACCTTAAAATTCTGGGTAAAAAAAGCAAAACAGCAAGCAAGATGCTTAAACTCAAAAATCATGATGGTAAAAGAGATTTCTATTCAATTGATGAAATAAAACAAATTTCAATAGGCTATTTTCTTCATGATATTGGAAAAGTTGCCGTTCCTGAAAATTTACTGAATAAACAGGGCTCTTTTACTGAAAAAGAGTTTGAGACAGTAAAAAAGCACTCATATGAATATGGAAAAGTTCTTTTAAATAAAAATGGAATAGAAAATGAATTTATAGAAAACTCAGTTATGTACCACCATGGACCTCTTTATGAGGGTGAAAATCGTACATATCCTGATAAATTAAATCATTTAGAGATTCCTGAATATGTGAAAATATGTAAACTTACAGATATATATGATGCAATGACATCAAAAAGAGCATACAAAGATGCTATTAATCCTGCTGAAGTTATCACCTCTCTTTACAAAAATTATGCTTATAAATGTAATCAGCTGCAATTGATATTACACTCTTTTGTTAAAAGTATCGGTAACGTACCTCCTGGAACCATTATACAACTTAAAAACAAGCAAACTGCTTTTGTTTTAGACAGCCAGGGACCTGTGATTATTCTGCTAACTGACCAAAAGGGTGATAAATTAAAAAAAGTACCTGACCCTGTTAACTTAAGTGATTCTGAATCATCAAAAAAATATGAAATAGATCCAACAAAACGATTAAGTGCTCCAATGGATGCATATAATGTTCTTCCAAACTTTTTAAAGAGAATGTACGAGACCTGATAAGAGTATAATATGGGAAGTATTTTTAAAGAACTTTGTGATAAAAAACTAATGGGTAGCCATCCTCCATTTATAGATGGATCAGTTCAGTATGAAGTGATTATGGGTTCTGTTGCCTATGGTGTATCAGATGATACATCAGATATGGATGTTTATGGTTTTTGCATCCCTCCTAAAGATTATATCTTTCCACATCTTCGTGGTGAAATTAAAGGTTTTGGAACCAAAGGTCCTACTTTTGATCAATTTCAGCAACATCACATAATTGATAAAGATGCTCTTGGCGGAAAAGGGCGGGAATATGATGTTACTATCTATTCGATAATTAAGTTTTTCAATCTTTGTATGGAAAATAACCCCAATATGATAGATAGCCTCTTTGTTCCAAGAAGATGTATTCTATATACAACTAAAGTTGGTGAGATTTTAAGAGAGAACAGATACCACTTTCTTCATAAAGGTGCATGGCATAAGTTTAAAGGTTATGCTTTTTCCCAGGTACATAAAATGAAGACAAAGAAGCCTATTGGAAAAAGGAAAGAGATAATTAAACAATATGGCTTTGATGTAAAATTTGCATATCATGTTGTAAGGCTTTTAAATGAAGTTGAACAGATTCTTACTGAGAAAGACCTGGATCTTGAAAGAAACAGAGAACAATTAAAAGCAATTAGAAGAGGTGAATGGTCTCTTCAGGAGATTGATGATTACTTTGCAAGAAAAGAGAAAGATTTAGAATCACTTTATACAAGCAGTACTCTTCCTTACAAACCAGATGAATTAAAAATTAAAGAGATTCTGTTACATTGTCTTGAAGAGCACTATGGAAGTTTGAAAGGTGCAATAAAAGATGAGAATGAACCTATAAAAGCACTTCGGGATATAGACAATATTCTGAAAAGAGTCAGTGATCTATACTGATATAAAGGGTAACCTCTTCTAAGTAACACTTTTTATATATTATGTGTTATTAGGCAGTTAGGTTCCAGAATATCTATTCTGGAGGAGTCGCTAATAAACTGAATTTTGATTGATATACAGCGCTTAAAAAAAACTTTTAATTTAATAAAATCTCTGTGTGATTAAAAAATTATAGTCTTTTTTTGGTAATAACAAAGCATTTCATCAAAGAGCAGTTATACTGGAGACTCCCTTAATTCATTAAACCTTTTTTACATCTTTTTTAATAATTTGTGACATCTAAACTACAATCATGTGCTTAAATTAAATTAAAAATTAGTGAGGTATAATGAAATATTTCAAATTCATCTTATTGATCTCGTTGCTTCTGTTTTCAAATCAATTATACTCAAAAGATAAAATTCAAAAACCTAAAGTTTACCATGGTGAGAATGTTTCGGGGTGGTTTATGAGTGAAAAACTCGATGGTATAAGAGGCTGCTGGACAGGAAAAAGGATGTTAACAAGAAAAGGTATTGAGATTAATTGTCCCAAATGGTTTTTGAAGAATTTCCCTTCTTACAAATTAGATGGTGAACTTTGGATTAGTAGAAATAACTTTGAAGCTGTTCAGTCTACTGTTATGGATAAAATCCCCGGAAAATCCTGGAAAAAAGTAACTTACAATATTTTTGAAGTACCGAATGCAAAAGGTAATTTTCTCCAAAGACTTGATAAGGCAAAGATGTGGTTTGAGCAAAACAGAAACAGCTTCGCTCAAATCATACCCCAGTTATATTGCAAAGACAGCAATGCGCTAAATTCATTTCTAAATGATATTGAATCCAAAGGTGGTGAAGGCGTTATCGTTAAAGATCCAAAAAAGACCTACCACACCGGAAGGAGTAAATATGTATTAAAGGTTAAGAGATTCCGGGATATGGAGGGTTTTGTTGTTGCTGTTAATGAAGGGAAAGGAAAATTTAAAGGCCTCATGGGAAGTTTAACTGTTAAAATATCAGATGGTAATATTTTTAAAATAGGTACAGGATTTACAGATGAAAATAGAAAAAATCCACCAAAAAAAGGCGCTGTTGTAACTTTTAAATATTACGGTTTTACTAAAAATGGAATACCAAAATTTGCTTCATTTATGAGAGTTAGAAAGGATTAATTTGAATTTAAAACTTTTATATCACCTTATAATACTTTTTCTATTGTTTGGATGTATTGATCAATCAAGCGAGGTTTCAGCAAAACCGGACTGGGGTGATATCTATAATAAAAGTGATAGAATTTCCAAAGGGTGGAAATATATTATTATTCACCATAGTGCTACTAAAAGTGGTAATGCTAAAGGGTTTCACAGGTTTCACACAAAACAGGGCTATGGAGGATTATGCTATCATTTTGTGATTGGAAATGGTAAAGGAGCTAAGGATGGTGAAATTCAGGAAGGGTTCAGATGGAAGGAACAGATTGCTGGTACTCACGTTGATATTAATTCCTGGTACCATAACGTTTTTGGAATCGGTATTTGTCTTGTAGGAAATATTGAAAAGCAAAAACCAACAGAAAAGCAGATGGGTTCCTTACTTAAACTGGTTAAAAAGTTGATGAAAGAGCACAATATTAAAGCTGAAAATGTAATAACACATAAAACTGTACCACATGGTGAAATGACCTGGAGTAATAATAGTGTTAATGTTCAAATTAAGAGAAATAAATTTGCTTCAACTCTTTGTCCGGGTAAAAAGTTCTCAATAAACAAATTTAGAAGTAAACTATAATGCAAAAAAAAATTATATTAGCTGTCACTGGTCTTTTCTTTCTTTTTCTATTCTTTTTATATGGAGGAATCGGTTTTGATCGTGAATGGAACGATTCATCTCTTTTCATGAAGCATAAGCCAAATCTACAACTTTTCTTCAAGTCAACCACAGGGGAATCTGATAAATCCTGGGGAGAAGAAGAGGTCATCTATCACGAATACTTTGAGAAGAACCGCAAAACCGGATTCTTTACAAGTATTGTTATGTTTTTTTTACAAACATCTATTATATGTTTTTTGATATTAGCCTATCTTCTCATTTATAAAGTAAAAATCTTTAAACTTGATAAGAAGAATATCGCCCTCATAATTTTTTATGGGATACTTATAAAGTTTTCCCTTTATGTTTTTGCCTGGAACATTTGGGGGCTTGAAAACATAATCTCATATATATACCTGTTTTTAGTCTGTATTATTTTTGACCTGTTACTGTTTTCGAATATGAAAAATGGGATTGTTGAAATAGAAAATGAGTAAAGGGAACTATAAAGAATTAGAATTTTGATCGAAATTCAGCGTTTATAAAAGTTTTAGTTTTATAAAATCTCTGCATTAGAAAAAATAACGAGATGGTTCGTTTATAAAAAGGTTTTATTTTATAAAGTTTACAGTTCTTTTTTCGTAATAACGCAGTAGTTCGGTCAAAAGGCAGTTAGAAGATGTTCCCTATAGTCCTGCTTTAAATAAAACCATAAAAAACATAAAGAAAAATTCAAGCTTATTAATAAATAATACAAAGTTAAAAATTGATATTTCTCACCTTCCTAAAAAAAGTATTAAAGATATAAGAAAAAATATTACAGGGATTGGAGTTTTAATAAAAGGATCAATAGTAAGATCCTTTTGATAAACTTATTGAACCTGATAAAAGTTGCAAAGACAAACTTAAAAACAATGCGTTTCTGTATCTCAAAAAATTTAAAAATTCAAAACATTTAGCCTCCTTTAAGTTGTAATAATTAAGAATAATATGCAATAGGGAATCTCTAATCATTGCCTATAAAACAAAAGGTTTTAGCTTTTATAATCTGAATTTAAATTATTAGAGTTTCCCAATATTCTATTGAAATTTAAAATCCCTTCTGATAAATTTAACTTAATAATTTTTGAAATTCTGTTTTTGACAGTTCAATTAATTATCAACCTCCCCCCGGGAAATAATCTCGGGTAACCTCCCGACGTTATCGGGAACCTTAAGGAAAATTCAAAAAAATATCAGATTCATTTGTAGAGAAAAATTCAAAGTTTTTAATTAAAGGGAACCTCTAATAATTAGAATTTTTGATGAAAAACAAGGCATAACAAAAAATAACGGGTTGATTTTACTATAGTTTTATTTTTGTTATATCTGTGTTTCGCAAAAAGATCCGTTATTAGAGATTCCCTACAGTATTTTAATCATCAGTATATTTAAGAATATGAGTAGATTATAAATAAATATCTGCTTTCTAAGGTCTGTTATTAGACAGGATCTGATGGTCTGCCATTCATTAATTTATATCCATGAAAGGAATAAAATTATGTCTAAAATTATAAGAATAAATACAAAAGAGAGAACATTTAACTATAGTGAGCCGGATGAAGAGTTCGCAGGATTAGGTGGAAGAGCTTTTACTTCCAGGATGATATTAAAAGAGGTTCCTGCAACCTGTCACCCTCTTGGAAAACACAATAAACTGGTTTTTGCTCCAGGGTTACTTGCAGGAACAGGTGCAGCAAACTCCGGAAGACTTTCAGCGGGAGCAAAATCGCCTCTTACAGAAGGTATTAAAGAGAGTAATGCAGGTGGACTTGCAGCTCAAAAAATTGCACGAATGGGAATAAAAGCAATCGTTTTAGAAGACAAACCTGAAGATGATAAATGGTTCAACATCGTTATTAAGAAGGATTCTGTAGAGATAATTCCTGCAGGTGATCTTAAGGGTAAAGGTACAAATGAGACCATCTCAAAGCTTTGGGAAAAATATGGGAAAACTGGTGTTATTTGTGTTGGACAAGCTGGCGAACAGCTTATGATTTCTGCAAGTATGCAACTTGCTGATCCAAACGGAAGACCTGGAAGAGCATTTGGCAGAGGCGGTTTAGGAGCTGTTTTGGGATCAAAGAATATTAAAGCAATTATCATTGATGATGCTGGTTCTAAACGTGTGGATATTGCAGATAAAGATGCTTTTACTGCTGCAAATAAAATATGGTCAAAAGCATTAACAGATCATCCCGTATCCGGTGAAGGTCTTCCGGCTTTTGGAACAGCTGTTCTTGTTAATATTATTAATGAAGCCGGAGCTTTTCCAACAAAGAATTTTAGAGAAGGCAGATTTGAACATGCGCATGATATAAGCGGAGAAAAACTTTCAGAAACAATAACTGAGAGAAAAGGTGTAGTTTCTGAAGGATGTCATCCAGGTTGTGTTATTAAATGTTCTCAGGTTTATAATGATAAAGATGGAAATTATCTGACATCAGGTTTCGAATATGAAACAATTTGGGCTTTTGGTGCGAATACCATGATTAAGGATCTTGATGATATTGCTGTACTGGATAAATTAAGTGATGAGTACGGTTTAGATACTATTGAGATGGGTGTTACAATTGGTATAGCTATGGAAGCAGGTGTTGTTCCCTGGGGTGATGGTAAAAAAGCGATTGAACTTCTTGAAGAGGTTGGTAAAGGAAGTGCACTTGGAAAAATTATTGGTAATGGTGCGGCTTTTACTGGTAAAGCTTATGGAATTGATAGAGTTCCGGTTGTAAAGCGTCAAAGCCTTCCGGCTTATGACCCCCGTGCTACTAAAGGAGTAGGTGTCACTTATGCAACTTCACCACAGGGCGCTGACCATACAGCAGGTTATGCAGTAGCTCCAAACATTCTAAGTGTTGGTGGATCAGAAGACCCACTTAAAAAAGGTAATAACGTTGAAGTTTCAAGAAATCTACAAATAGCAACTGCTGCAATTGACGCTGCGGGTTTATGTCTTTTTGTTGCATTTCCTGTTTTAGATCATGAAAACGGAGTTCAATTAATTGTGGATCTGCTAAATGCACAATTGGGAGCATCTTTAACAACAGATGATGTTGTTGCTTTAGGTACACAGATACTTAAAGATGAAATTGAATTCAATAAACTGGCAGGATTTACCAAGAAAGATGATAAACTTCCAGAGATGTTTGATGACAGCTTTGAACCACATAACGTTAAATGGGGTTATACAGAGCAGGAACTTTCAAAAACACTGGATTTTAAATAAAAATTTAGGACGGGCATCAGATACCCGTCCTTTATTCATAGGTTTGCCTAATGCCTGAAATACTTTTTAATGCTTTTTCATTTCTACAAAAAAAACTTAAAGCAAATGGATTTGACCATTCCAATGTAACCATTGATGTGCCTGAAAATCATAGTGTAATCGATCTGATAAAATCCATGGACTTAGATCCTGATGGTATTGAAGCTGTATTTGTTAATGGAAAAGCAGGTGATTTTGAATATATTATTAAGGATAAAGATAGAATCGCATTAATACCTCCCGGAACCCCGGGCCCTCACAGATTATTACTTGGTATAAGACCAGGAGATCCCATTAAGTAATTGGGTAAGGTTTTGAAAGAGGAAACCTTATGTGGGAAGTTTATCACTCCAAAGGAGAGTTCCTTTTCCATAATAAATAGCAGAATACAAAATATACAGAACCTCATATTCATCTGAGTTCCGAAAGCATTTCATTAAGATTTGCTACAACCCATTACTAAAATGGAATAAATAATTAGTGGTACTTTGTACTTTGTATATGAGAAATTTTCAGGATTTTTTTATATCTTTTATTAATCTTTCATAAGGAAAATTTTTACCTGGGCATAATGTTTGTTCTTTGTGAATTTTTCCATGGAAGAGAACATTGTTAGAATCAATTTTGTATTTGATTTTAAGATACTTAATTAAAGAAAACATCCCCTGATATTGTTTTTCACCCATTTTATATTTCTCAAAATTACCGATCATACAGATACCAATACCACTATAATTTTTAAATTTATTTCTATAGGACACATGTGCTCCCCAGATCTGATTTTTCCAGCGTTTACCATATGCAATCTCCCCTTCTTTCATCCCTTTACCATTACCAATTAGAAAATGGTATGCCATATATTTGCTGTATGGAAATCTCTCTTTGTGGACATTTTTAAGAAATTTTAAATTACCTGAAGAACCAGCACTGTGATGAACAACTATATACTTCCATTTTTTTCTTTTATTCCAAAAATACACACCGCCTAAAGCTGCTGGTATGGATAGAAGAAACAATCTTCTCGATATTCTATTCATAAATTATCTCCTTTTTTTTGTTAGATTTTAATAAATGAGTATGGAGAGATTATGATCTTTTGGTGAAAATGGATTTAAATGTTGATACAAAACAGGTTGATTCGTTAATAAAAAGCTCTTATTTTATAAAGTTTTTTAGAAAAGTAGTTCGGTCAAAAGGAAAATATTCAGTTTCCATATGAGGTAGTTTACATAAGGTTACGAGGCTGTTTCACAAATAGAAATTTCGTTTTAGTTCAAGGAAGATCAAAATTTTGACCACAGGAATAGATTGATGATTAATATTATTTTCTGACATCGAAATTGTGCAAAAGAGCATTTGTAACCAATGTAACCTTAAAAATCATCTGTGAGACGATTATATATAGTTTCAGCAAGATTTTCACAAAGTGTACTTAAAGCTTCAGATTTATTATTCAAAGTGGTTTGTTTATTACTGCTTGAAGTAACATAGCTTTTTGAGTCATTTATATTTTTTAAGTTTAACAGGATTTTTCCGTCTGTTTTTTTTAGTTTTATATCTGCATAAAGAGTTAACTTACTTTCACCCGAAGTTTCAGAATCGTCAGAACTTACAGAATTGTCTTTTAAAGTAATTATTGTACCGTAAAGATAAGCATCTGCTTGATCTTTATCTTCAACAATAGTCACTTTACCTTTTTTTATAATCTGTAAGGAGAGCTCATTGGTAAGAGTCGTTTCAACGCTGGTTTCAGACGTTTTATTTTCAAAAATCGGGATATAAACCTTTGTTACACCTTTTGGAAAATTACCACTTCCTGTGAATTTATAACCACAAGAAAAAAAAGATATTAATATCAGAAATATTAGAATAAATTTTGTATTTTTGATCTTCATATTTGGATAAATCTCCAGCATTCTAAATTATATAATGGAGGGCCATAAGCCCTCCATACATTACTTATTATACGACTATGTTCACAAGCTTTTTCTTGATCACAATAACTTTCCTGATATCTTTTCCTTCAATATGCTTCTTAACATTAGCATCAGAAAGCGCCTGTTCTTTAAGGTCATCATCAGAGGCATCTGTTCCTATGCTGAATTTAGCTCTTAGTTTACCATTAATCTGGACAACAATCATCATATCTGATGACACAAGTGCATCCTCACGATATGAAGGCCAGGTTTGTTCACTTACGCTGTTTTTATTTCCAAGTTCAGCCCAAAGTTCTTCAGCAAAGTGTGGAACAATTGGTGATAAAAGAAGTAGAATATTATCAACTGCAAGCCTTAAAACATTATCCCGATTAGCAGTTTCTTCATTAACATCTATAGAGTAAAGCATATTAACAAGTTCCATAACTGCACTAATGGCAGTATTAAAATGGAAACTATCTTCAATATCACCAGTTACTTTTTTAATTGTCTGGTTTATTTTTCTGTTTAGCTCCTGATATTTACCTTTAAGTTCATCTGGTTTACCATTAAAAGCCTCTTTATCTTTAATCTGATCAAGAACCTTATAAACAAAACGCCAAACCCTGTTTAAAAATCTGGCACTTCCATCAACACCTTCATCATTCCACTCAAGTCCCTTTTCAGGAGGTGCTGCAAATAAACTGAATAGTCTTGTTGTATCAGCTCCATATTTATCAAGTAAGATGCTCGGATCAATTACATTTTTCTTGGATTTGGACATCTTAATCACAGGTCCTGTTTCAACAGCACTACCACATTTTGAACAGAATTTGTCATCGCCCTTAGTCTCAATTTCATCTGGAAAAAGAAAGCCATGTTCCGGACATTTTTGAGTCTCTTTATTCACCATTCCCTGGGTAAGAAGATTAGTGAATGGTTCTTTAAAATCAACAAGACCCAAAACATTCATAACTCTTGTAAAATATCTTGAATAAAGAAGATGTAAAATAGCATGTTCAACACCACCGATATATTGATCAACAGGCATCCAGTATTTTACTGCATCCACATCAAACATACCTGTATCACAATCAGGGCTGCAATACCTTGCAGGATACCAGGACGATTCCACAAATGTGTCCATTGTGTCTGTGTCTCTCTTTGCATCTTCCCGGCCACAAACAGGACAGGTTGCTTTCCTGAAATATTCGATGTCTGGCAGTGGAGAACCACCAGTATCTCTTAAAGCAGCATCTTCTGGTAATGTTACAGGTAGGTTTTCAACTTTTTCAGGCACAATACCACATGACTCACAATGGATCATTGGAATTGGTGTTCCCCAGTATCTTTGTCTTGAAATACCCCAATCTCTGAGTCTGAAATTAGCTTTCTCTTTTCCCTTTCCCTCTTTTTCAAGAAATTTTGTGATCTGCTTAATAGCTTTTTTATTTTTCAAACCATTAAAATTACCCGAATTAACAATCACACCCTCATCATTAAAAGCTTCTGTCATATCTTCCACTTTTAATTCAGAATCAAAAGGATTTACAACAACCTGGATATCAAGGTTATATTTTTTTGCAAAATCATAATCCCTTTGGTCGTGAGCAGGAACAGACATTACAGCACCGGTCCCATAATCCATAAGTGCAAAATTAGCTGCAAAAATCTTCATCTTTTTACCACTCAGTGGATTAATACAAAAAGCTCCTGTGAAAACGCCCTCTTTCTCATAGGATTCAAGAGCTTCTGTTGTTCTATCCTGCTCCGCAATTCTCTTAACAAAAGAGTTTACATCACTTTCCATATCGGTTCCTGCAGAAAGTTCTGTTACTAATGGATGCTCCGGTGCAAGACACATAAAAGTGGCACCATAAATTGTATCCGGCCTTGTGGTAAATACAGATATATTCTTATTAAACCCATCAATTTTAAAATCTATTGTTGCACCAACACTTTTACCGATCCAGTTACGCTGCATTGTGGTAACTTTTTCAGGCCATCCTGAAAGTGTATCAAGATCCACAAGAAGGTCTTCAGCAAAATCTGTAATCTTAAAAAACCACTGATTCAGTTTTTTCTGTTCAACATCTTTTCCACATCTCCAGCAAGCACCATCTTCAACCTGCTCATTTGCAAGAACGGTCTGGCAAGTCTCACACCAGTTTACAAAAGAGTCTTTTCTGTATGCCATACCTTTTTCATACATTTTGATGAACAGCCACTGCTCCCATCTGTAATAATCAGGTTTACACGTTGCAATCTCTCTGTCCCAGTCATAGCTTAAACCAATTTTCTTTAACTGAGACCTCATAAAATCGATATTTTCATAAGTCCATTTAGCAGGATGTGTATTGTTATCAATAGCAGCATTTTCAGCGGGCATACCAAAAGCATCCCAACCCATTGGGTGTAAAACGTTAAATCCCTGCATTTTTTTGTATCTGGCAATAACATCACCAATTGTATAATTTCTCACATGACCTATATGGATTTTACCAGATGGATAAGGAAACATCTCAAGGAGGTAATACTTTTCTTTATCTTTATCCTCAGAAACTTTAAATATTTTTGAATCATCCCAATTTTCCTGCCACTTGGGTTCAATGTTCAAAGGATTATATTTTTCATCCATTTTCTCTTTTTTCCTCCTCAAAGTGAGTATTTAATACAATAAAATATCGTTTTATTAATTATATTATGTTATCATAATGTGTTTAAATATTCAGAGCGCCTGTTTACAAGTGTTTTACAAGCTCAATATAAAGCTCTGGATTTATTTTGTATAATTACATAAGGAACTTTTAATCCCATAATATGTTATAAATTGCAAGTTTCAACGATTAAAGTTCAGAAAGATATAATATTTAAATAGCTAATACTGGGAAACAAAATATTTTTTGTTAACCTGCATATAAAGGATTTTTTCAGAAATAATTAATTTTAAATAACTTTTTATAATTAATTATTAAATGCAGAGAAAAATATTATTAAATTACATTAATTTCCCATTTAATAAATAACAGATATAACAATTTTAAAGATGCTTTTAGATTTTAAGCTATCAGCATTGAAAGTAGATTCAATGGAAAGCAAAATTTTAATCAATGCAGTTGATACCGATGAGTGTCGAATTGCAAAAATCAAGGATAACAAACTTCAGGAATTCCATCTTGAAAGTGCCACAAGAGAGATCACACAGGGTAACATTTACAAGGCAATAATCACAAGAGTTGAACCTAGTCTTCAGGCCGTATTTATTGAGTATGGTGGAAACAGACATGGATTTCTTCAAAAACAGGAAATCCATAGTGATTATTACATTAGTGGTGACAGGCACTCAAATCTTACTGAACTTGTATCAGTGGATCAGGAACTAATTGTTCAGGTAACAAAAGATCCAATAATGAAAAAAGGTGCAATGCTCACCACAAACATCTCATTACCTGGCAGATATGTGGTTCTTATGCCTGGAAGTTCAAATTGTGGCGTTTCCAGACAAATTTCAAGTGACAGAGAAAGAGCAAGATTAAATTCAATTATTGAAAAACTTGATATTCCCGAAGGTTTCGGTGTAATCGTTAGAACAGCCGGTGAACATGCTACAAAAACCCAGTTGTCTAAAGACATAACATACCTTATGAGATTGTGGAAAGAGATCAATAAAAAGGCTATGGAGGAAAAAAGCCCATCTCTTCTATATAAGGAGAGAAATCTTGCTGTAAGAACGATAAGAGATTATTTCAGCACTGATGTAACTGAGATCCTTGTTGATAATGTTGATATCTACAGAGAGATTAAAGCTTTTTTAAATGTCATATCGCCTAAACAGATAGATACTGTAAAGCTTCATAAGGGAGCAAAACCTATATTTACAAAGTATCAACTGGAACATCAAATAGCTTCTGTCTTTGAAAACAAGGTTTCTTTAAAATCCGGTGGTTCTATTGTTATTGAACAAACTGAGGCATTGGTAGCTATAGATGTAAACTCTGGTAAAGCAACGTCGAAAAAAGATATTGAACACACAGCTCTCCAGACTAATCTGGATGCTGCTGAAGAGATAGCAAGACAACTTAGATTAAGAGATATGGGTGGTCTTATTGTTATTGATTTTATAGATATGAGAGAAGCTAAAAACAGAACTCAGACAGAAAATCAGCTAAAAGTTCATTTAAAAGAGGATAAAGCCAGAACCAAAATTGGCAGGATTTCAAAATTCGGACTTATGGAGATGTCCAGGCAAAGAATTCACCCATCTCTTGAGTTTGGAAGTTTTACCATTTGCAGGCACTGTAAGGGAAAAGGTGTTATTTTATCTGTTGAAACTCTTGGATTAGGTTTTTTGAGAAAACTTAGCCTGGACACACTTAAAGATGATGTTTCAAGTATAACCGGAAAAGTTCCACTTGATGTTGCTGATTACCTTCTCAATAAGAAAAGAGGGGAACTGCTTGAACTTGAGATAAGAAGGGGAATCTCAATTACAATTGAGGGTGACAAAGCTCTTATTGCGGGTGAAAGTAAGATTATAGCGGACTAAATATAGGTAATAATTAGAATTATAGTAAAATAATACTAAAACATTTTATTTTTAATGTTTTTATTGAAATACAGATTATAAAAGCTTTTAGTATTATAAATTCTCTGCATGAGAATAAAGAGCTGGTTCGTTTGTAAAAATGCTTTTATTTTATAAAGTTAACAGTTCTTTGGAATATTTCTGTTGTTCTGCTTTTTGCGTATGCATTGTTAAATGAGAGCTACTGTAGTTCAAATGACTTTTATTAGAGATTCCCGAACCAAAATTAAAAACTTGTTTTTTATGCTTTCAAATATAGCTTTTTTGTATTTTAATTAATTGTTATTTTTTTGGAAGCTTGTATTTTTTCATGCTTTAGGATATCAGAAAATTGTCTTTAACATTTACAAAATAAAGTATTGATAAAAAAATTACGGAGACTTTGTTGATGACTCACAAACCAAATAAACTGCTTTTTTTCCTGTGCTTAATATTGTGTATGCTTATGTCAGGTTTTATGGTTTTGATTTATTTAAAAAAACAAAGTATCGAAATTCATCCTGTTATTATTAGTGAAATAGACTTTGATAATGTTATCGATCCTAATAAAGGAAAGAAAGCAAAGGTTGTGGATCTTAACAAACTGGATAATAAAGAACAAAAAAAGGAGATGGATAAACGAAAGGCTAAGTATGGTTTGAAAAAAGAGATAGATGCCATTCTTAATCCTGATGAGTCCATTAAAATAGACAAAGAAACCATTCCTATGAAGAAAATCTTAGATAAAGTTAAAATTAAGGAAGGTTCTGTTGTTGAAGAGTCCATTAAAAATGGAAAAAAGGATAAAAAAAAGAAGTTAGTCGCAAAAACTGAAAAAAAAGTAACTGATAAAACGAAGACTAAAAAGAACAAAAAAAAGAAACAAACCCGAAAAAAAGATTATGGTATCCATATTGTGAAGAGGGGTGAAAATATATGGAATATACACTTTGAATTCCTGAAAAATTATTTTGCTAAAAAAAATATAATATTAAAACCACGATCAGATGAACCCCTTTCAAGTAAAAAAAGTTCAGGTGTTGGAAAACTTCTGAAATTTTCTGAAAGAATGGTTTATATATATAGCGTTGCAGATCACAAGCTAACTGATAACATCCATAGTATAGAACCAAATAGCAAAATCATTGTTTATAATATGGAAGAAGTTTTTGATCTTCTTGGAAAAATAGATTATTCGAAAATAAACGAAATTCATTTTGATGGTAAAACTATCTGGTTACCTGAAAAATGATTTTTATAATAAAAATTTAATAAAATAAGGAGTAGATCTTTTGTTTACAAATATTGCATATGCCATGGGCGGTCAGGCAGGACAGGGTCAGGGAAGTTTAACAGGAATGTTGGTTCCAATGATAGCTATGTTTGCTATCTTCTATTTTCTGATGATAAGGCCTCAGCAGAAAAAAAATAAAGCACATCAGGCAATGGTTAATAGCCTTAATAAAGGAAGCCGCGTTATAACAAGTGGTGGAATCCACGGAGTTGTGACAAAAACAGACGAAGCTACTGTAAACATTGAAATAGCTGATAAGGTAAATATTAAAATTCTTAGGGGTAATATTGCCATCGTTAATCCAGATAAGGCTAATAATCAGGATAAGAAAGATAAGAAAGATAAGAAAGATAAGAAATAACATTCTTTTTTTAAGATGTTCTATTTATTTAATATTGCAACAAAACTAATTTTAATCAAAGAGTTACATAAAGGGGGCAACCCCTTTATTTAAGAGAGGATAAAGAATTGAATAATCAGTCTTGGAAGCTGTTAACAGTCGTTACAGCAATTATAGCAGCTATTATACTATTTCTTCCCACTATTGTTAAGCATGTTAACAAAACAGAAACTCCTGAGATGTGGCCAAATAAAGAGGTTAACCTTGGTCTTGATCTTCAGGGTGGTATGCATATGGTTTTGGAGGTTAAAACTGAAGAAGCCGTTCAACAAAGTATTCAAACACTATCATATGAATTAAAGTCTTCAGCCAGAAAAGACAGAATCAGAGTTCTTTCAGCAAAATCTTATGATAAAAACTATTCCCAGCTTCTGGTAACAGTTCCCAATGATTTCAAAGATAAGTTCAGGGCTTTTGTTGATAAGAGTTTTGGAAATCTAAATATTGTAAGCGAGAATCTTTCAGGAGTAACAACGCAATTTATTCTTGAATATGTTGCTCAGGAAGCAGCCGAGATCAAAAAGTTAGCTGTTGATCAGGTTCTTGAGAAGATCAGAAAACGTATTGACAGTACTGGTGTTAGGGAACCTGACATCAGACCTCAGGGAAAAAACAGAATTCTTATACAGCTTCCAGGTATTAAAGATCCTGAAAGAGCCAAAAAATTGTTGGTAAAAGTGGCTCGCTTAGAATTTAAGCTTGTTGATGACAGACCAGCTGTTCAGCCTTTACCCCCTGGTACACAGATTCTTTATGAGCACAGAGCTGACAAAGAAGGTAATATCACTAAAATACCTCTTCTTATAAAAAAGAGGACTCTTCTTTCAGGTAATTCCTTAACTGACGCAAAAGTCAGTGTGGGAAGAGATGGTGACAGAGAAGTTTCAATTAAATTTGACAGAAGAGGTGCAAGGACATTTGAAAGAATAACAGGAGCAAATATAAATAAAAGACTTGCAATCATTCTGGATGATCAGGTTTACTCAGCTCCTACTATAAATACAAAAATTTCAGGTGGACAAGCCGTTATAACCGGTAACTTCAACACAAAGGAAGCAAGGGATCTTGTTATAGTTCTAAGAGCCGGTGCTCTTCCTGCATCTGTTGAGATAATAGAGGAAAGAACAGTTGGACCCACACTTGGTAGAGATTCTATTGAGATGGGATTAACATCCATGGTTTTTGGTTTCCTTCTCGTTGTTCTCTTTATGCTGATTTACTATAGAGTTGCCGGATTAATTGCTAATATGGCACTTTTTCTAAATATTCTATTTATAGGTGGTTCATTAGCTGCTTTTGGAGCGACTCTGACCCTTCCGGGTATTGCTGGTATTATTCTAACAATAGGTATGGCTGTTGATGCAAATGTTCTGATCTTTGAAAGGATAAGGGAGGAATTAAAGCAGGGGCAAACAGTTATGGCTGCAGTGGCTGCTGGTTTTGAAAAAGCCACTTTAACTATTCTTGATGCAAATGTAACAACACTGATTGCAGCTTTAATTCTGTTTCAGTTTGGCACAGGCCCTATCAAGGGATTTGCAGTTACGCTTTCAATAGGTGTCCTTTCAAGTATGTTTACAGCGCTTATTGCCTCAAGACTGGTTTTTGATTTTTATGTTAAAAAGAGAAGACCTGAAACTTTAAAATTCTTTCAGATAGTTAAAACAGGTATTAATGTAAATTTCTTAAAAAGAGTGAAGTTTACATTTTTAATATCAACTTCATTAATTGTTATATGTATCGTATCTCTTGTTGCTCATAAAGGACCGAGATTAGGTATAGATTTCTCAAGCGGCTTGTTAACTCAGGTCAAGTTTGATGGAAAAGTAACATCAAAAAGTATTCAGGATGGTTTCAAAAAAATAAATATTAATAAAGTTACTGTTCAGGAGTTTGGTGAAACTGGAAATAATGAGTATATAGTCCAGGTCTCAAATGAAGAGATGAAAGGAAAGAAGATCTCTGATGAGATGAAAAGAAAAGCTCTTGAAGAATCAACCGGAAAAAAAGCTGAAGTTAGACTTAGTAAAATGATTGGTCCCAAGGTTGGAAAAGATTTACGGGAAAAAGCTCTTTTTGCCATGTTCTATGCTATTCTTTTTATAACTATATATATATCTGGAAGATTTGAGCTAAAATGGATGATAAGTGGTATTATGGCAGGTTCTCTAATGTTTTCTGTTTATATACTCACATCACTTGGAGTCAGTATTCCATATTTAATAGCAGCAGCTCTTTTAGTGACAATAGTTCTGTTCTGGTTTCTTAAATTACGATATGCAATGGGAGCTATAATCGCACTTATACACGATGTTGCAGTTACAGTAGGAGTTTTTTCACTACTCGAACTGGAATTCTCACTTGCAACAATTGCAGCTCTGTTAACAATTATCGGTTACTCTCTTAATGATACAATAATTGTTTTCGATAGAATAAGAGAGAATGTTAAGGATAATAAGAAAACTACTTTTAAAGAGAACATTAATAGAAGTATTAATGAAACCCTTAGTAGAACGCTCTTGACATCACTTACAACATTAGTGGTAATTGTTGTGTTATATCTGTTCGGTGGTCCAAATATTCATGATTTTGCATTTGCACTATTAATTGGTGTTGTGATTGGAACTTTTTCATCAATATTTGTTGCAAGTCCTATTCTACTACTTTGGAAAGATAAGGTAGCAGAAGAATAAAATAATAGTTTTTAAGTTATAAAAATCTAAACCAGCTCTTTCTTTAGAGCTGGTTTTTTTTTGCAAAATTTAAATTTATAAGAAAAGATCAAATTCGACACTTATTAAATTATATGTTAAAAAAATATTGATTATTTCCATATTTTAGTATTATTTATATTTTTTCATAATATCAGTAATTTACATATTAGATTTTTATTTCAATAAATGGTAACTCTGAAAGGTGTTTATGAGATTATTTACTGGATATTTAAAGCTTTTAATAATAATAGCAACAATATTATTTCTTTTTTCCTGTGCCAGTGTGGTAAGTCCAAAGCCTGCAAATAACAACTCAGACCAGGGAAAACTTGCAAAAATTGATGAGAAAATCACAAAGTTTAATCAAAAACTTGAAGAGATTTATCATAGAATATCTGTAATTCAATTTATGGTGGATAACCATGAAAGAAATTTCAAAGATTATGATACCAAAATAAAGATGCTTGGTAATATCAAAAAAGATACTAATACAATTGCAAATGATGTAAAAGTTGCCACAATAAATCCTCTGGAAAAAGTTCCTGAAAAAAAGAAGCCTGTTAAGCTAGAAAAAAAACCTGTTAAGATTATTGTTAAGAAAAAACCAATCAAAAAAGAGTCTGTTACAACTATATATAAGAGAGCCTATCAGGAGTTTAGAAATAAACGTTATAAGAAAGCTATTCAGCTTTTTAACAGGATTGTAAAACAATATCCAGAAAGTAAACTTGCTAATAACGCACTCTACTGGACGGGTGAGATCTATTATGACCTGAAAAAATATGAAACAGCTATCGTATTTTTTAAAAGACTTATGAAAAGATATCCTAAGGGAAATAAGGTTCCTGATGCCACCCTTAAAGCTGGTTATGCATTTTTATCATTGGGAAATAAAAAACAGGCAAAATATTATTTTACAAGAGTTGTTTCAAATTTTCCATTTTCCAGGGCTGGATCTATTGCAGAAAAGAAACTGAGCAAGTTAAAATAGTATAGGAACCTCTAAAAATTAGAATTTTAGTAAAATAAAAACTGGAATAAAAAAAAATTAAAGCCTTTTGTTTTCGTAAAGTATTTGTGTATTGAAATACAGCGTTTATAAAATTTACAGTTTTTTATTTAGAAGATACTCCATTGTTTTATAGGCAGTTATTAGAGATCCCATATATTGAAAATAAAAAAGGATATTTTTTTGTATCTCCCTTGGTTTTCTTTAAAAAGTGTTCCTGGTATTGGTAATCATATATATAAAAAACTGATATCAAAGTTTAAAACACCAGAAAATGTTTTCAATGCCGATGTTTCTGAGTTTATAGATATCACGGGGATTAGAAAAGATAGTGTTAAGTCTATACAAAAAGGGATTGTCGAAAGTGACAGTGCTAAAAGGGAAATAGAAAATGCTTTTAATAATAATATCAATATAGTTACACAAAATTGTGATAACTATCCGACTCTGTTAAAAGAAATTCCTGATCCTCCACCTTTTATTTATGTTAAAGGATCATTAGATAAAAAATCTAAAAATATTGCAATTGTAGGATCCAGAAATGCAAGTTCATATGGACTTTCAAATTCAGAAAAAATGGCAAAGGATCTTACAACGATAGGTTTCCAGATCGTTAGCGGTATGGCAAGAGGAGTTGATACCAGGGCCCATTTAGGGGCTCTTTCGGCAAAGGGTAAAACAGTTGCCGTTCTGGGAAGCGGTCTTTTAAATATATATCCTAAAGAGAATAAAAAATTGTTTGACCAAATAACAGAAAACGGGGCTGTTATCTCAGAATACCCCCTCAATATGGACCCATTACCACGAAACTTTCCTGTGAGGAACAGAATAATAAGCGGTATCTCTTTAGGAACCGTAGTTATTGAGGCTGCCTTAAAAAGTGGTTCACTAATCACAGCAAGGTTAGCTGCTGAACAAAACAGAGAGGTCTTTGCAGTTCCTGGAAATATTCTGTCTTTTAAAAGCAGTGGAACTCATAGTTTAATTAAACAAGGTGCAAAACTTGTTGAAAATTTTAATGATATACTTGAGGAAATTCCAGTTTCATTAATAAAAATTGAAGATATTGAAATTAAAAAAAATCCAGACCTTGAAAATGAACAATTGAATATTTATAATCTACTTGATATATACCCGATCCATATTGATGAAATTATTAGAAAAACTTCAATCAATCCTGGTAAATTATCGGGTATTTTATTTAAACTTGAGCTTTCTGGACATATAAAGCAGGAAGCTGGAAATTATTTTTCTATTAGTGAGGAACATAGTGTCTAAACCAGTTGTTATAGTCGAATCACCGACAAAAGTACGTACTCTGAAAAAGTATATTGGAAAAAAGTATAAAATTACAGCAACTGCTGGCCACATTAAAGACTTGCCTCCAAAAGAGATGGGAATTGATCTTGAAAACGATTTCAAGGCAAAATACCTGAATATTAAAGGAAAACAGAAGGTCATAAAAGAACTTAAGGCCGTTGCCGGTGATTCCACAGAAATATACCTTGCACCTGACCCCGACCGTGAAGGTGAGGCCATAGCTTTTCATACCGCTGAAATTTTAAAGAAAAAGGGACGAACTTTCCATAGAGTACTATTTCATGAATTAACAAAAAATGGTGTAAATGATGCTCTAAATAATCCATTAGACCTTGACCGGGACAGATATGATGCCCAGCAGGCAAGAAGGATTCTGGACAGACTTGTTGGCTATCAGATTTCACCTCTTTTATGGAGAAAAGTTCAGGGTGGTTTAAGTGCGGGAAGAGTTCAATCTGTTGCTGTTAGAATAATCTGTGAGAGAGAAAAAAAGATCCAGGTTTTTGAACCTGTTGAATACTGGTCTGTAACTTCTGATCTTGAAGCTATGACACCTCCGGTTTTTAATGCTAAATTAGCTAAAAAAGATGGAAAAAAAATTGAGATTCCCAATAAAGAATCGGTTGATAAAATTTTAAGCGATCTTTCTGATGAAAGCTTCAAAATTGAAAGCATTAAAAAGAAAACAACAAAAAGAAATCCTCAACCACCTTTCATAACAAGTAAGCTTCAACAGGAAGCTATTAACAGGCTTAAATTTACTGCAAGAAAAACAATGAGTGTTGCCCAGCAGCTTTATGAAGGTGTCGATCTTGGCCCTGGTGAACCTGAAGGTTTGATTACCTATATGCGTACAGACTCAATAAGAGTTGCTGACGAAGCCGCTATTGAGGCGATCGATTATGTTAAAGAAACACTTGGTAGTGATTATACGATAGAAAAACCAAGACAGTTTGCTAATAAAAATAAGGTACAGGATGCCCACGAAGCTATAAGACCAACGTCTGTCCACAATACACCGGAAAAAATAGCATCTTACCTGAGTCCTGATCAACTATCCTTATATACTCTAATCTGGAGACGTTTTGTTGCTTCCCAGATGTCTCAGGCACTCATAGATCAAAACACAATCTCAATAGATGCTGGTATTTATACATTCACTGTTAGTGGTTCCACAGTGAAATTTGCTGGTTTTATGAGTCTTTATATGAATGAAGAGGATACTAAGGAAAAAGATAAGAAAAAACAGGCTCTACCTGAATTAAAAGAAGGTATGGATCTTAAATCTCTTAAAATTATTCCAAAACAACATTTTACAATGCCTCCTCCAAGGTTTTCTGAAGCTTCTCTTGTTAAAGAATTAGAGGAAAAAGGTATCGGAAGACCAAGTACATACGCAACAATTCTTTCCACAATCCGGGAAAAAGGTTATGTGGATTTTATGAACAGATATTTCAGACCAAGTGAACTTGGTTTTATTGTTACAGATCTTTTAGTTGAGAACTTTCCAGATGTTTTAGATGTAGCCTTCACGGCTAAGATGGAAGAAAATCTGGATAAGGTTGAAACCGGAGATACAAGTTTTATAGATCTTTTATCAAATTTTTATTCACCATTTGAAAAAGAACTTGAAACAGCTAAAGAGGATATGGTCAGTATCAAAGGTGTAGGCGTTGAAACTGATATTAAATGTCCCCAGTGTGAAAAAGAAAAACTACATGTAAAAGTTGGTAAGAACGGACCATTTCTTGCCTGTAATGGATATCCTGATTGTAATTACTCAAGAAATTATGATCGAAATGAGAAGGGTGTTATTGTCCCTATTGAGCCATCTTTTGAGGCAGCTGAAGGTAAATTCTGTGATAACTGCGGAAGTCCAATGATGATAAAACAGGGCAGGTTTGGTGAGTTTTTAGCTTGCAGCGGCTACCCTGATTGTAAATTCACTCAATCGGTTCATGCTGGTTCAGTTGGTAAATCAACCGAGGTAAAATGCCCTGAATGTTCTGATGGTGAGATTATTGAGCGCAAATCAAAACGTGGAAAAATCTTTTATGGATGTGGTAATTATCCGGATTGTAGTTTTGCAATATGGGATAAGCCGGTAGATAAACAATGTCCTGTTTGTGATGCTAAATTTTTGGTTGAAAAATCCACAAAAAGAGATGGTGATTTCTTAAAATGCCATGATAAAGATTGTGGGTATCAGAACAATAACTAAAGGCAACCTCTAATAAATTATAATATTAAAAAAAAATCAGGTTATTATTTAGATTTTCTTTTATATTGCACTTATAAATTTGGTTTTTCTTAAACCTTTTACAAAGCCATTTAAATCAAATTAATTCGTTTAATTGGTTAATAAATGGGCGTTTGAATGATGCCTGGTTCTGAAACGCCTGTTAAATAATACTATCCAGATAATGACTTATTCATATATTCTCAGAAACAAACACTTTTCTTGACAAAAAGTCTCATCATATACTATTTCTCGCATCTATAATATTCACTATAAATGTATTAAAATTGTGAGGTTTTTCAATGCCATTATCTTTAGATATGAAAATTCTGATAGTTGACGATTCAGGCACTATGCGTTTGATGTTTAAACAGATGCTCAAAGAGTTTGGATTCAACAATTTTATCATGGCAGACAACGGAAAAGATGCAATAAGAAAGCTTAATGGCAACATAGTTGACCTGATTATAAGTGACTGGAATATGCCCGAAATGGATGGGCTTGAATTTTTGCAATGGATTCGTAAAAATATTAGTTTTAATAAAGTTCCATTTATTATGGCAACTGCCCAAAGTGACAAAACGCAGCAACAGATTGTTTTTGCAAATGGCGGGGATAGCCATATTGCTAAACCATTTGATAGCTTTGAATTAAAGGCAACGATTGATGAAAGTTTTGGTCTTGAAACAAAAGAGCAAAAAAGAGCTAAAAATGAGAAAGTAGATGGTAAGGTAAAAATTAGAGCTGGTCATATACAAATCACTGATCACCTTGCTCTTGGAGTTTTAAGAGATTTAATTGATACTGGTGAATTTAAGCCTGAACACTTTGAGCTTGAAACAGAGTGCATGCCAGGCTGGAACCCTGTTCAAAATGCTATTGAAACTAATCAGGTAGATGTGGCCTTTGTTCTTGCTCCCATAGCAATGGATCTTTTTGCTTTCGATACAAAAATTAAACTTGTATCACTTGCCCATAAAAATGGGAGTACATTTGTAAGAAATAAGCAATATGTTCCTGAATATTATGATAATATTGATAAATATTACCAGTATAAAGAGGTTGATATACCCCATAAAATGTCCATACACCACATACTTGCATATAAGTATCTTAATGAGATTGGATTAAAGCCTGGGGTTCCTGGTCAAAAGGGTATCAATGTACGTTTTGAGGTTATGCCGCCAGTAAAAATGCCTGAAATTATGAATAGTGATGAACAGGTTGGTGGATTCATGGTTGCAGAACCAATAGGATCAAACGCAATCAATAAAGAAATCGGCGATCTTCAATTCAAATCATCAGATATGTGGCCTGGTCATCCATGTTGCATAGTTGTGATGCAGGAAGATTTCATTAACAATCATTTAGAAGCTGCTTATGAATTTGTTGACTTGATTATTAAAGCCGGACAATTCATTGATGAACAGAAAGAAAGAGCAGCAAAAATTGGTGTTGATTTTCTTGACCCAGATAAAAAAATAGGTCTAACAGACCAGATTCTTACTAATGTATTAAGCGATGAAGGTGGTATCATAATGAATGATATGTACCCTGTTCTTGAAGATCTCGATATGATGCAACACTATATGCATGAAGAGATGAAAATAGGTAAAATTATCGATCTTGATGAGTTTGCTGATTTAAGATTTGTTAATGCTGCTATGGGTCGATAAAGAGCATCCTTAAATCTATAAAACAATTTTAAAAGCCATTGTGATTTCTCACATGGCTTTTTTTATTTTCTAAAACCAAATATCAATTCCACAACAAAAAAACTCAACAACAATAATATTATATATTACTATTACCCATGCGCTCATTTAGATAAGCCTTAAAATATACGTGTATAATATCTTTTGGGTTTTATTAAAACTTGACAATACTAAATAGTAATATTACAAATTAATAAAACATAGTTTTAAAGAATTGGAGGTACATTATGAAAAAAAATGATTTGGTAATAATAGACCCACAAAACGATTTTTGTTTGTCTGATGGAGCGCTTTCGGTACCAGGTGCTGAAAGAGATATGAAAAGATTGTCCACATTTATCGAAAGATCCGGTTCAAAAATTAACAATATCCATTGTTCAATAGACCATCACCACTACTTTGATATTTCACACCCTGCTTTCTGGATAGATAAAGATGGTAAGAATCCATCTCCATTTACAATTATCACAGGCTTTGATCTTAAAAATGGTTTTTATAAAACTGATGATCCGATCCATTCTGATTATGCATTTGAATATGTTAAAAAGCTTGAGATAAACAATAGATATCCGCTATGCATCTGGCCGGAACATTGTCTGATAGGTTCACCAGGTAGCAATATTGTTGATGTTGTTAACAATGCTTTTGTTAAATGGGAAAAGATTAATAAAAAGACAATCAATTACATCTTCAAAGGACTGAACAATATGACAGAACACTATTCAGCTGTAAAAGCAGATGTTGAAGATCCATTAGATTCCACAACTAAATTAAATAACGATCTGATTCTAAAACTTAAAGGTGCAGATCAGATTTTGTTTGCCGGTGAAGCATCGTCCCACTGTCTAAAATTTACAGTGGAAGACATCGCTGATGCATTAGGAGAGGATTATGTCAAAAAAATGGTTCTTTTAAGCGATTGCACCTCTCCGGTAGGAGGATTTAAAGATGAGTCTGACAAATTTATTAAAGCTATGCAAACTCGAGGGATGCAAATTACAGATTCAATATATTATTCATAATTAGGTGTTTGCTTTTTAATAAAATTAGGACAGAATGTTTATTTATATAAATACAGGAGAGAAAATAATGATAATCAACTCTTTACTTGATACAGATCTGTACAAACTCACCATGATGCAAAGCGTTTTACATCAGTTTCCGGGAACAAACGTAACCTATGAATTTAAATGCAGAAACAGCGGTATTGATTTAAAACCTATTATCAAAGAAGTTAAGGAAGAAATTAAACATTTATGTACTCTGCACTTTAGTGAAGAGGAACTTTCGTTTTTAAACAAATTAAGCTTTATCAGTACAGATTTTATTCAGTTCCTTCGCATATTTAAACTTAATGAAGATTTTATAACAATATCTGAAGATGATTTTGGTGTAACAATTAAAGGTCCCTGGTTACACACAATTTTGTTCGAAGTACCTGTTCTTTCAATAATAAATGAAGTCTATTTCAGATATACTGTTGAAAACCCGGACTTTGAAAAAGGTAGAAGAAGACTGAATGAAAAGATTGATCTGATTAAAGATTCAAACAGTACTGATCTAAATTTTAAATTTTCAGATTTTGGAACAAGAAGAAGGTTTTCAAGGCAGTGGCATAAAGACATTGTCTCAATATTAAAAAACGAAGTTCCTGGTAATCTGTTTGGAACGAGCAATGTCCTGCTTGCTAAAGATCTGGATTTAACACCAATAGGAACTATGGCCCATGAGTGGCTTATGGCTTGTCAGAATCTGGGACCAAAGCTTGCTGATAGTCAAAAACATGCCCTTGAAGTCTGGGTTCAGGAGTACCGGGGAGATCTTGGTATTGCCCTTAGTGATGTGGTTGGATTTGATGCTTTTTTAAATGATTTTGACCTTTATTTTGCCAAACTTTTTGACGGGTGCAGGCACGATTCAGGAGATCCCTACGACTGGTGTAGCAAGCTTATTGCTCACTATAAAAAACTAAAAATAAATCCAATGACCAAGAATGCAGTATTCAGTGATGGTCTGAATTTTAAAAAAGCTATTGATATTGCCTCAGTTTTTAAGGGAAAAATTTTAACATCATTTGGAATTGGTACAAACTTAACAAATGATCTTGGATATACCCCTCTTCAAATCGTTATTAAAATGGTTGAGTGTGAAAATTCTCCTGTTGCAAAAATTTCTGATTCATCAGGAAAGCAAATGTGTAATGATCCTGATTTTTTAAAATATTTAAAGAAAGTCTATAAAATACAAGGTGATACAGTATAATAATGGCTGTATTAAGTTGATAGGGTTTTTAAATGAATCATCTTCATTTCAGCACATAGTTAAAATACAAGGGGTTTCAGCCCCCTTTTTACATTAAAATAGTCAAGAAAGTTCTTGACAGAATTTGTCAGGAAAACTATTAATTTGACATTGTTTGTATGAAATTTTGTCAGTTGTACAGGGGTTGAATGTTAATTACGAAAAAAGAACAGTATGCTTTAAGAGCTATGCATGAACTTGGTCAGAACCGGGGGAAAAGGTTGCTGAAAACTTCAGAAATAGCGGAAAGTCAGGCTATACCCGTACGCTTCTTAGAGGTTATTTTGGGTCAGTTAAAAAGAGCTGGAATAGTTGAATCAAAAAGAGGCTATAAAGGTGGCTACTCTCTGGTATCATCACCAGAAGAGGTTACTGTTGGAGATGTTTTCAGAGGATTACAAAAAACACATGACACTGTTTCATGTGCAATCTGTGATTCAGGAACATACTGCCCTTATATGGAGGGTTGTGTTTTTATGCCTATGTGGAAAAAGGTTCAGGGTGCCATTAGTGAAATTTATGATAGCACTACAATTAATGATTTTTTAAATTAATAATTTTTTCACAAAAAACATCTCAATTCTTAATCACTTTCCTTCCTTGCCACACCGGCAGAGTTTAATTAGTTTTTTATTTTGAACCAGTTTTTAACAAATTAGAATGAATAAAAATAAATGATTCAAAAATGATTGATTCTTCGTTTTATCAATCAGTGTTTTAAGATAGTGAACACTTGAAATAAGGTATTTAAGGGGATTTTCAAAAATAAATTTGTTTAACATTATTTTTATTTAGTTAAGGATTAAAACTATGGGCAAAGGAAAAGTGTCTCAATGGTGGACTTCAGTTGTTGCTGTTGTTGCCATACTCGTATGCGTTGTTACTTATGCACATGCTTACGATAAAACATCTGGTGATAATGTTGAAAAAAGATCAGATATTATTACCATTGATAAAATCAAAAAGGAACGTCCTGCTGTTGTTTTCCTTCATGATAAGCATGTAGAAGCTTTGAAGAAAGACAAAAAAGACTGTTCTGTTTGTCACTCAAGTAATGACAGTAAATTTTCACAGGAATTTAAGCGTGATGTGAAAACAAAAAGCTTGATGGACAATTATCATGACGAATGTATCAGTTGCCATAAAAAACAAAATGCTAAAAAAGGTTCAAATAAAATTTTAACCCCTGTGGCTTGTGCTGAATGCCATAAGGAAAAAGTTACTGTTGTTTCAACAAGAAAACCTTTGGATTTTGATAAATCCTTGCATGCTCGTCACGATAAAGCTCAAAAAGGTGAATGTAAAGATTGCCATCATATTTATGATAGTAAAAAAGAGAAAATAGTACCTGCAAAAGGTAAAGAAAGCTCTTGCAGTTACTGTCATACAAAAGATGCTTCTAAAGTTCAGAAACCTGTAAAATCAAGTTTGAAAACAGCTTCACATGATGCATGTATAACATGTCATTATAAGAACAAGTCTGCATCAAAAAAGACAGGACCAATAGCCTGTGCTGCTTGTCATGAAGAGGTTAATCAGAAAAAGATCAAAAAAATAACAGATATTCCAAGAATGAAGCGTAATCAACCTGATGCATCATTAATGCGGTCTGGTACAAAATCGCTTAAGAACAAAATGGACTATGTTGTTTTTGATCATAAAGCACATGAAAAAAGCAATAAAAGCTGTCTTGTTTGCCACCATAAAGCATTAGATAAGTGCAGTAGTTGTCATACTGTAAAAGGTAAAAAAGAGGGTGGATTTGTTACTTTAGATCAGGCTATGCATGATAAAAATGCTAAGCAAAGTTGTATCGCTTGCCATGATCAGGAAAAGAAAGATCCAAAATGTGCTGGTTGTCATGAGATGATTGGAAAAACTGAAAAAGTTAACAATAAATCATGCAACATGTGCCACACAGAAAAAGAAACAGCTAAAGTTTCAGATAAAAATGCTAAGAAAATTGCAACACGTCTTTTATCTTCGAGAAATTTTGTAAACAAACTCTATAGTCTTAAAGATGTTCCGGATGTAATCGAAATTAAACATCTTAAAGATAAATATGGTTCTGTAAAATTTCCACATAAAGCTATTATTAAAAAGTTAAAAGATGGTGTTGATAATAATAAATTAACTGGTTATTTTCATAAAGACCCTGGAACATTGTGTCTTGGATGCCATCACAATGCACCGGTAACAGAAAAGCCAACAGGTTGTATTTCCTGTCATGACCTTAAAAAGTCTACCAATAATGACCGTCCAAGTCTTGTTGGTGCCTATCACATTCAATGTATGGGATGCCATAAAAGTATGGGAATCAAACTGGCTAAGAAGTCTGAAAGCTGTACTGAGTGCCATAAGAAACGATAACTGTATAATTATAATCAGAGGTATGTAATGTCCATATCACGAAGAAAATTTATAGGCTGGTTTGGAGCCGCATCAGGTGCATTACTTGTGTCTGGAAAAGCCAGAGCTTCTGGGAAGGAATTCAAAGGATTCCCTAAAAGCAATGGTGTTCTCCATGATACTGCACTTTGTGTAGGATGCAGAACTTGTGAAAGTGCCTGCAATAAAGAGAACAAACTGGGCAAACCTGATAAACCATTTACAGATCTTACTGTTCTTAAAGAAAAAAGAAGAACAACGAATGATGCGTATACGGTTGTTAATAAGTTTGAGACAAAAAAAGGAGTTTTATTTGCTAAAAAGCAATGTAACCACTGTCTTGAACCTGCTTGTGCTTCAGTATGTTTTGTAAAAGCTTTTAAGAAAGATAAAACAGGAGCTGTTACTTACGATGCTGATGTCTGTGTTGGTTGTAGATACTGCATGGTGGCATGTCCTTTTGATGTTCCAACATACGAGTATGATGATCCTTTCACACCCGAAGTTAAAAAATGTACACTTTGTAAGCCAAGAATAGATGCCGGAAAGCTTCCAGCATGCGTTGAAGGATGTCCTAAGGATGCTCTTATTTTTGGTGAGCGTAAGAAACTCTTAAAGATAGCAAGAAAACGTATTGAAAAACACCCGGAAAGATATGAAGATCATATCTATGGTGAAAAAGAGATGGGTGGAACAAGCTGGTTATATCTATCTCCAGCTAAGTTTGAAGAGATCGATATGCGTGAAGATTTAGGGTCTAAGTCTACTCCTGAATTAACCCACGGAGCACTTGCTGTGGTTCCAATGGTTGTTGGATTGTGGCCTGCATTTTTAACCGGCATGTATGCAATGACAAAAAGACGTCAGAAAATTGCTCTTGATGAGAAGAATGAAGCTGTAAAAGTTGCCACAGAAACAACTAAGGCAACTGCAGATGAAGCATTAAAAGAAGCTTTGAAAAAAGCTGAATCAGCTAAAGAGAAGGCTATAGATTCTGCTGTTAAAAAAGCTCTTGAGGAAGCTAAAAAATCAGAAGATACGGAGGAGGAAGAATAATGTCAGATTCTACTACTCAGAACAGACTTTTGACTCCGTTTAACGTTGTAGCGGGGGCAATTGTTATAATTGGTCTAATCCTTACATTTATTAGATTTACAAAGGGAATTGGATCGGTAACAAACTTAAATAATAACTACCCATGGGGAATCTGGATAGGTTTTGACCTTATGTGTGGTGTTGCTCTTGCAGCAGGAGGTTATGTTACATCTTCAGCTGTTTATCTGTTTGGAATGAGAAAATTCCATGCAGCAGTGAGGCCAGCAATCCTAACAGGATTTCTTGGATACCTCTTTGTTATAATAGCTCTGTTCTATGACCTTGGTCGTCCTTACAGACTTCCATATCCTTTTGCAGTATCACCTGGACCAACATCCATGCTTTTTGAAGTTGGTTTATGTGTTGCTCTCTATTTCCATGTTCTTTTGTTAGAGTTTTTTCCAGCAGTTCTGGAATGGTTGGGTCTGGCAAAGTTCAGGAATATGATTCACAAACTTACAATTGGTTTAACAATTTTTGGTGTGGTTTTATCTACTCTTCACCAGTCATCTTTAGGTGCTCTTTTTCTTATAGCTCCATCTAAACTTCATCCACTTTGGTATTCCCAATATATCGCTGTTTACTTCTTTGTTTCAAGTATTGCAGCAGGACTATCCATGGTTATATTTGAGGGTTTTCTTTCCCACAGATATATGCACGACAAGATGGATGATGTTCACCTTGAAGAGACCAAAGAGATACCATATTCTTTTGGAAAAGCAGCATCACTTGTTCTTTTTGCATACTTTTCAATAAAGATTATTGGACTAATTGCTGATAATAACTGGCACTATCTGACTACACCTTACGGGTACTGGTTTTTAGTTGAAATGTTAGGCTTTGTAGCACTTCCTGGTATGCTTTATGCCGTTGGATCGAGGGAGAGAAACTATACACTGATTAAAATAGCATCTGTTCTGGCAATTCTTGGAATTGTTCTAAACAGGCTCAATGTCAGTGTTATATGTTTTAACTGGAAACTACCACTTGCTCAAAAATATATTCCAAGTCTGAATGAAGTGGGTATCTCTGTTTTTATGATAACTTGTATTATTCTTACTTACAGGTTCATAGCAAACAGAATGCCGGTACTATATGAACATCCTGACTATAAAGATTCAGAACATTAAGAGAGGATTTCAAATGGAAAACGATATTTACGTAACACTTCAATCATATTTAAACGATGTTGAAGGCTATATCTATATATTTTTAGGTATCTATTTAGTATTTTTTGTAGCGTTCTGGAGTTTTCTTTCAGGACGTAATGAAGATGAATATTAGAGACTTCAACTCTTAAGGAGATAACCCATGTTATACGATTATGTAACAGGACCGATCGCCCTGATCTCACTTGTGATATTCTTCGTTGGAATCACTGCTCGTGTTGTCCTGTATATCAGAGGCCTTGATTGGAGACTGGACAGAGTAACATATACAGTCAATGTTAAGTACGGTATCAAAGGTGCTTTAAGATCTCTGTTTTTCTGGATGATGCCATATGGAACAAGAAGCTGGAGAGTAAAACCTATTGTTACTTTTTTTGTTTTTGCCCTTCATATTGGTGTTCTTTTTACTCCAATATTTCTTTCAGCCCATAACATTATATTAAAAGAAAAATTTAATTTCAGTTTCTTTACCATTCCTGATGCATTAGCAGATATTTTAACAATAATTGTTATTGTTTCTGCTGTTGTTCTTCTGATCAGAAGACTTGTTCTTCCAGAGGTAAGAAACATTACTGATTTTAAAGATTATATGATGATTGCGATTACTATAGCTCCATTTTTAACAGGTTTTTTAGCATATCATCAGGCTGGTGATTCACAATTCTGGACAATTGTTCACATTATATCAGGTGAAATTATGCTGGTAGCTATTCCATTTACCAAGCTTTCCCACTTTGTAATGTTTTTCTGTACCAGAGTTCAGATTGGAATGGATTACGGAATCAAACGTGGTGGCATGAAAAAAGGCTATAGCGGACAGAACTGGTAAATTGAACTAAACCAAAATTTCAGGAACTAATATTATGGCTGAAGGACAATTTTGTAATAAAAGTACAGTAAATACCGAAGAGGGAATCCGTCACCTACTTAGCGATACAAACGGTAAGACTTATTACAAAGAGATGGAAGCGCTTGAGGTCGATTCTGCGGCTATCCAGGCGACATTTAGTAAAACGCTTAAGTCAAGGTTAAAGACCTGGCTCGAAATATGTACACACTGCGGCCTATGCGCTGACAGTTGTTTTTACTACCTTGCAAATGAGAAAGCCCCAAATCAGGTACCATCATATAAGATACAATCAACACTTGGTGAACTTGTTAAACGTAAGGGTAAAGTTGATGCAAAGTTTATGATGGACGCAATGGATACAGCATGGAGTAAATGTACATGCTGTAACAGATGTTCTCAATACTGCCCTTTCGGTATCGATATGGGAATTATGTTTGGATACTTAAGAGGTATCCTTTACTCACAAGGGTTTGTTCCATGGGAGATGAAAATCGGTGCCGGAATGCACAGAGTTTATCAGGCTCAGATGGATATAACCTCAGAAGACTGGGTGGATACAGTTGAGTGGATGGAAGAGGAGACTGAAGAGGAGTATTTAGGTCTTAAAATTCCAATTGATAAGGAAAATGCTGATATCATCTATACAGTTAATGCTCGTGAACCAAAGCACTATCCTGAAGATATTGCTGAAGCAGCAGCTCTTTTCCATATTACAGGTGAAGACTGGACAGTTCCAAGCGTTGGATGGGAAGAAACAAGTATTGCAATGTTTGCCGGTGACTGGGAAGCATGTAAAATACAGGTTGAATCCGTTTATGATGCAATGGAGCGTCTAAAACCTAAACGTATGGTAGTTACAGAATGTGGGCACGCATATCGTGCAACAGTAACAGAAGGACCATACTGGGCAGGTCTTAAAGATGGAAAAACTCCTGTTGAATCAATTCATTATGTTGAATGGGTTGCAGAGGTTCTGAGAAACGGAAAACTGAAACTTGATCCAACCAAAAAGATCAAGGAACCTGTAACATACCAGGATTCATGTAACTATATCCGAAATGCAGGTCTTTCAAATGATGCAAGATATATCATGAGCATGATCGCGGAAGATTTTAGAGAGATGAAGCCAAGTAAAGAGCATAACTTCTGCTGCGGTGGTGGTGGTGGTCTTAATGGTATCGGTAGGTATAGAAAGCAAAGGGATGCTGGCCTTGCGGTTAAGCATAAGCAAATTATGGATACTGGTGCAAAGTTAGTAATATCTCCATGCCATAACTGCTGGGATGCAATACGTGACCTTGAAGAGGTTTATGAAGATGGAATCAGATGGTCCTTCTTAAAACCAATTCTTCTTAAAATGGCAATCATTCCGGAACATATGATACCAAAAGATGAATAGATAAATTATTTATTCATTTTTAAATATACGATAATTAGGGAGCCCATTGAAAAATGGCTCCCTTTTTTTTCATAATTTAAAAATATTTAATGGATCAGGAATGCGAATAGATTACTCAAAATATAGCTTAGATGAATTAATACAGGCAAGGGATAATCTAAACGTTAAAAAATATCCTGAAAAACTTGAAATTTTAAATGATTACATAGCAAATTTTAAAAATAGTCCTGAATATAACCTGACCAGTAATATAAAGGAACCTCTAATAATTAGAGTTTTGATTGAAGTACAAGGCATTAGAAAAAATAACGAGGCGATTTTACAACAGTTTTCTTTTTCTAATAACATAGTAATTCGGTCAAAAAGCAGTTATTAGCGACTCCTCCAGAATAGATATTCTGGAACCTAACTGCCTAATAACACATAATATATAAAAAGTGTTACTTAGAAGAGGT
>JAAELO010000795.1 GCA_024226555.1 Desulfobacterales bacterium | reverse complement strand
TTTTGGTTTGTGTTTTGTTTTGGCGTGTGCGTGTCTCGTTGTGGTTTTTTTTTCATGCGGTGTTTTTTGTTTTCTTTTTTTTTGCGAGGGATATTATAAATGGTTGGATGGGTGGAAATGAAGGCTATTACGGGGGCCAAGTTATTATAGAAGTGGCGGTTATCCCCCGGCCGCCTTTACCTTAATCCACCAATTAATTTTAGAATAAAAGAAAAGAAGAAAAAACATTGCCGCGATGGCGGCGTATACGCGTGTAGAATTTTGAATTGGGGACGCCCCCCTAAAGAGAGCGCCGCATCTTTTGAAAAGGTGCAAACGTGGAAAGAGATGTTTGTTATTTGTAAAGGGAATTTAATTTAATTTAAACGGTCTTTCCGGCCGAAAACGGAAATATAACATATTTTGCGGGACCGTACTCCCGAGTGGACCGTACAGTACATCCCACAAAATGGGCTACTAAATGCATTGAAACCATTCCGATATTAAAAGTTTGAAATGTGCTTTATCACATCAGTGCACCTTGCGAGTGTCGAGAGTACTTTCCTCGGATTGTTGGATGTATTGTACGGTCCACTCGGGAGTACGGTCCCGCAAAATACGTTATGTTTCCGTTTTCGGCCGGAA
>JAAELO010000794.1 GCA_024226555.1 Desulfobacterales bacterium | reverse complement strand
TTGACCGAAGGGAGAAGGAGAGGGATTTGAATAGTATAATATAAAATGGTAAGAATACATTTTGGGGAGTAAGAGACGGTGCTACTTTTTATGCGTAATATTCATACGGCTGTTTTCATCGGGTTTAATTCTTTATATTCTTCTAAGGTCCCCTCGAGTCTCGATCAAATCGATTGTGCAATTAATCGACAGTTTGGTGCCCTACTCTTTGTTTTTTGTTTGAGTGTCTCACAGAGTAATACAAGCAAGATAGGAGGAGCAAAACAATTAATGGTTGTTCGAAATAGCCATAAGAGCACTCCACAATCGATTCGAGACTCGAGGGGACCTTAGAAGAATATAACGAATTAAACCCGATGAAAAGAGCCGTATGAATATTACGCATAAAAAGTAGCACCGTCTCTTACTCCCCAAAATGTATTCTTACCATTTTATATTATACTATTCAAATCCCTCTCCTTCTCCCTACCGTTAATTAAGCATATAAGGTACTCCCATTTTGTGGCGTACGGTATCCCTTGGAATTAAAGGAAGGAAAAATGTGTGGTGAAAAAATGAAGTTTATAAATGTGCGCAATCGCGCAGGCGATGGCCGAAGCACCGAAATTATTTTTTTTTGTTATTTTTAAAAATATAGTGAAGGAATAGATGTGTTTGAAATATTGGAATATTGATTATAATATATAGTTTAAAAAATTAATTTTTTGAACGCCCCACTCCGTTCAAAACACCAGTTTAGTGATAACAACCAAACGCCCCTTCCCCG
>JAAELO010000793.1 GCA_024226555.1 Desulfobacterales bacterium | reverse complement strand
CTGAGTCTCTCATGTTTTGTGTATCTGCCCTGCTCTACGTTTTCAACAGCTACTAAGGGTTTTCTTATAGAAATTAGTGCATTGTATGTATGTATGTCATTTATTTTATATCGTTACATTTAATAGCTTAAAATAAACTAATCTAAATCGATAATTATGAGTCTAAATTGATTAAAGGCAAACAAACACAAGCTACATTGGCAGTTTGGGCTACTCCAATTTTTATCATACTTTTAAAAGTATCCAAGTTTTCAGCTGTTTTAATTGTGCCAGGCAAATTATTCCAGATTTTAGGACCTATCGATTGCAAACTGTTTGACCCAAATGTTACTTGATTTGGTCGGTAATGCTCAAGGTTCAAACCGTGCCTAGATGAATAAGATGAGCATTTCTTTCTAAAAATGTCTTTTAAATACGAGGGGTTCAGGTTGTGAACTGTTTTATATATTTCAATACAAAGTAATCTCAGACGGTTTACGTGCATACTACATTTTCCAGCTTTCAAAAGTAATTCATTGTAAGAAATATTGTTATCATCAAAGAGAAATCTTAGAGCCCTTTCTTGTATTTTTTCAATTTTATTTAATGATTTGCACGATGAGAAATGCCATACTAAAGGGCAATAATTGAAATTTGAATATATAAAACTTTCTATCAAAACTTTTTTTCTTGGAAGCCAAGAAATGATTTCAGTCTCTTTAGCACATTTAGTTGTGTGGCAGCTTTCTTACAAAGTTCAGAAATATGTGGGTCGAAGTTTAGTTTATGATCAATTCTAACACCAAGCAATTTTACTGTTTCTTCGGTTTCAATAATCTTATCTTTTATTTTAATAATTTCTCCACTGGTATTCTCCTGGTTCTTTCTAATGATCAAGGCCTGAAATTTTTCAGGGTTAGCTATCATCAAGTTATTTTCCAACCATTTTATAGCAATATTCGACTCTGCAGTGTTTTCGAAAAGTACGCTAGCGTGTTATCATCTGCATAGTTATGTAATGTAGCTTGTGTTATGAAGTAAAACAAATCATTTATGTAGAAGTTAAATAAAATCGGACCTAAAACAGAACCTTGTGGTACTCCTGACAAAATTTTTTCAAACGAACTGTAAGTATTTTTTATTCTTACTGCTTGTTCTCTTCGCTTAAGATATGAGTAGATAAAAACTAGCGAGTTTTCATCCAGACCGTAAGCAAGTAGTTTGGCAATGAGTAGATCGTGTGGAATGCAATCAAAAGCCTTAGAACGATCCATCAAAATCGCTCCTACTATATTATCATTGTCGAGTTTTTGCCTCCATTCTTCAATAAGTCTAACAAGCACGTGCTG
>JAAELO010000792.1 GCA_024226555.1 Desulfobacterales bacterium | reverse complement strand
TGCAACGCAGCAACATATGTAACGCGTTGTATCTTTGGGTCAGTTTGGGACGGAACAGGGGTGCTTTGTACCCTTGTGTATTCGATTACTCTGACGTGCTGTGTGCATCGCAAAAATAACGTTTACCAACTCTATCATTGAATTTTTCCTATGGTTTGCAAGTTGCGATTTTTGACGTAGTAAGCTCTGTTCTCGTCACTCTTGCTCCTCAAATAAATTTCGACGATAGTTAGAACTTTTTGGAACATCTTACACAAGGGAACAAACCACAAACGGGCGGTCCCAGAGTATACAACGCGTTACATCTGTTGCTGCGTTACATCTTTCGTTGTATCTCGTGGCCCGTTCTATTTCGCTGTACGTTGGCAGCTCGCACTGCTCCTTCCTCCCTTCCCTCTCATTCAACTGCATGGGTGGTCACCAACCAGCCAACCAACAAAGCAAAGGCCGCAAGTCTCATCTCAATCATCAAAATACTCCAACAATGTAACCAACACCTCCAAAACCCTTTTCCTTCTTCACACAAGTTGCCTTTTGTGTTTTGTTTCGTCCCCAACATGGACAGAAAAGAATATACAAAAGCCACGCTCTTCTTCTTTCCCCCCACCACCACCACCCTCCCAACAAGGCAAACCAACCCCTCCAACACCCTCTCCCTTCTTCACGGAAGTCACCGTTTGTGTTTTGTTTTCGTCCCCAACATGGACAGAAAACAATACACAAAAGGCGCAGCCCTCCATCTTTTCCTCCCCCACCGCCACACTCCTTTGAGCAACTCGC
>JAAELO010000791.1 GCA_024226555.1 Desulfobacterales bacterium | reverse complement strand
TTCTTCCTTTGTTGAATTTTCTTTTTCTTTTGTACTTTGTTCTTATTATTGGCATTCCGTAGATTCAATTCGATTCCCTGTCTTTTTGGTGTTTTTGGTTCCAATCCTACTTTTGTTTCCTCTTTTCAATCGCTATTTTTAAGAACGGTTGATTGAAGACTTAAATTAATGCTATCTTCTTTGCTGGATTCTTGTTAATGGCTTTTTCATTGATTATTGTTTTTGGTTGACATGTTCTAAATAAAGAGGATTATTTTAGGAGGATCGTCGACAAGGTTAGCTTAGCCTTATTTATTATGTGTGGATTAAAGTGTTGTCCATTGTTAGTAATATTAATCTTTTCGTTATTGAATGTTGGATCGTCAGCGACCTTTGTTAGTATCAAGGCTTTTCTATCGATTTCAATGATTGTTGGTAATTTTATTGATGTTTATCTTTTTGGAATGATTGCTGTATTTATGAATCGATTCTGTTATTATTGATCTTTTGGGTTAGTGTTACATCCTTTTCCATTTTATGTATTTTTAACAAGATTGGAGTT
>JAAELO010000790.1 GCA_024226555.1 Desulfobacterales bacterium | reverse complement strand
TCTCTTCCTATCCCTCAAACAAACAAAACAAAAAACAAAAAAAAACAAAAACTTTTCACTTTCTTCTTTTTTATATTTTTCCTTTTCTAAATAAAACTTCTTCTCTTTTAATCATATTTACAGTTTCCTATGGACGCCATAGGCGTCCTACTTTTCTTCCATTTCTTTTTTCTCCATATTCCATGCTCCTAGCCCCCGAAAGGGAAGGAAGAGTCGATGCGAAAAAATAAGGGGTGCCGCGCAGGCATAACCCCTTTCATCAAAATTCTTCCATCTTATTTTAAAATTGAGTTCAGTTTTTGTGGGCTGGGGTTACACCCTAACATACCCCGGTAAGCATATTCATTAATTCTTGTCCATTTGGTGGATACTCGCGTATCCATTTTTTTTATTGTTTTTTTTCCTTTCGGGTGGGAGGGGTAAATACATAACGCCCGCTCCCATAGCCCGGGTAACCAATCAAATAAATATCTTTCCAACCCTTTTCGAGCCAATAAATAACCATTCATAAAATACATAGGTGCTTCAATCCAACCTTTGTGTGTGTGGAGGAGAGGAGGGGGTGCGAAACAAAAAAAGAACAAAAAAACAAAGAAAAACACAAACCTCATATTTCCACGCCATGCCATGACCAATACCAATAAAACAAATACCAACAGCAACAGTAATACTATCCCGCTTCAAATAGACTTCTCCCATCCCTGTTTATGTGGAAGTGCCAAAGGAAAAGTGGAATGAAAAAAAAAGGGGAAAGTTGCGACAGAAAAAAAGGGAAGGCGCATTCTGTATTTTTGTCATGCTCCATTGCTTTTCTGTCACGCGTTGGTGGGGGTAGGGTGTTGGGGGAGACTGGACTTGCCTGTTTCGTTGA
>JAAELO010000789.1 GCA_024226555.1 Desulfobacterales bacterium | reverse complement strand
ATCCCTCAATTTTTATTGTTCCACACGTGTCAAGGAGAAGCAATGTGCATGTGCAATACCCTGACGATGTGTCTGGGAATTTTGATTCCGCCACACAAAATAATCGATCACATATGTTGCGTCACCTAGTTTATACATGCTTCTTCATTGTGCCTCACAACATTTCGGCAAAATTATGAGGCATGCATCCACAAGTTTTTGTTGTTCCACAGGTCTCAAGGAGAAGCAATGTGCACGTGCATTACCGTGACGAAGTGTCGTGGAATTTTAATTCCGCCAGACAAACAAATCGATCATATATGTTAGATCACCCAGTTTAGACATGCCTTTTCATTGTGTCTCACAAGATTTTGGCAGAATTATGAGGCAGGCATCCACCATTCTTTGTTGTTCCACACATGTCAAGGAGAAGCAATGTGCACGTGCATTACTGTGACGAAGTGTATGGGAATTTTAATTTCGCCACACAAACTAATCGATCACATATGTTGCGCCACCCAGTTTATACATGCCTCTTCACTGTATCTCACAACATTTCGGCAGAATTATGAGGCAGGTATCCACCGTTTTTTGTTGTTCCACAAGTGTCAAGGAGAAGCAATGTGCACGTGCATTACAGTCACGAAGTGTCGAGGAAGTTTAATTGCGCCACAAAACTGATCGATCATATTTGTTGCGTCACCTATCTTAATACATGCCTCTTCATTGTGTGTCACAACATTTCGGCAGAATTATGAGGCAGGTATCCCTCAATTTTTATTGTTCCACACGTGTCAAGGAGAAGCAATGTGCATGTGCAATACCCTGACGATGTGTCTGGGAATTTTGATTCCGCCACACAAAATAATCGATCACATATGTTGCGTCACCTAGTTTATACATGCT
>JAAELO010000788.1 GCA_024226555.1 Desulfobacterales bacterium | reverse complement strand
GCTCTTCCTCGAGCTCCCCGTCCCCGAAAAACAGAAAAATAATGCGCAAAATTGCGCGCATCATGTACGGAAATTAAAGACGATTAGGGGGATTGACTAGGGGCCACCCCCAGCCCTTTGAATATTCCACAATATGATTGTTTAGAGAGAAAAGAAAATAAAAAAGGGAAAGACCAGCACGGCTGCGTCTTTTTTTGCGACTCGTCCCTTTCGGGGGAAGGGTTCGCGGATTCAAAATTTGAAGAAAGAAGGGAAGATTGATTTGTAAAAAGAGTGGAATATTATAGATAAAGTAAAAAGTAAAGTAAAAAGTAAAGTAAAAGTAAAGTGGGAAAAGAAAAGAAAGAAAACATAATTTTGTGGAGTAAAGTGCGCGTGGATGTTCTAATTTGTTTTGTTTTTGTGGTGTTGTGTCTTGTCCTGTTGTAACGTGTTTGTTATTATTAAATGCATTCTCATATTCATGAAGTACATGCATGCACTCTAAAAACAGCTTCCTAAAGCGAGGAAGTGTTGCACCATGCACATCGCGTTTTACTTCCTGATACGGGGAAGTATTCCTCTGCCCCTGATTACTTCTTCCCGAGAAGTAGGAATGAAAATGCGTTTTTTC
>JAAELO010000787.1 GCA_024226555.1 Desulfobacterales bacterium | reverse complement strand
ACACCAATGTCCTATTCAGTGGAGTAGGTCGCCTTGGATAAAGCAGTGGTGGAGGGCCAAGGAAAGGGTATGGGGTCGGAGACCGACTCTTTTTTCATGCGTGCGAAGGACCCACTCGGACTTTTCCCTTTTAGAATTGCAATACGAAGGGGGAACACTTGCGGCCATCGTAATAATCCAGGTTCCCAGTACTCCCGGTTGTTTGCGAAATGACCCGACGAGCAGGAGACGGTTATACCGGTCGGTTCGAATGTCATGGATGGGAAGGTATGCTCGGGCGTCGATTCGTGGGCAGACTACTTCGTTGGAGCGTTGTGCGACTGGTACTGCCGGCCATATTTCTTCCTTGAGTTCTTCTAAAGGTGCCATGGTCATGCACCCGATCGGCTTGTTGCCGTGTTGGTTGTTTGCTGTCCAGCCTTGCATGAAGAATCCTGTTCCTGAGATGGGGTAGTGGGTTCGGAAAGGGTGAAACGTGGGGCTCATGTCGGGATGGGTTCGTCCTGCTCGGGTAAGATCTTCTGCAAGTAAGTCGGCATTATTTTGGGCTGCTGTGTTCTCTGGGGCTGCTGTTGGGGCTCCTCCGGCTGCTGCACTGCTGCTTGCTGCTAGTTGTGCTCTAGTTCTGTTGAGGGGAATCGAAGTTTCTGTTTCTTTTTCTTCGTCGACGTTCTCTTGGTTTTGGGAAGGTTCTATATATGCATGGGGTGGAGGTGTTGGAGGGTGGTTTTTCTTTTTTTTGGGGGTACGTACAGCAATTTGTTGGGGAGGGGAGGTGTCCTGTACCTTGTCGGCTTCTATGGCCGTGTGAAGGTGTCCGTCGGCTTTGGGTGCTCGAGTTTGAAGTTTGATGGGCTTGGTTTGAGGGGGGTTCGGCTACTGTGGCCGTGTGTTTGGTATTGTGGGATGTGGGGAGGGTATAGGGGAAGGTACCGTTTGAATGAGTTTGGAGGGGAGTAGGAGCACCAGCTTGTCGATGGGACTGTTGGAGAGTTTGAGCTCTTGGAGGTCGGGCAATAGCAGGGGCAGGTTGGGCAGCGAAGGTTGGCAAGTTGTGTGGGGAAGGCATGGTCATCGGTTGGAGGTTGGGAAGGGAAAGAGAGTTGAAAGAGTTATTTTGTGAAGATTGTTGGTAGAGTTGAGATGATGCGTTTGGTTGGGAGAATTGGGTGAATTGGGTTTGTTGGGAGAGGGTGGAGGGGTTGAGTTGAGGTTGCATCATGGGTGGGGGTGGTGCTGTGGAATGGTATGGGTTTTGTGGTGGTTTTAAGGGTTGGTTGTTTGAGAGGAAGGTGCTGGGGGAAGGACAGCTTCGTAGCACGTTGCGTTCGCCGGGAAGACCCCGTGTACAAGTTTCATGGTCAGTTTGGGAGTGGTGTACGTTAGGGGGGTTTGTGCCTCTGACGTTTTGTGTATGGGGACAAGTGGTCGCTTTGTGGTACGGGCGTGCTGTTGGTGTGGGCGTGCGGTTAGTTTGATGATGGGTCGGGTATGGGTGAAGGGACTTGGTCCGGCTGTACGTTGCCGTGTTGAGTTTTGGGGTTTGTGTTGGTCATGATGAGGTTACCTTGGCCTCGGTTGGGTTGGATGATGAGTGAGATGGGAGGGGGAGGGGCATTGGTTTGGGGTTGAATGGTGCGGGTGAGGCTATATGGTTGGTTGGAGGGGCGTTGGGCATTCATGGGGTGGATGGTATTGGCATTTCTAAAGTGGGCGAGTCCTGGTGGGGGTAACGCTTGTCCTCGAGGTCCTAGGCTGATTTGGAATTGTGGCATGGGTGGGATGGTCGGTAGTCGGCTTGATGCCGTGTTGGAAGAGTTTGTGGTTCGGTTGGTTTGGTTGTTGGTATGATGGTTTTGCATGGTGATGGTGAGAAAGTTGTTTGGGCGTTGAAGGGTGGGTTTGGCTTGTGGTGGGGTGTTGCGAAGTTGCGATGGGGTTGGGGTGAACTCGAACTGTTTCAAGAAGGTACAGAAAAGAAGAGACTATACTTCAAGTTCAAGTTCAAGTTCAAGTTCAAGTTCAAGAAAGAAACGTGTCATGCTGAGGAGTTCGACGTGGGAAGATGTGAGCACAAAAAAACGTTTCGGCATCACCTTGACATGCGTCAAGCCTTTGAGGGAAGGAGATCACGTTGAGTTCGCAAGTGAACCCCACCGGAGAAGGGTGTGACGTGTGTGGCTACACAAGCTACAGGTGTGGCCTGGGAAAAATCTTCCGCATTGTTCGTTGTAACAGAGCACAGCAGGCTTAAAGTTTTTGAGGCGGTTTCCTTTTGTT
>JAAELO010000786.1 GCA_024226555.1 Desulfobacterales bacterium | reverse complement strand
TGACAGTTTTTATCACATTTTGATGATTATTTGAAAAAATTTCTCTTTTTAGATGACCATTTGCGCATGCGCAGTAGAAAATGTTTTTATTGTTGCTCATATGGCTATCTTGCAATAAAATCTAGTGGCAAAGTATAACTAAGTCAACATTACACTATTATTTAAAAAGAAGAGTTAGATGAACAATGTTAGAGCGTCAAAAATGATAAATTATGCTGATATCAGCAAAATTCTAAAAATAGAATCCAACTGCATTTGGCAAAATCATGATTCATTTTCTAATGTCATCTGATATTGGTTTTCTATTGCGTAAGTTTCATGAAGATATCTTTTAATTCAAAGGAATTAGACCCAGTTTTGTTTGACCAATAGTGACCATTTTCAACATGGTTGCTATGGTAACGGGCTATTAGTAACCATGGAAACAATTATATCACAATGTCCGCAGATAATTTTTAGGAAAAGTCAAGAACATTCACCGACCTTTATTTCATGCATTTCGAGTTTTGCAAAAAAATGTAGGAGGGGGGCTATTTTAGCCCCCCCCCGGTCCAGATAGGGTTAAACCTATTTTAACAGGGGGGCGTTTTTCACCCCCTAGTGTATATCTGAATACTGCTCCCTGTTGCATCAGAAAACCTGGCCAAAGCTCATTGAATTTTCTCAACATTTATCTGGCTTTCATATGAAAAAAGTTT
>JAAELO010000785.1 GCA_024226555.1 Desulfobacterales bacterium | reverse complement strand
GCTACATACTTCATATTTTTGTTTGTGAACACAGTGTTCACATCCAAGCTCTACTTAACGGGGGGCACAATCTATGCATGTTCAACATCGCCTCCATGCGTTCTCTGGTAATGACCAGAAACGCATTTAAGCAATAGAACATGCATCTGTTCTACTGTCACCGCGGTGACTTTTTCGCACATCCGGGTTCTTGAACTAAACCCGGAATTGCGCGTCTCTTCTACTTCTGAGGTCACGGGTTCGTACTCGACCCGCCCTCTTTTTCTGAGGTCACGGGACTCGTCCCGCCCTCTTTTCTTAACCGTCAACACAGGTCAGAGACCCATATTCACCATGTTGTGCACTTCCGAAAAGTAGTCTTGAATATGGCGGGTTTCGAACCACGCATCTCAGGTTTTCACCGGTGACTGTCCAATGCTCTACCAATTGAGCTACATATTCATATTTTTGTTTGTGAACACAGTGTTCACATCCAAGCTCTACTTAACGGGGGGCACAATCTATGCATGTTCAACAGTAACACCTTGC
>JAAELO010000784.1 GCA_024226555.1 Desulfobacterales bacterium | reverse complement strand
TATCTTACTTTCCGCACAAAAAAATTTGACTTTTTTTGAATTTTTGATGTATTGTTCGTTTCATAAAATTTTTGGCCAGTATTTATCTGGTTTTATTTTTAATAACTGTAATATTTCTTTTTGAGTATCATTCAAATCATCTTTGAATTTTTCAATTATTTTTTCATTATTTATAAGATGATAAATTGAAACATCTTCGAATCTATCTAAAATTACAGAAGTTGTTGGCGCAACTGCTGGGCGATCTTCCGGATAAATAAATAATCTTTCAATATCTTCATTTTTCATAGAATTCCTAACTTCACGTTCGATTAAAGCCAGTACAATTAAAGCAATAAAAAACATGAACATAATGCCTTCAACTCGCTCAATCTTTTTGTAAAATAAAGGCGCCGCTAATAGCACTTTTTTTAGATGTTCAAATCTTTTTTCAAGTCTAGGTTGATACTTGTATGCCTTCAGCGCTTCGCATGAAGTTAGATTCGGGTCAGTTGACAGTAAAGGGAATATTCCATCAACTTTTTTTTCTTTTTGCAATTCCAGCTTTTTTCTTGTCCAGGATAATGAATATATTGTATTAACACATCTTTTATATTTTGTGTTTGGACCGGGTCTTCCTCTACCAATTTGAACTATCTCTTCCTCTTCTACTTCGTCAATAGAAATATGATAGAACTTACTGACACCTACTTCACTTAATATTTCATTATATTTCTTTTCTATTTCTTCTTTTGTCTTTAACTTTCTTTTGTTAATTTTTGGTAAAAGACCGGTAAACGCCCATTCAGCTTTTCTTAACGCCTTTTCTCTACTTAAAAAATCTCGCTTCTTTTTTTCTGTCGAGAATATCCAGTGAATGTTGTACCCTCGTTTTTTTGTGCAGTAGTTGCCTGAAAATTTAAAGAAATATTCCATTTCCTCGTTGAATGTTCCAGGAATAGGTTTTCTCATTATTTCCTTTTTAGCCTTTGTATGTTTTCGTAACTCATTTTTAAAATCATTTACTTCACCCCAAGTTTCTGGAATTATAGTAATAACTCGACCATGGTTTTTAGTTATTCGGTTCAATTGCTTGTCAGTGCAAACTTTGCTGTCTGCAACATACAGAAAGTCCGATTGTCCAACTATTTGTCTCAAGGTATTCCATGATTCGATATGAGTGGTATCATCAGTTCTGTTCCCTGAATAGGTCTTATAATGTATTGGAATAGCTCCATCAGCCGAAATTGATAATGTATAAACTAATTGTTTTAAATCGGGACGATGGTCCTTACTGTTTCCCTTTTTTAGTTCCAGGCCTGTCTTAGTCTTTCCAGGAATCTTTCCAAATGCTTTAATTGTTGTAGAGTCATTATGTACTTCTTCCAGGTTTATCTTAAATTTATCGATTACATTGAAAACAATTTCTGTCATGATTGTTGCTCTTTCCGCATTGTATATTTTATCTATTGCTCTTCCAAAACGATCATCATTAAAAATACTTATATCAAATTCTTCAAATTCGAAACATTGAGGGTGTATATCAGTAACCCAATTACTTAACTCATACATTGGCTGACGTCCAGTGATTATATTAAAGAGAATTATAATCAACGTATCTGTAGTTGATATTTTTTGATTACGGTGTTGTTTAAAATGTTTTGATAATATAGAACGGAGTTCAAGCTTATCGATTATAGCTGACATGAGTGGAAAACCTGCGACCTTAAATCTTTTAATTTTTTTTCCTGCCATGGTCTCCTTATTATTAAATCATTTATTTTTTCCTTGACATGGTATTATATATATATAATTATAATACCATGTCAAGGAAAAAATTGTTAAATCAACAGAAAGAGTTGTTACGCATTCAAAAAAATAGAAAAAAATTGCTTGAACCATTCTTTTCAGAAGATGAGTTGATAGAAGGCAGTTATGTAGAAATCTATCAAAAATGTGGCCGAGCAGGATGTCATTGTGAGGAAAAACCAAGTCATCTTGTAACACGGCTTTCTCGTTGGGTAGATGGAAAATTGAAACATAAGGTAGTCCGGATCGCAGATCGGCCACAGATTAAAATCTGGTCAAATAATTATAAAAAACATAAAAATGCAATGGCGCAATTAAACAAATGTAATTCTCAAGAAAAAAAAATTATGAATATCATAATTGAATTGAAAAAAAAATATTACGAATAAGTATTTTTCGGAAGACCATATTAAAATTCTTATCGAATTTGTAGGGGAAGGAAAAACAGTACTCGTAAAAATATAAGTATTTCATGCCTTTTGGGAGTTTATAAATACAAAAAAAGTCAAATTTTTTTGTGCGGAAAGTAAGTTATATGATATTTACAATAAAATACTTATAGCGACGAGTTAGTTATGCATGCGATTACCGCTTTCATCATAATGCGAAACTCGGCAGATATTATGTTTACTCAATAAAACGACTGAAACATATTTAGATCGTTTTATAATTATCGGAGGCTTGCAGAAATGTAGTGGAACCAAATAACAATGCAAACGTAATTCATGCAAAAAAATCCTAACGTTCGGCATTAAAACATCTTGTGCTCTGAACATAAAACATTCAATATAACGTTAAAAACACTAAAACTCTTCAACCTGAAAACGCTAAAACGACAACGCACCACACCACATTAATCGTTGATGTCTCGAACCTTACGATTG
>JAAELO010000783.1 GCA_024226555.1 Desulfobacterales bacterium | reverse complement strand
ACTCCTCCAGAATAGATAATCTGGAACCTAACTGCCTAATAACACATAATATATAAAAAGTGTTACTTAGAAGAAGAGATTCCCTATAATTTTTGATGAAATACAAGGCTGAAAAAAACAATGGGTTGATTTTACTACAGTTGTTTTTTTGAAAAAGCAGTATTTCGCAAAAAGATCAGTTATTAGAGGTTCCCTTATTATTAAACGAGCAATTTAGATATTGACATAATTTTATAAATTTCTATAATGAAACATTTACTGTTCTTTAAAAAAAGCAATAAGTGAATAAATAATTAGCTTAGTGAGTAAAGGTTTATTGAAATTCCCCTTTGTATTATTTTTAAAATAAAATTTTCATATATTAAAATTACTTTTAATATGTGGGATTATTTTTATGTAAACTAATAATAAAAAAAGGAGTATTTAAGATGAAAAAATTTTTTATCGCATTAACAGTCGTAGCAATGATGAGTGCTCCAACACTTGCTAACACTGTTGCTCAGGATTGTGGTTGTGGTCTTGGAAAAATCCTTATAGGTGAAAAAGAAGGTCTTGTATGGAATCTTCTTGGAACATGCTTAAATGCTACAGGAAGTCAAACAATCGCAATGTCTGTTGGAACATTTGAATGTGATTATGGTGGTAAGTTTGTTAATAATGACAAAGTAAATTCTTTTGTAGCTGATAATCTTGATAACCTTGCTATTGATATTGCATCAGGTAATGGAGAATCACTTAAAGCTCTAGCAGAAATGGCTGAAATTTCAGCTGAGAATCAACCAGTTTTTTTCTCTCAACTTAAATCAAACTTTGATAATATTTATCCTACAGCGAATGTAGACCACAAGCATGTTGTTAAAGAGATTAATAATGTTATTAAAAATATCTAAGGTTTTATAATTGAAAAAATTTCGATTTTATGGATATGGGATAAATTTTCCCGTATCCATTTTTTTATACACAATTATTATGATTTCACTTGCAACCCCTTCATTTGCTAATGGAAATGCTTATATTGATCAATTGATCAAAAAAGCTATAGATCAAAAACTATATGAAAAGAAATATTGGAAAACTCTTCTACATTATAAAGAGACGCTTTTTGGTATAGAAAGCCTTGTTGATGATCCAAGGTTTTTCAATGCAAAAAATGGTAAATCCAACCCTAAAGATGAACTTATCAAAACAATTCAAATTTTTTTTGATAAGGATTACGAAGGTACACAAGTCCCTGTTTGTAAATTTATGGCCCGTTTCACTTGGCTTAAAGAGGAACTATTACCTGATCCTATAAAAGTTCCTCTAAAAGAATGTGATAAACTTAGTAACTTTAAAGTCGGCTCTTCAACTATTATATTTCCAACTTATTATCTGAATAATCCAGCTTCTATGTTTGGTCACACATTCTTAAATCTTGATACAATTTATAAAAGTAAACTACTTTCAAATGCTGTAAACTATGCAGCAAACGTTGGGAATAGGAATGTTTTTTCATATGCATTAAGTGGCGTTTTTGGTTTTTTTAAAGGGTATTACTCCATCCTTCCATACTATAAGAAAATTTCAGAATACTCAGACCTGGATCAAAGGGATATATGGGAATATAAGTTAAATTTAAATGAAAATGAGATTAGAAGAATGGTTTATCACATATATGAACTCGAAAATATATATAGCGATTACTATTTTTTTGATGAAAACTGTTCTTATAATATTCTCTTTTTACTTGAAGTTGCAAGACCAACACTTGATTTAACTGATAAATTTTCAATTGCCATAATACCAATAGACACTGTTAAAGAGATGCAAAAGCAAGGTCTGATTGCAAGCTCATCTTTTAGACCATCAAATAGCTCTAAAATTAAGCATAAAGCTTCATTATTATCTGATTATGAGAAGGAAGTTGCTTTAAAAGTATCAAAGGGTGAAATTTTACCCAAATACGTATTAGACCTCGATATAAGTGATGATAAGAAGATTATTCTTATTGACCTTGTTATTGAGTATTCAAAATATCTTCTTTTTAAGAAGAAAATATCTCAAAGTAAATATAAAAAGATTATTCTTCCTGCCTTAAGATCCAGAAGTAAACTTGGAAAAGTTGAAAAAATTGATTACCAAATAAAAACACCTGATGATCCAATTAATGGACATGATGCAAAAAGACTGCTGATAAATTCAGGAACTTTGGATGATAATTGGTTTGTGGATATAGGTTTAAGACCATCATTTGCTGACATGTTAAATAGTGATTATTCAAAAGATGCTGGTGTCCAGCTTCAGTTTTTTAATACAAAGTTCAGATATTACACAGAGGATGAGGATTTTGATCTTGAGAGTTTCTATCTGTTTGATATCGCGTCTATTGCTCCCAGAGACAGTTTTTTTCAACCCCTTTCATGGAAAGTAAATGCTGGTATATATAAAAAATATATGAAAGCTGGTAGAAAAAATACGGTTTTTTTGAATTTTGGGGGTGGAGTCTCTTATCACTGGTTTCCAGGGCTTTGTTATATTATGCCGGAAATTGAGATAAATACAGATGACTCTTTAGAAAAAGGATACGCTATAGGATATGGTAGCTCAATAGGAATTATAAGTAACCTTTCTGATTCAATAAGTTCTCATCTTTCAGGAAAAATTCTGGAATATGATCTTGGTGAAGAACATACAGAAATAAACGCTACTCTTCTTACAAATTATAAGATTAATAATAGTAACAGTATTGGATTTGAGGTCAGTTATCTCAAAACATATGATGTTGAGTATGGTCAATATATGCTTAAATATCATTTTTTCTTTTAGTTTAAAATTATAGGTTAAAAAGTGACCTTAAATAAATTCAGAGATGATGCTTACAAAATATTCAAATCGGCATTGAAGGAGGTAGATCCTTATAGCTCTGTAAAAAAGAGCCTTACATTATCTGGTGATATACTAAAAGCTGGAAACAGATCTTATAATATTTCAGAATATTCAAAAATCCGACTGTTAGGTGCAGGAAAAGCTTCTGGAAGGATGGCCCTTGCTGTTGAAGAGATTTTAAGTGATAAGCTTAGCAAAGGCCTGGTTATTGTAAAGTATAATCACACGGAATTACTTTCAAAAACAGAAATAATTGAGGCTGGACATCCTGTTCCAGATAAGAAGGGTGAAGAGGGGGCTCAAAAACTCCTTGATTATGCAAAAAAAGCTGACCATGGAACATTGATTATATTTCTTGTTTCAGGAGGAGGTTCAGCCCTCACACCTCTACCGTTAGATAATATCTCCCTGGATCAAAAACAGCAAATCACTATTGAGCTTCTAAATTCTGGTGCCACAATCCATGAAATTAATACGATAAGAAAAAAATTGTCAAAGATTAAAGGCGGCAAATTTGTTGAGATTAGCTATCCAGCAACAGTTTTATCACTGATACTATCCGATGTAGTTGGAGATGATCTTGATATTATTGCATCTGGAATGACTGTTCCTGACAAATCCACACATGAAGATTGTCTCCGAATTTTAAAAAAATATGGTTTGGAAAAAAAAATTCCTGTTAAAATTCTTAAACTGTTTAAAAAAAATGAAATAAACAGATCCAGTTTATTTGATAGATCCAGTATTTTTTTAATAGGTAAAAATTATGATGCTCTAAAAGCAGCGAAATCTAAAGCTGAAAAACTTGGTTATAATACTTTAATCCTTTCTTCAACAATTGAGGGGAATACAAAATCAGTTGCCCACATCCATTGTGAAATAGCAAAGCAGATAATAAAAACTGGTGACCCTGTTAAAACTCCAGCATGTATTATCTCTGGTGGAGAAACCACTGTCAATGTTACAGGAAATGGGATGGGTGGTCGAAATCAGGAGTTTGCATTAGAGTGTGTTGAAAAAATCAGCGGATTTCACAATATCCTGATTTTTTCTGCAGGAACTGATGGTACTGATGGGCCTACACATGCAGCAGGTGCAATAGCTGATAGCAAGACATTAAAAGAGGGTATAGAAAAAGGATTAAATCATAATGATTTTCTTAAAAGAAATGATTCATATAACTATTTCAAACCATTGAACAATCTAATAATGACTGGCCCTACAAAAACCAATGTTATGGATATTAAAATTATACTTGTAAGATAGTTGTACATATTTTCTGTTTTTTCTCACATAAGCTAACTTGACTCATTCTTTTCAATCGGTTAAACTTTAAAAGTTTAATTAAAAAATCTTAATAATTCATGTCTTTATAATTTACTTTGGGAGTTAAATATGAAAAGGACTATTCTAAATATTCTTATTGCTTGTTTTGTTGTTACGCTATTTTCAGGATGTAATTTTTTTCATAGCTCATACACTGTTTCAATGAGTAACTCTTATAAAGACCTCGAAATTGGAACATATGCAATTCTTCCCTTTAAAGATCAAAGAAATGGCAGGGTTAAAAAGAAAACGCCTGATGCAGCAAATGTTATGTCTGATTCTTTCGAAACAGCATTTCTGGATACTGGTTTTAGAGTTGTCGAAAGAAGTAAAGTAAATAAGGTTTTGAAAGAGATGAAGTTCTCCCACCAGGGATATGTTGATGACACACAGTTAAAAAAAATAGGGAAACTGACAAATTCAGATGCTATTATTGTTGGACTGGTAAGGGTTTTTCAGGGACCGGAATTCAAAAATCCGGAGGATCATGAAGATGCAACAAAATGTTCCTCTATCAGTTTCTCAGTAAAAGCCATACATGTTGAAACCGGTGAAATACTTTGGAAAGGTAGTATTTCTAAATCAACAGGTTTTTCAGACGATGTTCTATATGGTTGTGAATATGAAGTATACAGATATGCCGATAAAATTGCTGGAAGCCTTATGGAAGAGATAATGAAAAAAATTAGACCCGAGAAAAAAACTCCACCAAAAAACAAAAAGCAAACTGAAGAATAAAAATATAAGGGTTCTGAATTTAATTCAGAACCTTATTTACATATTAAAGGCCACTTATCTTTTTTAATTCTTTAATCTTATCTCTCAATTCTGCAGCTTTTTCAAAAGCAAGGTCAAGGGCTGCTTTTTCCATCTCTATTTCAAGATTCTTTATTATTTCTGGAAGGTTACCAGGAGTTTCATAATCCTTAATGGTTTCTGAAATTCCGGTAGAAGTTTTATCAAGCTCAAAATCCTTGGTATTGATATCAAATACCGATGAAATAATCTCTTTTTGAATAGTAGTAGGTGTGATTTTATGTTTTCTATTATAATTTTCCTGTATTTTACGCCTTCTTTTGGTTTCTCTGATAGCATAATCCATTGATGCTGTTATTTTATCGGCGTACATTATAACCTTTCCTTTTGAATTTCTTGCTGCTCTACCACAGATTTGCACCAATGATCTTTGGGACCTTAAAAAACCTTCCTTGTCTGTATCCAAAATTGCAACGAGTGATACTTCTGGAATATCAAGCCCCTCCCGCAGAAGATTAATTCCCACAAGAACATCAAAAACACCCTGCCTTAGTTCCTGAATTATCTCTATTCTCTCAAGAGTTTTAACATCTGAATGGAGATATTTTACCTTAACCCCAAGATCGGTGTAATAATCGGTAAGATCCTCTGCCATTCGTTTGGTTAATGTGGTAACTAGAACACGTTCATTAATCGCACACCTTTTTGATATTTCATCATAAAGGTCATCTACCTGATTTTCAGCTTTTCTCACAGTTATAACAGGATCAAGAAGTCCTGTTGGCCTTACAATCTGTTCAACTATTGTATTATGAGATTTTTCAATTTCATAATCTGCAGGGGTTGCAGAAACATAAACAACTCTTGAGGTTTTTTCAGTAAATTCCTTAAACTGTAGAGGTCTGTTATCAAGTGCTGTAGGTAGTCTGAATCCAAACTCAACGAGTGTGGTTTTTCTTGATCTATCCCCTTTGTACATAGCTCTTATTTGAGGGATTGCGATATGGCTTTCATCAATAAATGTTAAGAAGTCATCGGGAAAATATTCGAGAAGTGTAGGAGGGGCTTCACCTTTTGCTCTCCCGGTGAGATGAGCACTATAGTTTTCGATACCGTTACAATAGCCAATTTCCCTTATCATTTCAAGATCGTAGTCAGTTCTCTCTTCAATTCTCTGGGCTTCAAGTAACCTGTTCTCATTTCTCAGGAATTCAATTCTCTCTTTTAACTCTTTTGTTATCGTTTCAATTGCTCTTTTTCGTGTTCCTTTTTCCGTTACATAATGGGTTGCAGGAAACAAGGCTGTTGATTTTAACTTTCTTCTTACAGTTCCTCGTAATGGATCTATTTCAACAATATTATCAACAGTATCTCCGAAAAACTCAATTCTAATACCCATGCTGTCTTCGTAGGCAGGGAAAATTTCAACCCTATCTCCTCTTACCCTGAAAGCACCCCTGTGAAAATCCATATCGTTTCTTTCATACTGAATAGCAACAAGATCGGATAAAAGCTTCTCCCTGCTTAACTCCATACCATTTTTTATTTCAACCCTTAAAGCAAGATAATCTTCAGGAGACCCCAAACCATAAATACATGAAACACTTGCCACAACAATTACATCATCTCTTGTTAAAACAGATCGTGTTGCGGAATGTCTCATTCTCTCAATCATTTCGTTTATTGATGAATCTTTCTGAATATATGTATCGCTTGTTGGAATATATGCCTCAGGTTGATAGTAATCGTAATAACTAACAAAATACTCCACAGCATTTTCGGGGAATAATTGTTTGAACTCTTGATATAGCTGAGCTGCCAGGGTCTTATTGGGTGCCATAATTAGAGCTGGCTTATTAATTTTTTCAATCACATTTGCAACTGTGAAAGTTTTTCCTGAACCAGTAACTCCCAAAAGAATCTGGTTTTCTTCACCTTTTAGAAGACCTTCACTTAAATATTTTATAGCTTTGGGCTGATCACCCGTTGGCTTGTAGTTTGAAACTAATTTGAAATCCATAATTTAATCCTGATATTTTAATAAAGAGATGGCAAGTAACCGGAAAGTTTTAAGTATATCAATAAAGCGGTTATAAGAAAAAATATAAAAAACTTTATGTTTGTTTTTGTGTTATTATTTTTTTTAGACATACTGAATAAAAAACCAAATATTTGGTTTTTTATGTGCCTCCTTTGATAACTTTTACCTCTTATCGTCTTAAATAAAGCGAAGCTTTATTGAGTGCTTCTTAAATAAAAATGAAGTTTTATTTACCCTTTTGATAATGTTAAATTTCAACGTTTTAAAAAATACATAGTTATAATCATATTTATGAAATTTAACCAAACGATACAAGAATAATTTTCAATCCGATTGAAAGGTTAACAAAAGATTTGAAAAGTTGTTCGAATACCTAATAATTAATAAATTCTATTATAGAATGAAATTAATCAGAAAATCTTAATTAAATCAGACTTTCCTTGATATCATTAAAAAAAGATTTGTCATAGTTTTCAAGGTAACTCTTAACAAAATTATTAAATTCGATATGCGTAATTGAACGAATCCCATTTATTGGATCTGCAACAATTGTATCACCTTCTTTCACAGCATAGCTCAGAAGAGCAAGAGCATACCATTTTGAGACTTCTTTATTATCTAAAAATAACACTTCCCCACCACAACTTTTTAAATCATCCAATTTCTTATTTGTAGCTACCCATTTAGGTGGTGATGGAAATTGGTTTCTTAAATCTCTGATATAGAACAGTTTTGAATCCTTTGAATTTTTCAAAAAATTTATTCCTGATCTTAATAAATTACCAACTGAATTGTGATGAAGTTCAAGGTTTACTAAAATAGCTGTTGTTTTATTGCCTAATGTATATATTACCAATTGGTCTTTTTCATTTATCTCTTTTTTTATATCAGGATAATCAACACCCAATCCGGCATTAATAACAATATCAACAGCTCTTAACAATCTTCCTCTGTCTGGGTTATAACTATCAATATTTTTTTCAATATGCTTTAAAAGAATGGTAAACTCTCTTAAAAGTTTGTCAGGTGGGGTAATATTCTTCTTTTTAATACCAAGTTCCAGAACATTCCTTAACAAATGATTTGCTTGTGTTATAATCTCTCTTGGGCTTTCTATGGTTCTTCCAAATAGTTTTCTCAAAACCTTCTCTTCAAATGGGAAAAACCCGTCACAGTCTTCACCAAGAACAGACTCAAGCCTGAGTTTTATAATTTTCAATGCCTGGTCACAATCACACCCTTCAAGTTCAAATTTATTGTTTTCAAGTCTTGTAGTAATGTGCTGATTAAGTTTTAATTTAAATTTTTCCTCCCATTGTTGACCTCGAAAGCATACAATTGGAATCATAGACTTAGAAGTATCTACGATATATTCAATTATTTTACCCAGAGCATCAATTTGCTTCTGGGAATCTAAATTTTCAAGTCTGTCAAAACAAACAACAAGAGATTCCTGATATCGTGCCAGCAGAATGTCTATATATTTTAATATGTAACGGGCTTCCTGTTCAAGATAACCTTTTTCAGGATCATGTAACATTCTATCTCTGACACCTATCTTTTCGGCATCTTCCACATCAATAATATCACCCTTTAACCAGTTAAGAACCGCTGGCTTTTTTTCAGGAATTCTAAACTGGAAAAGTACTTTAAGAAATTCAGATGAAATGTCGGGGCACTCACCAGCTATATATTCATAAGCATGTTTTTCAATCATTTCAAAAACATCCTGTGGAATATCCTGATCAAATATTGATGTGGGATCTTTTTTTAGGTTGCTTAATAATTCTTTGTATTTATCACCAGTGGTTTTGGTTTGAAACATCTCTATATAGATCCGTGCAACAAGCTTATGCAAATAGGTTTTACTGGAGTTTTGTTTTTGTGGCCTTACAAGGTTAACTATGATTTCGCGAAGCAGATACCTATATATCATATCAGCATCTTCAAATGGTTCTATATATGCAAATGAGAAAGAAGTACCATTAAGACTTTTTTTTTGAATTCTACTTATGAGATGTGTCTTTCCACTTCCAACTTCACCAAGCAAGAGACCTGCATATCCACCAGAATTACAGGTTTTTTTCTGTTCGATCAGAGAACAAAGACCCTGATATGGTCTTTTGTTTATTGAGTCAACATGAGGGTAATTATCCCAGGGATCGCCAGTGCTTGAAGATATGAAAGGATTTCTCTTCTTTAAAATATCTAATCTTTTATCAGAAGTACTCATTGGTTTCTCCATGTTAACATTATTCTTAGACGTCCTTTACTATCAACATACGAGTTTTGTATCTCAGTTTCTGAAAGCTCAGAAGGATCCCCTCCAAGTAGTTGAACTTTACCATCGTTTGAAAATTTATTCACAACATTGTCAAAACGCTCTTTATCCCATGAACATTTCTCTCTTAAGCTGTGTATTCTTATATAGCTTCTATCTTCTCCTTTACAAATATTCTCAAATATATCTTCATCTTTAATGATATCACATTTAACTAATCCAATAAAAGTTTGAAAATCTTTATTTAGATAGATATAAATGCTGTTATCATTTATCAGTTTATTGAGAGCTTTTACAAAATTCCTTTTGGTTAAGGGAAGCAGACTAACGGTTTTTTTTACTGATAACTCTTTTTCTACAAGAAAATTACAAATCAGATCCTCATCATTGATATTAAGACCAATATATGAATATCTGCTTCGGTAATAACTTAATTTTCCATTTAAAAATGTTTTTGTTTTTTTTATAAAAGCAGAGTTATTGGATGTTCTTTTTAGACTAAGGCTTTTAAGAATATTAAGAGGTAATTTGTTTTTGATTTTAGTAACAGTTAAGAAGTCCCTGCCTTCTGCATTTAATAAGTTTAAAACAGAGACTTCAAAATCAGTTTTTATGGATTTAATTTCTAACTTTTTACTTTCCATACAGTTTTATCAGCTTTATCTTCTATTACAATATTCATTGCATCAAGTTCATCACGAATTGCATCAGCTCTTGCAAAATCCTTAGAGGCTCTTGCCTCTCTTCTTTCCTTTATCAAAGCTTCAACTTCTACTTCATCAACAGAACTTGCTGATTTTCTTGATTCAAAATAATCGGATGGTTTAGTTGTAAATAAACCAAGAACATCTCCAATTTTTAATATGTCTGATACTGTTTTTTGTATATCACTCTTAACATCATCTGAAATTTCATCTCTGTTTTTATCAAGAGTACGGTTCATCTTTCTAAGAACCTCGAAGAGAGTTCCAATAGCCTGGGCAGTATTAAAATCATCATCCATTGATGTTTTGAAATTTTTCCAAAGCTCACCAGTCTCCTCTGTTACAGATAGTTGTCCAAATATCTCTTCACCCCTTAATAAAGTAGTGTAAACCCTTTCAAGAGCCGCACTGGCTTCAGCCATAGATGACTCAGAGAAATCGACTGGACTTCTATAATGGTTTGACAGAAGAAACATTCTTACTGCTTCCGGATGATACTCCTTTAAAACTTTTTTGATAGTTAAAAAATTTCCCAGAGATTTGGACATTTTTTCTTTGTTTATATTTACAAAACCATTATGGATCCAGTATTTCGCAAATTCTTTATCAAAAGCTGCTTCTGATTGTGCAATCTCATTCTCATGGTGTGGGAATATAAGATCCTTTCCACCACCATGTATATCGAAGGTTTCGCCAAGAAATCTGTAACTCATAGCAGAGCATTCAATATGCCATCCTGGTCTTCCTTTACCCCATGGGCTATCCCAGAAAGGCTCTTCCGGTTTTGCCGATTTCCACAAAGCAAAGTCAGCCGGATTTTTTTTTCTATCATCGATATCAATTCTTGCTCCTGCTTTCATATCTTCAACATTGCGCCCGGATAGCTTTCCATAATCTTTAAATGAATCAACGCTAAAATATACATCACCATCCACGGCATAAGCCTTATCTTTATCTATCAATAACTGTACAATATCGATAATATCATCGATATGTTCTGTGGCTCTTGGTTCTCTTGTAGCTCTTCTAACATTTAAAGCATCCATATCTTCATGGAACTCTTTGATGTATTTTTCACTAACCTCAAGAAAATGCATACCTGTTTCATTTCCACGGTTAATGATTTTATCATCAACATCTGTAAAATTTCTTATGTAAGTAACATCATAACCTATAGTTTCAAGATATCGAACTATAACATCAAATACCACAACAGCTCTACCATGACCAATATGACATGAATCATAAACAGTAGGTCCACATATATATATTTTGACTTTCCCTTCTTCGATCGGTTTGAATTCTTCCTTAGTTCCTTTTAACGTATTGTAAATTCTTAATGTCATCTTCTTTTCCAGTTACTGTGTTATTTGTAATTCATATATTCCAGGTGTTTAAAAACTATGCTTTAATAAAACAACTGATTCAGCCCCAATTCCCTCACCATTTCCTATTGCTCCAAGCCCTTCAAAAGTAGTTGCTTTAACATTAATGTCTGAAGTATCAATACCTGCTGACTCAGCTATATTTTTTCTCATAGCATCTTTATATTGTAATAATTTAGGTTTCTCTGCAAAAACAGTAGAGTCTATATTAACAATTGAATATCCTTTAGATCTTACCTTATCACATGAAATTTTCAAAAGATTAAGACTATTTGCATTCTTGAATTTTGGGTCTGTATCAGGAAAATGAACACCAATATCCCCCTCTCCCGCAGCTCCAAGTATTGCATCGCAAATAGCATGCACAAGAACATCTGCATCGGAATGACCTAATAAACCTTTCTCAAATGGAATTTCTACTCCCCCCAGAATTAGTTTTCGGCCATCTACAAGTTTGTGAATATCGAAACCCTTTCCAATTCTCATTCTAAAAAATAAAATTCCTTAATTATTATAATGGACTAAAAAAACATTTACATATACCATATACGAAAATGATCGTAATGAATAGTCAATTCTTGACGTAGGTTCGCTCATGAATTAACTTGTTATATACAGACATTTTTCATCCAAAACTCTAACGAGAGAAGAACTATGCTTAATAATTATATCGAAGACTATGTTAAAATAGGAATTGCACTCTCATCCGAAAAAGATATTAACAGACTTCTTGAGATGATTCTTACACAAGCAAGAAAAGTATCCAATGCTGACGCGGGTACTCTATATATTATTAAGAAAAGAGCTCTTGAGTTTGCTATTGTTCAGAATGATACTATGAAAGTCAGTCTTGGAGGTGATGGTAAAAAACCAGATCTGCCAGATGTACAGTTGTACGTTGATAATGAACCCAACCATTCAAATGTCTCTTCCCATGTCGCCCTTACTGGTGAGATTGTTAATATTCCTGATGTATATGATGCTGAGGGGTTTGATTTTACAGGTCCTAGAAAATATGATTCAGCGACAGGTTACAGATCTAAATCAATGATCGTGATACCAATGGTTGATCACGAAAACCATACTATAGGAATTCTTCAACTATTGAACTCTGTTTCACCAGAAACAAAGGAAGTTACAGCCTTTTCAGAGAGTCAATTACGAGTTGTTGCATCCCTTGCATCTATGGCAGCAGTTGCTTTATCTAATAAACAACTGATAAACAGTTTGCAGAACTTATTGGATGCTTTTATAGAAAGCATTGCAACTGCAATCGATAAAAAGTCGGCATATACTGGTGGACATATAAGAAGGGTTGCAGATCTCACTGTCTCAATAGCAAAAGCCATGGACAAGGCAAAATCCGGTTTTTTTAAAAGTCAGAAATTTTCACATGATGAAATAGAGGAGTTAAGATTAGCTGCATGGATGCATGATGTTGGAAAAATAACAACTCCTGAATATGTAGTTGATAAATCCACTAAGCTTGAGACTATATTTGATAGAATTGTGTTGTTGATACAGAGATTTGAATCAATTGAACAATACCTTGAAAATCATTATTTAAAATCAAAGATAGATCTCATTGAAAAAGGAGATAACAAAGGTCTTAAAAAACTTAAGAAGGAATTCGACTTATCTGTACAACAGCATAAAGATGATCTGGTCTTCATAAAATCCTGTAACAATACTGGTGATTTTATGAGTAATGAAGCTGTTGAAAGGATAGAATCAATTGCAGCTAAAACCTATCACATAGATGGTAAGGATCTACCATATTTAACAAAAGATGAAGTGAGCAATCTTTGTATCAGAAAAGGCACTCTTCTGCCAGGTGAGAGACATATTATAGAAAACCATGTTGTCATGACATCAAAAATATTGGAACAACTTCCGTTTCCGGAAAAACTTTCAAATGTTCCAACCTATGCAGGTGGACATCACGAAAAATGTGATGGATCCGGTTATCCTAATGGACTAACATGCGAAGAGCTTCCACTCCAATCAAAAATTATGGTTATAGCAGATATATTTGAAGCACTTACAGCTGCAGACAGACCTTACAGAGAACCTATTAAACTCTCACGAGCAAAACAGATATTAGAATTCATGATGAAGGATAATCATATAGACAAAAATATATACAATTTTTTTATCAAACATGAGATTTTGATGGATTATGCTAAGCGAGAATTGGAGCCAGGACAGTTAGATATATAAGGAATCTATTAAGGTAATCTCTTCTAAGTAACACTTTTTATATATTATGTGTTATTAGGCAGTTAGGTTCCAGAATATCTATTCTGGAGGAGTCGCTAATAAACAAAAAAAATAAAGTCTGTCAGGGTTTATCCCTGCCAGACTTTTATATTATCAAAATGGTATCTTTATTTTAGTTCATGTGCTTTACGTCTGATTATCTTTCCTTTGTGATTTGGAAAGTCTACTTCTAAAAATACATTCTTTGGCAAAATTTTAATAATTTTACCATCTTTCATCTCTTTTTTCTTACCGAAACTAAACTTAATAGTATCTCCAACTTTCATTAGATAAACTCCTTTTATGTTTTGGTTAAAAGAACAAAAAAGCCTACAAGCAACCTCTAATAATTATCTTTTGATCGAATTACTGAAGTTGTTCAAAAGACCTAACAACAGAATTAATCGAAAAAAGAACTGTAGTTAAGATCAGTTCGTTATTTTTCTGTATATTTTATAAAACTAAAGCTTTTAAACGTCATGCCTTGTACTTCAATCAAAATCTTAGTTTTTAGAAGTTACTATATATTGATATAAATTGTCACTAAAATAAAAAACTTACATTTACATTCCGATACTTAAAATACTTCTTTTTCTGAAAACTTGTCAATTTCATCATTTGAGTATCCAAGCTCTCTAAGAATATCCCTTGAACTTTCTCCAAATGAATCAGGTGGTGTTCTAACTGAACCAGGAGTTTCGCTTAATTTTACAGGAATTCCCAAAGCTTTTTTAGTACTTCCATCTTTCTGTTTCTGTTCAACAACCATCTCACGTTCAATGGCCATATTTGAGTTCATCATCTCATCAAGATTTAAAACCCTTGAATAGCAAAATTCCTTATCCTTCAACTCTGCATCCCATTCATCAATAGTTTTCGTAAGGAAAATATTTTGTAAAGCTCTAATTATCTCATCTTTCCTGTTTTCGTCATATTGTAGATTCGCATATTCGGGTACTTCGAGGTAGTCACAAAGTTGCTTCCAAAACCTAAATTCCACTGCTCCAATTGAAAAATGTTTCCCATCTTTAGTTTCGTAAGTGTTATAAAATGCATACCTGTGTGAAAAGATTGTATCTGATTTTTTCTGCTCCATACCGAGACTACTAAAATAGAGTGGTAAAGTCATAAATGGAATCATTCCATCTGTCATGGAGATATCAATATACTGACCCTTTCCGGTTACAGATCTTGAGTAGAGAGCCATCAGAATACCAATAACAGCATTCATACTACCACCTGCAATATCAGCAAGTTGAACTCCGGGTATAGTTGGTGGTTGATCACGACTTCCAACCAGATCCAAAACACCTGCAGTACTCATATAGTTAACATCATGCCCTACAATATCCCTCATGGGGCCATCCTGACCATAACCTGTGATGGAGCAATATATAACATTTGGATTTATTTTTTTTATACTTTCATAATCAACACCAAGTCTTTTAACAACTCCTGGCCTGAAACCTTCAAGGATGACATCTGTGTCTTTAGCAAGTTTATAGAAGATCTCCATACCTTTTTCTTTCTTAAGATCCAGACTCATGTGCCTTTTATTCCTGTTAACATCATTAAAAAAAAGTCCATCAGATTGAAACTTCTTATCTTCTACTGATGTTACATCTGCTCCATGATCCGCTAAAACCATTGAACAGAAGGGACCTGGTAATAATCTTGATAGATCAAGGACCTTAACTCCATCTAAAGCACCTTTTGAAAACATTTCTTTCTCCTTTTTCGAGATAGATCAGTATTGACCCAATCACCATACTGTAAAAATATATAATTTCAAAAGGAAAAATAGATCTAAACGAAAAGATAAATACTTTTAGGGAATCCCTAATAACTGATCTTTTTGTGAAACACATCGTTATAACAAAAATAAAACTGTAATAAAATCAACCCGTTGTTTTTTGTTATGCCTTGTTTTTCATCAAAAATTCTAATTATTAGAGGTTCCCTAAAGCTATTATAATTGCAATATTAAAGAGGTGTATTGGCTTCACTAAATTGTATCTCTCTGAAATTAAAAAAAACTGTTAGTTAAACCTTGAACAAAAAGCAAACGTTTTTAGAGTTTTTTTATGGGGTTTGTTCAAATGTTTTGCCATTTCGTTTTTAAAAGAAAATCAAATTTTGATCTTTATTTGAACTTTGTAAGAGAAATATGATTTTTTAAGATCTTCTTAATTTCTCGTTTCATAATAAATAATAAATATTTATTGAACTGAATAAATTTATAAATGTTTTTCTATCCCCAAATAACCAAATTTTCTATTACCTGAATTTTGACTATTAGAGGGTGTTTACGAATTATTTAATATTAAACCTGAAAAACAGGGTTGAACTCCTATTGAATTAGGATTATAAGTCATTGGATAATTAACTGTGCATAAGTGTAGAATAAGTGAAATGTGGCCTATGGATAATAGGTACCTCTAATATTGTAATATATAGCTTAATGGGTTAGAATTAAATAATGTATGAAATTTGTGACCTTTCAAAAAGAATGACTGGAGAATCCCTTGATTAAAACTAAAGTACTTGTAATAGGTGGCGGAGCAACTGGGACTGGTGTTGCCAGAGACCTTGCTTTAAGAGGAATTCCATGTGTTCTTGTTGAAAAGGGTGATATTGATTCAGGAGCATCTGGTAGAAACCATGGTCTTTTACATAGTGGAGCAAGATATGTTTACTCAGATCCTGTATCTGCAGCAGAATGCAAAGAAGAAGGAACAATACTAAAGAGAATTGCTCCCCATATCATTGAAGATACTGGTGGTATTTATGCAGCTGTAAAGGGTGATGATCCTACATTCATAGAAGACTTTCAGGAAATGTGTGATAAATGCGGTATTAGTGCTGAAAGATTAACTGTTGAAGAGGCACTTGCTCTTGAACCTAATCTTTCAAAAGATACAATTGCTGCATACAAAGTTGAAGATGCATCCATTGACCCGTTCAGGCTTTCAATTGAGAATATGTCCGATGCTAAAAACAATGGTGCAAAATTTCTAACCGGATATGAGTTAAAATCATTCAAAATAGAAAATAAGAAAATAGTATCAGCTACTGTGCAGACTAAAGGCGGAAAAACAGAAGATATAGAGCCTGAAATAGTGATAAATGCTACTGGTTCATGGGCTGTTATGATTACAAGAATGGCTGGTATTGATATAGATATGGTGTTTTCAAAGGGAAGTCTGATTGTTACTCAAACGAGACTTTCCAATATGGTATTAAACAGACTAAGAATACCTGATGATTCAGATATTATTGTTCCCGGTGGGACAGTCTCAATTATTGGAACTACATCTGAAAGAATAGATTCTCCCGATGAAGCTTATCCAAGAGTTGAAGAGGTAGATAAAATTGTTGATGAAGCAGCAAAGCTCATCCCGGTTTTAAAAAAATCGAGACTTATACGTGTTTATTCAGGTGTCAGACCATTAATAAAAACTGAGAACGCTGGCAGTGACAGAATGATTGGAAGAAGTTTTTCAGTGGTGGATCATGAAGGAACTGTAGGAAATTTTATCACTATAACAGGTGGAAAACTTACTACTTTCAGACTAATGGCTGAAAAAGCTGTGGATCTTGCATGTAAAAAACTTGGTATAAATAAAAAATGCACAACAATGGATATGCCTCTTCCTGACAGTCCTACTGCAAAATTTATTAAACCTGGATATTCTGCAAAGCAGTGGTTATTAAACAATGATGTTAATGATCCACTTCTGTGTGAATGTGAAATGGTATCTAAAAGTGTTGTTGATTCTCTTATAGAAACACTTGAAGACCATGCAGGGGATTCATATTTAGTAGCAATGGGTTTAAGAAGCAGAGCGACCAAAGGCCCTTGTCAGGGTATGTTTTGCAGTCTTAGAATATTATCCTATATGTATGATAAAGGTGTCTTTAAGGGTGATGAGGGATTGAGCGATTTGAAGCTTCTTCTAAATGAGAGGTGGAAAGGGCTCCATCCATTACTATGGGATCAGGCAATGGTACAGGCAGAACTAATGGAAGCATTGCACTGTGGTTTTCTTGGAACAGAATTGGAATAAAGAGTTTATAATATGAATAAAAATGATAGTGAATGTGATCTTTTAATTATAGGGGCTGGAATGACAGGTGTTTCAGCAGCTCTTTTTGCCAACGAACTTGGTTTAAAAACAGTAATCGCAGGAAAAACTGGAGAAACGCTCTACAGTTCCGGTTTAATTGACCTTATTAGTTCGTTCCCTGTTGATGACAAAAAAATACATGATGATCCATGGGCATTAATAAACGAAATTAAAAAGAGTGATAGTGAGCATCCATATTCATTTATTGATAATGGGGACATTGAAAAATCCCTTAAAAAAATAATGACTTATTTTGGTGATGCTGGGCTACAATATAGATGTAACGGAAAAAACAGCAGAATTATAACCCCCCTTGGGCATACCAAATCTACTTATTGTTATCCTGAAACCATGGAGAACAACAGGATTGCATTTGAAAATAAATCATCCTGTATCATCATCGGGCTGGAACGATTAAGAGGATTTAGTTCAGAGATGATCAAACAGGTACTACAAAAAAACTGGAAAGGTCTTGAAAGTGCTACTGTAAGGATTCCATATTTTGATCATATGAGTAGTATTTATAGTGAAACTGTTGCCAGATTTTTGCAAACTGAAAAAAACAGAGATACTTTTGTAACTCTACTTGAGCCACTTGTTAAAGATTATGAGTATGTTGGATTACCAGCAGTTTTAGGGATTCATAATTCATCTTACCTTTTAAAGGATCTTGAGAAAAGACTATCTGTTAAACTGTTTGAAATTCCTGTAATACCACCATCAATAACAGGCCTGAGACTTAAAGAAGTTTTTCACAAAATACTACATGAAAATGGAATAACATTTCTTAACAATTATATTTTGACCAGGAATAAAGATAACTCGTTTGATGCAAATCATGAGAATAATAAAGCTGTTATAAAACCTTCAAATGTACTTCTTGCAACAGGCAGATTTATTGGTAAAGGACTTTCTGCCAAGAGAAAGGGTATCGTTGAAACAGTATTTGATCTTAATGTAAACCAACCTGGAGAAAGAGTAAACTGGCATTCAGGAAATTTTTTCGATCCTCATGAGATCAATCTTGCCGGCATTAAAACCAACACTTCTTTTAATCCTATAGATGAAAATGGGAAAATAGTAGATAAGAACCTTTATGCTGCCGGATCTATTCTTTCAGGCAATGATTGGAAAAGATTGAAATGCGGATCCGGGGTTGCGATAGCGTCAGCTTATTCTGCTGTTCAAAATATTAAATAAAATTAACTGTTTACATTATAATACTTGATGAAAAAAACCTCTCTTGTTATTATGTCTAATATTCTATTTTTATAATAAACTGTTTTCTAATCTATATTTATCTCATAACTTTCAAAAGACCGGAGGTTAAAGTGAAAAAAAGAATTAGTCTTTTTTGTTTTATTCTATTTTTAATATTACAAATCTCTGAATCAGCAAACTCATCTGAATCAATTGTTATTGATAATGCAGACTGGCCCCCATATTTTTTTGGTGGGGATAAAGAAATGCCTATGGGTATCGGAAGAGAGATTATAGAGACTTGTTTAAGGAAAAACGGTATTAAATTCGAATTTCATCGTTATCCAATTAAAAGAGCTAATATTTATATCAGAAAGGGTGTGATAGATATTTGTATTTATTCCTATAGAAAAAAAAGAGAGGATTTTTTAATATATAGTAAGGAATCTCTGTTCAGGACTGAATATCGTTTTATGGTAAAATCAGATAGTAATATAAAAATTAAATCTTTAAAAGATCTGGGACCTCTTAAATTCGGTTATCTTGATGGGCTTACTTTTACACCGGAATTACTTAAAATAATCAATGATAAAAAGAAGAAAAAAGAGATTTATTATGCTTATTCTCTTAAACAGCTTTTTAAAGGTCTACTTGGAAAGTATCAACGTTTTGATATTACAGCAGACTCAAAAGCAACTTTTCAATGGAAATCTAAAAAACTGAATGTTCAGGGTAAATTCAAAATTCTGGATTATGATATTGGAAGTAAAGATTACTTTATTACAATATCAAAAAAATCGAAAAGAGTAAAAAATAAGAAGAAGTTTCTGGAGAGTTTTGATAAATGCTTAAGAGAGATGAAAAAAAATGGAACTTATTCAAAAATTCTTCTTAAATATGGTATAAATTAAAGTGAAACTCTAATAATTGCTCTTTTTCCGAAATACTTCGTTCTATTCAAAAAAACCGTAAACTTTAGGGAACCTTTAATAATTAGAATTTTGAAAGAAATACAAGACTGAGAAAAAAGCAACGAAGAAACCTAAAGAAAAAAATTGGAAAACTAAACTTTTAAAAAGTTTAACAAACAGGTTTTTTAGTAATGTGACGGCTTATTTCAACCTGAGAACAACAGTAAAACAGTAAGCTTGACTCCTGTTTTTACATTTTTTTACAACTTTTTTACACTTTTATAACAACATCCCCTGCTTTCCTGTGATTTAATTATTTATTGTTCTTATTTTAATAAAAGGATATCTATGCTTACTCTTTATGGAAAGAATGTTAGAATGATAGAAAAAAATGAAAAACTGGAATTAACAACTGAAGAAATGAATAATCTCCATAGTAATTTAATGGCTGGTGGTACAACATCTGAAGAAGCTGAAATTACTATTAAGAATATTGCTGTTATTAAAAATGATAAAAGAAAATTAGCTAAAAACTTGCTGGCAGGAGTTTTTATAGCCTCACTAAGTATGGCTGTTTATTTTACTCATAAAGTATTTTAGAATTGATAAAAAAAACAAATTAGTCCTGAAGCAATCGATCTTTAAGAGGTTACAATTGTAGCCTCTAAAGCTAAATATCTTTTTAACTTTCAAAATGCATCTTTTTTTGAATACACACTCTCTTCTAAGAGTAGTTTTAAGCTTTCTAAAATTATCTATGGAAAGCCTGTGTTTGTGTAAACGAAGCTTCTATTGCGGCTTCAGATTGTAATATTCTATTTATAGTATCAATAATAAAAGTTCTGTTCTGTTCTTTTTGCTCAAATTCGAAACCAATATAGTTAACACCCTTTATTTCATCCCTTTTAATTCTTACAGTCATACTTGTTTGTAGAATTTTAGGAACTGTTTGGCTCTTGATCATTCTTTCAAAGAATCTATATTCCATCCGTTTTCCAAAAAGAATCTTAACATTTATTTTTCCATTTACTTTGATCAAATCGGAATATTTTTCATGGCACAAAATTCCAATCCCGCCAGCTGAAATATCTTTAATAATAAGATTTTCAATAAATTTTTTAATATATAAATTATATTTTCTACACTTCTCGTTTTTTTCAGGAATATCTATCGATTTGATGGATATATTATAATCGCTTTTGTGTGTAACCCTTTTAAATTCTCTCTCGTTAGCTTTATCAAAAAGAGCATCAACTAATTTGAAACAAATAACGTTTTTTGTTATCCCAACAATTTTTATATTTGTATATTGTCTTACTGGATTAATTCCAAAGTTGTTATTATCAAATGTACAGTACAACTTTCCATTTTTGGAATATTCAGAAGGTATTAATTGATTTGTTGTTACGAAGAGAGTTCTTTTATCTATCTTTTCTAATAGTACGAGGATATTATCAACTGTTCCGCAACCTTTTTTCGATAATTCCAGTGTCATGTGACAACCTGGTTTTGGAAAATTTTCAGGTATTGTGTTTTTTAGATGGCTTTGTATAAAGCTACTGAATCCGTTTAATCTTTTTCTTTCTTTTTCAATTAACATTCTAATGCCCCGTTTAATTTAATGTTTACAAGTTTCTTTAGATAAACGGGAATATCTAAGAATTGCCTTTTGTCCAAATAAAAAGAACTGCTTTTTATTTACTAAAATCCAATTACTAGAGTTTCCCATAAAAAAAATTATAATATTCTTTTTGCATAAATATTAAATCACAAAAATGAAATATTTCACTTTTTAATATTTATTGCAAAATAAAAATAGTTGAATAATGTTAAAAAAATAATATTAAATTTTATAAACATCTAAGAATACATGTTAATCTCTTAAATGATAAAATCTGAAATATTAAAATAAAAAATTAATAACGAATCCATTAATTGTAAAAATGTAATTTGATTTTTTCATTAGTACTATAAAAATCCAGATACTATATCGGTGACAGGTGGGATAACTCAACACAATTTCAGTAACTTGGCACATCTTTTCATTGAACCGTATTTAAGCTTGATTAATTTAAGAGAGTTTTTGATAATTAGATATCACAACGTATTCCCTTAGTTCTGAGGTCTTAAGAGAACCTAAGAAACACTGAATAATTTTTTTTAAAACTATAGTCGATAAAAACATCATATTTTATTAATGTTATCCAAAAGCTCTACTTTTTCAGATTTTCCCTCTGTGAGTTTAAAGAGGTAGGAAAAATAAAAGAGATTCTCCTTCATATGTAAAGTAATTAAATTTCTTTCAATACAGTTTTCAAGTTTACGAATATTACCCGGCCACTGATATGTTGCAGACCTTTTGTTGGTTAAGAAAATTATTTTTTTTGTTTTATTATTATTGGTCTTCTTGAAAACAGAGTTAAAAATTAAAAAAAATTTTGAAATTGTAAATTTATCTTGCAGAACAAGCAAAGGAACTAATCTGTGGATTGAATGGTTGAGAACGAATGTTGAGAATTTTATTCGGTAATCGCTTTTGAAGTTATGTTCATCATAAGACTGCCAGAAACTGGAAGGCTTATGATGAACGGCCTGTTGAATAAATTTTAAAATATTTATTTACTTATGATGCAAATGCATTTTCTCCAATTTTTAAAGCACTATCGTTACTTGCATCTATAGATTTTAATTTCCCTTCAGTTACAGGAAGCATCGTAGTAATAAAATATTCCGCTGTTTTTATCTGACCATCATAAAAAGCAAAGTTCTTATTTTTTAAAAAGTTAGCTGGATCTATATCACTATATTTTGATTTTGTTACTTTCTCAATAGCAGGAATTGCAACAACCGCTCTCCAGAGGTGCATCCACGCCATTATAACATCTCCTGTTGCCATAAGCATTGGATGGGCGAAGAAGAAGCCTGTTTTGAAGTCCTTTGAACCTGCGGTTTTTCCAAGATTAACGATTGTTTCTGATAGTTTTGTAACAGTTCCTGAAAGTTTTACAGCTAAATCTTTCAGATCATCTATTTCCATAGCTTTATTAATTGTGCTGTTTATCTCATTAATAAACTCAGTGAAAACAACTCCTTTATTCAAACCAAGTTTTCTACCAAGAAAATCCATGGCCTGGATACCATTACTACCTTCATAGATGGAAGTGATCTTACAATCCCTTAATATCTGCTCAACCGGATACTCTTTAGTATATCCATAACCACCAAAAACCTGCATTGCATTAACACACACGTCAAAACCTTTTTCACTGCAATAGGTTTTAACAATAGGTGTAAGAAGCTCTACCATTCCACTGAATCTGACTTTTTCATCCTCATTTTTTGTACAATGTGCATTATCAATACAGGAAGCTGTGTAGTAAATGAAACTTCTCATTCCATCAACATAAGCTTTCATATCGATCATCATACGCCTTACATCGGGATGACCTAAAATTGTTACCTGACTTTGTTCTCTTGAACCAAGTTCTCTACCCTGTTTTCTCTCTTTCGCGTACTCAAGAGCATATAAATATGCTGAAGATGCATGGGTCATAGCCTGAAGGCCAACTTCAAGTCTCACATCGTTCATCATGTGAAACATAATCTCCATACCTTTGTTCTCTTCACCAAGCAACAGACCACGACACATTCCTTTATCACCAAGACTCATACTACAGGTTGGGCTTGCATGTAGCCCCATTTTCTCTTCAACACCTGTACAAACAATATTGTTATGATCACCGAAGCTTCCATCCTCATTAACCCAAATTTTGGGGACTATAAAGATAGAGATCCCTTTGGTGCCCTCTGGAGCTCCTTCAATCCTTGCTAAAACAGGGTGGACAATATTATCTGTTATATCCTGCTCTCCGTTTGAAATGAATATTTTACTACCTTTTAGAGAGTATGTTCCATCATCATTTTTAATTGCAGTTGTTGTAAGAGCGCCTAAGTCAGATCCTGCCTCTGGCTCAGTTAGAAGCATTGTGCTTCCCCAGACACCTGTATAAATATTTTTAAGGAATAGTTCTTTCTGTTGATCTGTACCAAAAAGTTCAACCATTTTTCCAGCACCTTTTGCAAGTATTCCATACATGGCAAAAGTGTAGTTTGATCCAACTATATATTCAAAAGCGGCCTGTGCTATAAGGTGAGGCAACCCCTGTCCACCAAATTCCGGATCTTCAACTAGAGCAAGCCACTCTCCCTCTGTATACATTTCGTATAGTTTATGAAAACATTTGGGAACTTTTACATTACCATTTTCAAAAACCACGCCTTCTCTATCACCTTCTGCATAAGTAGGCAGGATCTCTTTCAAGGAAAATTTTCTTGCTTCCTTAACAACCATATCAAACATTTTTTTATTAAATTCCTCAAACTCCGGGTAGGAAAGTAACGATTCACAATCCATTTGCTCATAAAGTACAAAATCAATATCTCTCTTGTCTGCTATTAATTGTGCCATTGGTGATTTACCCCTTCAAAATTTTTTTAGTTTATCAGAGTTCCCTTGAAGGAATCTCTAATAACTGCCTATAAAATAAAAGGCTTTGGTTTTGTTTTGACCGAACTATTGTGGTTTTCGAGAACCAGCTTGTAATTGCTGTGAATGCTTCGCATTACACTGAGTTATTATGAAAAAAAACTGTTGTAAAGTTTATAAACAAAAGCGTTTTATAAACGCTGTATTTCAATCAAAATTATAGTTATTAGAGGTTCCTTGAGTTATTCCTTCAAACAGTATCCTGTATATATTTTCACTAATTGCAAAAGAGGAGAGAGTTTGTTCAAAAATAGCGCCCTTAAGACAAGCATGTTCAATAGATCCGAATATTGCATGTCTTATGTATGATGAATCTATATCTTCTCTTATTTCACCATTGGCTTTTCCCTCTTCAATTATTTCTAAAATTATCTGGTTGTAACGCTGAACAAGCTTATATGCAGAACTATCGAAGTAATCCTCAGAATTTCTTGCCTCGAGCATGACTATTCTGGCAAATACCCTGTGATTTGCATAACTTTGAAGACTTGAAGTAATAATGGTTTTTAGTTTTTTGCTCGCACCCTCAATTCCTAAAAGATCTTTTTCGATCTGTATTAGAAATTTTTCATAGTGCTCTCTTAAGACCTCGTACAGAAGAGCTCTTTTGTCCTTAAAATATTTATAGATTAATCCTTCAGTAACGCCTGCTGTTTTGGCTGTTTCTGCAGTGGTAATAGAATTAAAATTTTTATCATTTAAAAGCTCTCTGAAAGCTTTAACTATTTTTATTTTTCCCTTTGGTGCATCTTTCATATTATAGTAAGTACCATATAGTATTTTATAGTCTTTATATTAAGCATTGTAAACAATTATTAAATACTTAAGTAAGTGATACTTACCTTTAATTTTCAAGTTTGTCAAATATGGAACTTTGGTTTGAGGTCCTTAAAATAAAAAAAAACCGATCAGAAAAGTATCGGGCTTTATTCAGGGAATTTTTCAGATTCTCTTACTTAACAATTCTTAATACTAAGGAAAAAAATCAGTAAGACAGAATCTCTATAATTTATATTATTAAATCTTACACAAGCATAATAGGAGGATATATGAAAACAAATACTCCAAGTTACACAGCAAAAAAAGTTGCGATAAGTCGTGCAGAACATCAGATTTTTGATAATCCTATAGTTTTTGAAGATTCTTTAGCCATAGATATATTATCTGATAAATCAGATATTTACAAAAAAAGAAGAATGAACAGAGCAGGATTTTCCCGTTATATCAGGGCATTTGTAGCAGCGCGTAGCAGATATGTAGAGGATAAACTGGCTATATCTTTCAAACAGGGAGTCAGGCAATATGTGATTTTAGGTGCTGGTTTGGATACATTTGCATATCGTAATCCATATCCTGATTTAAAAGTATTTGAAGTTGATTACCCCTCTACCCAAAAATGGAAAAAAGAAAAACTTTTAAAAGCAGAAATTACTGTTCCTGATTCATTAACATACACACCCATCGATTTTGAAAATCAAGGTTTGCCTGAACAACTACAAAAATCAGGGTTCAATCCAAATGAGCCGGTTTTTTTTTCCTGGCTTGGAGTAACAATGTATCTGACACCTGAAATAATAATGGAAACGATGCAATTTATTTTCCAATCAACTGCTGAAAATCAGATAATATTTGATTATGTAATTCCATATTCATCAAAGAGTTTCGTACATCAGCTTGCCTTCCGGATGGTAAATCACAGATTAAGAAATTTGGGTGAACCATGGAAATGCTTTTTTGAACCTGAAATACTTATTAATAATCTTAAAAATATTGGTTTTACAGAAATTGAAGATATTGGTCCTGATGATATAAACAAAAAATATTTCAATAATAGATTTGATAGATTAAAGGTTGGTGGATTTGGACGCTTGATGAACGTTAAATATTAAGCAAATGCATTTGAAGTAGACATTGTGTTCACTCATTGTACTTATAATATTGTTTATTTTTGTGTAAACACCTTAATACCTGCACATTTCGTTATGGCATGGCGCTTGCTATATATTCAACATATGAAACCAATAACAACAAACAGGATCAAATTAAAAATGAGGTTAATAATCAGAATATTTTTGGTAGTTTTTATAACTACAAGTATCTCTTCCTGCAGCATAAAAACAGCAGCCACGAAATCTACAGAAAAAAAGGAATTGGTATACCTTCTCCATGGATTAGGTCGTGGTAGTGGTTCCATGTGGTATTTAGCTTTAAAACTCAGAAATTCAGGTTATACAGTTAAGCGAGTGGGGTATCCATCCATAAACAGAACTCCAAAAGAGATAATAGATATTATCGATCAGGAAATTGATGAGAAGGAATCAGATAAATTTAAGAAAGTTCATTTTGTTGGCCATTCTTTAGGTGGTCTTATGATCAGAGAATACCTCAGTAAAAAAAAAGTGAGCAATCTTGGCAGAGTCGTAATGCTTGGAACACCTAATCACGGAACAACAGTTGTAGATAAGTATAAAGATAAATGGTTTTTCAAAATATTAGGAAAAATGACCCTGGCACTAGGTACAGATAAAAGTAGCTTTCCAAATTCCCTCCCCTCCCCTTATTATCCTGTTGGAATTATAGCTGGTTTTACTGATAAACTTTACAATGAATTTGTACTTCCAGGTGAAGATGATGGCGTTGTGCCTCTCAAATCAACTAAACTTACAGGTATGAAAGATATGATTATTATTAAAACCGGTCACGCCATGATGAAGTATGATAGTGATGTTGCAATACAAACCATAGCATTTTTACAAACAGGTTCTTTCAACAGAAGTTTAAGTAAAAAATATAAAATTTATGGGAACCTATAATAATTAAAATTTTGGATGAAATATAAAGTTTATAAAAGCTTTCAGTTTTATAAAATCTCTGCATTTCAAAAAATAACGAGCCGATTTTATTACAGTTTTTTTTGGAAATAACAATGTATTTCGCCAAAAGAGAGGTTATTAGAGATTCCCTTATAATAATTATTTAAATTCGTCCCTTTAGGGAATATGTAGAGAACCTCTAATTAATCCTTGTAATACAAGTAGGCATCAATACTATAGACAAACAGAGCGACCCATATAAAAATAAAAGCAATCATTTGTGAACGAACAAGTGGTTCATTATAGATAAAAACAGCAATCAGAAACCCACATGTTGGTGCCACGTACTGCAAAAACCCTATTGTTGAAAGATTTAACAATTTTGCTCCTTTTGTAAAAAACAAAAGGGGCGTTGCTGTAACTAAAGCGGTACAAATTAGAAGTATATCAGTAGTAGAATTTATGTGAAGAAAAGATCCGGTTCCATTTTGTTCAATATAAAGAAGATATATAGCAGCTGGTATTGATAGTAGAAGAGTTTCTATAGATAATCCGGCAAGAGGTTTTACTGAAATCATTTTCCTTATTAAACCGTAGAATCCAAAGGAGAAAGCAAGGTATAGAGATATCCATGGAAACTCACCGTATTTTAAAGCCAGAAAGAGAACGCTACCAGCAGCAATAAGAACAGCCAGTTTCTGCATATTTCTTAATTTTTCTTTTAAAAATATCATCCCAAGAAATACATTAACAATTGGATTAATATAATAACCGAGACTGGTTTGGAGGATCATGTCATGATTTATTGCCCATATAAAAACAAACCAATTACTACCAACAATTACTGTGGTTAGAAGTAATATAAGAAACGTTTTTCTGTCCTTCAGGGCGATTAAAAAATCATCTTTCTGTTTGAAAATTAAAACTAACGGAATAAGAAATATGAAGGACCATATCATTCGATGCATCAAAACCTCAAAAGCTGCAACTTCTGATAAGCTCTTCCAGAATATAACGCTAAGTCCCCATATCAAATATGCAGCAAATGCGTATAATACCCCTTCATATGTCTCATTTTTATTAATTTTCAATTTTTATCCATCCTTAATTATTAGAGGTTCCCTTTAATTAGTTTCAACTCCAATAACTCTAAGTACATCTTTTCACAATGCAAGTTCAAAAAATGAAAATGGTAAAAAAGTACCTATCCAAATCGTAATTTAACATTGACTTGATATCTTTTCCTATCGTAGCATATCAACATTTAGGGGTAAAATTATAACCAATTGGGGCTTATTCATGGCCGATGAAAATCAAAATATTGATAAGCAGGTTGAAATATTAACCAAACAAAAAGAAACTCTCGAAAAAATCATTGAGTCCATCGAAGATGGATTCATTGAAACAGACTTGAGTGGAAACACAACCCTGTGTAACACTGCTTTTTGTAGATTAATAGGATATTCAAAAAAGGAATCTGAAAATATTTCCTATCGGGAATACATGGATAAAGATACTGTTTTAAATGTATACAGAACATTTAACAAAGTTTTCAAAACAAGAATACCAAATAAAGCCTTTGATTACGTCATCACCCGTAAAAATAGGGTTAAAAGAAATGTTGAGATATCAATAACTCCCATCATTAATGATATTGATAAAGTTACTGGTTTCCGCTGTGTTATGCGTGATGTGACTGACCGTAAAAAAATAGAGTCCGAACTAACAAGACAAAAATATCATCTTGATGCAATTTTCAGTAGTGTCGAGGATGCAATTATTACTGTTGATAAAAAATTTAATGTTATTGAAGCCAATTCTGCTGCACATTCAATATGTTGTATTTCATGTGAAACAGATAAAAATTTCTTTAAGAGTAAAAATTCCACCTGTAGTCTTTCTTGTAAAGAGGTATTAAAAGAGTGTTTGACAAAGAAAATTTCCATTAGAGACCATAGGATCAATTGTGGAAACACAACAACCCCCCTACAAAAAGTCAGTTTGACCTGCGCACCACTGACAGATCAAAACGATTTTTTTTTGGGAGTTGTTCTTGTAATACGGGATGTAACACGTCTTTCTGACCTTGAGATAGAGCTTTCAAAACGTCACAAGTTCCATAATATAATCGGTAAAAACCACAGAATGCAGGATATATATCGTCTGATTGAAGATATTTCAGACTTTGAGACAACAGTACTGATAACGGGTGAGAGTGGCACCGGAAAAGAACTGGTTGCAAGGGCATTGCATTATAGTGGATCAAGGAGTTTCAAACCATTTATAATTGTTAATTGTTCAGCTCTTGCAGAAAATCTTCTTGAAAGTGAACTTTTTGGGCATGTAAAGGGTTCTTTTACAGGAGCTGTAAGAGATCATATCGGAAGATTTCAGATGGCAGACGGAGGAACTCTACTGCTTGATGAAATTGGAGATATCTCTCCTTTAATACAGTTAAAGCTACTTCGGGTATTGCAGGAAAAAACCTTTGAGAGAGTTGGTGATGGAAGATCAGTAAGTTCTGACGTTCGTGTTATCGCATGTACGCACCAGAACCTTAAAGAGAAGGTTCAAAAAGGAGAGTTCAGAGAAGATCTATATTACAGACTAAACGTCCTCGAAATAAATCTGCCTCCTTTACGAGAAAGAAGTGACGATCTCCCACTATTAATTGATCACTTTATTAAAGAGTTTGAAAATAAATTTAACACCGGAGTCAGTGAAATATCTGGCCAGGCAATGAATACAATGATTAACTATAACTGGCCTGGTAATATCCGGGAACTTGAGAACTGTCTGGAAAGAGCAGTTATTTTAAGCAAAGGCGAATCAATTGAAAATAAGCATCTGGCCCTTGAAATAAATAAATTAAAACATCAAGCAATAGAGAAATACAATAATGATAATGAAAATGAGTCTATCGTTGAAGCACTAACACGAACTGGATGGAATAAGGCAAAAGCAGCCAGAATTCTTGGGATAAGCCGTAAAACCCTCTATCAGAAAATTAAGAACTTCAATATTCCATTATCCTTTCCTGATAAAATGTAACCCCTTAACACATCTGCATGGTTACACATGTGTAACCTGTATACAGGTTTTCTGAATTCATTCTTATAAAAAGCTCCATAAACGCCTGTTAGTTATACATATGCCACTTTTTAAAAAATCTATATTTATGGCACACTATTTGTAATGAATCTCTAATAATTAGAATTTCGATTATTAGAGATTCATAATAATAATTATCCAACAAAGCAACTTCTTTAAATATTAATTGGGGGTGTAGATATGGCTCAAATAGTAGCAGACAGAAGAGATATCGATTTTGTACTTTATGAACAGCTTAATGTTGAAAAGCTATCAAACTATGAAAGATTTAGTGATTATAACAAAAAAGTGTTTAATATGATCATTAAAGAAGCAAGACAACTGGCTATTAAGGAGTTTCTGCCCGCAAATGCCGAAGGAGACAGAGATGGTGTAACCTTTGAAAATGGTCAGGTCAGTGTACCTGAATGTTTTCACAGGCCTTACCAGATTTTTTTAAACGGAGAATGGACCTCCATGGTTGAAAGCCCGGAATATGGAGGACAAGGTTTACCAAATGTTGTAAATACAGCAGCTTTTGAATATCTGTGGGGAGCTAATTACTGTCTTGCAAATTACGGTACCATGGGACACGGAACCGGTAAAATGATTGAACTGTTCGGAACATCTGAGCAGAAAGAACTATTCCTTAAAAAGCTATATACCGGTGAGTGGGGCGGCACAATGCTTTTAACAGAAGCTAATGCAGGCTCTGATGTGGGTGCACTAACGACAACAGCCAGAAAAAACCCCGATGGTACTTATACCATTACAGGCAACAAAATTTTCATCACAAATGGTGAACATGATCTGAGTGAAAATATTATCCACCCTGTTCTTGCACGTGTTGAAGGAGCACCTCCAGGAACAAAAGGAATTTCAATTTTTATTGTTCCCAAAATATGGGTCGAAGATGATGGATCATTTAATAAGCCAAATGATGTTGTGTGTACAGGAGTTGAAGAGAAACTCGGCATTCACAGCAGTGCGACATGTAGCATGGCATTAGGTGGAAAAGGGGAATGCAGGGGATTACTTCTTGGTGAAGAAAATCAAGGAATGCTGGTCATGTTCCATATGATGAATGAAGCAAGATTTAATGTAGGTTTTCAGGCATTCACATATGCTTCATCTGCATATCTTTACGCTGCAAACTATGCAAAAGAGAGAATTCAGGGTAAAGACCTGAATGCCGGAAAAGATAAAAATGCACCGGATGTTACAATAGTAAATCATCCGGATGTTAGAAGGATGCTCCTTTGGATGAAATCACATGTGGATGGTATGAGAAGTTTAATCTATTACGTGTCGCTGCTTTTTGACATTAAAGATGAGTCCAAAAATGATGAAGAGAAGCAGAAGAAACAAGGATTAATCGATTTTTTCATACCCATTGTCAAAGGTTATGCAAGTCAAAGAAGTTTTGATGTTTGTGTGGAGGCGATGCAGGTGTTTGGTGGATATGGCTATACTAAGGAATACCCTATTGAACAGCTACTAAGAGATTGCAAAATCACATCAATCTATGAGGGAACTGACGGAATTCAGGCAATTGACCTGATGGCACGCAAATTAACAATAAATGGCGGAAAACTGTTCACATATTTTGTTGAAGAAGTAAATGTTACAATTGCCCAGGCAAATTGTGTTGACAGGCTCTCAAAACTATCAGCAGTATTATCGGAATCATTAGAGAAACTTGAAAGCGTTGTAAATTGCCTTATCAAAACTATGGGTTCTGACGAAAGAAAAACAGCATTTGCCCACGCATTTTCCTTTCTGGAATCAACAGGAGATGTAGTTATGGCCTGGATGCTACTATCCAGAGCTGTTGTAGGCATTGAAAAACTTGAAAGTTCAAAGAAAAAGGATACCGATTATTATGAAGGCATAATTAAAACAGCTGAATTCTTTATTTATAATGTCTTACCACCAGCAAAAGGAAAGATGGATACAATTATTTACGGAAATTCAGCTTCCCTTGAAATACCAGAGAGCTGTTTTGGAGGATAAGAATATTACTCAGGACAGGAAACAGATTGAGGGAGCAAACCTGCTGTCGCAAGCTAAACTTTTTACAAAAAGTTTATCGCCTATAAAATAAAAATTTTTTTCTATTTTATTCGCTTAGGACTGAAACGAGATAGCTAAAATGACATAAAAATTGTGGGAATCATAAGTATCAATACCTATTAATGTACAATATGATTTAAGTTACTTCGAAGAGGTTCCCCTAAACAATATCAGGAGAGATCACTACAATGATGAATGCTGCTCAGTACGAAGAGAGTTTAAGAGAACTAAATCTTGTTGTTTACATGTTCGGAAAAAGAGTTAAAAATGTTGTTGATGATCCTATTATCAGGCCATCCATGAATGCTGTCGCAAAAACCTATGAGATGGCAGAGCTTCCCGAATACGAAGATCTGATGACAGCAACTTCACATATTACCGGAAATAAGATTAACCGCTTTACACATATACATCAGGACACATCAGATCTTATCAAAAAAGCTAAAATGGGTCGTTTACTTGGAGCTAACACCGGGTGTTGTTTTCAAAGATGTGTTGGTGTGGATGCCTTAAATGCACTATCTATTGTAACTTACAATATAGATCAGGATAAAAAGACAAATTATTATGACAGGTTTATAAAGTACCTCACATTTGTTCAGGAAAATGACTTTACCTGTGATGGAGCCATGACCGATCCAAAAGGAGACAGGTCCTTACCTCCGCATAAGCAGGCAGATCCTGATATGTATATGCATATTGTGGAAGAACGCGAAGATGGAATTGTTGTCCGTGGAGCAAAAGCACATCAAACCGGTGCTGTAAACTCCCATGAAATTATTGTTATGCCCACAATAGCAATGCGGTCAGAAGACAGAGATTATGCGATTTCTTTTGCACTTCCAAGTGATGCTGAAGGAATTAAATATATAATGGGTCGTCAATCCTGCGATACAAGAAAGCTTGAAGACTCATTCCTTGATAGAGGAAATAGTTACTTCGGAGGTCATGAAGCATTATGTGTTTTTGACAATGTTTTTGTTCCTTGGGAACGTGTTTTCATGTGCAGAGAATATGAATTTGCAGGCCAGTTAGTTGAAAAGTTTGCATCATACCACAGACAGAGTTATGCATGTAAATCTGGTGTTGGAGATGTTCTGATTGGTGCAACTCAGACTGCAGCCGAATATAATGGTGTGCAAAAAGCATCACATATAAAGGACAAGATTGTTGAGATGAACCATCTTAATGAAACTCTTTTTTCCGGAGCTATTTCATGTGGAGCTGAGGGCAAAAAAGAACCAAGTGGAACCTTTAGTGTGGACCCTTTGCTTGCAAATGTATCAAAACAGAATGTTACACGTATGCCTTATGAAATTGCCCGTCTTTCACAGGATATTGCAGGAGGGTTGATTGTTACACTACCTTCAGCAGAGGATTACAGATCAGATGAAACAGGACCATGGATTGAGAAGTATTTCAAAGGAAACGCTGCTGTGTCAACTGAAGATCGATTTAAAATACTCCGCTTAATTGAAAATCTGACTCTTGGTACAGCAGCAGTTGGTTATCTCACAGAATCCATGCATGGAGCAGGTTCACCCCAGGCACAAAGAGTTATGATTTCACGCCTTGTGGATATGGCAAAGAAGAAAAGCCTTGCGCAAAAACTGTGTGGAATTGAACCTATATAATTTTGAAAAGTTTAGCCTCTCGGCAGAGGTTTTATATTTTCAAAATTTCAATATTGTTATAATGTAATATAATAAGCATATTGGAGCCTATGCAGATATATATGGGAACCTCTAATAATAATTAGAATTTTTAATGAAATACAAGACATGACCAAAAATAACGAACCGATTTTACAACAGTTTTTTTTGGTAATAACGAAGTATTTCGCAAAAAGAGCAGTTATTAGAGATTCCCATATGAAATAAATAGAGGT
>JAAELO010000782.1 GCA_024226555.1 Desulfobacterales bacterium | reverse complement strand
GTTTAAGCTACATTTGGTAGTTGAGATATGCGTAAGCTCTATCTTCCATTTCTTTCCATGTTCTTTTCGGGAGACATCCTAATATTATTTTTACTCTTTCGTTTTTTTCCATTTCTTATGGGGGTGTGCTCCATATTAGTCCATCATCATACGGTTCATACATTAGATTGTCTTCTTTGTCCTTCGCGTATTGGTTCCATTCATATATTAGCTTTCCTTCCTCGTCCCTTTTCTCTTCTCCTGTCGGTGTGAATATTCCTGCGTCCCAGAGTAGTTTTTGTTGTGTTGTTTTCCATCTGTTCCACCATGGTGCTGTGTATGGGCATTTTATTATATGGTGCATTCTGCCTTCCTCCATTGCGCACCATCTGCATTTGCCTTCCGAGTAGTTTTCTTTGTAGTATTTGTTGTCTTTGTTTTCTTTATTTTTGCAGTTCTTTTGATTCCTGTGCTGGCTATGGTCATCATGGCTTGTATGGGACCATATTTTGAGTACCATCTTTTTTATCCTTGTTGGCGCGTTGTTTCCTACTGCCATGTTAAACCACCATTTTGCGTTGTGTTCTGCCTTTTCTAGCTCTTGTTTCCATTTTACACTTTTATTTTGCCATATTTCTTTTTCTATTGCCTGTCTGAGCGTTTTCCCCCTAGTTCCTGCTATCCATGCTCCTTCCTTTTCTAGCCATGTTTGAGGTCTTATATGTGTATCCCATGGCATTTCTTGGTCTCTTGTTTTTAAGTCTGCCAGTGCGTTACCTGTTTGCCATCTTTTTCTTATTCGTTG
>JAAELO010000781.1 GCA_024226555.1 Desulfobacterales bacterium | reverse complement strand
AGACTCGCTCTAGTCCTCATTCGCTAACGCTCCCCCCTAAATTCATTTGAGCTAGCCTGCATTAAGTCTGCTTAGCCTTCGGGCAAAGCGCTCCCTTCATGTAATGGTCCCAGCGGGCAAGGATCTTACATTGGTACCCACACTCGGTTCTGAACTTTCTGACAGACCACAAGATTTCCTTTTCTTTTCTTCTCGCTCTCGCCTTTCCTTCCCGAGACCCAGTCTCGTCGTGAAAATGACAATCGTTTTGGATGACATGGCGACGTACGTATTGACACCATTTCCCCAAACAAAAAACCAAACAACGCGAAATGACCACTTCCCTTCCCCAAAACCCATTAACGATTGGATTACCCCTCGCTAACCCGCTTTAGACGCAATTTCCTCTCCTTCTGACGATCGCCAATCCCCCTTTCGCCTTCCCCTTTACATAAAGACAGATCTCTTTTCGCCACCTTCGAAACAGCAAGAACTCAACACGAAAACGTCACGATTTGAGAAAAGAAAGGATTTTCGACAAGCAAACAACGAATGGAATATTTTGAACATATCACGCAATTTCGAACTCGAAAACGCAAAAACCAACACGTTTTTCTCGCTATCCTTTGTTTTTTTCTCTAAAAAACAACTCGTTTACGCCTCTTTTTGCGCTTTATTTCTTTATGAAAAAAAAACTCCTTTACGCCTTCTTTTTGCTTTGTTTCTTAAAAAAACGCCCTCGCTTTCCTGTTTACTTTATTTCGTTTTTTTTTCTTTTGAAAAAAGCAACTCGTTTACGCTATCGTTTTGCTTTATTTCCATACGCAAAAAACAACTCGT
>JAAELO010000780.1 GCA_024226555.1 Desulfobacterales bacterium | reverse complement strand
GGTTCCAGAATATCTATTCTGGAGGAGTCGCTAATAACTGTAAACTTTATAAAATAATTCAAATTTTACTTAGAGATTAATAACATTTTTTTATTTAGCATAGTTTGTATTATTAAATATGTGAAATTCGCAACACATTCGCTTTTTTCTTTTGAAAATAAAAAAGGCTGCTTTTACAGCAGCCTTTAAAGATGTATTAGTTGTCTACTCTTTCTCACAGATACAGAATGTTGTATCCTTTTTACTTAGAAATTCATTATCAGGAAGAACACTATCAAAACATTTGATATTACAAAATCCATTATCACTAAGAAGATCATACAGGTCATTATTACCAAAATAGTGAATCCAAAATCTGTAAATATCGAGATTGTTCTTTTCATCTATTAAGATATGTTGATTTAATGTAACCTTTTCTTTTTCATAAAGATACGAATTGTTCAGGGCTAAATATGGGCTATCTTTCCAGAAGCCTTCCTCTTCCAAATCCCAGTTTTTAGTTTCTTCAAACCCTTTTAGATAATTATCACTTAGAACATCAAAAATAAAAGTTCCAGAAGGTTTTAAAGCTCTTTTCACATTTGCTAAAAGAGTCTTTCTCTCCTCAGGATTTAAAACTCCAAAATCAGTGAAGATCATTATGATAAGATCATACTTTTGATCCTCATCTAAAAGGAGATAATTTTTATGTTCATATTTGATATCAAGATTCTTCTTAAGGGCAGATTTTTTCGCATATTCAATGGAATTTATTGAAAAATCTACTCCTTTAACTATGTGGCCTTTTTGTGCAAATTTCTCAGTATAAAGTCCTGGGCCACAACCCAAATCAAGCATATTGAGTTTTTTTGAAGGAGCTTTATCTAAAATCCATTCAACAGTCAGATCAATTGTAGATCCTTTCCTACTTGCAAGATCTATATTCTTATTTAAATGTGTTTCTAATAGATACTTTGAGATGTGGGGATCTGTCCACATCACATCTGTACCTTTTGTATATATTTCAGGTTTTTGGCTTGAGCCAATAAGTTTTTTTATAATCATTACGAAAACCTCGTTATGTATATTTTATAGTATTAAAATTTGTAAATGATATCTGATTAATTAATATTCAGGTCTATGGATACAAATATGCTGTATATTCAATATGATTAAAAAATCAGATTATTGATAAAAAAAGTGATATGTCTATGCAGTTTTCATAATAGAGGCACTTATATATTAAAAATTAATCAGAGTCAACCTCTAATGAAAAAGAATTTCTGTGGGTTTCAGGATAAAAGTTAAATACATACATATATTTTTTAGGGAACCTCTTCTAAGTAACACTTTTTATATATTATGTGTTATTAGGCAGTTAGGTTCCAGAATATCTATTCTGGAGGAGTCGCTAATAACTGATCTTTTTGCGAAATACTGCTTTTTCAAAAAAACAACTGTAGTAAAATCAACCCATTATTTTTCTCAGCCTTGTATTTCATCAAAAATTCTAATTATTAGATTCCCCTTTTATAGTTTCTTAGAAAACATAAGTTCATAAAATATTTAAAATTTAATTTTATTAAATTCTGCAAATGCACTTACTCATTTTCTTTGTTCTTTTGTGTCAGGAACAGAACGCCCCCTTGATGATTCTATTCTATTGAAAATTTCTTTAACAGGAATACCAAAAGTAGTCAGAACAGATGCAGCAATAAGACTTGAGCGACCTATTCCCTGACGACAATGAATTGCTATGTTTTTTCCTTCTTTTATCATCTTCTGTAAAACTGAAATTAGTTCAATTATCTTATAAATACTTTCGGGTACATCTCTATCTTCTATTGGTATGGAAAAGAAATCTATTTTGAATCTTTCACATATTTTTTGCTCTTTTGTTAGCTCAAGTTCTGAGTTTTCAAAATATGTTAATAGCGAGACAATGGAATCAACTTGTTCATTTTTTAGATTTGATATTTCTTCTTTTAACCAATCCCCACCTCTGGGACGTGGCATAATACCAATTTTTCCTTTTTCCGGAGTTTCTATCCAGAATACTTCAGTATACATTTTATAATATTTCCTTTGATTAATATTTTTGGTGATTTGACTTGTTAATGGGAATCTCTAAAAACTATCTTTTGCCTGAATTACTGCGCTACAAGAAAAAAATAACTGTTGTAAAATTTCATGATTTGAGGGGTGAAGGGATACTAATTAACGAGCTAATGCTTTTTGAAGACTTTTATTTCTTGGGAACCTAATAATTAGAGGTTCTCTTATATTAAGATGGATTTCTTGAAGAGAGGGTAGATCAAATCTACCCTCGTATGTGATCTTTATTTCATTGTTGTAAATGTTAGTACAGATTCAGCGTTTATTGCTTTTTTGCTGTTTTTTGGCTTCTTTAACATCAGGCCTCTTGTGATGATCACATTTTTAATTGGATTTCCACCTAATTTATATAACTGAGTGGATTTATCAAGGTGATTGGTTGGTACTTTATCAACAAGATCCTTTGTGGATGCAATCATTTGCATTGTTTCAACTCCATATGGTGGTACAACTTCAAACTCACCTAAAACAATCCATTTATTAACTTCATCAGCATTTACATATCTGATAAATTTTCTATCTCCCCTTGAATCATTTAGATTAATTAAATAGGAGTATTTTTCACCCTTTTTAAATGAATGAACAAGCAGATAGAAATATCCTGGTTTTGTCATCTTAACCATTAATTTTAAAGCATTTCCTTTCTTAAAAAGGAGATTCTTACGACCAATATCAGTAATTATATCAGCTCTGAAATCACTTGAAACAACAAGACCTGTTTTAATAAGTTTATCAAAATCAACCGTTTTAGGTTTATAGTCATAGTTTCTGTATGCTGAAGGAAGAAAGCTAACGACAGATGTTTTAAGAGTATTATTTTCCTTGTCTGTAAGAGTATATGTAAGATCTATGCCATCTTTTAATATTTTATATTCTCCCACAAGAAAGAAACCAGCCTTATCGGGAGTATTTGATGCTGGAATAAAAGTTGAAAGTACATCTTTTACAACACTTGCAAACTGAGTCACTTCATTTGAATTTCGTGTTGATGGAGGGTAAATATAAACTGAATTGATTTTAAAATCTTTAGAAAGCCTTTTTAGACCAAATTTTAATGTATCAGCTTTCGATTCAATTTTTTTGATCATGTTCAGGATTTGAGTTTTTGTTATTTTGAGCTCTGGAATATTTTTACTACTGAAAAACTGAGCCACTGTACGGTATTTTATAAATTGAGTAAGTTTTGAATATGTTGATTTCAGAAGCCTTGCTTTTTCAGAAGCAGATCTGCTTTTCTCCACAGCCTTAAGGTTCTGTTGGATATCTTTTAGTGCATTTCTGAGCTCTCTTTCGTAAATAACAAGACTGTCATCTTTCAAAACAGCATTGGCATCATATCCATCACTTTGTGGAAAAATTGTATAATGCGCTCCAAGAATAGGAAGATCCGATTCCATATTCAATATTTTTTCACTTGTTTTTTTCACACCCCTGGCTTCCACAAGTGTTTTATCTGTAAACTCACTTCGTATATTTACATGGATACTTTGAGAAAGATCTGCAAGAGCTTCTGATTTTGCTTCTTTTTCTGTTTTGCCAAAACCATGTCCTGCAACAGTTTTACCGGCATAAACTGTCGTGGTCATAATAAAAATGGTTAATACAAAAAATATCGATTTCTTCATGACTCATAATCCTTCATATTTAGAGATAAGGTTTGAAAAGACTCGCAAAGCAAAGAACAATTTAATAGTATAAAAATATTTTATAATGTTCAAGTTTTTGTTATGTAACTCTTTTCGATTGGTTTTTGAAATGAAACAGATCACTGGAATGAAAAAAAGGTAAGAAAATGCATATGAAATTCAGAATTGATTATTATCTGGAAAACTGGAAAATGGGTTTTCATTTGGTATTTAGGACAGATCACTTTGGTGTTAATAATGATCTATGGCAGAAAAATAAATCATTATTTGGAAAATCAATTCTAAAATCTATCCTGACTTTTTGGACAAATTATAAAATGATGAAAATTCGGGCATTTTCTGGCTTCATACCACTAAATGATGCAATACGTTTGTTTCCAGGTTATGCTAAAAAACATGGTTACAAGACTATAAAATAAAAAGTTTAAGGAGAATTTAATGGCTACATGTCCTTGCGGATCAGAAGCACAATATGAAGATTGTTGTAATCAATATATAAGCGGTGAAAAAAGCGCTGAAACTGCCGAACAATTGATGAGATCCAGATACTCAGCATATGTAAATGTTGATGTTGATTATCTTTTTGAAACACTTCATCCTGATAACAGGGGTGATCACGATGCGAAGAATGCAAAAGACTGGGCGGAAAGTTCAGAGTGGATCAGTCTTGAGATCGTGAATACAAAAGATGGTGGTTCTGACGATACTGAAGGTATCGTTGAATTCTGTGCACACTACAGACAGAAAAACGGATCAAGGTTAAAGCATCACGAAGTTGCCACTTTTAAAAAACTTGATGATAAATGGTATTTTGAAGATGGCGAAGCTGTAAAGCCTGAACAGATGAAGAGAGAGGGTAAAAAGGTTGGAAGAAATGAGCCTTGTCCTTGTGGAAGTGGCAAAAAATTCAAAAAATGTTGCGCATAATTCTATAGAGAATCTGCAACTGAATTTAAAAATGAGCGAAACCATATATGGGCAGGATCTTTATGGTTTCTCTCATGCCAGTACTGGCAGAAATTATAATCAACAGTAACAAATGGCAATTCAATAATTTCAAATGGTACCATCTCTTTAAAAACCTTAGCCATTCGTTCTGGAATGTTAATAATCAAGTCACTGTCCTTAAGCATTAGTGGTAAAACCATTTCGTGGTGAATTTCAAGAACAATATCTCTTTTAAGACCGATTTTATTGAACTCTTTATCAATTGTGTTTGAACATGTACCGTACTTAAACTGAGCGTGTTTTAATGAAGAATAAATTTCAGGAGTAAGCTCTTTCATTAAAACCGGATGATTGCAACGTACAGCTACAACTTCCCTGTCATTAAACAGAGACTTTTGATATACATTTGCACCAAAATCGATATCGCATCCAAGAATGAAGTCAAGGTTATGGCTAAGTTCATTTTCATAATCATTTGATATCTGTTCAGACCTTATTTTTATATTTGGAGCTGCTTTCTGAAGCTGGTTAAAAAGTACAGGCATAATAACCATTTCCGTGTAATCATTCATAGCAAGTTTGAAGGTTCTGTTTGAAGTTACTGGATCAAAATCTCCCCGATCAATAAATGTCTTCTCAGTAAGATCCATAATTTCACGGATTTTAGGAGCAAGTTTAATAGCAAAAGATGTGGGAATCATATCCTTTCCACTTCTTACAAACAGTTGATCATCAAAGACCTCTCTTAATCTGCCGAGTGCCTGGCTCATAGCTGGTTGGCTCAGATTTAAAATTTCTCCGGCTTTTGTAAGATGACCTTTAGAAAAGATCATATCGAAAATTGTTAAAAGGTTTAAATCATATTTATAAAGATTCATTTTGATTATTATTACAATTCATATAAGTAATTGGACTGTTAATTTAAAAAACTCTAATATCAAGTATAAGTTCCACAAAAACAATAAATCATACGTTAAGGTTAAAATCAACGAAATGAAACGACTTTTACTTAATATTATAAAATTTAAATTTATCAGGAATTTGTACAAATGGGAAAAGCGCGTACAAAACCGTAAGGAATTATTAAAACGCCCCCGTTACCTCCTTGATGATATCGGATTGAGCCAGGATGATTTGAGAAAAGAGCTGAAAACTCCATTTTGGGATAAAGGTATATATTGAAGCCACTTTGAAATGGTCAGTTGCACTATCGTTGCAAACTATATATAATAAATTAATTCTCATCTTAAGTCCTGATATATTTTTTAAGGAACATACTATGCCATATAAAGAGATAAATGGAATTAATCTTAATTACGAAATAAAGGGTAATGGAGAGCCTTTACTTTTTATTCATGGGCTTGGCTCAAGCCTTATGGACTGGGAACTCCAAGTGGAATACTTTTCTAAACAGTACAAAGTAATAGTTGTTGATCTCAGGGGACATGGCAAATCGTCCAAACCTTCCGGCAGGTATTCAATTGGTTTGTTTGCTGCTGATGTGGCTGAGCTTCTAAGAGAGTTAAATCTGTATCCGGCTCATATTAACGGACTTTCCATGGGTGGAGCTACGGGGCTTCATATTGCAGTACATCATTCTGATGTTGTGAAATCTCTCATTGTTTCAAATATGAGCGCTGCAATGCCTGTTAAAACCTTTGCACAGAAGAAGATGTATTACACCAGAGTTCTTATTACTATGATCTTTGGTACAGGAAAGATGGGTGAAATAATCTCAAAAAATGTTTTCCCAAAGACAGACCAGGAGGAGTTACGAAATACTCTTATTCGAAGATGGTCAAAGAACGGGAGAAGACCTTACCTGAATTCATTGAGAGCTCTTAAAAACTGGGATATAATTCCAGAGTTACATCGTATTAAATCTCCTGTTTTAATAGTACATGCAGAAAATGACTACACACCCCTTGCAATAAAAAAAGATTATGCATCAAAAATAAAATCTTCAGATGTTCAGGTTATAGATGATGCAAGACACATTGTTAATATGGAGAAACCTGATATTTATAATAAAATGATCGCTTCTTTTATAGGGAACCTCTACTAACTGCTCTTTTGGCGAAATACGGTGTTATTCCTCAACAAAAAAATGTAATAAGACTGGCTCGTTATTTTTGGGAATGCAGAGATTTTATAAAACTAAAAGCTTTTATAATCTGTATTTTCATCCATAATTCTAATTATTAGATGTTCCCTTTAGAACAAATTATCTGATTAAGACAGATAGAAGGTCATTACGGGCATCGGCATGTTGTATTATTACAGATACAAGATCTCTTGGTTTATAGTTTGTTCCTGCCGCTGATACTTTACACTCAAGCATATAGTTATTTAGAAGAACTATGTAAAAATCACGTCTTTTTTCAAGAATCATAGCTTCCTCTTTAGACCCTCTCTGCTGTTCAAGGTGTTTGAGTATCCAGTATTTCTTTCTCATAAACTGCACCCTTCCAACTGTTCCCATCACAGGTTGAAGAATATACAGAGATTTTTTGATCTCCCTTTTTGTATATGGCTCATTTAAGCCAAGAACAGATTTAATCTGTCTTTGAGTAACAAGATCAAAATATTTTCTTATTGGAGAGGTTGCTGTTACATAGACATCCAAGCCAAGACCGGAGTGGTTACCGGGTTCAGGACTAACCATAGCTCTGTTCAGATGTTTTCTTTGCATACAGTTAAGGAAAAGAGATTCGTCCTCTCCCTGATAAAGCCTTGATTTAGGATCAGCCTGGGATCTGAAATAAGCAGGCACTTCATTATCCCTCAAAAATTTACCCATCATCCAGTTAGCCATGATCATGATTTCTGCAACAAGAGCTCTACCGTAACTTTCTCTGTCGGTTTTAAGTATTGTAATATCTCTTTTATCGCTTAAAAAAACATTGATCTCAGGTAGGTTAATCTGAAGGGCACCTTTTTTTAGTCGCGCCTCCCTGAAATTTCGTCCGATTTTATGAAGAGCCTGGATGGTTTTATCACCCTCTTCAAACATCTGATCAACATCTGTGTAGTTTAAACGATCACTGACTTTAATGATTGTGGCTTCAATTTTGTAATCAATTATCTCAAAAAGTCTGG
>JAAELO010000779.1 GCA_024226555.1 Desulfobacterales bacterium | reverse complement strand
TTTTGAGTTTAGAAAGTACACGGTTTGCAAGTGTGCAATTGCCGCCACCTTTGAAGACACAGTGTCGTGGCAACTTCAAGTTGCACAAGCCGTGTCGGCAGTCCAATTACCCGGTAAAATCGAAAAATTGAAGTGGTGGCCATCATCGCTGCCCATGGACTGTAATGGTGTGTGAGACCTATCTGAAGATGAAATAATCACATGAATCAATGAATATCATCATTCAATATCAACATTTAATACTACCTTCTCTTTATCTGCAGTTTTGATCGAGGATGCGGCTGAATCTGACCCCGCGCACCCAAAAAAAAAGAAAAAATATTTTTTTATTTTCTCAACCAACTCGAGAATTGTAATACTTAATAATATAAAAATACCAAATAAATTAAAAAACAAAACTCGATCAAACAAAAACTTAACATAAATAGTCCCATTTAAAATGTCCTTAACATCCCTCACTTGCCCATTAAAAGAATTATCCATGGCTCTTACCACCACTTCCACACATCTGTCTTTTTCATTCATATTTTTTAAGAACGAAAATCAAAATTAAAAAAAAACTAATTTTCTCATGTCTAGCGGTCATAAAGTGGGGTGGGTGATAAAATCGAGTTTATTCCCTTGCGAGCATATAAAAGAAAATTAAAAAAAATAAGGGGGAAGATGATGACGTAATTTGTTGAGAATTGCCATAGTACTTTTCTTATTCAAAGGTGCGGTGACAAGTCAATGTCAAGAAAAAGACTTTTCCATATCCCAAAAACAAATAATAAAATATAATATAAAATTATATGTAGACTTCTAGTATAAGGTTTTCAAAATAAAACATTAAAAAAAACAAAATATAAAATGAAGATGATTAGGAAATGACACTTAGTAATCTATCATGCTCACTTTGATAAAAGGCACCTTTATACAGGGTGGAGCGAGAGAATGAAAAATTCGATGTCCAATTGGCAATTGACAATCTTAAAAATTCGATTTCCAAT
>JAAELO010000778.1 GCA_024226555.1 Desulfobacterales bacterium | reverse complement strand
CAGTCCATTCATGCATGAATAAGAAAACAAACTATCATAGATATGTTTGTTATTGCATGATCTTTACTCACATATAATTCCACTTCAATGAGTTCTTTCGTCTCTCTACTAGAATGTGACAACTAAGCTCTACTTTTTTCAGTGAAAATTTAGGCCATTAGCCATTAATCCGAACAACAGAAAAACAACAGAAATTAACCTGAAGCGCCTGCGCAGTAGTAAGTGAAATCGTTCGTAGCATCGCAGCATCGGTTGATTTGTGTGTCGAACGAGGACGAAAGGCAGTCGTTCAACTCACCAAAGAAATAGGCCAACACGTAGCTTCTGGTAAATAACCCCCGGAATGAAAGCTACGCACGAAATCTGTCAATTTTCTTCAGAAACTAACTTTTAAAAGGAGAAGGAACATGTTGTGGAGTTTTGTTTTGTTTTCATTAACGGCAGACAGAAAAAAAAGACCATAAAAGTTAGAGTGGTTAAAAAAAATACAAGACATTTCGAAGGTACTTACATTTCATTTCAGATTGCTAACTTTCAAAATGTTATAACAAGGTATTAGGTAATAATTTAAACATCAAAAACTGGTGAAGAAACAAGAAATGGCGTCAGCAAAATATTTTCGCGCGTTTTTCTTAAATAATCAAACCCAAACTCCTTCAAATTTAAAATTAACTTTGCTCAGTCAAATGTCAGACAAATACGAGTCGTT
>JAAELO010000777.1 GCA_024226555.1 Desulfobacterales bacterium | reverse complement strand
CTTGTCCGGATGAAAACGTTGGCCTGTCGAGATTGTCGCCAGATCTGAGAAAGTTGCTCGCGGATGAAATGTCTGGATTTGAGATTTTAAAGCAATGTACAACTTGTGAATTTACTTGGACATCGCCTTCACTGTGTTTTAATGTCAATGATGATAAGGATCAGCAAAGAACTGTGGTAATAAAATATTTCATTTCTTATTATTATGATGACATTTTGAAGTATTTATTAGAGTCCCCTAGCCAGGAATCGAACGATTTGAGAATAAATAATATTTCACAGTCCATTCATGCATGAATAAGAAAACAAACTATCATAGATATGTTTGTTATTGCATGATCTTTACTCACATATAATTCCACTTCAATGAGTTCTTTCGTCTCTCTACTAGAATGTGATAACTAAGCACTACTTTTTTCGGTGAAAATTTAGGCCATTAGCCATGAATGGGAATACAGAAAAACAACAGAAATTAACCTGAAGCGCCTGCGCAGTAGTAAGTTAAATCGTTCGTAGCATCGCAGCATCGGTTGATTTGTGTGTCGAACGAGGGCGAAAGGCAGTTGTCCCACTCAAAAAACAATAGGCCAACACGTAGCTTCTGGTAAATAACCCCCGGAATGAAAGTTGCGCACGAAGTCTGTCAATTTTCTTCAGAAACTAACTTTAAAAAGGAGAAGGAACATGTTGTGGAGTTTTGTTTTGTTTTCATTAACGGCAGACAGTAAAAAAAGACCATAAAAGTTAGAGTGGTTAAAAAAAATACAAGACATTTCGAAGGTACTTACATTTCATTTCAGATTGCTAACTTTCAAAATGTTATAACAAGGTAATAGGTAATAATTTAAACATCAAAAACTGTTGAAAAAACAAGAAATGGCGTCAGCAAAATATTTTCGCGCGTTTTTCTTAAATAATCAAACCCAAACTCCTTCAAATTTAAAATTAACTTTGCTCAGTCAAATGTCAGACAAATACGAGTCGTT
>JAAELO010000776.1 GCA_024226555.1 Desulfobacterales bacterium | reverse complement strand
CCCTTTGGGTGTGGAGCAATAGACGCGAGAGTGCGCGTCAATATACACGCACCCCACGCGACTCGCACCTCGAACCCCACACACACACATAGGCGAGTATGGATCATTTATTGAGTAGTATCAGAGATCTTGGGTTATGAGAGATGTGAAGAGATGGAAATGGAAATGGAGAATGGAAATTATATACTCGACGGGGGCATGTTTTAATACCCGCCCTTCCCCCGGGGGCGTGGAAAAATACACGCAAAATGAAATGAAAATGATAAAAAGAATGGATTGGATGTTGCGGGATTGGATCCCGCTGGATGTTGCGAGAAAGATGTGAGTTTTGTTTTGTTTTTGTTTTTGTTTGGGTGTGAGTGGGACTGACGATTGAAATGGTCAGTCGCCATGCTTTTTATGTCCCCTCTCGCCCCAACTTTTCCCCATGGAAGCTCTCTCCCCATTTGTAAGTTGGGAGGCAACCAACAATCCACAGGGGCGAGAGAAGTGTCTCACACACGCATTTGGGTGTAGAGCAATAGACGCGAGCGTGCGCATCAAAAAACACGCACCCCACGCGACTCTCACTTCGAACCCCACACACCCACACAGGCGAGTATGGATTCTTTATTGATTAGGATTAGATGTATTGGGTTATGAGAGATGTGAAGAGATGGGAATGGGAATTACAGGTCGACGGGGGCATGTTTCAGTCGCCCTTCCCCGGGGGCGTGGAAAAATACACGCAAAATGAAATGAAATATGGAAAAAGAAGGTAAAATGTGGATTGGATGATATGTTGCGGGATTGGATCCCGCCAAATGTTGTGAAAAAGAGGTGAATTTTGTTTTTTTTTGTTTTGTTTTGGGTGTGTTTTTCTGGGGTGAGTGTCCACCCCGCCTCTCCCCACACCCTGTCTAACAGCCCATCGACTGCTCCTTCCAACTCCCCGCCGAACAACCCATCGACTGCTCCTTCCAACACCCGTAGAACAGGGACAAACAGTCCCAACAAACAAATTGG
>JAAELO010000775.1 GCA_024226555.1 Desulfobacterales bacterium | reverse complement strand
CCGCCCGGCCCTACCCCCCGGCGTCGGGCGAGGCATCGGCGTCATCGACAACCATCAGCCAGTGGCACTCGCCACTCTTCTCCGGACGCCCCTGGCCGGCGGGCCTTTCTCGGCCCGGCCAGTCGCCTCCATGACGATCGGAGGGATTGGCCCTCCTCCTCCCCCGCCACGGACCTCTCTGACGCTGCCCCCCCTGGTCGCCGGGCCTTCCTCGGCCCGGTCGACCCGTCCCTCGACGAGCGGGTGGAGTGGTCCTCCGTCTCTTCCTCCGCCGATGTCAGCGATGTTGTCAGCTCGGATAGCCGGGCCACCCGTGGGCCTGACGGCCACCCCCTGGACGAACGCATCGATTGGTCTTCCGACGCCGCCTCCGCCGTCTTCACCGATGCCGACACCCCCGGCCGCCAGGCCTTTCCAGGCCCGGACGTCCGGTCGGTGGACGTGCGCTCGGATGGCTCCTCCGACTCCTCTCTGGCGGCCTTTCCCGGCGCCCCCCTGCTCCCTCCTCAGCCCGGCCGGCCGCCCGCACGGAGTCGTTTGCCTCGGCTCCAGACGCCACCGCTGAGCGCCCGCTCTTGGAGTTCTCTGCCTCCATCTGAGGTTGGGGATTCGGCCGACCGCTCTGTCGCGCAGCGACCCGTTACTGGCGTCCCCGACGCTGCCCCACGCTCTTCGCCGCCTCTGCATGTGCCACCCGACGGGCCTCCCTCGGCCCGCGAGTCCCCGTGCCTGCCCTCGCCCAACGGCCCCTCCGTGCCAGGGCCGCTGGGGACGGAGGAGCCCGCTGGCCACGGCGACCAGCCGACCCCCCCTCTCCGCGACTCT
>JAAELO010000774.1 GCA_024226555.1 Desulfobacterales bacterium | reverse complement strand
GTCGTGGATATTTTAGGAGAAAATAATGCGAGGGTAAAGAAACTCTCGAATGCAAAGGAAAAGGTAGTAAATACCAATAAAGTGAAGATTATTCCGAGGGTAGCCGTAGTCGTCGCAAGAAAAAGTACGAAATTAGAACTCGACGAGTCAAAACCCGACGACGAATTAAGGAAAATTAAGAAGGAAATTGAAGAAGCTAAGGCTTCGCATGGATATCGCCGTTTGAAAACGGCGAAAACGGAAGAAGACAAGTCGCCGGAAGAGATCGTCGGGAAAATTAAAGAATTAATTTTAAGAGTGGGAACGAAGCAAAGAATTTATGAACCTATGGCGGGGTCCGGAGCTTTGACGAAAGTGCTCCCCCGTGGTTCTTTGGCGATTGAAAAAGATGAAAAGAGAGTTTTAAAAGGAAGAAAAGACGCTCCCCAAGCAACGTGGTTTACGGGAGATGTGTTTTCGTTGGAAATGTTAAAAAGGGGGAAAGAATTTGCGCCGACTATCCTTTTGGCGAACCCCGAATTTAGTTTAATTATGCCCTTAATTGTTATGGCATCTTGGATGTTGGGAAAAGGAGGTT
>JAAELO010000773.1 GCA_024226555.1 Desulfobacterales bacterium | reverse complement strand
GATCACAAACTATCTTGGTAAAATTATTCAGGTGGTGGAAGCCCCGGATGACCTTAATTATAATACATATTACACCTATAATGCAGCAGGTGAAGTTGTAAATATCAGGGATAACGAAAATAAAAACATAGTTTTTAAATTCGATAGTCTCGACAGAAAATATGAGATGATCGATCCCGACCTTGGAACTATTCAATATTCATATAATAAAAACAACACGCTCCACACTCAAACCGATGCAAAGAACAACATAATCGAGTTTGAATATGATGATCTTAAAAGGGTTACAAAGAAAAAATATCTTTCAACTTCAGATAAAGATGTTGTTTATACCTATGATCTTGGAACAAATGGAATTGGTAACCTCTACAGCATTTCAAACAGTGATGTAACATCCGTTTTTAATGAATATGACAAATTGGGTAATTGTCTTCAAGAGACAAAAACCATAGGTTCAAAAACATATGTAACAAAATATGCCTTCGATATCACAGGAAAACCAAGCGAGATTATCTACCCAAATAATTACAGGCTTATTTATCAATACTACACAGGAACCAATCTTCTTAAACTTGTGCAGGGAGATAGCGGAGTTCATGTTGAATATTCATCGTATGAACCCACCGGAAAAATCGGTCAGCTTGTATTTGGAAATGAAGCAAAAACTTCATATACCTACAATCCATACACTACAAGGCTTGAAACTTTTCTAACAACTGTTCCTGAAGGAAGTTCAGTTAAGAACCTTCAGAACAAGAGGTATGAATATACCGCAGCCGGTGATATTAAAACCATTATCGATAATGTTGCAGGCTCAATGTCAACATATACCTACGATCAGCTCCACAGGCTTCTAAGTGAATCAACCTATGGCGGAAAACCTTCTATTCTAAAGAATTCAGTCTTAACCTTTGAACACACAGGTGAAACAGGAATTCCACACCATGCACCAAAAAGCATAAGCCTGAACAATCAGCCCTTTGTCACAATGACATATGACAAAAACGGCAACATGACCCAAAGCTTTGATTTCACCTCACTTACAGGCTTTCACAACAGAAGTATTGCATACAATGGGGACAACATGCCCCTTTCTATCAATCATGGAAGCAACGGAACAACAACATTTCTCTATGATGGTACTGCAAAACGTGCAAGAAAAAGCCACAACGGAAAAGACACATATTACATAAGCAAGTACAGCGAAGAGATAAATAATCAGGTCACAAACTATATCTTTGGCGGTAACCTGAGAATTGCCAAGATAAAAGGTACAGAAACATTCTATTTCCACAAGGATCATCTCGGAAGTACAACAGTCCTAACCGACAACGCAGTAAACCCCGGAGATGATGTAAAAGTAATAGAAACCGCCCAATACGCTCCCTATGGAATGGAGAAATCCACCTCCGAAAACACAGAAGAGCTGAACTACAAATTTACAGATCAGGAAAAAGACAAATCCACAGGCCTTTACAACTATGACGCAAGGCTTTATGATCCTGTGATTGGGATTTTTGTTTCGGCGGATACTGTTATTCCAAATCTCTATGATCCACAGAGTTTGAACAGGTATGCTTATTGTCGGAATAATCCTTTGATGTATGTTGATCCTAGTGGACATGTTAAAGTAGATAAAGACGATAAAGATAAAGTCGAGAAGGACAATAAAGATAAAGTCGAGAAGGACGATAAGGATAAAGTTGAGAAAGATGATAAATATAAAGTCGAGAAAGATGTACAGGGGACTTTTTTTAGTGGATTTGGATATCGACTAAATGGAATTTTAGCGGGTGTTGAAGCATCTGGAATATTAGTAGTCGGGTCATCTGAAATTGAAAACTATACAAAACAAAAAGCTGAATTTTATTTATCATCACACCCAGCTTTTGGAGCTTCATTTGGGAGGGGTATTTTTGGAGGTTATTGGTCAGGAAATTATGAAACTTTTGATACAGCAAAGGAATGGGGGGTTGATACTCCAATAGGATGTATTTCTGTGCTATATGATAAAAAAGATTTGGGTTTTTCAATAGGTGGATTCGCTCCAGGTTTATCTTTGTTTCATAAAGGTAATGATTCAATTTTTGCAGGTAAAAAATTTCGTAAATACGAACACACTACTAATTTAAACGATTATAGATATGATCCTAAATCGAATGATTTGCATGATATTGATTTTGGGTTTTAATAAGCATCTTTTTTTTAAAAGTTATGGAGTATAGTTGAAAAATGAAAAACAACAATATAATTAAATTTTATAATAGAGCAAGATTTGGAGTTCCATTCCTTGGTTCAATTTTCATTATTGACAGTTTGTTAGGCTTTTTTGGATTCGGGGAAACATTTTCAAATGGAATTCCTGTTGATGGAAATAATAGATTACTAATTTTAGGTGTTTTTTTTGTTTTTGGAGTTTCTTTAATTGTAATAAGGTTTACTATTATGAAAAACAAGTTGTGATTGCTGTAAGATTCGTAGGTTGCATTTTAAGCACATTGACAAAGATTTAAGTAGGAAAAGGCAAGTAAGGGAAACCCAACTGCCTCCCGGCGGGTAAACTTTTAAAAAGTTTAACAAATAGGTTTTGAAAAAATAATTGAGTAAGGAGTGGTTGGATTTTAAAACTCCAACCACTCCTTTCTTCTACAGAAACGCCTCTGGTAACCTCTAAGCCAATGCATTTATGATTAATATACCTTGAGAAAAAAGAACTATAAAAATAAAAACGGTTTAATTATATTTTTTAGTACTGTTTTCGATGAATTAACTATTTCAGCAAATCTTAGAGGTTAACATTCCTACGACCACTTGCTATTAAGGACTATAAAAGAGATTACGGGCAGCCAAGTAGGGTGCGTTAATGCCCTACCAACGCACATTTACAATGATTAAGCAACTTATAGGCAGACATGAGAAATCAAGACAACTTTTTATATAATGATATACAACCTCCGGTGGCCCTCCCGGCGGGTAAACTTTTAAAAAGTTTAACAAATAGATTTTGAAAAAAATGAGTGGAGTGGCTGGATATTAAAACTCCAACCACTCCTTTTCTTTTACAGAAAACGCCAATTTCACGCCCACTTGCTATTGAGGACTATAAAAGAGATAACGGGCAGAACAACCTCAATCAAGTATCCAAAATAGCAAATGTTATGTTTTGTTTGTTTAATAGTAGCCTCGCCTCAATCACGCAGAACCAGTGTTTTAGTTGAAAAAATTCTTCAACTAATATTTTTTAATCAAAAAAAAATAAAATATTTAGTTTTTTACCGATTCCAAATTACACCAATTAGTAACTAAAACAGATCGATAAAATCAGTCTAACAAGTGACACATTCTGCATTATTAATGCTCATGCAGCATTTTATACATGTTTTAATCCATTTAAAACATTCTATTTGTTTTTGGTGTAAAATCTTCCCGGTGTGAATGAGGCATTGACGGATCTTCTGTCTTTCGATAAAAGATGTCTTAG
>JAAELO010000772.1 GCA_024226555.1 Desulfobacterales bacterium | reverse complement strand
GCAAGTCTTGGATTTGTAGTCCGTAACAAGTTTAGATCAGAGGCTTCAATGTCGGTTCCTACAATAACCGCCGACGCTTTGGTCGACAGCAAAAAATCTTTATATTTGGGGTTTGCTAGGAATGCAATATCTCCTTTCTCAGCCTCTACAATACCGTTTAATCCAGTTATTAACTCATTCTTATTACCCAATAGTTCAGCTCCTAAATACTCTGAAATTTCATGTAATGTTAGTTGTTTCATAGTTCTATTATTAGATTTGATTATTACGCCGTCGCGGTAGGAACGCCGATTACGCGTCGTCCCCCGCACAGATCCCACTACTGTTGACTTAAGACCGAGTTGCTTTTTGTTTTTTCAAGACAGACCATTTTTTTACTGTCTTCTTTGTAACTCTGGGTTGTGGCTTTCGAGGTTTTTTTGGGCGATAATATTTTACTTTCCTGATGTCGGCAAGAATTTCCTCAAATACTTCAATCATTTTTGCAGGATTTTCATAAGTTAATATCGCAGCATCAACGGAAAGTGTTCTCAATGCATTCTTAAATTGAGGTTCTTTTCCTTCCATCTCCTGCATGGAAACTGCCATAAAAACTCTGGTTACAACACTCATTATAATTGCCGCAAATAATTCCTGACGAATTCCGTTGCTTGTCCTGCTATGAAAACGTTCAAGCTCAAGATATACTTTTTCATCTCGATAATAGCTTTCGACTTCCCAGCGTTTAAAATATAAAGCTTCAATTTCAGTTTTCGGAAATTTTTTATTATCCTCGAGGTTTGTCAATAAAACAGATACGGTTCCGTCTGGCGCTTGAAGGCGAATAATTCTCAATGGGATCGATTTTAAATTATCCTTTTCTTTTTTGGGCAGATTTCTGAAATACCTTCCACAAGGTGCAAGATGAATAGTCTCCTGCGACTCTTTACCCGCTACGAACTCTTCGACTTGGCGAAAAGTGGATTTTGATTTGCAGCGAAATAGGAAGTAGCCTTTATAGCGCTCAGATAAATATTTAATCAGCTCAAAACTTGGATATCCTCGATCAAACATTAAAATGCCGTCGGATGGCAACTTGGGTAAAAGTTTCATGATTTCTTCTCTTTCCGAACCATTGGTGTCGACAATAGTCCTTGCTACCGGAAAACGCCGAAAGACATCATAAACTGTAGATACCAAGCATTGAGGGAAATGACCTTTACCTCGTTTTTGAAGGCCGCTTTCTGGATCGAATTCCTTTCTTAAACTTTTTGTGGCAGGAAGAGTATATTTTGAACCGTCTACGGCAAAAACAGACATACCTTTCCATAAATACTGGGGATCTTTAGGCCAAAGCTCATAAGCCAACTTTGATGCTTTGTAAAAAACCTCTTCAAAAATCTTCCAATCTATTTTTTTTCGAGCTTTAGTGATGGCGCTTCGGTGCACAGTTTCGGCATTGGGCCATATTCCGCTTCTTCTAGCGGCTTTAAAGAATGCATTTGATTTAATATCAACACCATCGGACTTATTGTCGGCTGTTATCGAAAGGACATAAGTAAATATCTTTTGAAAAGGTAACTTGCGATTTCTTGTAAAATCTTTCTTTTTCTTTTTACTTTCCGGTTGTTTGTTTTTTGGTATTAAGTTGAATACTTTTTTTATAAACTTAGATTTTTGGCATACATTTTCAAAGAATTTTTCGTGCCATAATACCTCAATTTTGAAAAAATAATTACTTATTTCATTTATAATC
>JAAELO010000771.1 GCA_024226555.1 Desulfobacterales bacterium | reverse complement strand
TATTTTTTGAAATGCCTTGTATTTCATCCAAAATTTTAATTATTAGAGGTTCCCTTTATAAACTTTGAATTTCAATAAAAAGTCTAATTATTAGAGATTCCCTCAAAACTATTTTTTAATAACTCTTGTGTTACACATAATGTCGTGTAACCCTTTTTTTTCACTGTCCCATGCTACCATAATATAACCAATACATAAGATAAGTGCACTAATTAGCTCACTCCAGTATCTTCCAAATGCCCTTAAGTGGGAAACTTTTCCTGTTTCAGGAGAGATAATTTTTAAACCACATGCCATTTTACCAGGTGTTGCAGCATGCGTACCTACAAAATATACATAGTAAAATATACCAAAAACGAATTGTATAAACTGGCTTAAATAATATCCCGGAGCTATATGCCCGGAATAAGGATCATATGTGGTGTCGATGAAAAGCCCCATAATAACACCTACTATTCCACCAACTATCATTAACAAAATACCATCAATCAGTTTAGCACCAACTCTTATCCAGAAACCAGCGTACTCAACTTCATCAGTTTGCACTCCCTCTTTGACCTTCTGGATAAAAATATTTTTACAATCCCTGCAAACCCAGGAGTTTTCATAACTGATCATCTCGCTCTTTGGAAATGCGCCACCACACTCCACACAATTATTTCTGTTTTCATCTGTTGGCAATGTTCGGGTTTCAGGAACATTTTGTTCCTGAGGGATTTCAGGGGGCTTACTTGAATTGATGTTGCTATAGCTATCCCAATCCTCCATATTGCTATTCCAAACAAGAGTATCACCCGAAATTGTATTAGAATCCACAAGGTTTTTAAATTCATCCTCACTAACAGGTCCTTTTCTTTCATCTTCTATTGCGTAGTACCACTCCATTTAGATCCCCCATATATTTAATATTTAAAAATTTGTTTTTTCACGTTCTATTTATATACAACTCTTGTGTTGCATATAATATCATGCAATCCCTTTTTTTCCTTGTCCCAGGCAACCATTATATATCCAATATAAATAATCAGCTGACTTAATATTTCACTCAAATATCTGCCAAAGGCTTTTCCATAAGAGACTCTATCCGTTTCAGGAGTTATAATCTTAATTCCACAGGCCATTTTTCCGGGTGTTGCAGAATACTTCCCAACAAAAAAAACATAATAAAAAATAGTTATACCATAATAAAACAGATAAAATAATGATCCAATAAGCCTGTAAGCTGCTTCATCGTTTCTATCTGTAAAAGAAGCTATTGCACCAAGGGCGACAACAATTAATAAAAAGACAACTGTTATTATGATACCATCTATTAATTTTGCACCAAACCTTATCCAGAAGCCGGCATATCTGTATTCGTCTGTTTGAATACCTTCCTTGATTTTTTGCACAAAAATATTTTTACAATCCCGGCAAACCCAGGAATTTTCAAAACGGACCATATCTGTTTGGGGGTAAGACATGTAACATTCCACACATTTTTTTCTTGTGTCATCTGTCTCTTGTGATCTGACTGGCAAATCGCCTGGTTTGCTTAAATTTCCATATTTATCCCAATCAGCCATTGTACTGTTCCAGACAAGCGTTTCATTTGTAACCTCATTTGATTCAACAAGAGTTTTAAACTCATCTTCGCTAAAAGGACCTTTTCTTTCTTTTTCTATTGCATAGTACCAATCCATATCATCTCCCAAATTTGAAATAGGCAATCATTTAAAATATTTGAGTTGAACTGTGATGTCAAGATTTCAAGTGCAATAAAATTGCACTTGAAATTTATTATTCTTTCTTACTTGAAGAATAAAGGTGTTTTGGCGGGTTTCTAAACCCGCAATTTTTATTTTTATTTCCCTCTGTTCCCAGAGTAATGTCGTCTAATCTGTTTCTTGATATCTTTCCATTTATCTTTTTCAATGGCTTCTGAACTTTTACTATCCTTCATTTTCAGATAATCAAGTTCACTTTTGAGTTTTAAATAACTACTAAATCTTTCTTTTGAAAGAATTCCTTCAGATATCGCAAATTTTACGGCACAACCCGGTTCATCCATGTGACTACAATCATTAAATTTACAGTTTTTACCTAACTCTTCTATCTCTCTGAAAACATCTTTAATTGAATTATTTCCATCCACAAGTCCAAGCTCTCTCATACCTGGATTATCAATTAAAATACTTCCATTTTCAAGCAGAAAAAGTTCTCTGTGGGTTGTAGTATGAACTCCTTTCTTCACAGAACTACTTATATCTTTAACCTTTTGGGTATTATCTCCCATGAAAGCATTTATTAGCGTGGATTTACCTACACCTGATGATCCTACCAGAACTGATGTTTCACCACTTATCAAATGATCATAAAGTTCAGAAAGATTTTCCTGGTTAACAGCCGAAACCGGGATAACAGGAACTCCGAAAGCAATAGATTCAATTTCTGTTATATAAGATTCAATATCATCACAAAGATCCTCTTTGTTAAGTATAATAAAAGGCTTTGCACCACTGTTATAAGAGAGTGTTAAATATCTTTCAATTCTTCTCAGGTTAAAATCCCTGTCCAGAGCTGAAACAATAAAAACATTGTCAACATTTGCAGCAATAACCTGTTCCTCTGAGATCTCATCCCTTGAATACCTTTTTCCAGCTGCACTTCTTGAAATCTGGTTGATCCTTGGAACTATAGATTCAATAACCTGATCTTCAGAACCTTCTCTTAGAATTACCCAATCTCCAACAACAGGAAAGTTAGATATTTTTTTTGATTCGTGTATAAACCTGCCAGAAACCCTGGCACTTTTTTCACCGGAACTACAGATTACAGAATATATTTTATTGTGTTGAGCTGTAATCCTTGCAAGAAATCCGCAATTTTCTTCATTAAAACCTTTTTTAATTAGTTTTTCCAATCCATATTTTTTAAGCATTTCACTTAAATCTCCGTTTTAAATTCTTAAATATTCTTTAACCGAATGTAGGGAACCTCTAATAACTGCCCTTTGACCAAACTACTGCGTTTTCCAAAATAAAAAACTGTAGAAAAATCGCCTCATTATTTATTTCTCAATCTTGTATTTTAATCAAAAATCAATTATTGGAGGTTCCCTCTATATGGAGGACTTGCAGAGATTGCAGATTTGTATCGGACCGAAAGTACAAAAATAGGACTGAAAAAATGTTTGATTTTTCCCATTCAAACAGGTTTCAAACTGCAAACTAACTGCAAGTTTTCTAAACCAGCTGTATTCTATTTCCTTTTTTCATAAATCCTTCATTGTAAATAAAAATTATTTTTCCCTTCTTTTAATATTTTTTTTGCAAATATGCAACTCAAATTAATCAATAATTAACTAAAGGGAACCTCTAACAACCTTTTAACCGAACAACAGCGTTATTACGAAAAAAAAATTGTAGTAATATTTATAAAATAAAAGCTTTTTTATAAACGAATCATCTCATTATTTTTTCTTACGCAGAGATTTTATAAAACTAAAGTTTTTATAATCTGTATTTCAATACGCAAATAAAAAGCTTTAGTTTTTATTTTACTAAAATTCAAATTATTTGAGATTCCCTAAATATGTTGACAATTTTCAAAATTGAATTTAAAGATACTTAAGGAGGTGCAATATTGGTTAAGAAAATGAAATATAGATTTGGTAAGAAAATTAGAGCTATAAGGGAAAGAAAGAACATAACCCTAAAGGAAGTTGCTCAAAATGCAGGTGTAAGTGAGAGTCTTGTTTCTCAAATAGAAAGAAATAAGGTTTCACCATCTATTGATACTTTACTCAAAATTGCTGATGTTCTTGAAATTGATCCTGAGTATCTTTTCAGGGACTACAAAAAAAGCAGGAAGGTTTCAATAATACGCTCCTCTGAAAGAAGCAGTATGCGTCATAAAGATGTTGTGTATCATAAGCTCTCTTCTATGCATGAAGATTCTGATAAACACTCCTTTGAAGTTTTTATGCTTGAGGTGGAAAAGGATGCAGAAAAGGGTGATATGGTATATGGCCATCAGGGTAAAGAGTTAGGCATTCTTCTTGAAGGCGAGGGGGAGCTTATATATGGAACCCAAAAACATAAATTAAACGAGGGAGATTCGGTGACATTTTCATCTGAAATTCCCCATGTTTTAAAGAATACTGGAGATCGAACGCTTAAGGCAATCTGGGTTACCACACCTTCGCGATCTCTATTTTCAGGAAAATAAAAGGAGGTATTTTAAATGGGAAAAACCATTGCGGAAAAGATATTTGATTCCCATCTTGTTGATAATCCATCTGGAAATATAAATGTCATTAAACTGGATGCTGTTTTCTGCCATGAAATAACAACACCAGTTGCTATTAATGACCTTGTTTCGAGGGGCATGGATAAAGTTTTTGATCCAACAAAAATCAAAGCTGTAATCGATCATGTTACCCCTGCAAAGGATTCTAAAACAGCAATTCAGGGTAAAATCCTGAGGGATTGGGCAAGAAGACACGATATTAAAGATTTCTTTGATATTGGAAATAATGGTGTTTGCCATGCAATTTTTCCTGAAAAAGGGTTTGTCAGACCAGGATATACAATTATTATGGGTGATTCCCATACTTGTACACATGGTGCTTTTGGAGCATTTGCAGCGGGCGTTGGAACAACTGATCTTGAAGTTGGAATTTTAAAAGGTGTATGCGCTTTCCATTATCCTGAAAGTATGAAGATTGAAATTAAGGGAACTCTTCCAAAGGGAGTATACTCTAAAGATATCATTCTTAAAATTATAGGTGAGATTGGTGTAAATGGTGCTACCAATAAAGTGATTGAATTCAGTGGAAATATTGTTGATGAGATGACTATGGAAGCGAGGATGACCCTTTGTAATATGGCTGTTGAAGCTGGAGCAACTTGTGGAATATGCAGTCCCGATGAAACAACAGTTGAATATCTCTGGAAATTTATTGATAAAGAGTACTCATCAAAAGAGGATGTTCTTTCAGATTTTAAAAAATTTACACCGGATACAGATGCTGTTTATACAGACACAATTACTATAGATGTAAATGACCTTGTTCCACAACTAACATATGGTTTTAAACCGGATCATGTGAAAGCTGTCAAAGAGATGGAAGGTGAAAAGGTTGATCAGGTCTACATTGGTTCATGTACTAATGGTAGAATTGAAGATTTAAGGGTTGCTGCTGAAATACTTAAAGGCCATAAAATTGATGAATCTGTAAGAGCAATTGTTTCACCTGCTACACCTGCTATATACAGTCAGGCTCTGGAAGAAGGCATCATAAAAATATTTATGGATGCAGGATATTGTGTAACTAATCCAACATGTGGAGCATGTCTTGGAATGAGCAATGGTGTTCTTGCAGAGGGTGAAGTTTGTGCATCTACCACAAATCGTAACTTCAACGGAAGAATGGGTAAAGGTGGTATGGTTCATTTAATGTCTCCTGCTACTGCTGCAGCAAGTTCCATAACAGGAAAGATTACAAATTCAACTCTTTGGGAAAATTAAGAGGATTCGATATGAAAAATTTCAGCGGAAAAGCTCTGTTTCTTGACAGATCCGATATAAATACAGATGAAATAATACCTGCAAAGTATCTTACTGAGATAACCAAGGATGCATTAAAACCACATCTCCTTGAAGATCTTAAGATGGATGGTTTTGCAGTTGAAGATATAAAAGATAAAAATGTAGTATTCACAAGAGAAAACTTTGGTTGTGGTTCATCTCGGGAACATGCTCCATGGGCTTTTGAAGTAAATGGAATCAACCTTGTTATTGCAGAAAACTATGCAAGAATTTTTAAGCAGAATATGTTTAACTGCGGTATGATGGCAGTTGAGCTATCCAAAGATGATATTGATAATATTTTTGATACATTTAAAGGTAAAGATACTGAAGTTGTAACAGATTTTGATAACAAAACCTTTGTTATTAAAAGTTCCGGGGATAATTTAGAACTGTCTTTTTCCATCTCAGAATATGATAACGAACTGGTCAAAGCTGATGGCTGGGTTGGTTATGCAAATACAAACTATTAATATAGATTTTCCTTCAGGTGGTGAGCTTTTAAAAGGGGTTCTCCACCTTCCCGATATCCATAAGCCTCCTGTGGTGATAGGGTCACATGGGCTTGAAAGTAGTGGCAGTTCACCAAAACAACTTGATCTTGCAAGGAGATGCAATGAATTGGGTATTGCATATTTCAGATTTGATCATAAAGGTTGTGGTGATAGCACTGGAGATTTTCTTAAAATAACAACACTGCCTTCAAGGTGTGAAGATCTTTTAAATGCGGTAGATACTGTTAAAAAATCAGGTCATACAAATAAATCGATCTGTTTTTTTGGTAGTAGTTTAGGCGGGGCGACATGTCTTTTGGCTGCTCTTACAGCGGATATTAAAGGTATGGTAATTGTTGCATCTCCTGCTGATAGCAAAACCATAGAACTTCCTCCCGATGATTTTAATTCAAGATATGGCCTTACACCGGAATTTTATAAAAATAATCTGAATTTTGATCTCACAAAAGATATATCAGTTTTAAAAAATGTATTTGTTGTCCATGGCGATGAGGATGAGATTGTTACTGTTAAAAATGCTGATATTATTTTTAATGCTGTTAATGAGCCAAAGAAAAAGCTTATCTTTAAAGGTGGAGACCATCTAATCAGTAACCTTTCTCATCAGAAGCAGTTCATAGATGAAGCTTCAGCTTTTTTAGAAAACCTTTTGAAGTAGAACTTTATAATGGAATCTCTAATAACCGCCTTTTAATCGAACTACTTCGTTATCACGAAAAAAAAACTGTTGTAAAATCAGCTCGTTATTTTTTCTAATGCAGAGATTTTATAAAACTAAAAAAGCTTTTATAAACGTTGAATTTCAATCAAAATTCTAGTTATTAGAGGTTCCCTATAAAACAAAAGGCTTCAGTTTTGTTTGTTTTAATTGAATTATTAATATTCATAAAAAGTATAGCGTTAAACTTATTGGTGGGTGTTGTCTTTCTGATGAAAGACACATCGAAGAGATTGCAAAATTATTGATTTCCTGAATAATAAGAAAGTTTGCATGATAAATAACCCATAAAATTATATTTTGAATGTATCAATTCACATTTTTTAATAGAATATTTTTATTTTTCATAATTTTTTGCTTTTAAAAAAACCCATTAAATAAACTCTCACGCATTGATAATGTCAACAATTATCGATGGTTACCATGTAATTAATTGACATTTACTTCAAAAAAAATTACAATTCTCTAACGATCTACGTGGAGATGTCTTACCACTAATAAACCAATCATAACCAAGTTAGATAATAAAAAAGTGATTCTTTTAACTTTATTTTATTAGACAATATTTCACATTTATTGGCAATTGCATTTAATGGAATAAAATTTTAGCGAATGCCAATTTTTATATTTAATATTTCACAAATATAAACTTTTCCTGGGAGAGAATAATGGATACACGAAATATGACAATTAAGAGTAAAGTCGCTTTTGGATTTGGACTTATGATTGTTTTGCTTTCATTAATTGGTGGAGTAAGTTTCTATGGTGTTGGAGGCATTGTTGAAAACGCCGGTGAGGTGATGTCAGGAAATAGCTTAGATGCCACATTAATCCAGTTTGAGGTGGATAATCTCGAATGGACACAGGAAATTAATCTTTTGTTAACCGATGATTCAATTTCGAATTTTAGCGCAGAAACAGACCACAGAAAAGGAAGATTAGGTGTTTGGCTATATGGAGATGAAAGTGCAAAAGCAGCAAAGGTTATCCCTGAACTTGCTCCAATAATAGAGAAGTTAAAACGCCAGAATACTAATATTCATAAATCTGCCCAGGATATCAGAGATGTTTATAAAAATGGGGATGGCAAGTTACCCGCTCATATTATTGGGATGCATGTCTCTCTAATGAATTGGGCTGGAAAAATAAGAGATGCCCTGATTAAAAGAGCAGAAGAACTCAATGTGGAAACAGATGCTGAGAAGTCAATCCTGGGAATATGGATGAACTCAAGGGAGGGACAAAACCTTCTGAAAAAAGGTGATGATGAGTTTAAGGCAACTTGGGCAAGCCTTATAGAAAGTAACAAAAAGCTTTATAAAACAGCAATAAAAATTAATGACGATATAGGCATTTCGGCTGATGTGGGTGCCCTTGACTTTGAGCAAGAAACACTACCTGCTTTAAATGAAACAATAGAACATCTTGAAAACCTTAAAATATGGTCTGAGAAATCACTTGAAGGAAGCCGTAAAGCAAATTTAATCTATGCAAAAATCCTTCTGCCAGAGTCAAAAACTATTCACAATACAATTGAACAAGTGAGAAGTATTGCAAAAAAAATGGTAATAACTGATGAAAAGATGCTCTCTGCTGCTATGAAAACCAGATTCGGTGTTACATCTCTTGTGATAATTGCACTTTTAGCAGGATTGGTCGCTGCTTTTCTGGTAGCAAGAAGTATTATTTCAGTTCTTAAAGGTATTGCAGATGAAATGGAAGATTCTTCAGACCATCTTGCAAGTGCTTCAAACCAGATACAGATGTCCAGCCAGCAACTTGCAGAAGGTGCAGCTGAACAAACGGCCTCTCTTGAAGAATCTGCAAGTTCAATGGAGGAGATGGCCTCAATGACTAAGAATAATGCTGATCACTCAAATAATGCAAACTCAATTATGCAGGACACTTCAAAAATTATAGAAAATGCGAATACCTCTATGAATGAACTGACGCTCTCCATGGATGAAATTTTAAAAGCAAGTGAACAAACTTCGAAAATAATTAAAACTATTGATGCTATCGCTTTTCAAACTAACCTTTTAGCCTTAAATGCAGCTGTTGAGGCTGCAAGGGCTGGTGAGGCCGGAGCAGGTTTTGCTGTTGTTGCAGATGAAGTAAGAAATCTGGCTCTTAAATCTGCTGAAGCAGCTAAAGATACAACCAACCTTGTACAAGGTATTGTTGGACAGATCGAACATGGTAGCTCTATTGTTGTTAAAGCCAATGATGCATTTAAAGAAGTTTCAGTAAGCTCATCAAAAGCAAATGAGCTTGTGGGAGAGATCTCAGCAGCAAGTTCTGAACAGGCAGATGGAATTGAGCAGGTAAATAAGGCTATAAATGAAATGAATAAAATAACTAATCTAAATGCTGCAAATGCTGAAGAGGCCGCTTCCTCTTCCGTTCAAATGGAATCACTTTCACAAACAATGAAAACTAATGTACAGCGCTTACATTCTCTGGTTGGAGCCACAGAGAAACAAAAATTGTCTCTTCATCTTGGAAGTAAAAAAGATGAAAAAGTATATGAAGCTCCTGTAGTCAAAATTGAAAAGAGAAAAGACCCTCAAATAATTGAATCACAACAAATTCTTGGTGAAGCCATAGATTTTTAAATAAAACAAGTAAAGGGAACTTGACGAAAGTCTGGAGTTAAGGGTAACACCGAGGCCATTATGGAAGTAGCAGAAATGGCAAAAGATGGTTCTGTGCATATGTTTAGAAAGAAAAGAACTTGATAAATGAGTAAGTATCCATTAAATTTGATTAATTCCTGATTTCGTGATTAAATAAAATCCTCAATACAGCATATTAAACCAAAATAAGTAAACAGATTATTTGGGGAAAATTATGAGAGCATTTTTAATATTCCTGTTTGTGCTTGCAATTATACCTGCGGATTTAAAATCTGAGACTAAGACTAAAGAGATTATTTTTGCTGGAGCTGAAAGCGGTAAACCTCTATGCTGGATAGAAAACGGTGTGGTAAAGGGATATCAAATTGATTTAGCCAGGGAACTTTTCCAGAAAAGGCTTGGGTTAAAACTTGTTACAAAGGCTTTTCCATGGAAAAGGGCTCAACATATGGTTAAAATCGGTGATGCAGATTTTTTGATTACAGCAAATCTGCCTTTCAGACAAAAATACAGTGTTGCCAATCAACAGCAAATAATGAATTACAACATGTCATTGTATACTTATAAAAAACATCCAAAATTGAATCAGATAAAACGAATCAAAACTCTTGGAGGCTTAAGACCATTTAGAATTGGTGCCTATTTGGGCTCAGGTTGGGCCAATATATATCTAAAAGATAAAGGATATAATGTTGAATGGGTTCCGGGTGCAAATTTAAACATAAAGAAACTTGCCCATGGGCGTGTTGATATATGCGTTGAGAGTCCTTTGATGATCTATAGTATAGCACAACAATTAGGAGTATGGGATAAGATTCAGCCTCTAAATGTAAGTGTTTACGATCTGCATTTCTACATATTGATTTCAAAAAAATCCAAATATTTAAGTTTGCTTCCCTTAATTGATGAAGTCATTAAGGATATGAAGAGAGATGGTACATGGAAAAAGATTGATGAGAAATATCGGAAAAAGGTTCATTAAAATAATTAAATTTTGCCTGGTCCGTCAATCGAATGTCTAATTCTTACATCGCATAACATAAAATACTTAAACTCAATAGATGATGTAAAAATATGTCGTCTCTTCAGGTAAAAGATTCTTTCTTTTTGGTTCGAATTACAAAATGAATTTTGTTAAATTATTATTTATTTAAAGTTGGCGGTTTTCTATCAATTATTGCTAAAATTCTATCAAGTTTCTCATCCAAATTCCTGTTTGATGTACCAATCAAGTAAAATAATACATAATAGTTCACAAATGGTATACAGCCTAAAATTGTATATTGAAGAAGATCCTTCCCTTTCTCTTTTGCAAGTTGTCTACATAGAAAAATTAATGGCAATGTCATTATAACTGTCATGACAATTAATGGAAGAAGTATAGAAAAAGTACTAAAAGCTGGGTTTACAGGTTCCATTTTAATTCCTTTAGATTTTTTTAAATAAAAACAAACCAGTTTTTCAAATTTGAGTCTATAATAGATATCAAAAATACCTGTAAACTAATAGTAAAAACTATGGACCTGAATTGGTATCCTGGAATTAATTTGGTTTTAATTTAATGAGGAATGGAAATCTGGATTTTTGGTTTTATAAAAACAAATGTATTCTGGCGGGTTTGAAACCCGCCAGATTTTTTTTATGCGTTTCCACTTACTCTTCGAGTCTTATTCTGACCTGCCAAAGAAAATACAGACCCACCACTTCTTGAAGATGATGAAGCTTTTTTTCTATTTTGTTTTTTTGGACTTGCAGAATACCTCTTTGGTCTTTTGTTTACCTTTGTTTTTGTAGTAGCTGGTTCTGCCTGGAATCCATCAATCTTCTTAACAGTGATTTTCTTGTTAAGAAGCCTCTGAATTTTTACCAAAAGATCCTGTTCCTCACTGCAAACAAGGGAGAGAGCAACTCCGTTCTGCCCAGCCCGACCAGTTCGTCCTATTCTATGTACATAATCTTCCGGTGCATTAGGAAGATCGAAATTTACAACATGGGGAAGAAGATTGATGTCGAGCCCTCGTGCTGCAACATCGGTTGCAACCAGTGTTCGAACCTTCCCATTTTTGAATCTTAAAAGAGCCTGGGTTCTGGCTGACTGGCTTTTATTTCCATGGATGGCTGCTGCCTGAATGCCGTCTTTCATTAACTGTTTAGTAAGTCTGTTAGCACCATTTTTTGTGCGTGTAAAAACCAATACCTGTTCCCATTTTTCATCCCTTATCAAACTGGAAAGCAATTCACGTTTTCTTCCACGTTCAACAGGATGGACATATTGAGTCACCATCTCAGTGGCCATATTTCTCTTTGCAACCTCGATCTGTACGGGGTTATTAAGAAGAGTATCTGCCAGTTTTTTTATACTTTGTGAATAGGTCGCAGAAAACATAAGGTTCTGCCGTTTCTTTGGAAGGGTACTTACAATTTTTCGGATGTCGTTAATAAAACCCATATCAAGCATTCGATCTGCTTCATCCAGAACCAAAAACTCAATCTGAGTAAGGTCGACTGTTTTACGTTGTAAATGATCCAGAAGTCTTCCTGGTGTTGCAACAACTATATCGACACCATTTCTAAAGCGCTTTATTTGTGGATTGATATTAACGCCACCATAAACTTCTGTAGTATATAGTCTTGTTTTTCGGCCATAGCTACACATGCTTTCATTTACCTGAGCTGCAAGTTCTCTCGTTGGTGTCAAAATAAGAGCACGTGGTTTTCTATGTTTTTGTGGTTTATTCTTACTAAGATTCTGAATAATTGGCAGTGCAAATGCTGCTGTTTTTCCAGTTCCCGTTTGAGCTCCACCCAGAATGTCCCGGCCTTTAAATATTTCCGGTATAGCCTGAGCCTGAATTGGTGAAGGTTTTGTATAACCTTGTAGTTTTATGGTCGCAAGCAGTTCTGTGCTTAGACCAAGATCTTTAAAAGACATTATATATATTCCTGTTATTGCCCATGAAATGATCGGCCGATCCTGGCAATCTTTATTTTGTTAAGTAAATTATATTTCAGGATGTTGACATGGATCGGATAATGCAACAGGGATAAATTTTCTGATTGACGCACACTTGTGTAGTTTGTCTAAGGAGAATATTATAATGTCTGAAAATAATAGAATAAAACAAATATATTTTGTTTTACTTAAATGTATTGGGAGTTTTTAATTGTAAAAACAAAAAAAAGGCACTTCAGTACAAAAACTAAAGCGCCTTTATTAACTAATTATCTAAACTCTAAAGCTCTGTTACATTAACTGCTGCAGGACCTTTTTGTCCTTGCTCAACATCAAATGTAACTCTAGCTCCTTCTGCAAGAGATTTGAAACCAGATTTGTTGATACCTGAGTGATGTACGAATACATCTTCTCCATTTTCTTGTTCAATAAAACCAAAACCTTTTGAGTCATTAAACCATTTTACTATTCCGTTCGCCATAGTGATCTTTCCTTACGTATTAAAAATTTATTATTTGTTCGATGCTCAGGTCGTGCCACTATATTTAATGGATTTTCCTCAGGATGGAACACGAAGTCTCACTTGAGACCTCTAAAGATCTACAATCTAATCGATTCATTAAAAAATGTCAAGTTATATTTTATGAATATTGATAATAACTCTTTAATAAATAGAAAATAATATCATAAAAACCTGTTAATACGACTTCTAAATTTATTTATGTTTTCCCATCTTCGATGGCAAGCGACTTCTATTACCTGTCCAAAATTGATATTCATATCAGAGATTACCTATAATAATGGCTAAGAATACGAAAGCTAAAAGATATTTCAGCTTTTTCTGCTCTATGGTTAACCACAAAATGTTTAAATTACTTTATTACGGTACGTTAATAAGCGGTTAACGATCGTATAATGCTATGTTACTTTGAATTATTTGTTTAGCAGCAAGAATACATCGGCACACCATCCGTTATGTGGAACATATCTTAATCAGAAGCAAAAATATCAGCACATTCCAGATTTTTTGTTCTGTTTCACTAAGTTACTCATAATTTGATGTTTCTTACTATCATGAAAACTTCATCAGCCGAAAACAAATCGCTTATTGTAGTTTCAATTTCAGCACCAAGGGTTTTCCTGTATAATTCCTGTGCATAGTTATCTGCTCTAGTGGTGACTAAAATATGTTTTATTTTTGCACCTCTCTTATCCAGTTGAGCTGCAACCATAGGTAGCGATTCATTGATCAATCTGGTAGCAACACCATTTCCATGTTTTTTAGGATGAACGGCAAGTTGTTCCAACTCGAGTACCACTTCAGGACGAAAACCACTTTTCTGATTCCAGTGGATATACCCAATAATTTCATTATTATCTTCAGCTACAAAATATTGAACTCTTGGAAATGCTTTATTGTTGCACTCAATCCACTCCAGTGATTGGCCTTGTCGTATAAAAGCAGCTTTGTGAACTTCTGCTGTTTGTTCAATATCTTCTACTTTTAAAGAACGAATTTTCATATTTTTACTTAAGGGAACCTCTAATAATTAGAATTTTGGATAAAATACAAGGCATTTCAAAAAATAACGAGCCGATTTTATAACAGTTTTTTTTGGAAATAACAAAGTATTTTGCCAAAAGAACAGTTATTAGAGGTTCCCTTAATACCCATTTGCCTTGTTACATTCAAATATCGGGATTTTCTTTTTTTAATCTTTCAAATGTATTTAGAGAAATACCTATTCTTTCATGCGCTCCAACCTCAGGGTTATCCTGGCTATCTTTGATAGCATCTCTCATGAGTTTCTTCCACTTGTCAGGATACTCCTTCACATATTTTAAAAAAGAGCGTTCAAGAGCATCGTCTTCAAGGCTATCTAATAAACACAATTTTTCATTCTTAATTGTCCACCAGTAGGATTCATCTGAATGAGGATAGTGATGTTCATGTAAAGATGCAAGCCCCAACAATGCCAAAGGGTTATCTGCCCTAACAGTTGTGCCATCCTTAATAGCAATGTAAAAGTCCAATAAAGAATTTTCGTCTTCATAGGGAGATGGTTCTATTTCAATTTCCCAACCTTTTATACTTAGAAGTTCTATACAGGAACTATAGACATTTACATGATCAGCAACATAAGCCATTCTTTTTCCTATCTATAAAAGTTATATTGGAACAATGCTTACATAATCTATCATTATTTAAAACCTATAATTCATGCTAATCACAATATCAAGATAATTTAATAAACCAAAATGAATCAAAAGACAGGAATAAATGTGTTTGTTTCCTTGATTTAATAAAAAAAAAAATTTCTGCCTTGACAGGAATGATTTCCATTATAGTCTTGACAAGAAGTCTCACTACATGTAGAACGTCTCTCGTTAAGCTGATTTGAGGGCCTATAGCTCAGCTGGCAGAGCCACCGGCTCATAACCGGTCGGTCCCTGGTTCAAATCCAGGTAGGCCCACCAAATAATTTAATTGGTGAAAACAATCCGATTCCCCTGCAATTTGATTCCAACAGTCAGTTCTATACTCTTAAAGGTTTGACAAACCCGGTTTCTTGTGAAGGAATATGAATTCAAAATGGGTTCAAATTAATTATAAATTTTATCTGGATGCAATAAAGTACTCAACAGAAACATTACCAAAGTTCCTCCTGTTGCTTAAGGGAACCTCTAATAACTGCTCTTTTGGCGAAATCCTTTGTTATTTCCAAAAAAAAGTGTAATAAAATCGGCTCGTTATTTTTGGAAATGCCTTGTATTTCATCCAAAATTCTAATTATTAGAGGTTCCCTTGAATTATAAGTTTAATCTACACTTTGGTTTTGTTGGGTTAAGATCCAACTTTCATTAATATTGGAAAGAATACTTTATATTAAATTAATAAAATTAACTTTTTCATTGTAAAAAGATATCTACTCCGTTAAACTCCAAAAATAATTTCCTAATCAAAACATTATTAATATTTAACAAGATCTTGTTATTATCTTTTTTGAAATGGGCTTTAATGCAGACTCATTTTATCATTGATATTTTAAATGATTCTGCATCGATATAATCCACCATTATTATTTCTTTAATTTCAAAAAGGGAGACTTATTTAATGAGCAAAGTTAATTGTGGTATACTACTACTTGTTTTACTTCTATTGCCGGTTGCAATCAGTGCAAAGAGCGGCGTTCAGGATTTGAAATCGATGAAGTTCGGTCCAAAAGAAGCACCACAGATTATTGAAAAAATTATTGAAAAGAGGTCTGAATCAATTCCTGAATTAATTGAAATGCTAAAGGATACTGAAGATTCCAAAAGATTGTTGATGAGTAGAGCTGATTTATTAAAAGAGAAATATGCTCGTATTACTGCAATTAATCTTTTAGGAGAATTACAGGAAAAAGAGAGCTTAAATAGTTTAAAAGTTTTATTATTGAGATCTGAAAATCCAAGCTATATCTTCAACTCAGCAAGGGCCATTGGGAATATTGGTGGATTAAAAGCATTCAAAATTCTTTCAAAAACGCTAATTAAGTCATCGGCAAGTAAAAAATCAAATAGCATTTATATAAAAAAAGCATCCATTCTTGGTCTTGGATTATGTGGATCAAAACTTGCTGTCCCGTTATTAATAAAAGAGTTAAATGATCACAGAAATGAGCAGGTAATAAGGATATATGCTGCTGGTTCCCTTGGATTATTAGGCTCAGACAAAGGTTTATATGTTGCTCAGGATGGACTAACTTCATCTGATGCCCAGATAAAAATGAGATCAATACAGGCTTTGGGTCTTATTGGAAACGATATATCAAATAAGGATCTTGAAAATTTTACAGGAGAGAAAACTAAGTATTCATACAGAAAGGCAGCAAAGCTTTCTATTTCACAGATAAAATACAGGAAGATGAAAACGGGAGAAAAAGTTAAATTTTTAAAAGAGATATTAAAGAGATACCCAAAAAGAGCGACCTATATTAATTGGGGCATGAGAAAATTATCAAAGATGAAAACAAAGGAATCCATTAAAGCTCTTACAGAGCTTTCAAAGGAAGAGAAGACTGGTTACAGGTTTTTAAAACAAGCTGCCAGAATAAAATTAAAACTTAACAAATAAAAAAGTTTCGGAGGATATATGAAAAAGCAATATTTACTTTTACTTCTTTTACTTCTTTTGACACCGAATCTTTCATTGTCATGGGATAACAACATAACCCATCCGGGAATTACAAATAAAGCAGTGGACTATCTTATGGCTTCAGATTCATCCTGGGCTTTTCTATCAGGTTACTCAGACTTTAATGTAAATACATCCACTCAATTAACATATTTAGATGAAGGTTCAGTAAAGGAGGATTATGCCTTAAGTGCCGATTGGGACACATCTCTCTGGGGAAGTCAGCAGGACAGTAATGTCCCTCTGCTTTCATGGAAAGCCCATGGCTATAACCCGAAAACAGGTGAAGCATGGTATAATATTCCTGATACCCAAAATGCTTATCAATATTCATCTGATATCTGGAGTGACATACAAACCAAAAGCAATTTCTATTTTCAGGTCGGTCGTTTTTGCCACCTTATTGAAGATATGGCTTCTGCTGCCCATGCCCATGCAGATACACACGCAACAGGAGATGACCTGGAAAAGTATGGAAAAAGCAGATATTCAGATATATCATACAGTTTATCGGGAGCACGTCAACCAGCGTCTGATGGGTTAACCATTCAGTCAGGCCTTCCCCATGGTGACCTTACAGCAAACACTTATGGAAACTTTATAAAAAACGTAGTCTGGCGTACATATTACATGACAAGTTACTATGGAGGAAATCTGGTTGAGAGAGAAGGTGACAGGCAACCAGATAGTGAGCTTAAAAGAATGTTTCCCTATTCAAATGGAGGACTCCGTTATGATGATGGTGGATGGTTTGTAAATGATTCCTATGTTATTGATGATGTTGGAAACAACTGGATAGGTTGGGGTATTGGTATGAATCCTGATTGGTGGGAGTGCCCGGGTGATTCCGGTTATTTTTATCTTGAAAATATTGATGGTGATCCGGACAGCTCAAATCCAAGTGAAAGTGGTAATGGAATTGTTCCGGCAGTTTTCAGGATCAATAAATTTACCAGAATAAATGCATCAGATAATTTAAATATGGTTCTTGCATCTAACAGCAAACTCCTTGCAAAAATATACTGTGAAGAACTTTTTAAGCTCTCCAGTGAGTGGGTATCTGGTTTTATTCAATTTGCCCATGACTAAATGTTCAACCTAACTTAAAGAATAATTAAGGTGCGTTTTTGTAACGCACCTTAATTAATGATAAAATGAATATTATGCTTGACATATTATTCCCTATCTTTTAAAAAGTCCACATGCCGAAAAACTATTTATCATTGATAGAGCCAGAGGACTCTGCATCAGCTATGATTGTAAGAATCCTGCTTGGACATATGCAAAAAGAGGGAATGGATATTGAAGAAGCTTGTAAAAAAGTTGCGATATCCAAAGAACAGGTTACACATGTTGACCAGCGTATTTCTATGTCATCTTATTATCAGTTGATAGGATATGCTCTCAGCCAGACAAATGATCCCGATTTTGGTTATAATTTGTCCCTTTTACACCCAAAAAACAGATCAAGGCATTTGCTCTGGTTTTCAATGTTTAATTGCACTGATATGGGTGAAGCTTTTGAAAAGATAAACAATTATTCATCATTGCTTGCATCTGGCATTCAATCTGAAACAGAGCAACATGAATCGTTACTTTTGTTAAAATTAACATGTTCATGTTCAAATAAAATAGTTAGAAGACATGTGGCAGAAGGGTTCTTTCTTGAAGTTATTCAATTTATAAAAAAAATATCAGATGAGATAGCTCTTCCTGTAAAAATTTTATTTTCATCTAAAAGGCCAGCACACCAAACTAAATTTCATAAAAATATTCCTGTTATCATTGCATATGATCAACCTGTGGATATGATGGTTTTTCCTCTCACTATGAAAGATATACCAATTAATTTTAAAGATGAAGAGCTGACTGAGATGATGAATAAATATATTACAAAAACCCTTGTTAATAATTATACCCCACATACTACATCTATGTATGTTGCAGAACTAATAGCTAATCGTATGCATGGAAATTTACCAACACTACCTGAGATATCGAACAAACTATCCATGAACACAAGAGCTCTTCAAAAGAGTTTACAGCAAGAAGGAACAACATTTCAGAAGATATTTAATAGTGTTAGAATGGAGATGGTTATGGGCTATCTTGCACGTAAAGATATTCCTGTAATTGACATAGCTTATATGTTTGGTTTTACAGAGCAAACCGTTTTCAACCATGCTTTCAGGTACTGGACTGGAAATCCTGTAAATTCTTATAGAAAACAAGACTAAATGTATTCATCGAAAGAAATAATAGTATGTCCCCATTGCAATGCTCAAAATGATCTTAGGGAACCTCTAATAACTGCTCTTTTGGCGAAATATTTTGTTGTTTCCAAAAAAAAACTGTAATAAAATCGGCTCGTTACTTTTGGAAATGCCTTGCATTTCATCTAAAATATTAATTATTAGAGGTTCCCTTAAGATAAAAAGTTTCGCAGTGGGAAGTATAAACCTGAAAAACATTAGTGCTTCTGTAAATGGAGCTGATATGAGTGGCTCCTTATTGGGAATGACTTTTTTCAAGCGCTTAAAAAGTTATGAAGTAAAAAATAATATTCTTACATTATATTATTAAGTTGTCTCTTTTAAAAATATATTCCTTAATTCATTTATCTTCTTACCAGTACTATAGTACCTATTGATTCTTAGAATTAATCTAACTGCTTGATAAAAGAATAAATTTATTGTTTATAACAGGAAAATTGAGTATATTCATAATTGAGCGCTATATAATATTTCCAAAAAAATCATAACTTAAAAGTTAAAAAAATCTAAAATATTTAGTATCCTATAGAGATCCATCTTCAATGAAAGTGTAATGAAATGTTACAATCATCTGGAACAGTAAAATATTTATACTCCACTGGAAGAAAATTAATATTGATATTAGTAATTTGTATCATATTTTTTATAATTCTGTGGTTCTCAAATATTAATCAAAAATTATATTTTTTTATATCAGGGCTGATAATGACCTCTATGCTGATATTATTGATACACAAGCTTAATGAGATAAAGTTTATAAAAGATTATAAAGAAAAATACCAATCCTTAGTAGAGGTTAGTAGTGACTGGATATGGGAAGTAAATCCAAGTGGTAATTATACATACTGTAGTCCAAAGGTTGAAGAATTATTAGGATATAAACCTGAGGAGATAATTGGTAAAACGCCTTTTGATCTGATGGAGAAAAATGAATCTGACAAATTGCGCAAAATTTTCGATAAATTGCTGGAAACACAAGAACCATTTAATGGTCTTGAAAATAGGAACATCCATAAAGATGGTAGATATGTGGTTTTAGAGTCAAATGGAGTACCATTATTTGATAAAACCGGAAATTTAATTGGATACAGAGGAATTGATCGCGATATAACTGATTTTAAAAAGAAACAAAACATTCTAAACGATAAAAATAATAAACTCAGAATAGCCCAGAAATTAGGGAAGTTAAGTTGGTGGGAATATGACATAGATGATGATTCTCTTACATGGCCTGAGGAAACGTATGATCTGTTTGGTTTAGATCCAAAAAGTAATATTTCATCCAAAACTATTAAAGAACTGATTTTACCTGAGTTTCATGAATATCACATCAACATGGTTAAGCAGGTAATAAAACAAGGGCGCGGGGAGTGGCAATACCCCATAATTGGAAATGATAATATAGCACGTTGGATTTTGACCAATGCAGAAACTGAATATAATGAAGAAGGTGGTCCTGTACGTATGTTTGGGACTATTCAGGATATTACTGAACCTAAACAAATTGAACAGGACAGGGAAAAATTAATTAAAGAGATGGAAAAAGTTATAAATGAGATTAAAACTTTAAAAGGTATTATCCCTATATGCTCACATTGTAGAAAAATCAGAGATGACAGAGGTTATTGGAAGCAATTTGAAGCTTATGTCCAGGAAAATTCCAATGCTGAATTTAGCCATAGTATTTGTCAGGAATGCGCTAAGAAATATTATGGTGATATTATTGAAAATGAATAAATAAAGGTAACCTCTTCTAAGTAACACTTTTTATATATTATGTGTTATTAGGCAGTTAGGTTCCAGATTATCTATTCTGGAGGAGTCGCTAATAATTAGAATTTTGGATGAAATACAAGGCATTTCCAAAAATAACGAGCCGATTTTATTACAGTTTTTTTCGGAAATAACAAGGGATTTCGCCAAAAGAGCAGTTATTAGAGGTTCCCTTATACAATCTGGTTGACTATTTTGTTATTTCATTCTTTATCAAAAAAAGATCTTAAAAGCACCTTTTTGATAGTTAAAAGTGGTTCCCTAAAATTTTTGAATCATATATCTCTTTTAAATATTTTTTAATAAGAAAGATACAAAAAAGATTGAAAACATTACAAATTTAGTTAACAATTGAATATAAAACTTACTCAATTCACATTGAAATTTATAATACAGGATCGCGATATGATAAAAAAAAATCTCCTTATCTGTTTTCTGTTGTCTTTCATAACTACCGGTTATGCTACTGAAAAGGTAGTAATTACTTCAAACAATTATGAACCTTATACATCATCAAAAAAAAACGGGTCTGGGTTTGTTTTGGATGTGGTTAGAGAAGCTTTTAAAGAGGTTGGTGTAGAAGTTATTTATGAGTTTTATCCCTGGAAACGATGTGAATTTTATGTTTTAAAAGGTAAAGCTTTTGCAGCAACACCCTATTTAAAAACAGCAGAACGCCAAAAGCTGTATGACTTTTCTGATCCAATCACACATACTTATAATAGATTTTTTTATAACAATGAAAAATTTCCAAATGGATACAATTGGAAAAAAATGGAGGATTTCCAAGAGTTCATACTGGGAGGAACTCTTGGATATTGGTATATTGATAAATTCAAAAAAGCAGGACTTACATATACTTTATCAACAGAGAATAAGAATTTTATGCTTCTCATACGTAAGCGAATCGATTTTTTAGTTATTGATGAACTTGCAGGGTACAACATTTTAATAAACAATTTCAAAGAAGAAGCTCACAATATCAGTGTTTTGAAAAATCCATTAACCATTGGGAATACCAGTTTACTAATATCAAGAAAATATCCAAAAAGCTCTGAATTAAGAGAAAAATTTAATAAAGGTCTTAAATTGATTAAGAAAAAATCAATTTACAAAAAGTTATTGGATAAATATGGCATTCCTGAAAGTTTTGCCATTAAATAAAGCTTTCCTAATATTTAAAGGGAACCTTTAGGGAATTCATATCAAATCGTTTCTTTCTCCACTTCAGAATAAAGTCTTCGATAGTCTCGATATTGAATTCTTCTGACAATTCAGTAGCTAACTACGGAACTAAAAGATTTCTCACAAACCAATTTAAAAATATCAGGAAAGGTTATTACACTCTCTTCAACCAGGATTTAAACCCGACAAATAGAAACACACTTATAAAAAACCAATATCCATAAATATAGCCATTGTATTCCTTTAGGCTATTTATGAAATCCATGAGGGTATGCGAGATGACTAATGTTATTGAAGTATTAATACTTCCCAGAATCAAACCTGCAAGGACATCACTTGGATAATGAACGCCTAAGTAGGGTCTCAAAAACATCATTGCTGGAATCAACCATCCAAATATGAGTATCGCAATAAAACCAAATTTAAAGCAAATAATACTAACGCAAAGTGTTGTCCATAAAACATGACCAGAAGGGAAGCTTTCTAACTCTTTTGAGCCATGTCCAGGGTCACGATTTGTAATTTCAATCTGTAAATCCCGATGCAATTCTGCGTTGGCATATGGACGTATTCTCTTTATATGGCTTTTTAATGGAGTAAATACTAAGTTGCTTATTGCCAATCCAAACATAAGTAAAATGCTTAATTGAGTGAAAGATACACTATTATATAATTGGCCTGTTAGGGCAGAGATAAATACAACAATCATCCAGAAAGGACCGTCTCCCATAAAAATTAGCGCTTTTATAAAAAAAATATCTTTAAAGTATTTTTGATAAGCCCATTTTAAGAGTTGTCTATCAATTTTCTTTAGGTATTCCATTAGTAATCCTAAACAGTTGTTATAGCTGGTTACGGCACTATCGGTTTGGGGATTGGTCCAACAATATTTAAAACGACTTCTTGTTGAACGGGTTCATCTTTTTTTGTAAGGTAGTTTTACTACCTAGTAAGAATGTATTTATACTCTTTATTGTTTTTAACCTTAATTTTCTTTGCTAAATAGCCGCCTTGACGTCGCAGTGCTCCTTGGTAACCTGTTGCTGCTTCCCAGAATACTGGAGCTACTAAATAATATTCTCCAGGTGGAACACTAGTAAATTCAAATTTACCATCTGCATCAGCAATGGTTTCAATTGAAAAATTTACATATCTTGGATCAGGTTTTGTTAATGGTTTGTTTTGCAAATAGCTAAGTTGATACCATTGGTTACTACATGACGTTACAGGATTAAGAATAATTTTATTACCAGCAGCTAATTTGACATCACCACCTCTTGTTTTCATAAAAGCTTGCCCTCTAACAATTCCTGTCCCTTCAGTTTCCAACTTTTCATACTCTAAGGGAGAAAATTGAACTCTTTGAATTGGTTTTATGAAAGGTACACAACCAACAGTGAATAAAACAATTACTAAAAAACAAATTTTGTACTTTTTCACTTCATACTCCTTTTGAAACTTAACGTCGCGGATAACCTGCCGATTGATTTAGCCAATACTCTTCAACTAATTTCCTCGGACAGGTTGATCCGCCTTGTTATGTTGAGCTGTGATAAGCTCACAATCCCAACATAACACTCGACAGCAGGATCATAACGCT
>JAAELO010000770.1 GCA_024226555.1 Desulfobacterales bacterium | reverse complement strand
TTTTAAGTTACTGTCAGCTTTAACCTTTTTTAACGTCTCCATACCATCCATAACCGGCATATTCTAATCTGCTATAATTAAATCAATTTTTTCTGAACTTATCAGGTCAAAACCTTCTTTTCCATCTTTTGCAGTGAATATTTTTTCGAATCCCATACTCTTTAAATTGATTTCAGTTAGTCTGAGAGTGGCTTTATTATCATCAACAACAATAACACTTAATTGCTTCATAAAGATTATCCTCCGGAACTTTTGATTAGAAAATCAGGTTGATATAGTATATAACATTTCTGTTGATAATTTAACAGATTTTATATTAACAACACAATGTGGCGAATGTAACTTGTAAGAATATTACTATAAACACTTGCCATTGTTTGACATAGTAATTTGATTACTATATATTGGTTTTAGATTAAATCATAAAATTCAATTAAAAGATGCCTTACATATATACTGCATGCAGTTTTCGTTTAAACCTGCATAAATCAACGACTTAACTTTTATAGAGAGATTTTTAAGAATGAGTGTTAGAAAAAAAATTCTTGTTGTGGATGATACAGCATATTTAAGAAAGATAATTAAAGAGGAACTCGAAAGTGGTGGTTATGAAGTTCAGGTTTCAGAAGACGGGCTAAAAGCTTTGACACATTTACCAAAATTCCAGCCGGATCTTGTTACTCTTGATATTGAAATGCCTAAATTAAATGGTTTTAAAACATGTGAAAAACTTTATAATGATCATTATGCACAACATTTTGAATATTTAAATTATAACAAAGTACCAATAGTTTTTGTTACAAGCAATGATAACTTTGAGGATAGAAAAAAAGGTTTTGATCTGGGGGCGACAGATTTCATTACAAAACCTTTTATGAAGGGAGACCTTTTAAATGTTGTAAATAATATTCTCTTTCCTGATAATATTCTTGAGGATATGACAGTACTTGTTGTGGATGATAGTAAAACATCCAAAGCAATAGTTGTAAATAGTTTAAAAAGACATGGTGTTAATATACTTGAAGCAGAAAATGGTAGAGAAGCATATACAATAATCTGCAAGGAGATGGATCATGTAGATATGGTCATTTCTGATCTTGAAATGCCTGTAATGGATGGTGGTGAGCTTTGCAGAAGGATTAGAAATGAACTTGGGTTAAAGAATCTACCTTTTATTTTTATGTCAGGGGCTGATAAATCACTTTTAATAGATGTTTTCAAGGCTGGAGGAACAGACTATCTTGTTAAGCCCTTCTTAAAAGAAGAACTTCTTGCCAGAGTTACCGTTCAAATGGAGAAAGCAAAACTTAACAAAAGAATGGTTGAAGCTGTTAGTGAACTTCGTGATTATAATAAAATGAAAGATGATCTTATTGCAGTATGTTCTCATGATCTGAGATCACCATTAAATAATATCCTTGGTTTTTCGAATCATCTTCTTTCAGATGACAGCCACAAAAAAGAGGATGTTGAAGCTCTTGGTTACATAAAAGATTCCGGGGAAATTCTATTAAATCTTATAAATGATATTCTTGATTTAACAAAATTTCAGTCAGAAAATAATGAGATAGAGATGTATCCTCTATCAATGTATGAAACAGTTCAGATTAGTACAAATGCTTTCAAAAATCTTACACAGGAAAAAAATCAAATAGTTAGCGTTGTTAATAATGCCGAGAAAACTACTGTTATCGGAAATGGTAATTGCATGATCAGGGTTGTTAACAATCTTCTTTCAAATGCTATTAAATTTACACCTGAAAACGGAAAAATCAACCTTACTGTTGATAATATAGATCAAAATGTAATCCTTACAATTGAAGACTCGGGTATTGGAATACCAAAAGAATCAATACCTCATCTTTTCGATAAATTCACTAAGACTTCACAAAGGGGTACCAGTGGCGAAGCTGGAACAGGGCTTGGAATGGCAATTGTTAAAGAAATTGTAGAACAACATGGTGGTAGTATTGATCTAAAAAGTAAAGTTGATGAAGGAACAACATTTATTATAAAATTTCCTGCACCAAAAGATTTGGATATGGAGATACAGAAAGTTGCAGATATTGATCCAAGCATTCTTATTTAAGACGTGGAGTGGTATAGGTATAGAAGACACCTCGAAAAGTGTGTATAACAAAACAAACTTTTGGAGGGATAATGGGAATTAGAAACAAGTATTCAGAACAATATAGCATGGCTCTAATTAATGCTTTTTTGAGAGAATCTTATATAGCGATAACATTTCATAACTATCAACGTCACTTATTAGAGGTTAACTAAGTTTAAAAGCAAAGATGTGATCAATAAAATACAACAATACACAGGCTATGTATTACAGTTTTTTACACATTACTCTTTGCTTTTCTTAAAGCAGGGGCCTTGAATTAAAGGTCCCTGCTCTATTTTATAGATTACATCAGGAATTTTGTACCTATTTGATAAACGGAAGCTGAAATAGTAAAAGCAAAAGTAGTATTAAAAACAATACTGAATAGTGCCCATTTCCATGAAGCCTCTTTTGCCATAACAACAACTGTAACAAAACATGGCGCATAAAGAAGTACAAAAATAAGCAGAGCTATTGCAGTAAACTTATTCCATGAAGGATCATTTTTAAGTTTCATGGATAACCCAGAACTCTCTTCTGCATCAACTTCACCAATTGCATAAGAAGTACCAAGAGAGGATACAATTACTTCTTTTGCTGCAAATCCTCCTAATAAAGCAATATTCGTCCTCCAGTCAAAACCAGCTAATTTTGTTAACGGCTCAAAACTACTACCTATTTTTCCTGCGATCGAATATCTTAAAGCAGCCTGATTCTCAAGATTATTGATTTCGAGAATCTTCTCATCAAGTATTTTGCCCTGATAACTTAATTTTAAAGTAACTCTTTGATCTTCAAATGATTTAATATCGTCCTGAGGGAGCCCTGGAAAAGTCATTGCTGCCCAGATTATAACAGATATTGCTAAAATAACTGTACCTGCTTTTTTGATATATTGCCATGCTCTCTCCCAGGTATGTATGAAAACTCCCAACAAAGTAGGCATTCTGTAAGGGGGAAGTTCCATAACAAATGGAGTGGCTTCACCCCTGATTATGGTTGATCTTAATATTCTTGCCACAATAAAAGCTGCAACCCAGCCACCCAAAGTAGTCCAGAACATTACTATTGCGGAATTATCAAAGAATGCTGCTGCAAGAAGTATAACAACCGGTACTTTTGCCCCGCAACTCATGAAAGGTGCTGTTAAGATAGTTGCCAGTTTTTCTTTTTCACTTCGTAGTGTTCTTGCTGCCATAACACCAGGTACAGCGCAACCTCCCGGGATACCACCAGAAACTATAAATGGCATTACTGAAGATCCATGTAAACCAAAAGTTCTCATTACACGATCCAGCATATAGGCCATTCTTGCCATATATCCGGAATCTTCAAGAAACGTTATCATTGAAAACATAACTATAATAAGGGGCACAAATCCTAAAACACCTCCAACACCTCCAATAATCCCATCTACAATAAGAGATTTGACCAGACCATCAGGTAGTATATTTCCGATAGTAACAGCAAACCATTCGAAAAACGATTCAAGCCATCCCATTGGTATTTCGCCTAAAGAAAAAGTTAGGTAAAACATACTATATAATATAGCTAACATTAATACAGGACCAGCAAATCTATGGGTTAGAACTTTATCAATTTTATCTGAAAATTCAATTCGATTTTCTGGTGTATTGGATTTTATAACACCCTGCTTAACAACTGATGCGATATAACCATATCTATAATCGGCGATAAGTGCTTCGGGGTATGTTTTAAAAGTATCATAACAATGCTTTGAGACTTTATCAGAGATCTCAGTAAGTTTATTACCAACACCATTTTCCATTGCAAGATCAATGATTTGTTCGTCCTCTTCCAAAAATTTAATAGCAACCCACCTTGCCGGGCACTGGTTTTTTAGTAAACCGGATTCAACTATAAATTCAGTCATTTCATCAATGGCTTCGTCAAGATCTGAGCCATAGGAAATGTGTAACGGTTCCCATGCCCCATCTTTTTCTTTAGCATAGTTATAAGCTTCGTTCAGGAGTTCTTTTTTCCCTTTTCCCGATCTTGCAATAGTCTCAATTACCGGAACATTTAAAAGTTCTGAGAGCTTCTTTCTATCTATCTCTTTTCCTTGTTTTTTAACTGCATCCATCATATTAAGAGCTAATATAGTCGGGATTCCAAGCTCCATTAACTGTACTGCAAGATAAAGATTTCGTTCCAGACTTGTTGCATCTAAAACATTCATAACAATATGAGGTCTCTCTTTGATAAGAAAGTCTCTTGCAACAAGTTCTTCCGGTGAATATGCCGTTAATGAATAAGTACCAGGCAGGTCGACTATGTTCATTGGATTGTCATTAACAGTTACAGTGCCTTCTCTTTTTTCAACAGTTACTCCAGGATAGTTGCCAACTCTTTGTTTTGCTCCTGTCATTGAGTTAAACATAGTTGTTTTGCCTGCATTTGGATTACCAGCAAGTGCTGCAGTAATAGTCATTTATTTCTTCTCCTCTGTCTCAACTGTTATAAAATCGGCTTCTTTGTTACGCAGCGTTAAGGTAAAACCTTTCAATCTTAAAGCAACAGGATCTTTGAGAGGTGCTCTTCCAATTACAGTTATCTCAGTACCAGGTACAATTCCCATGTCTCTGATTTTACGAGTTAGGTCACCCTTTCCTTCAATTTCACGGATGATTCCCTCCTGATTCAATTTCATCTCTCTTAATTTGATAATAGCCATTTTTAAATCTCCAATCGTAAATTATAGCAGTTTAAATCTGCTTTGTTATATATAAAGCAACTCCCGCCCGGGACTGTTGCTTATATTGTGCTAAATGAAATCAAAGAAGGCTGATATTTAACATAACATATATGTATTTACAATAGATATTGCATTAAAATAATCAAATTGTCTAAATGGAAATAATTTTCATAATTTGTATAGCATGCACTGGTAGTGTTGCGGGTGGTATTTAGGGGGTAATACAATATTTAGGAGCGCCTAATATATATTGACACAGCAATATAATTTGTTATTATTAAAATGAAATTAAAAAGAATTATAAATAATTAGGATATGTAATGGAAAATTTAATTGTTGCAGCTATAACAGGTTTATCATTGTTCTATATACTAAGAACTTACTATAAAAAATTATCTACAAAAAGTTCTGGTTGTGGGACATGTGAAGGTTGTGGAAAAAACAATGGTATATTAGATAGTAAGGAATGCCAGGATAAATCTTAATAAATGGTTTACAGATTTGATCTGATTAAAGAAAAAGCTGAGGTTTAAATTCAGCTTTTTCTATAGTATCTAAATTTCAACAACCCAATTCATATCATCATCAACTCTTCCATATTGAATATCAGTAATAGAATCCATGAATTTCTGAGATAGTTCTCCTACTTTTCCACCCTCGATAACCATCTCTTTGTCACCATATTTTATTTCCCCTACTGGAGAAATAACAGCAGCTGTGCCTGAACCAAAAACCTCTTTAAGTTTTCCGTTTTCATGGGCTTCAACTATTTCATCAATACTGATTCTGCGTTCAGTAATTTTCAGCCCCCATTTCTTTGCGAGCGATATTACAGAATCCCTTGTAATTCCA
>JAAELO010000769.1 GCA_024226555.1 Desulfobacterales bacterium | reverse complement strand
TTAAAATGAGTTCGTCAACACACGTCCATGGTACTCACATCTCGTCAATTTCATTTTCGACCTCGTGCGATTACATGAAGGTATGCAGTTTTTTGTTCATCAAAATTCTTTTTTTTAATCCAGACATTTTGATCAAAATTTTCCATTTTTATCATAAATATAATAAAATACATAATAAAATACATATAATAATCTAAGGAAAGAGTCATTAATCCATGAGTGATCCAAATGAAATATTTCCTTGTCCATTCCTTGCCTGTGTGTGTCGAAGGGATGCGAGATGCTGTTTTTGCGAAAAAAACAACAAAAACAAACAAAAAGAAAGAGAGACAAACAAATCAACAAACCTTGTGGCTCCCGCCCAGCGGAAGCAACTAATTAACGCTAATGCACAAAACATCACGGGCGGGTCTTGAATAACAGCCTGTGCATGTGTGTTGCGAGTGCTGTCGTTTTTTGTGTTTGTACAGTCTTTTTTTTGTTTCGCGTGGGCGTGGGTTTTTTGTTTTGTTTTTGCGTTGTGGAGTTGGGGGGATTTTGTTGTTGTTTTGCGGGGGTGTTTGGCTTGTTTTTTGTTGTTTGCGGGATGTGTTGCGTGGTTTTGATGCATGTTGGTCTGGGTGATTGTGTTTGGGTGTGTGTTTGGAGTTTGCCCGCTCTCTTTGTCGAAATACAACAAAGTAATATCAGCAGGCAAACCCAAACAAAAGCAAATGAATGGAACGAAACGACCGTTTCATTTTGTTTCTCGATGAAACTCAAACAACGAGAAAAAAGTGAAAAAAGGAAACGGAAGAGAGTCCGGCACAGACCCCACACCAAAGCAAAGCCTAGTGCAGGAAAACACAACAGTTCAATATGGCAACGCGCCGCCTTGCCAAGCTCGGGTACCGAGTTCGATCCATTTGATCGTGAAGTTTGGATCAAAAT
>JAAELO010000768.1 GCA_024226555.1 Desulfobacterales bacterium | reverse complement strand
TCTTCCGATACATTTTTTTCGATGAATTGTTTTGATTGGTGGGGACTCTTCCTACACATTTTTTTGATGAATTTTTTTGATTGGTGGGGACTCTTCCGATACATTTTTTTCGATGAATTTTTTTGATTGGTGGGGACTCTTCCGATACATTTTTTTCGATGAATTTTTTTGATTACTGGGGACTCTTCCGACACATTTTTTTCCATGAATTTTTTTGATTGCTGGGGACTCTTCCGATACATTTTTTTCGATGAAGTTTTTTGATTGGTGTGGTCTTTTCCGAGACATTTTTTTCGACGAATTTTTTTGATTGTGTGGACTCTTCCGATACATTTTTTTCGATGAATTGTTTTGATTGGTGGGGACTCTTCCGACACATTTTTTTTGATGAATTTTTTTGATTGGTGTGGACTCTTCCTACACATTTTTTTTGTTAATTTTTTTTTATGTGTGGGGCCTCTTCCGAAACTTTTTTTTCATTAAATTTTTTTAATAGTTGTGGCTTCTTCGCATTCTTT
>JAAELO010000767.1 GCA_024226555.1 Desulfobacterales bacterium | reverse complement strand
GAAGAACTCTTGGCGATTGCCATGCGCGAAGATCCCAAAGAAATGGAGCGTTTTATGATAAACCATCCAAATTTTGATTACTTGGCAGACCATGGCGAGAAAGGTGCTTCTTTAATCCATTTTATTGCGCGAAGTGGCAACGCTAAAATGATGAATTTTCTTTTATCGTTTATTCCATCTTCGAAGATTGAAAAACTTGTAAATTTAGAAAGAGATGACGCCCCCAAAACTCCACTTAACATTGCTTCTCGCCACGGCAAAGTGGGAATTGTTAAAGTTAAGTATACATATGGGGGCTTCCAGATATTACGTCATATTGGAGGGGGGGAGGGGGGGTTTCTCGGATATGATGAAATATGACGAGGGGGGGAGGGGGGGGGTACCTCGGATATGACGTCATATTTTGGGTGGGGTAGGGGGAGGGGGGAGGAGGAGGAGGAGAAAAGAGGAAAAGAAAAGGAGAGGAGAGGAAAGAAGGGAAAGAAGAAGGCTTGAAGCACCTCATATCCTTCTTTCCGGTATTCAACACAAACACAAGGTTCACCCCCTTATTTTCGCACCCGCCGGAGGCCAAAAAAAATGTTTTTCGTGCTTCATACCCCTAAACTTTGGGTCATCCCAAAAATATGACGTGATGACGAGGGGGGAGGGGGGGGGGGTATCGCCGATATGACGCAAAATATGACGAGGGAGGGGGGTTAAAATCCTCGATTTTGTGATACGTCGTATCTGGCAGGCCTTATCCTCTTTTGCAAACGGCGATTTCCTTCCTTGTTCAATTGCCTTTCTGAAATCGGTTTCTTCCGCAGCCAGCTCTGGGCGTGGTCAGGTTCCTGT
>JAAELO010000766.1 GCA_024226555.1 Desulfobacterales bacterium | reverse complement strand
CACAAACACAAAGGTTGGATTGAAGGATCTGTGTATTTGGAATGGTTATTTATTGGCCCGAAAAGTGTTGGAAAGGTATTTATTTTATTGGTTATACCGGGCTATGGGAGTGGGCGTTATGTATATTACGCCTCCCACCCGAAAGACAAAAAAGGAACAAAAAAATGGATACTTGCGTATCCACCCATCGGCAAAGAAGTAATTAATAAAATTACCGGGGTATGTTAGGGTGTAACCCCAGCCCACAAAAACTGAGTTCAATTTGAAAGTGAGATGGAAGAAGGTTGAAGAAAGGGGTTATGCCTGCGTGGCACCCCTTCATTTTTCGCATCGACTCTTCCTTCCCTTTCGGGGGCTAGGAGCATGGATTATAGAAAAAAAAGAATTGGAAGGAAAGTAAGACGCCTATGGCGTCCAAAAGAAACGATAGGTATGGTTAAAAGAGTGGAAATTTTAGTTTAGAAAAGGAAAATATAGAAGAGAAGAAAGTGAGAAAGATTTTTGTTTTTTGTTTTGTTTGTTTGAGTGTAAAGGAAAAGAGGGAGAGAGAGAAATCGAGAGAGAAAGAGAGAGAAGCGAAGAAAGAGGCTGTTGTTGTGTGTGTTTGGTTGTTGTTTTGATTGGTTGTGTGCGTCTGTCCTTATGCTTTCTTCTTTTCTTTTTTTCTTTTTTGTGTTGCGTGCGCTTTTTTTTGCGAGGGTACTTTTGTGAGGGTACTCCATGTCTTTTGCGAGGGTACTCTGTTGTATTGCGTGCTTTGCTTG
>JAAELO010000765.1 GCA_024226555.1 Desulfobacterales bacterium | reverse complement strand
TAAGTTGTTTTAAATGAAATAAAAACAAAACAACGGAGTATTTCAAAAAAAACAACTGTAGTAATGTTTATAAATTAAAGCGTTTTATAAACGGATCAACCCATTGTTTTTTTCTCAGGCAGAGATTTTATAAAACTGAAAGCTTTTATAAACGTTGCATTTCAATCAAAATTCTAATTATTAGAGTTCCCTTAAGAAAATGAAATTTGTTTGGGCCAAATACAGATAGGCCCTTTGAAATGGTAGGACACAAAATCGTAATAATACTTTAGTCGTCACCTTTATTTATCGTGGTTACAGCCACATGAACCTGAAATATCGTTATTTTTATTTGAACCACATCTGTGGTTCTTCTCTTCTTTATTTGAACCACATCTGTGGTTCTTCTCTCCATTTTTGCAACCGCATGAATCACCTGAGTGATCACTATTGCAGGGTGTTTTTTTACTTTTGTCCCCTCCGTGATTACATCCACATGAATTCTCTGATTCTTCCTTAGCATTAACCGTTGAATCACAATGAATTGACATTAATAAAAATTTTATCATAAAACCTCCCTATAATTATAGATCCTTCAAATATTTAAGCATTGATCCCTTTTAAAATCAAAAATCTTTAAAATCATCATCAAGTGGAATTATTTCATCCGGTTTAATTAAAGTTCTCCCTTGCTGTTCCGGAGCCTTTTTAAATTTATGTTTTTTCTGTAAAGGGTTAGTTAAATCTTTGATTGAACTTATTTCAATAGTCTCTCTCTTACCTACCAGAACCATAAGTTTTTCAACAGAAAATATCATTTGATCTGCAAGAGAATTCATCTCCTTAGAGAACAACGCAGACTCCTTAGCATTTATTGCATTTTTCTGTACACCCTGATCCAGTTCAGATATAGCTTTGTTAATTTGGGCGATTCCATCTGCCTGTTCACTTGATGCGGTTGAAATTTCATCAAGTAACTCTCCAAGTTTTTTTGTGTTTACGGTTACCTGTGCAAAAGCATTGTTTGATTTCTCCACAATTACAGTACCATCACCTATTTTTTCAACAGTAGCTTTTATTAATTCTTCGGTGTTTTTTGCTGCTTCTGCCGCTCTCATTGCTAAGTTTCTTACTTCATCTGCAACAACTGCAAATCCAGCACCAGCTTCACCAGCCCTAGCAGCCTCGACAGCAGCATTTAACGCAAGAATATTAGTTTGAAACGCAATCTCATCAATTGTTTTTATTATTTTGGAGGTCTCCTCACTTGCTTTTCTGATCTCTTCCATTGATGTAATTAACTCTTCAACGGATATATTTGCAGCTAATACAACATTATTTGAATCTTTCATAAGAATATTAGCCTGATTTGCATTACCGGCATTGTTTTTTGTCATCGCAGACATCTCTTCAAGTGATGCAGATGTTTCCTCTAAGGATGCAGCTTGATCAGACGCCCCATCTGAAAGTTCCTGACTTGTTGATGAGACCTGACTTGAAGAAGATGCAACCTGATCTGAGCTTTTCTTCAAATTATCAACAACAAGATTGATTGTTTCTGTAATACCGCGAACCATGAAAAAAGTTAGAATGACTGCAGCAAAAATAGTTATTAATCCAGCAATACCACCAATCCATAGACTTTTAATTGAAGCGCCTTTAATCTGTTTTTTCATCCTAAGCTGAAGCGCTTTAAAAGTCATTTTCGTACCTTCTTTTAAGACAAAGTAACCAGAACTCATTTCGTTAAGCTCTTTGTTAAGCCTTTCATTAGAAACCATTATGATAATCTGGCCTAACTTTTTACCATCCTTTTCAATACTGTTTGAGAGTTCTTTAATATTACTTTTTTTGGATAGAAGTTTTGACACACTTGGAATACCATAGACATTATGTGTGTCCATTAATTTTTTAATAACAGGATTTGCTTCATTGCTATAGGTGGATACAATTTCATTATCATTATCTTTTGCATAGCATAGAACTATATCAGGATCTTTACAAAGTTGTGCTATATACTCATCTAAAAGCATATAATCTGCAGATTTCATAGCTGTTGGTGCTATTTTTGATATGAATTGTAATAAGTTATGGGCTTTAACATTAAGTGCATCTGTCGCTGCTTTTTTCTGCTTTGTCTCAGCTTTTCTCAAGTGTACATTTTGCTGAGAATTCATATTTTTTGCAAGTTTGGATACATCAGTATAAACCAGATTAAGCAGTGTGAATTCATTATAGATAAGAAAAGATGTGGTTATAATCGCTGAAAAAGTAACAACAATTGCTGTTGTTAAAAGAAATCGTTTTTGAATGGTTAAATTTTTAAAAAAAGACATTAATCCTCCAGGCAAACGTATAGAGTATTAAATTAGTAAGATAAACCTTCTTTTATGAATTTGTTATTTTAAACAAATTATAACATAAAAGAGGTTGTAAAACAAAAGTGATAGCTAAAAGTTGAGATATTATTGGTGATTATAGGCGCCTCTCTAATAATAATATTAGAGGGTCACTATATGCGGGTAATTGATTTTTTGAAGCTGTAATGAATATTTTATTTGGTATAAATTCTTTATTTTTTATATAATTTGTAACAAATAGGGAATCTCTAATAAGTTAGAGAGATTCCCTTCATATATTACATTAAAAATTTTTAGCTAATAATGTTTCCTTTTACTCCAACCAAAACATTATTGACAGGAATCTTCGCACCTGAAAGTTCCATTGCTTTTTCAATAATAGCTGCAAGTCCAGAACAACATGGAACCTCCATTAAAAGAACTGTAACACTTTTTACTCCTGATTGCTTAAAAACATCAGTAAATTTTTCAACATACTCATCAGGGTCATCAAATTTCGGACAACCAATCATAACAGTCCTGTCCTTCAAATACTCCTGATGGAGAGATGGGTATGCAACTGGTACACAATCTGCCGCAACTAAAAGATCCGAACCTTTAAGAAAAGGAGCAGTAGGTGGAACAAGTTTAATCTGTACAGGCCAGTGAGTTAAAGCGGACCCGGTCTGGGCATTATTTAATGGCTTAAAAGGAGAAGACTGAAAACTTTGAATATGTGATCCAGGACACCCACAAGCTTGTTTTTCATTTTTTTGCTCATTTTTCATATTTTCTAAATGAACATGAACAGCTTCTTCGTCAAACTCATCTGCTTCACGTTCAATTATTTTTAAAGCATCTTGTGGGCAATCGCCAATGCATGCACCAAGCCCATCACATAAAAGATCCTTAATAATCTTAGCTTTACCATCAATTATTTCCATTGCACCTTCAGCACATGCCAATATGCAGTTACCACATCCATCACACTTATCATCATCAATCTCTATTATTTTTCTTGTTACTTTCATGTCATACTCCTTTTCTAATAAATAACCTGTTATTTATTAGTATATTTTTATTTCTATACCAAAAGTACTTTTTTAGCTTCAATTCCACCGCTTTCAGTAAGAAAGGATTTTTTAATTATTTTTTCCAGTTTTTTCTCATCAATAGGTGAGTCTTTTTTATTGTCTTCTATGTTAGCAATAAGGTCGGCATCATATAATGCTTTAAAGTTAACAGTTTCCTCATCTCTTGGGTGGTGATGATGACCTATAATATCACACACCTCATCTATCATCTCATCAATCGCACCAAGTTTTTTTAATATCTCTTTTGCAATTCCTGGTCCTAACTCTTCCTGATACTTTGCCGCTGTACTGTTATATTGCTTTTCCGCTTCATGTATTCCAATATCATGAAGGTAAGCTGCACTGATTATTACTGAAAGGTTTCCACCTTCCTCTTTTCCGATCCTGTCAGCATACCTTGCAACCCTGGTTGCATGGCTTATACGTTTAAAATCACTTTTGAAGTATCTTTTCATTTCAATTGCAACGCGATCTTTTAAAAGGTCACCTCTTTCTGCAAGTAGTTCAGGAGGAAGGTTTCCCAGGCATTGTTCTGCATGTTGACAGTAGGAGGCACATCCAAAATCCATCCTTGGATTAATAAATCTATGTCCGCAACCGCTGCATTTTCTTGTTGTGTCATCTTTAAAAAACTCTACGGCATCCCCGCATTCAGGGCATTTTGCATCGTAGATTGCGTTATCTGTCCAGTATTGAGTATCTTGTCCGGGGCATTTCATAGTTTACCTCCTTTATGAATGCCACCCCAAAAATGGGGTGACATCTATATCTTTCTATCCTAAACACGCTTTCATATCTTCTTCAACAGTGCTGATTGGTGCAATGTTAAAGTTCTCTACAAGTACGTTAAGTACATTCGGAGAGATAAAAGCAGGAAGAGATGGTCCAAGCTTTATATTTTTTATTCCAAGATGCAGCAAACTTAAAAGAATTACAACCGCTTTCTGCTCATACCATGAAAGGATAAATGAAAGTGGTAGATCATTAACTCCACAATCAAAGGCATTTGCTAAAGCAAGGGCAATCTGAACAGCAGAATAAGCATCATTACACTGTCCAACATCAAGGAGTCTTGGAATACCACCAATATCTCCCATCTCTTTATCAAAAAATCTGAATTTTCCACATGCTAGTGTTAATACGACGCAATCCTGTGGAACCTGATCAACAAAATCTGTATAATAGTTTCTTCCAGGTTTTGCACCATCACACCCACCAACAAGGAAGAAGTGTTTAAGAGCATCGCCTTTTACAGCTTCAATAATTTTATCAGCAACACCAAGAACTGAGTTTCTTGCAAAACCCACCATAACTTTTTTACCTTCAGTATCAGCATCAAAACCTGGTAATGATAGAGCTTTTTCTATAACAGGTGTGAAATCCTTATCAGCTATGTGAGTAACTCCTGGCCATCCAACAAGCCCTGTTGTAAAAATATTTGGTTGGTAAGATTCATTAGGCTTTTGAATACAATTTGTTGTCATCAATATAGCACCAGGGAATGCTTTGAACTCTTTTACCTGGTTTTGCCATGCAGTTCCATAATGACCATGGAAATGTGAATATTTCTTAAGTTCCGGGTAACCGTGAGTTGGAAGCATCTCACCATGTGTATAGATATTAATTCCTTTGCCATCTGTTTGCTCAAGCAACATAGCAAGGTCTTTAAGATCATGACCAGAAACTAAAATAGCCTTACCCTTCTTAGCTCCCAAAGGAACCTCAGTTGGTATCGGGTGTCCATATGTTCCAGTATTACCAGCATCAAGTAATTCCATTGCTCTGATATTAATTTCACCACATTTTAGAACAAGACCAACAAGTTCATTGACTCCAAGTGAATCATCAAGAGTTGCTGCAAAACCTTCATACATAAAAGAAGCAATAACTTCATCTGTCTGACCTAAAATACCTGCATGGTCGGCATAAGCAGCAAGACCCTTAAGGCCATATATTAATAACTCTCTTAAAGAACGTATATCTTCATTAAGGTTTTCATCTGCATTAATACCAACTTTTTCTCCAAATGCAACAAGTTCACCTAAGTTTTTACCAGAACAACTACAATCAACCGGACTATTAACTCCTGTTTCCTTTGATAGTTTAGTCGAATACTCAGAACACTTTGCAATCAGAATTTCAAATCTTGCAGGATCAAAATCAACATTAGTTAATGTTGAAAAAACAGCTTCAAATAAAAATTTGTCCATTTGTGCATCTTTAAAACCCTTCTTTCCAGCTTCATTTGCAAGGTAGGACATACCTTTAACACCATGTATTAATAGATCCTGTAGCGCTGCAACATCCGGCTGCTTCCCACATATTCCAACTTTATCACAACCTTTTCCTTTTGCAGTTTGCTCACATTGGTAACAAAACATATTTTTTCCTCCTAAAGTAAAATTTGAAAAGTATTAATTCTTAGTTTTGATTAAATCTTATCTCTTTGGACAAAAACTTTCTTTGACTTACGTCAAAAGTATTTTTTTTTATTAAAAATAAATTTATAAAGTTTGAGGTTTTATGGAATAACCTTGTTATCAATTGTTTTCACATCACTAAATTTTACTTGCAATTGTGACGCCATTTCTATTAATTTAAAAATGAATGTTATTTACTATCTTAATGCATTTATTGTGTATTAATCTCTAAATGGATAAGCAGATGGGTAAAGTAAGGATCTTGAGACTAAATAAAAAAGGTATTTATGCAATAGGTATACAGCAATGCTGACGTTAAAGTTGTAATGGAAAAGGTAGTGTAAGACAAATATTAACAAAAAAATTCCAGTATAGCAATCAATGAAAGCTTTCTAATAACATTTCATTTTTTGGTATTTAAAAATTTGACAATGTTCTTTTTTTTATGGCCACAAGAAAGACATTTTGGTTTATGGACACAAATAATTTCACCACATTCTGGACAAATCCATTTTAGTTTTTCATTCCGAATGAAATGTCTGATCCCAAATTCATTTATCATTTTGAGATTATCGATCATGCTCATTTCATACTTAATTCTATATCGCTTATCCAATTGTTTCAAACTGGTGCAGGGGAAATTATCACAACTATTGGAACAATACTTGGTTTCACTTTTGTTGATTTGTTCGCAGTTTCTAATTTTGCATGTAGTCCGGCATTTTGATTTTTGAGTTTCCTGACTATCGATTCTAAGACAACCTGGACATGTATTCTTTTCTCGAATATACCCCCAACAAAGGCGGCAGTTCATTCCACACGGCGCAATCAAAATTGTAGGAATAGTTGTTGTCTTTTTTTTATTTTTTTTTGTCATGATCTAAATATTCAATTTTATTTTAGCCCAACGTCGCTAATCAGCCGCGCATTTTTTTTGCATCGGATGAATTACTCTTGTTAAATTCTGGCACTGATTTCTCAAAACATTTGAAAGGAAGACTTCGGCTAGGGAAGTAAAATTCCCCAGCCTCTTGATAGCCTTTTCGTCTGTAGAAGTCCAAAATCATTTCATTGCCTGTGTATGCATCAAGTCGTATAGCAGAATAGCTATTTTCAATTGCATAGTTTTCAACATATTTCATTAAGATAGATGAAAGACCTAATCCTTGAAAATCGGGATCAACGGCCAATCTATGAATAACCAAGATGATTCCATTCGTGTATCTCCAATTTACAGTTAAATATTCTTTTTCCTGGTTTTCATTAAATGATATAATAGAGGCTATCTGTGATTCTAATACTCCTTCATATAGAGCACCTGTATTAATGTCTTCCTGTATATTTATTAAATTTGGGTATTCATCATCCCATTGGTAAATTCCTTGAGAAACTAATTTTTCCTTGCACCTTTCAATGATACTAAAAATTTTCTTTGAATCCTTCAAGTTAGCCGCTAATATTTCCATATTATTTCCATAATGTTATTTGAATTTAACGCCTGAATCAGTAACTTTTTTTTAACTCGATTTAAGCAAATTCTGCAATATAGTTATAATTGAAGAATTTAATTAAAGGGAATCTCTAATAATTAGAATTTTTGAAGAAATACAAGGCTGAGAAAAAAACAATATTTCGCAAAAAGATCAGTTATTAGAGGTTCCCTAAATATTATTTATATCGTATTTCAGGTTAAATCAATTATTTTCAACTAACTGAAATATTAAGAAGGAAAAAAAGGAATTGCCTCTTTTTCCAATATGGAGGAAACAAATACTAAAAAAGGTGTTGACCCGAAAGAATATTGAGAGGTGTCAAATTATCATTTGCTCTTTGCAAAGGGCTAATGAAGACGCGACCTCTTGTCTTTTTTTTAAGAACCGCACAACGGTAGAAATGACCTGAGGTTCCCTTAAATGAAAAGTTTTGGGAAAAAAGGGCGAATACTTTTTAGTCTTGCCTATAGCAACGACCTTTTTTATAGTAGTATTAGTAGCGAATGGCAGAATAATTAGAGGTTCCCTTTAATAAAAGGTAAAGAGAAAACTTATTTAAAAGGAGGAGGTATTAATGATAACATGTCATCAGAACCATAATCTTCCATGGAAAGTATTGATTGAATTAGACAGATTGAAAAGTAAAAAAGAGAAAAGGCTTTTAACCTTTGAATTATCTTCCCCTTTAACAGATAGAGATAAAAAACTGGTGTTTTTCTTTTCTTGTTTTAAAAAAACCATTACAGAATTTGCAGATACGGAATCCAAAAAATATAATAGAGCAGAAGTTGATGCAATAAAACAGTTATACCCTGACAGCGCTGTGAATTCTGTATTGCTGAAAAAATTTCAGACTGGAGATTCATGGAAAAAATGGTTGAATAAAAACAGAAGCGAAATAAAATCTTCTGCTGGCGGAGAGCTTTGTGATATTATAAAAGAGTTGTTTAACCACAATATGATGGCACCCCTTCTTCATATAGCACGAAATATTCCAGGTGTTGAAGACCTTTCATTTGTTACATATTCTAATTTTTTTCACTATGGTTTTCGTCGAGTACTTGAAGATGCCATGATATGTTACTTCTTTTTTAATTACGAAATAGTTAAAAACAACATGGAATCTCCTGAAATATGGCCTGAAGCCGGATTAAAAGAGCTTACTCTTGGGCATGACCATGATGCAAGTAAGCTGTATTACCGCAAGATGATTGGAAACTATGAAAATGATATAATTCCTCTGGAAAATATAATTGAATTGAGTAAGTTTTCATTTCGCTGTATTTATCAATACGAACTTTTCTGGAATGAGATATGCGGTAAGTCAGGTGCAGCTCCAATTGATTGGTTAAAGGAACTATGGACTTGTCTTGAGCGTATTTTCTATGAAATCAGGTAAACCCTATGCTGTATAAAAAATATGACGAAAGATAAATAACCTCAAGTATTCATACCTCTCTTTAATTATTGGTTTTATTCACTTCTTTTTTTAAAAAAACATCGTTGTCGATGTGTTGACATCTGAAATTATCTGCAACCCTTATATAGAGAATCTGATAGTAGAAATGAAATGATTTGCTACAGATAGTTAATTAAGATAGTATGAACTTTATTTACTTACGGGAACCTCTAATAATTAGAATTTTGTTTGAAATACAAGGATGAGAAAAAAATAACGAGGCGATTTTACACAGTTTTATTTTTTTGAATGACACTGTAGTTCGACCAAAAGGCAGTTATTAGAGATTCCCTGTAATCAAGATTACACCATTAAAGATCGTCACTTGCAAAGAAAAAATATCCTCCCATTTATTATTTTATTAATTTATGATATTGACAAAAATTAAAATCGGATTTATTATGTGACCATCAGTCACGTTAATAAAATTAGATGTTTATTTTTTGAGATGGAGTTTCAAATGGGAGTAACAGACAGAAGAGCAAGAGAGTTTCAAAGAAGAGAGGATGATATTTTAAAAGCCTCTTTTGAGCTTTTCGTTGAAAAAGGTCAAGATACTGTTACTATAGACATGATCGCTGAACGTGCTGAGGTTGGGAAAGGTACAGTTTATAAACATTTTGCAGGTAAAAATGAAATCTTTGCCAGATTAGCTCTTAATAGCGGAAATAGAACCCTTTCTGAAATGCTTGAGATAGATCCTTCTTTGCCGGTTATTGTACAGATGAAGAAAATTTTAAGACTGATTTGGGATAATGCTGTTAGCGATATCAAAACATTTGCATTTGTAAGGCATTGTGAAGCTTATCTTACTGTTGATGATCTTAACCCTGAACTTGCTGAAGAGGTAAATGCTCTATTTTTAAAAAAGAAGAAGGTTATTCTGTTCCTGATTGAAAGAGCAATAGAGGAGGAGATTATTAAAGATGAACCTATTGAAAATATTTCAGCTATTACAACCGGATTTTTCCAGGGAGTTATAGACCAGATAATCCACGGTGAAGTTGAACCAAGTGAAGAGCTTTTTAACCTTTTTCAGGATGTTCTTCTTAAGGGATTGAGATAATAAAAAAATAGTTTTTATTCAAAGTTCCTTTATAGAGCTTTTTTTTGAACCTTGAGATGACCACCAGTCACAACATGAATCATGGTCGTCTATTCGGTAGCAAATTTAGTTCTCAAAACGCTAACACGTTGAGAATGGTAATAAACTGCATTTTAGTGCTGTAAGGGCACTGATTTATAAGTACTTTTACATCCGATATATGACTGGGAGTCATATATAGACTAACGTTCAAACAAAGGAGACCTCTAATAATTAGAATTTTGATTTAAATACAGATTATAAAACTTTAGTTTTTATAAAATCTTTGCCTGAAAAAAACAACGAGCTGATTTTAAAACAGTTATTTTTTTGAAGAACGCAGTAGTTAGGTAAAAGCAACAAAACCAGAGCCTTTTGTTTTATAGACAGTTATTAGAAATTTCCCTAAAAAAGGATTAATGACATGTACGATTTTATTAAAAAAACAGCAGTTGAAAGACCTAAGATAACAATAGCATTCTTTATAATTATTGCAGTGCTTTCTGTAACAACCCTTGGAGGGTTGACGAGAGATCCAACACCGTATCTTTTACCACCTGAACATGAAAGCCGTGTAAATCTCGCAAAACTAAGAGCTAATTACACAGGTGCCAATGATGGAATCATTATTCTTCTTGAGGCAAAAGACACGGTTTTTAAAGGAAAGACCCTAAAAAGAGTTCAACAACTTACAGATGCATTTGAAAATCTAAATATCATAGAACCTGATGATATGCTGAAAATCAAAGAACTGGGTGCTAAAACAGGAGGTGAAACAGGTAAACTACTCTCTCTCTTCTCTAATGAAGCTATAAATGAAGAGAGTTGGGAAATATTTGAAGAAATTTTAGAAACTGCTGAAAGTGAGTTTCCATCAAATACAAATTTAATTAAATCACTTGACCAGATATTTATAAAACTCACACCAATTAAAGAAGTCACATCTCTATCAAATACCGATAATATTCTGGGGAAAGATGGAGGTCTTGATGTTAATCCAGTCTATGAAGATATTCCCGAAACAAGAGAGGGTCTTGATAAAATAAGGAAAAATGTACATGGAAACAACCTTTTCAAAAATGTTCTAATCACATCAGACGACAAATTTACAACAATAGTAATTGAGCTTGGCTTAACAGATGACGATGTTGATGCCAGGTTCCTGATATATGAAAAAATCAAAAGAACACTTGTTGAGATACCAGGTTCGGAAAAATCTTACATTGCCGGTATGCCGGTAACATCTGCTGCAATGGGAATAACAATGGAGGAGGACACCAATAAACTATTTCCTATTGTAATTATGATTGTTATAGCAAGCCTTTTAATAACATTTAGAAGTATAAAAGGAATAGTTGTTCCCCTAAGCGTTGTTATTCTTTCGCTCATAGTGACCCTTGCTTTAAAAGCAGTTTTTAATATACCACTAAACATTATAACAACCACCCTTCCGGTGTTTATTCTCTCAATAGGTGTTGCTGATGGTATTCATATGTTTTCAGAATACAGAGATCAGATAATGAAAGGCCTGAATAAAGTTGAAGCTGTTAAAAAAACCCTTAAACACCTGACAGTTCCAGTAGTTATGACATCTTTTACAACAGCCGCAGCATTTTACTCGATCTCCTTCACTGAGATTGTCCAGTTAAAGCATTTTGGAATTTTTGTAGCTGTGGGTACGATTGTTGCCATGTTCTTCTCACTTCTTTTTATTCCGGCACTTCTTTTAATATTACCTGAAAGAATGATCAAAAAAGAGAGGATAGAGTCTAAAATAGAAAATGCCTATTCAAATGTCCTGACTTCTATAACCAGGTCTATTACGAAAAAACCTCTCCAGTCAGCAATTGTATCTGTAGTAATTTTAGCTGTTGCTATTATTGGAAGCAGCAAAGTAATTGTTGACAATAACAATGTTAAATATTTTATGGACGATTCAGATATATATATATCTGCAGACAAACTGAATGCCAAAGCTTCGGGAAGTTCTGTTATTAATTATCTGGTAGAGATAAATGGTTCTGAAACTGAGCCTTTTAAAAGTTATAAAAACCTTAAAACCATAGAAAATTTTGTAGCCTTTATTCAAAGTCAAAAATATGTGGGTAAAGTCCTTGGTCTTTCTGAGTTGGTGAAAAGGATAAATCTGGTATTAAATGATGAAAACAAAATACATAATATTATCCCAAAACCTTCTGTTGAAGACCCAACAGGAAGAAAAACAATATCCCAGCTTCTGTTATTATATGAAAATGGAGGTGGAGATGTTTTAACCGACTACACCAATTCAAATTACAAAAAACTGAACATCCCGGTTGTTTTACAAACAAATTCCTCAAAAGAGATGTTTGCTTTAAACGCTATAGTTAAACAATATGCGGAACAAAATCTCCCTGACCACATGTTACTAAGTGTTAGTGGTTCTGCGAATGTTGCTGTTGCTGCAACTGAAGAGATCGTTTCAGGCCAGGTCACAAGTCTGATCATATCAGTTATAGTTGTTCTTCTTATGCTACTTATAACTTTCCAATCACTCTACTTCTCTTTTATTGCTTTAGTCCCCCTTATTATGACGATTGCTGTAAATTACGGAATTATGGGCTTTTTCAACATTCCCCTTGATATTGGAACAGCAGTAATAAGCAGTATTGTAATTGGAATTGGTGTTGATTATGGAATCCACTACATCAGTAGATATCGGAACAACAGAAAAGAGGGAATGGGATTCCAAAAAGCGATTGAAGACACAGCAAAGCACAGTGGTAAAGCGATTGTATCAAATACAATAACAGTGGCCTTTGGTTTTTGCGCTTTGATGTTTTCAGTTCTTTCACCATTAATAATCATGGGCTGGATGATCTGTCTGACCATGATTATCAGTTCAGTATGCACAATGGTTCTGATCCCTGCAATTCTGAGCATGGGAGAAACTTCAACCAGACCAATATCAGGCATTACAGGCAGAAGAAAGCTTGTTTACCAGAAAATATAAAAAAAAGGAGATAAATAAAATGAACAAAACAATATTAAAACTAACAATAACTATAATATCTTTACTTCTTGTATCTGGTGTTTTATTTGCCCAGGAAACTTTAACTGCTTATGAAGTAGTTAAAAAGATGGATGAACTAAACGATGGAGATACAGTTAAGTCTGATACTCTAATGGTCCTGATGGATAGTAGTAAAAACAAGCGTATTAGAAAAATTAAAAACATAAGAAAGGATTATGGAAAAGATAGTAAAGGATTAATCTTTTTTTTAAGCCCTGCTGATGTTCGGAACACAACATATATGTCTTATGACTGGGATAATGAAGATAAAGAGGACGATTCGTGGCTCTATCTCCCTGCCCTTAAAAAGATAAAAAGAATAGCATCTTCAGATCAATCCGGTTCCTTTATGGGAAGTGATTTTACATATTCGGACATAAACGGAATGGAGATAGAGAATTGGAAGTACAAGTTCAGGAAAAAAAGCGCAATCGTAAATGGTGTTGATACCTGGGTTGTTGAGGGAAGGCCTAAAAAGGAGAAGAGATCAAAAGTTATTGATGAAACAGGATATGTGAAGAATAATCTGTGGATCAGAAAAGATAACTTCATGCTGATCAAGGGCAAGTACTGGGTCAAAAAAGGTAAAAAGATAAAGTATTTCAAGGCAGATGGTATCAAAAAGATAGATAATATCTGGACCGCAACAAAGCTTTCAATGATAACAACTAAAAAAGGAAAAGTACTTCACTCATCTTTTCTTAAGATTAGCAATATCATTTATAACACAAAGATAAGTGATTCCTTTTTTACCACAGGAAAGATGGAAAGAGGTTTATAGATGATCAGAAAGTATAACATACTGTTTGTCTATCTTTTTGTAGCGATAGTTTTAATACTGGTAACTCCTCTTATTTATTCCTCACCAGACATAATATCCTATGCCCAGGAGTTTGAGGATGATTTTGATGAAGAGGAGCCGGATGATATTCCTGAAGTAGATATGGATTCCATTGAAAAAGAGGAAGGTAAGGATTCAACTGACTTCTATATTGGTGGATTTTTAAAACAGGAGATTGAGTATGGTTATGACAGAACAGATAGAAAACTATCGAAAGTAAAATCTATTCTGAGTCTTGAAAGCAGTTACAACTTAACAGAAGATTTCAAATTCAAAATATCAGGTATGGGTTTTTACGATTCAGCATATGAGATAGATGGAAGAGGAGATTATGCAAGGGAGGTCCTTGATGACAATGAGTCTGAGGTCTCGTTAAGAGAGCTCTTCTTTGACTGGAAAATCGATGACCATTTCATGTTGAAATTTGGTAGACAGGTAGTAGCCTGGGGAGAATCAGATTATTCAAGAGTTACAGATGTTATCAATCCGAGGGATTTGAGAGGGCCGGGGCTGACAAATCTTGAGGATGCAAGGCTTCCAACTTCAGCTATAAGATTGACCTATGAATCAGGCAGTTTTGCAACCGAATTTGTTACAATACATGAACATCCTGGAAGTTCCATAAGTAGTTATGGATCAGATTTTGACTATTACACATCTTTAAGATTGCCGGTAGTTTCAATTGCTAATGAGGATAACCCCGAAAACACATTTAAAAACACAGGTTTTGCTATTAAAACAACAAAGTTATTCAATGGTGGCGATATATCCTTTTATATATCTAAAACCTTTGATGATCTTCCTGTTTTAAAAGCAACAAATATTGAATTTTCAGGCCCGAATCTAAGTATGCTTTCTCTCACTCCTGAGTATCATACTTTTAAGACTTATGGAGTTACTGGAAAGAAAGCAATAGGGTCAGTTCTGTATAAGTTTGAATTAGCATTTATTGATGGGAAGAAGATCATGAGAGGTGATTTTATAAACAACATAACTTTTGGAATGACAGCATCTGAGCTTGAAACATTCAAATCAAAAGACCAGCTGACAACTATTTTGGGAATTGAATACACAGGAGTTTCAGACCTGAGAGTGACTCTTGAACTTGAAAATGTTCATACCTTTGATTTTGAAAGTAGTCTTGCTACTGACAGAAATGACAAAAGAGCATATTTGCAAGCAACTTATGGTCTTTTAAACGAAACAATGGAAATAGACCTTTTATGCACATATTTTGAAAGAGGGAAAGGAGGCATAATAAGATTAAGCACAAATTACGACATAATAGATAATTTAAACATAGAACTTGGAACGATATTTTATGGAGCTGATAACAGCGATTCAATATTTTACAACTTTAGGGATCAGGACAGGGTTTATAGCAGGATAAAGTACTCTTTTTAAGTTTTTTTATTCCGGTGAATCAACTGCGTAATACAGAATGTAATGGAGTATATTAAATTTTATTTTACAATTTATATTTTCATATTGAAACGAAAACTTTTCATAATGAAACAATGCTTAGTGTGTAAAAAAATGAAAATTTAGTAAACACTCTGGATACAACGATTTGTAAGCTGCTGAAATTGTGGCACATCGGTTGCAATAAAATATAAGAAAATATGAGGTAACTTCTAATGATTAGAAATTTGACTGAAACGTTTATAAAAGCTTTAGTTTTATAAAATCTCTACAAGGCTGAAAAATTAAGCTTCTTTTTTTAGAACAATACAGTGGTAATGCGAAGCACGTGCAAGCTGATAAATGAGAACGAGTATTTCAGTCAAAGATCAATTATTAGAGGTTACCAGTTTAAAGAAATTTACGAATTCAACTATATATAGGAAATCTAAATTATTAGAAATTTCCGTAAGTAACACTAAAACGAAAGGAGAAATAAAATGAATTTTCTCAAAAAAGCAATAGTAGCAATGACAGTAGCTGTAATTTTTTTAGGTGTAAATAGCGCATCAGCAGAATCCCTTAAAACACTTGAGGCTAAATGGGGAACACCTAAAAGCGTTAAAGAACTTGCAAATGGCGTAGAGAGAAGAATTTACGGTGAGAAAGATGTAGTAGTAGGATACTTCTACTTCCTTATTAAAGATGGTGAAGTAGTAGATCGTGGTACAATTGAAAATCTTGACAAGATAGAATTAAAAACAAACACTCATAAAATGAGTGGTTTAATGTCTTCTTACTACAAAAAAAACAATATAAAAGTGGCAGATATTAAAGCAAAATACGGAGAACCTGTTAATAAGAGCACATATGATAACGGTATGGAAAGAATCGTTTTCGGACCAGCTGATGCAATAACAGGATACAACGTTTTTGTTGTAATGAACGGAAGAGTTGTTGATCAGGGAACTACTAACATTCTTATTAAAGATGCAATCGAACCAGAGGGACCAGCAATAAGTCCATTTATGGCAAAATGGTACAAGAACCACCCAAAAAGTGTTGCGTTTCTAAACAGAAAATGGGGAAAACCTGTAAGTGTTAAAGAGTACAAAAACGGAATGAAAAAAATGGTTTTCGGTTCTAAAGATGCAGAAACTGGTTACAACTTCTTCATAATTAAAAATGGACAGGTAATCGATAGAGGTTTCACTGATTCTCAGTCCTAAAATAAATGTGACAACTTCTGGGTTATAGCGTCATAAAATAAAAAAGTAAGATCTTAATAATTGCGAAGACTCTTTAGTCTTATAAATGTGGCACCTTCCCAGAAGGTGTCATGTTTTCACCCATTTGAGGTGATTGGTAATAAGAGATTCCCTTTTTAAATATGAAAACTTAAAAATGATTCCCCTATCATTTGATACATTAAAACGTTATGTCCGTTAATTCTGATATAGCGTTTTTTTGTTTTAGACAAAAAGATCTGCAGCACTAATTTTTTTTAAATAAAACTGTCCAACTCTATATAATAATTGAATATTATTATTTTGACAAAGCAGGCCCTACTATTTTAAAATGTATTTATTCGTACATTTTATTTTTGAGTTCACGGTCCTGATTTTTTTCAGCTACGAATGAAGGTTTTTCATAATTAAAATAAGGAGGATTTCATGGATCAGAGAAAGCATAAGAGATATGAAAGTGTGGGTTGTGTTGCCTATACTGAAATTGGTGAAGACCTATATAATAATGCCATGATGAGTAATTACAGTATAGGGGGAATGTTTTTCAACACAAGAAATGAAGTCGCTCCTGGTACCAAAATTTGTGTCAGAATGATCGGGTACAGATCTGCTTTTAGTGCAAAAGTGGTGCGATGTATTGGGTTTAAAGATGTTTCAGGTGTAAAATATGGTGTTGGTGTACAATATCTTGAAGAAGTCTCAGCCGTTTAACATCAATATAAATTGGTAACTTGCATCAAAAAAAGAAATAGTTCACAAATATAGTTATAAAGAAAGTCTGCGTTTTCTAACAACCTACCGAATCTTTACATATGACTAATACAATAGCTTTACGAAATTTTATTGTAAAATCGCATCATAAAAAATGAAAATTTCAAGTTTGATCTGAGGTTTCAGCATTGTCACAATAACAAAGTTCAGTTTTTTTTATAATTTATGGGCTTATTAATTTATTTTTTACCATACTGAAGAACAATTTTTTAACGGTCAATTTCACAAAGACTATTTGAATTCATTAATTACTCACTTTATTCCTGAATTTTTTTTCTTAAGATCTCTTGCTCTAACTTCATAAATAATTTCACAATTTTGTTCTGTATCCCAGGTAATCTTCCTCACGGAACCATTTATTCTGGAGTTTTTGAATAATTGAAAAATTTTGTACTGAACTTGTAGAAGAGCTGCTTTTTTTGATCTTTGTTTTCTTAGAGCGATATTTGTCAGTGTAGAGGGTGCGGCGCCTAAAGCTCTAAACCTGTAGGTATTATTATCAACCCAACTTCCAGGCCTTCCTCTAACAGTTCCAACAGTTTGTTTGCCACATGATGAAAAAACAAAAATCAGACCAAATGCAAGAATCAAAGTTATTTCCAATAATTTCTTCATTGAAGAATCCTCCCGGAAATAGATTTCTTATTTCATGAATACTTTATTTTAGGCAAAGAACATAAGGGGTGATATTCCCTAAGCGCCCAAATCTATAAGATAAGTTCCAAAAAACTGTAAAACTTATTGATGATTTTATACAAATTAATAATAAAAGGCCATACTTTAAATCTGGTAATTCAATAATTTTTCTTATTAGAGGTTCCCTATATTGATAATAATCCATTGAATCATTTAAACAAAGTTGATTTCACATAATTTTTGGTTTTCATGTATTCTTTCATATCAGGTTTTAAATACTTCTATCAAATAATAAAAATTTATCAAATCCAATGATTTGGTCAGCTATTCAAAATTGAAGCCTTGTTTTATGTTAAATATCAGATGCTTTACTGTTTAGTCTTTTCTAAATGAAACATCAATTTCATTATGAATTATAAACTTTTCATTATGAAATCCCAACCCATTCAACTAAAATCTAAAAATCATACAAAGACTTATTATACAAGCCTATACAAATTACATTCTAATTATGGCACACCAGTTGCAAATACATAAAAACCAGAATGAAAAATTTAAAGAATTACATAATAAAATTAGAAACTCACAAAAACAGGAGAAACAAAATGAACTTTCTTAAAAATGCAGTAATCGCAATGACAGGAGTAGCAGTAATTTTCTTAGGCGTAAACAGCGTATCAGCAGAATCCCTTAAAACACTTGAAACTAAATGGGGAGCACCTAAAAGCGTTAAAGAACTTGCAAGCGGAGTAGAGAGAAGAATTTATGGTGAAAAAGATGTTGAAGTTGGTTATTTTTACTTCCTTATTAAAGATGGTGAAGTTGTGGATCGTGGTACAATCCAAAACCTTGACAAGGTAGAAGTAAAAACAAACAAACACGAAATGAGCGGTTTAATGTCTTCTTACTTCAAAGGAAACAACACAACTATAGCAGACCTTAAAGCAAAATACGGTGAACCGGTTAACAAGAGTACATATGACAACGGTATGGAAAGAATCGTTTTCGGACCGAAAGATGCAGTAGTCGGATATAACGTATTTGTAGTAGTAAATGGAACCGTTATTGACCAGGGAACGACTAATCTTCTTATAGAAGATGCTATAGAAGTTGAAGGTCCTATGGTAAGCCCATTCATGGCAAAATGGTACAAAAACCACCCAAAAAGCGTTGCTTTCTTAACTCAAAAGTATGGAAAAGCAGTAAGTGTTAAAGAGTACAAAAACGGAATGAAGAAAATGGTTTTCGGTTCAAAAGATGCTGAAACTGGTTACAACTTCTTCATCATAAAAAATGGACAGGTAATCGATAGAGGTTTCCAAAACTCACAGTCGTAAAAAAAGACTACCAGAATGATTCCCCTATCATTTGATACATTAAACGCTATATCCTAATCGGGAATAGCGTTTTTTGTTTAAAAGGAACCTCTAATAAATATGAACTGGAAGGCATACAAAAATACTACATCTCATATCCATCTGCCGGCAACACTGCCACACGATCCCGACCTTCTGATTTAGCCTTATACAGCATAGTGTCAGCCAGAAGGATCGCTTTTTCAATATCTTTACCATGCTCAGGACAGGAAGCAACTCCAATTGAGATAGTTACAGACAATTCCTTACCCTGATGAATTATCTTTAAATCATTTCGTACTATAGAACATAACTCTTCAGCTTTTTTACATGTCGCTTCATATGAACTCAGAATAAGGATAGCAATAAATTCCTCCCCTCCATAACGACATAGTACATCCTCTACCCTCACGTTCTTTTTTAACTGGTATCCAAGCTCTTTTAAAACAATATCTCCACACTCATGTCCATATGTATCATTAAAAATTTTAAAATTATCCACATCAAGCATTAAAATTCCCACAGGGAATTTATGCCTGTCAACCCTTCCAGATTCCTCCTTAACCCTATCTTCAAGATATCTCCGGTTGTACAGACCTGTGAGAGGGTCCACAATAGATTGCAAGTGCAGTGTTTCCCTCAATTTAATATTTGTAAGTGCAAGTGATAGATGCTCAACAATTATTAACATAATATAATGTATTTGCTTATCAATATTTCCATTATTTAAAGGGTAATTTTTTTCATGGTAATGTTGCACAATAAGACCTGCTGTTTCGCCCTGTATAATCATTGGCATACACAAAGTGGAACCTGTTTTTCTATCACAATGTTTACAATCTATATCATTATTCTCATTAGCATTTAAAAAGGGCTTACCCTGACTTAAAGCCATACAATCACTAAATTCCAATTTCCAGATATCTTCTCTATCATGGCCCCATGAAACAACAGATTCAAAAAAACTGTTCTTTCGGTTTAATATATAAAACTGTCCGGACTCCTCTGGAAAAAATTTTTCCATATATCGACCAATCACACCATAAACATCTTTTTTTGTATTGCATGACTGAATCATCTCACTCATCCGCCTTAACAATGAACTTTCTCTGTTTCTTTTTTCAAGCTCATGAACCTTTGAGGAAAGTTTTAAATGTGCCGTTTGTAATGCATCCATAAAAATATTAAAGTAATTTCTTACTTTTTTAAATTCGTCCTCACCAGAATCTTCCACTCTGGTTGTATAATCTCCTTCTGCACCCGCTTCAAGTCCCTTTATCAATAGACTTAGCGGTCTTGCTATTTCATAACTCAAACCTAAAGTTATTAAAAAAACAAAACCAAGCATAACAATGGCAGTTATTAAAATTGTAAAACTGATAATCCGTAGAGGTTTATACAGTTCATCCAGAAATCCGGAAGAGGCTACGATCCAGTCAAGCTCAGGTATATACTGAAACATGACAATTCTCTCTTTAAAGTTCTTTTCCCAGGGGGCTTTCCAGGGATAGGTCGTGATCCCATTTTTTTTATCACAGATCTCTTTTATGAACTTTCTTCCTTTTTTATCGGCGGAATTGTAAATATTTTTTCCCTGGAGGTTCGGATGAATTACAAGTGATCCCTTACTATTCATTACATAGACATAACCACTTTTTCCAACGGATAAAGTTTGGATATATGGACGGAAATCCTCGATATTTATAAATTTAGTAAACTCCTCTCTGTATGAGGTCGCTGATATTATCCAGTCCCACTCTTTAAAATATGTCATATAAAGAGCTTTAGGTCTGCTCACAATATCCTCTGGATTAGCCCATTTATATTCTAAAAATCCCTCTTTTCTTGATATCTGTTCTCTTATAAACTGGAAATCTATAAAATTGCTATTTATAAGTTCTGCTTTCGGATGAACCTTAATTGTGCCCTTACTGCTGAGACAGTATATATAACCATTTTTTCCAATTTTCTCATTTAGAAGAATTTTAACAGCTTTTTTTTTGGCTGCTTTTTCAGTGAGTCGACCCTTTTTATATAATTTATAATAATATTTAACGATATCACGATTTTTATCGGCAATCGCATGTAAGCTGTTTTTAATCGAGATCTCAGTTGCAGATTTAACCATATTTACTACTGTTTGAGTGGTGTCTTCAAGTTCACTTTCAATGTTGTTTTTTAGAGTATTTCTGACCACGGAATAGATAATAATACTGCCTAAAGCAAGTGCCAGTAAGACTGTAAAAGTAAATGTGATAATAAATTTGTGACGAATTGGTAATTTTTGGAAAAAATCTTTTATTGAAACAAACAAGACCGCCCCCATTGTATTTTGAATACAAAAAAAATCAATAAGCTAGTAAAAATTCAGATTACATTTGATTATGAGATAGTAGATCTAAGACCTATGATAGGGAATTTCTAATAAGTGGTATATAAAACAAAAGGTTCCAATTTTGTTTTGACTGAAATTCTTAAGTTGTTTTAAAGAAATATTAACAAAACAACAGAGTATTTCCAAAAAAAGAACTGTAAACTTTATAAAAAAATTTATAAACGAATCGGCTCATTATATTTTCTCGCCTTGTAGAGATTTTATAAAACTAAAGCTTTTATTAACGTTTCAACCAAAAAACAATTATTAGAGATTCCGATCTAGTTTATATTTTCTCATAAAGAGAAGTTTAATATAAACAACCATTGCATTTCAATAAAAATTCTAATTATTAGAAGTTTCCTGAAGTTTAATCTGATAAAATTATAAATATGAATAAAGCTGCGAAAAAACAGATAGAAATGAGTTATTGCACACAAAAGGCTTTAGTTTTGACTGAACTGCTAATAAAACAAAAAAGTTTAATTTTGTTTGTTTAGGTTTTTTGAAAAAGAACTGCCTTTAAATCGGAGGTTATTTTCTTTTGTAGATTTTATTAAATTATTTCAATAAGACTAATAAAAAAATAGGTTTTTATTATACAAAATTTTAATTATTAGAGGTTCTCTATAAATAAAAAGAAAACGGAGGTGTCTCCGTTTTCTTTTATTTAAGTTTTAGCAATTACCAAAAACATGGAATCTGTTATGGATTCATCACGTAGCTATCTACAAGAGAGTAGATGTGATCATTGATCACTCTGTCGTACTTTTCAAGATCAACGACAGGCTTCATGCACATGTTCTTGCATATTTCCTGCTGCTTTTCAGTACTTGATGGTTTCATTGCAAGGTCAAGAGCATATTTTGACATATCACGAACGAAAACGTCGAAGATTGAGTCAAGAACATCATCATCAATGCCTTCCATTTTTGCACTCTCAACTACAAGCTGTGCGTATGGAACCATGCAGAAAATTTCACCAAGAGAGTAAAGGAAGTCGAAGTTTGCCATCTGGTTCATCAGGTCTGCACCAGACTCCATTAGCAGTTGCTTGAATAGTTCAACCTGCTGAATAAATACTTTAGAGTTTGGAACATTGGCACTTTCAAGTACAGGCATGTAATCGTGGAACTGAATTTTACCATAACCTTTAGTAGGTCCCTGGTTGAAAAGGAAGTCATCGTTTTCAGCACCGTTACGTCTAAGAACTTCTTCGTACTCTTTAGGGTTGAACATGTAGTTTGGAATAAGTTTCGCCATAAGAGCCATATTAACGTGCTTTGTTCCTTCAAGCTTAGGCATACCTTTAATCTGAACGGCAGCGTGCTCGAAATGCTGATCTTTTTCAAAACCTTTTGCAGCAGTAACATCCCAGATAAGTTCGTGAACAATCTCGCCCTGAATTGCAACTTTCATTTTCATAAGCGGATTAAAAAGAAGGTAACGTTTATCTTCACTATTTGCAGCTCTCATGTAATCAGTTGCTCGAAGTCCGAAAAGCTTCATTGCTACGATTCTGTTGTAAGAATCGAAGAAAAGTTGCTTTATGTGAGCAAAGTCAGTTACTTTCTGACCAAAAATACCTCTGTGTGCAGCATGATTCAGACCTTCATAAAAAGAGTGTGTACTAAGTCCGATAGCAGCAGAACCGATGTTGAACTTACAGATATTGATTGTGTTAAGCATATCATCCCATGCTTTTTTACCACGGCTTGTAATCTCTGCATCTGTTATTGGGTAGTCGTGTAGATTAAACTCTGCAACGTACATCTGGTCACACTCAATTACGTTTTTAACGCACTCATATTTTTCGTGCTGAGAATCAACAACAAAGAATACGTATTCGTCAGTATCAGCAATTTTTCCGAAAACAGTTACAGTAGCAGCTTCGTTACCGTTACCGATATAGTACTTGTTACCTTTTGCAAGGTAAGTACCGTCTGCCTGAGGGTACAGCATCATTTCACTAGAGTAGATATCAGCTCCGTGCTCTTTTTCAGAAAGACCGAAAGCACATAGTGGGTTCTCTTTAAGTGTTGCTGCTGCTGTTTTCTTTGCATCTTCGTTGTCACCAAGGAAAACAGGATCAAGACCAAGTGTGGATACGTGGAACATGTACCAGTATGCAGAACTGTAAAATCCCAGGATTTCTGAGTATTCAAACATTTTGTATGTGCTGTAGTGCTGGTTTGGATCATCTCCATAACCAGCTGGAAGGAAAAGGGTCTCGAAAATTCTTTCTTCTTTTACAAATTCAGCAAAGTCAGAGTTGAAAGTGTGCTCGTGGTAGTCTTTTTTAATTGCTGCAAGACCTTTTTTTTCGAACCAGTCAATAGTTTTAGTCATGATCTCTTTAGATCGCTCATCTGGGTAATTTCTGTCTTTGTAATTCTTTGGATTTAAAAGTACCATCCGTTTCCTCCTGAAAAATTGAATAAATATAAAAACATATAAATTTAGTTTGCATACAAGATATATCCATTTTGGTAGCACCAGTTTGATAAAAATTCAAGAATTATTTTTAATAAAAACATCTTTTGAATTTAATTCCCCTGTTATATCAAGACCTTTACAATGTGCGAATGTTTTTATAAATCCTGTTATTAGTGTTTAGTTTTAAATTGGTTGACCAATTAACCATTCTGTATTAACCAGATTATTAAAAACTTTATGTATTTTTCAGATTGGTAAAAAGGTTATTAAATGACAAATAATATATCTGAAACTGTTTTTCAGAAATTACAGAAAGATATCTTCGACGGTCACTATGCTATAGGGAGCAGGTTGCCTTCAGAACGAGAGCTGTCTGAGAAATTCAAAGCCAGCAGAAATACAATACGTGATGCCCTGGGCCGTCTTGATCACCTGAAACTTGTACAGAAAATCCCACAGAGTGGATCATATGTTACTGATTATAAAAAGGAGGCATCTCTGCCCCTTCTTATTCACTATATTAACAATAGCCTTGGTTTAAGCGTTGATGCTCTATCATCGTTTATGGATTTCAGGCTTGTTTGTGAAGTTTTTGCAGTTAAAAAAGCGGTTCACCAAATAAGAGATGAAGATATCTGTTTCCTCTATTCAATTCTGGATGACAAACTGAAGAACCTGAAAAAACCAGATTTCCTATCTGAAGCTGACTTTAAATTTCATGAATATATCTTTCAAATGGCTGACAGTTTAGCAATTCAGCTTTTCTTTAATACTCTGAAACCAGTATTCATAACTTACCTTAATTTATTATACAAACTAAAGGATGCAGATTCAAAAAGCATTATTGATATTCAGCGCAACCTTGTCGCTGCACTTGAAAAACGGGATGTGGAGCTTAGCGGCTTTATAATGGAAAAACTTATTTTGTTCGGAATCAACAGAATAAAAGAAGCAAAATTACAATTTGATGAAAATACAGTTAATTCTGAATAATTTATAAATCTAAGTAAAAAGCCTCTGCCGAAAGCTAAGAAAGTGATAAAAGCAGATCTGATTCTTTCATTTTTCCAAAGGCTGTCATTGTTGATACATTGATTTGGAGTTATATCGTAAAATACTTAAGGTAAAGAATGAGTTGTTGTTCCTCCTGTATGAGATATGCCTCTATATAATATCCATTATTAAATGTGTATTTTGAGAATATTACATTCTTTGGGCTGGATGGCCACCAATTACACCTGTCGTCTGCAAAGCTTTTCGGAAATGAAAAAACAGTGAGATCTTTGAGCCTTTTTTCTATCACCTCTCCTTTTTCAACCGGTATTTGGATCTTTGCAAAGATCATGGGGTCAATTGGTGGTATGTGGTAAAATTTCAACCCCTTTGCGCCATCAACGATATCGATACCGGATTCCTTCTCGATCTTGGCTATAGTATCCGCACCGAATGAGCCTTCGTCAAGTTCATACTCGGTGAGATCTCTGGAGTCACTGCTACAACCACCAAATACCAGACTAAGAATCAGTATGCAGACGTAAACTCTCATTCTGCCTCCTAACATTTTTAATAAACGGTCGCAAAATACTAAAATTAAATATTATCAAAAAAATCTCTAAAAAGCACTTTTTTGTAATCCCATATAGTCCTGCTACTAAATTATGGGAATCTCTAATAACTCCTCTTTTGGCGTAATACTTTGTTATTTCCAAAAAAAACTGTAATAAAATCGGCTCGTTACTTTTGGAAATGCCTTGTATTTCATCCAAAATATTAATTATTAGAGGTTCCCTTATTAGATATTCCCTAAATTTAACCACTTTATGAAAAAACACTTCAAAGGTTGGGATGGAAAAACGTTAAACACTCGATTTAACTTACTTATTGCTTTTTGGTCAATATATATTGTATACAAGTTATTATTTATGTTGTATACAAGCTATATTTTAGACATGCAAATAATAACAAGGAGATATAAATAATGATTCTTTTTAACCCCAAAGAACATAATATCAAATATGGTGATGACAAAACACGCGATATGATGCAGAAAGTTATCGATCATTTTGAAGAAAAAGGATTGGAATCCATAAAAAAGGACTGGCATGAAAAGACCTGGAACTACGAGTTTGTAGAATTCATGAAAGAAAACCAGGTAATGGCAACTCTTATGACACCTGCAGGATATGGTGCTGAGGATTCCAGATGGGATACACACAGAAACGTCATGTTTGCTGAAATCACTGCTTTTTATGGAATTACATACTGGTACACATTCCAGGTTTCCATGCTTGGACTTTGCCCTGTATGGATGGGTTCCAATGAAGAGGTGAAACAAAAAACAGCCAAACTTCTTCAGGATGGTGGGGTTTTTGCCTTTGGTCTTTCTGAAAAAGAGCATGGTGCAGATATTTATTCTTCAGATATGATGCTTTATCCACAAGATGATGGAGCATACAAAGCAAATGGAGATAAATATTACATCGGTAACGGTAATGAAGCAGCCCTTGTTTCAACATTTGCTAAAATGAACGATTCCGGGGAATATGTTTTTTTTGCAGTAGACAGCAAACATGAGAAATATGAGTGCGTTAAAAACACTGTGAGTCATCAAAACTATGTTGCTGAATACCGTCTCCATGACTATCCAATTACCAAATCTGATATTATGGAAGAAGGTCCCGATGCATGGGACAACATGCTTAATACAATTAATGTTTGCAAATTTAACCTCGGTTGGGGATCAATAGGTCTTGCTACACATGCATTTTATGAATCAATTTCCCATGCAGCAGGAAGAAATCTTTATGGAAAACATGTTACAGATTTTCCACATGTTAAAAGAATTTTTGTTGAGTCCTATTCACGTATTGTTGCTATGAAGGTCTTTGCTGAAAGAGCAGTAGATTACATGCGCTCTGCAAATGAAAATGATAGAAGATACCTTCTTTTCAACCCAATGGTAAAAATGAAAGTGACCCGTGAAGGTGAAAAAGCCGTTCAGGATTTATGGGATGTAATTGCTGCAAAAGGATTTGAAGCGGAGCCATTTTTTGAAGTTGCGGTTAATGAACTTCCAATGCTTCCAAAACTTGAAGGAACAGTTCATGTTAATATTGCTCTAATTGTTAAGTTCATGAATAACTTCCTGTTCAATCCAGGTGAATTCCCTGAAATAGGCAAAATGCACCAGACTGAAAATGACGATTTTCTTTTCAATCAGGGACCAACAAGAGGCCTTGGAAAAGTTCAGTTTCATGATTACAACATTGCTTATGACAGCATGGATACTCCGAATGTTACTATCTTCAAGGAACAGATCCTTGCATTCAAAGAGTTTTTAACAAAGGCAACACCTGATAAAAAGCAGTCAAAAGACATTGATTACCTTCTTAGCATTGGTGATATTTTCTGCCTTATTCCTTATGGACAGCTTATTCTGGAGAATAAGGAACATATGGACGTAAGTGATGATCTGATCGAAACAATTTTTAATTTTCTCGTTAGTGACTTTTCAAAGTTTGCAACAGAGTTAATGATGAAGCCAAGTAACTCTGATAAACAAAGAGAACTTGCTAAAGACATTTTAAGAAGCCCGAACCCGGATGCCGAGCTTTTTGGAAGAGTTTGGGGAGAAGTTTATGAGTATAAAGATGCTTATAAAATGAGAGATCAGGATTTTTAATTAGATTATCTATCAGGATTTTTAAAATCAGCTAAATCTCAGGCAGTCAACCTGACTGCCTGAGATTAAGGCTGTATGTGAAATTATTGCAGTTACAATTGTAAATCAGTATGTATAACTAATGTAGCTGTGATATCAAATAGAAAAATTTTCTGTTCTCATCCAGTGACTCAGTTTATGTTTAGCTTTTTTGAATCAAACTAATATTGATTGCAATTCTTTTTGGGAATTGCATCAGTTTCGGTGCTCCCCCAAAAGTTCACTTCATTACATAAACCCGACTCTTCACCTTCAATAATAAGATCATAAAAAGATGTAGGACACTCCCTAAATGCCCTTGTAAAGGTAGCAAAGAACAAATAGGGACCTGAACGGTAAAACCTGTTTGTGTATCAATGCTGTATGTTTGCAAAAAAAAATGATATATTTAAAACTTTCTAAAAAATTATTATATGGAACCTCTAATATCAGCGGGTGTACTGATGGGTGAGCCGAAAGAAGTTAATGAAATTAGTCTTGATTCTGAGTTTGAAGATCAGATCTATAAATGTCTTGATCAAGGTATAAAGCTGCATGCATTTCCGAACAGACTTGAAAAAATGTACCTGCGACACTACCGCAAATCAAGAATTAAACGGTTTGCCTGGTTAGGTGTTATCGGGTTGATTTTTTACAATCTTTTTTTAATGAGCGATAAAGCAATGCTTCCGGACATCTTTATTGAAGCATCTATAACACGGGTCTTTATTGTCACGCCCTTGATTCTTCTCTCTATTGCAGGATTATTTATCAAAAAAATTGCCAGGTTTGTAGATCTTATAGCAGGTGCTATAATCCTTTTTGCCTCTGTCAGTATTATGTATTTTCTATTGATTTCAAACAGCCCAAATGTAAATAATTACCACACAGGTCTTATTATATCAGTAGTTGTTGCCAATATTGTTCTTAGACTTCGGTTCAGATATGCAGTTTTTTATACGCTCTTAATATTCTTTCTATTTGTGCTTACAGTTCATAACATTCCGTTAATGAATCAGGAGACCGTAAATAACAGTATTCTGGTTTTATTTACTGTTGCCTGCTTTACATTGATTGGCAATTATCAGATTGAAAATGAAAACAGATTTACTTATCTAAACTCTCTATTGAGACGTATTAATGCTGCAAAGCTGAAAGAGTCAAACAAAAAACTGAAAAACATTGCCATAACAGATGCTTTGACCGGACTTACAAACAGACGACATTTTGATATTTCACTTGAAAAAGAATGGAAGGCCTGCCGTCGTTCTCAAAAAAATCTTTCTTTGATTTTTATCGATATTGACTTCTTTAAAAACTATAATGACAATTATGGTCACCAAAAAGGCGATGAATGCTTGCAGAAGGTTGCAAAGCAATTATGTATGAATGTCAAAAGACCCAGAGATATTCTTGCAAGGTATGGTGGAGAGGAGTTTGTTGTTCTGATTCCTGAAACAGATACAACAGGAACCATGCAGCTGGCAGAAGAAATAAGAGGTGCGATAGAAGAACTTAAAATACCACATGAGTTCTCTGATGGGGTCAACTTGATAACTATAAGTCTTGGGGTTGCTACATTATTGCCCTCAGATGAAAAGACGTTTTTAGATCTGATTCAACTTGCTGATATAGCTCTTTACGAAGCTAAAAACCAAGGGCGAAATATAGTTTACCTCCATCCTGAAAGCTGTTGACGAACAGCTTGTACAAAAAAAACAGAACAACAGAATTTTAAAAAAAACTGTCATAAAATCAGCTCGTTATTTTTGATCATGTCTTGTATTTTCATCAAAAATTCTAATTATTAGAGGTTCCCAATAATCTATCTTGTTAATGTGCAGCGCTTGTTTTCGCAACCTAAGCATACAAATTTGTATATTATCAAAAAAGTTAGAAAAATTAATCCGTTAAAAATACCTAATTGTTCGTAATTACCCCAAAAAATATAATTGGGCATTCCAATCATAAAAATAAGTGAAAAAACAGTTATTGTGTAATCAAATATGCTATACGGCCCATCCTCTCTTTTAGGAAGAAATCGTGTGAGATATCCTGGTATAACATGAGCGCAATCACTATCTCTGCAACTGCATTTGCCACAATAAAAATATATAATTAAATTTACTGAGAAAACAGATCCAATGAGATAATAAATACTCAAAGATCTACTGTAATAATCTCTAATCGATATAATTGAATACGCTACTGCTACTAAAAAAATAACATTTGACAGAATACCTGAAACTTTTCTTTTCATTATACTTCACTTTACAATATGATTTTTATGAGAGGAAAATTTTTGAAATCATTGCAAAAACTTCCTGTATTTTCTTTTCCTCTTTTCTTTCTTTAAGGCATGATATTTTCATCGGTACTGTGAACTTAATTCCATCCCATACCTTTATAAAACCTTTCTTTTCAAGATAACAAGCTTCATCCTGCCTCATTATAGCGACTCCTGTTCCTGCTTTAACAAGTTCTCTAACTATATTTTCATCAACAGCATCGGATGTTTTGTTAACCTTTAACCCGTGTTTATCAAGTTCTTTTTGGAAAGTGATATGGAAGGGGCACTGACAACTTGTCCATATCCATGGAAGAGATACAACATCATCTGTTGTTAGTTCATTAATATCATTATTAATGAACTCTTTTGGGATCACAACTCTTATTACTACATCAATTAAATCTATGGTAAATATCTCAGGAGAGTCGATAACTCCATAATGAAATCCAGCATCTATATCAAGCCTCTTAAGAATCTGATGGGTTTCAAAGGACTGTGAACTCACAAAACTAAGCCTTATATCTGGCATTGCCATTGTAATTTTTCTTTTGATTTTAGATATATTCAAAAATTCAGGGTCTGTATTTATACCAATTTTCAGATTACCGGATATCTTGTTTTTTAAAAGAGATGCTGCTTCTGTCATATTTTCAGCTGATGAAGCTATAATTTTAGCATGCTTTAAAAGTGACTCTCCATGCTCTGTAAGAAACATTCCTTTAGGAGTTCTGTTAAAAAGAGAGATCTGGAACTCGTCTTCAAGGGACTTTATTTGTGAACTAAGAGCAGATTGACTAATGTTTAAAGCACCTGCTGACTTAGTAAGGTTTTTAACCTCAGCAATTTTGATAAATGATCTTAACTGATATATTTCCATAAAATTTCCTTAATTATTTTAGTCCTATATAACATCAGTCAAACATTTATTATATAAAAAAATTGGAATTAATGTTCGATTGAACCGAACAAGACTCTCCAGAGCATGCGTTCGACCAAATCGATCGAGTTGTGCAAATTATAAAATTAGATTTTCAAAAAAGAATGTACTAAATAAAAAGGAAAGGAAAAAAATATGAAAACAAAAAAACTTAATTCGTTACTTCTCAGTGGTTTAATCGTTGGACCGGTTCTTGGTTCAGGAATAATAATACTGCCTCCAGCTATATATGAAATTGCAGGCAGTTGGTCTTTCCTTGCATGGATTCTAATGATATGTGTCAGCTTTCTTTTTGCATATATTTTTGGTTTTCTAAGTATCAAATTTCCCGGGGATGCCGGAGTCTCAGATGCAGTAAAATTTACTTTTGGCGAAGAGTTTAAAAGATTAACCTCTTTTTACCTTATTGGAGCTGTGTGCTTTGGACCTGTAGCTGTACTCATTACTGCAGGGAGATATATAAGTTACATTAACCCAAATATCGATCCTTTTTTTGCAGGTTTTATAATTTTGATATTTAATCTGTTAATTCTAACAAGAGAGATCTCTTTTATTGGTAAAGCAGCTTTTATACTTTCATCAATATCTGCTGTTACTCTTTTTACAGGAGGGATATCAACTCTTGTTTATAGCAGAAAAGAGGTTATGGTTCTATCTGAGTTTGACCCATCAGCCTTTGGTTACAGCCTGCTCCTTCTGTTCTGGACAATTGTTGGCTGGGAAATTATGGGAAATTACAGCAGGGATGTGGAAAAACCAGAAAAAACGATAAAAAAAGCTGTTATTATTAGTGCCATTGTAATCGCTGCAGTAAGCATTGCAGTTTCAGCAAGTATTCAATGGTTAGACCCTTCTATTGTTGGAGATAAAAAATTATCTGTATCACTACTACTTTTTACAATGTTTGGTAGCAAGGGTGAGTATTTTATGTCATTTCTTGTAATTGCCCTATGTATTACCACATTTCTTCTGTTTGTTGGTGGAGTTGCAAGACTAATAAATTCATTGTCTAAAGATAAAATATTTCCACATTTTCTATCAATAAGATTAAAAAACGGATCTCCGGTTGCAGCACTTCTTATGCTTGGTTTGATACATGGAATATTTTTAACCTCCTCATATTACGGTTTTTACGATGTTAAAAGCCTTATTGCTTTAGCAGATGGTTTTTTTATATCTAATGCTCTCTTGGGAATTTTAGCAGCTTATAAGCTTATCGAAAACAGTATTTTGAAACTCCTGACTGGTGTTCTTGCAATTTTCTTTGTTATTATACTTTCCTTTTCATCAAAAACGGTTCTCACTGTACTTTTTGCAATGGCAGTAATTGTAAACAGGAGGAGATTACCTTATATTAAAGGCCTACTGAAAAATGCAACTTAAAAACATTATTGTCTGAGTTACTGGTTAAGAAATAGATTGTATTTAGGGAACCTCTAATAACTCGAATTTTGTTTGAAATTCAACGTTTATAAAAGCTTTTGTTTTATAAAATCTCTGCGTGAAAAAAAGTAACGAGCCGATTCGTTTATAAAAGGCTTTTATTTTATAAAGTTTTACAGTTTTTTTATGAAGATACTCCCTTAAGATACAAAAACACAGTTTCATGTTTCTTAAGATTAAATGACGGGCATGAAAATTGATTTTTTATGAAAGGGTCATTTTAACCTTTTTTCTTAATTCATCATCTGTAAAAGGCTTAATAACATAGTTTGAAACACCAGCTTGAACAGCTTCCATAACATTCTTCTTTTGGGCTTCAGCAGTCAACATAAGAAAAGGAATGTCTTTATATTCATCAGTTCCACGAACGATCTTCAAAAACTCCAGGCCATTTAAATTCGGCATATTCCAGTCAGAGATAATCAGGTCGGGTTTCTTCTCCTCCATTTTTGCGATAGCTTTTAAACCATCACTTGCTTGCATGATATCCTTACATCCTTGATTTTTTAGGAATGTTACAATAATTCTTCTAATTGTTGCTGAATCATCGACACATAAAACCGTTTTGCCTTGCATCACATCTCCCTGAATATTTCAAAACCATATTTATTTTTTTATTGGAATTTGACTTTTATTATATGAGTTTAAACCTCTTGTCAAAATTTCTTTACAATAAATTAAAGTCAGATAAAAAAATAATTTACTATCGTTTCTTAAAATAATTTATACTTTTCTATTTTATCACTTTTTAAATATAAAAACAGCAATTAATATGCCATTTAACCCTTTTTTATAATTTATTGATTTTAATGGTATTAACAATGAAATTGAGTTATAATCCGACTATAACTAATTAATCATACTAAAAATCTGTCTTTAATCTTTACTAAATAAATTCCTTCAAGGAGGGTACAGTGAAAAAAATTCTGATTTTTTTATTTCTATCAATTTTTTTATTTTCCTGCTCAAGTGAAACAGAAACACCCAAACATTCATTTTCTTTCAAAATGTCAACAAATCTTAAAGATCATACATACATAAGTTTCAAGGCTACTGTTTTTGCTAAAACGAAAAAGGAGATAAAATTTCTCAAAAGAAGAGTCAAAAAAACTAAGCAGGCTTTAAAGATGAAATTTAAAGTTTTATTAGCAAAACAGATTCCAAACAAAAAAAAATTAGAAAAACTTATAAAAATAATTATTGAAAGCAGATCAAAAAAAGTTGTAGATGTTGTAGTTACAGATTATGTATTGAAATAGAAAGGTAGCTTCAAATAATAGGATTTTGATAGAAACATTTATGAAATTTACGTAAAAAATCTTATAGTTTTTTTAGTTAATAGAGATTGCCAAAGCTTTATCAGGGGGTTATTTTTGAACAAATGGGTTGTTTTTATTCTTGTTGCAACTGGCGTCTTTATGTCCACTTTAGATGGTAGTATTGTGAATATTGCTCTCCCTTCCATTATGAAAGATTTAAAAACATCTGTTCCTGTAATTGAGTGGGTTATAGCAATATATCTCCTAACTGTTTCTTCTCTACTTTTAAGTTTTGGAAGATTAAGTGATATTAAGGGGCGAAGAGTAGTATATAGTACAGGACTTATATTTTTTTCGTTAGGCTCATTTTTTTGTGGCATATCACCAAGTGCTGAATTCCTTATTTTTTCAAGATCAATACAAGGGCTTGGAGCTGCGATGGTAATGGCCTGCACTCCTGCATTAATTGTCGATACATTTCCTGTTGAAGAGAGAGGGAAAGCACTTGGGATGATTGGTGCTACAGTAGCGTCTGGCTTAACTGCCGGACCTGCCTTAGGAGGTCTTATTCTTCATTACTTCTCATGGAGATTAATTTTTTATATTAATGTACCAATTGGTTTAATAACAGCTTTTTTAGTTTTTACTAAACTTAAGGGGAGTAAAACTGATAGCAAGCAAGAGGAACCTTTTGATTTTAAGGGATCAATACTAATAACTTTATCACTCATTCTCTTCATTCTTTTTATAACAAAAAGCAATTTATTACAGGGAATTAATATAAAAGGAGGAGTACTTTTAATCATATTTGTTTTATCAGTTTATGCATTAATCAGATTTGAAAATCAAAATATGTATCCGGTCCTGAATACAATGATGTTTCGAAACAAATTGTTTACTCTTCCCATAATATCTGCAGTATTGTTATTTACATGTCTTTTTATCACAATATTTCTAATGCCTTTCTATTTGATGTATCCAATGAAATTCTCTCCAGGCAAAGCTGGTTTTTTCATGGTTATACCATTCTTTTTTATGTTTGTTATATCTCCATATTCAGGAACCTTAGCAGGAAAAAAAGGGTCAAAAATATTATGCACAACAGGTATGTTTATCATAACCTTGTCTTTATATATGATTTCTCAATTAAATATTAGTTCCAGTTATTATAATATAGCTGCTGGAATGTCTCTTTTGGGTATAGGAATAGCCCTTTTTAGTTCACCTAATACTGTAACAGTTATGGAATCAGTTTCACCAAATGAAAGGGGTGTTGCAGGAGGAATTGTTGCGACTGCAAGAAATCTTGGAATGGTTCTTGGCGTAACCATTGGTGGTACAGTTTTTAACCATGTCTTTTTTATTAAAAGTTCCGGGAAAGTACTTGAAAATTATAACCCTTTTTTAGAAAATGCTTTTTTTACTGCATTCAAGTGTTCTGTTTTAACAGGTTGTTTGATAGCTATGGTGGGAATAATTATTTCATGGCTTAGAGGTGGTAAAATCAAAAGGGTTTAATAAAAATATTTAAGTATAAAAGTCTTATTAGAGGTTCCCTATACTGAGTTTTCATTTCTACTAACGTTTTTTTCCACTTCCAGTGGATGATTTACCTTTAACTCAATTACTACATACTGGACTTTTCTTATTGCCTTGTTCTATCCATTTTAAAAAACGAATAATTAAATTTTTCATGACTACCTCTATTTATTTCATATGGGAATCTCTAATAACTGCTCTTTTTGCGAAATACTTCGTTATTACCAAAAAAAACTGT
>JAAELO010000764.1 GCA_024226555.1 Desulfobacterales bacterium | reverse complement strand
TTTCTGTTTTTAGAAAGTTGAAAAAATCATTTATAATTTTTTCTACTTCTATCTTTTTTGGTTTTTCTTGCCATTTTTTCATAATTGCTATTATTTATTTGATATGAGGTTTTTTAAATCCTAAAACTATTCTTCATCTATTTTTTTATCAGTATTGTTTGATTTTTTTTTGTTTTCAATTTCTTCTTTTTTAACCTACTTTATACATACTCAAGCAACATCCTTTAGTTCAGCGATTTGCTTTTCGAGATGTTTAATTCTATTTTGTTTATTTTTGATTTGTTGTTTTTGATAAAACTCAATATTAAAAGGTTCTTTTTTTGTCATCATATGAAAATAAATAACCGCAAGTTTTCTTGCAACTACACATTTTGCTCCTTTAGGTCCAAGTTGGCTTTTTTTCTTTCTGTATAAATCACCTAAAGGATTTTCGCTTCTATATAGACTATTTGCAGCACGTAAAAGAGCTTTCTTAATTGGATGTCTTTTCTTTGGTAAATGACTGCTGATTATTTTTCCTCCAGATATTTTGTTGTTAGGAGCCAACCCACACCACGAGGTAAATCTGTCGTCAATCCTAAAGGAGCTTAAATCGCTTCCAGTTTCAGAAAATAAGGTTAAGGCAGTTTCTTCGCTTATACCATATATTTTCGTTAAATCAATTTCGATTATTTGCATTAAATATTTATTAACATCAAAACTAAATTCATTCTTCCGATAATGTTTTTTTTTTGTTTTCTCCAAATCTGTTATATCGCCATCTTTTTTTTGGGCAACAATTTTTGTCAATTGTTCCTCTATTTTTTCATCACATTCTAATGTTTGTTGTTGTAAAAAATTGTAAGAATCATAAGATTGTTTCAGTTCAAAAAGACATTCATCTCGCCAATTACCTTCTAATGCTTTAAGAATATCATCTCGTTTTGCTTTTACTTTATGATGAACATATTTTATTAGATCATTTGGATTGCGTTTTCCTTCGATAATTGCTTTTATTATAGCTTGGCCACTTACAGATTTTATGTCACTTAACACTAATTTAAGTTTAATGTTCATTTCTTCTAGTGCTTTTACCATTCGGCTAGTAGAAGGATTTTTATTTTCATTCACTCTTTTTCTTTGTCTTACAAGACTGCGTAAAGTACGAATTTCTTCTCCAGGTTGAAAACTGTTGCTTAATAAACCGCAGGCATGCAGTCGCTGAATCCAACGAGCATCTTCTTCATCTGTCTTTTTCCCTGTTACATTTTTAACATGTCGTGAGTTAACTAAGAAAACCTCTAAACCATATTCCTGTAAAACTAAAAATAATTGTTTCCAATAAATACCTGTACTTTCCATTGCTACACTATCAATTTGGCATTTAATAAGCCATTCGGCTATCGCATATAAATCACAGGTGAAACAGCCAAAAGTTTTGATAGGTTCTTTATCGCGATCTGAAGGTACTGCAATAACATAATCCTTACTCGAAACATCAATTCCGGCGGCATTTGGACGGATTATCGTAAATTCATCAATTTTAATTTTTGTTACTTTTTTTTTGTTTTTTTTCTTAGTTTTGCTCATAATTAAAATATTTAAAGTTTAAAATTGACGTGCCCAGCTATCTCCAAAAAATAAAGATGGTCTACTTTGCGACTTCTAGCAGTCAATTAACGAACCATCGATAGCCGAAACCGGACTGAATAAGGGTGTCTTGGCACCAGTGGTTAAAACGGCCTGTGCTGCACGACGGTTCAAATTTATGTATTCTTTCTATAAGAAAAAAACGCGTTTTTAGGGAGACTGAATAATTCATAAATTTATCTATTACAAAGTCAAATTAACTATTTTTTACGAGAGTAAAAACCAAGGCGATGCTCGATTTTCGAGTTTCAATGTAGCTAATGCTACATTTCCAAGTCTCAAATCTGTGCTCACCTTTATTTTTGTTACTTTGGCTTATCATGACGACAAACTCATGAATTATTCAGGTTAAGAAGTCTAACATCAGTATTGTCTGGCAGATTTTGCATGGGTTTACTGTCAAATATTGTGATGAGATTTTCAAAAATAAGAAAAACAAAACCACGATGTCATTCAGTAGGAAACTTGCTTAAATTGAAAGTAATTTGTTAAAAAATGTACAATGTAAAGAAACGTACCCGAGCATTGATGTACTTGGGTGCGGACTTTGCAGGTAGGTTTCCTTCAGAATGACTTAGGTTGAGTTCAATTTCATAATATTCATTTTATCACAATATTTGACAATAAACCTCTATAAATTCTGATTAATTTATGAATTAATCAGGTTAAAAGCAACTTATAATTTAAAAAAAATGAAAAATCATATTAGTTTTTATCGTTTCTTAATTGCTTTTTCCTTACTTATATTTTTGGCATCAGTAATTAATGCACAAACAAGAAAAATATGTGGTACAGTAATAAACAGTGATAATGGAGAGCCGATACCAAAAATTTCGATTTGTTTAAAAGGGGAAGATAATTGTACAAAATCTGATGAACAAGGAAAATTCTGCA
>JAAELO010000763.1 GCA_024226555.1 Desulfobacterales bacterium | reverse complement strand
TCAAAATGTACAATATCGGCATTCCTTAAATTATCTTTAATAGCTTCCTCTACACCTGATAAATTATCAGAGAAACGTTTGTTGATATTGACAATAGTTCCCTGGCTTATATTTTGACCTACAAGATCGTAAATCATTTGCAGATGCTCTATTAAGCCTAGATTCCCGAGAATTTATACCTAGGCTGGTGACTCCACTCCAAAGTATGAATATAGCCCATTTTGTTTCTTTGTTATTTCACTTACTTTATGTTTGCATCCAGGTTGCTCATAACGTTCAATTATATCTAGCTCATCAAGGAATTCCTGCATTGTATATTTTTTAAATAGCTGGTTATCGCTCATTACTTTTTTTATGTAAGATAAATATATTAGTGCTATGAATTGAACAAATAACTTTCCATCCAAAGTTTCTTCTGAGGATACGGATGTCCTTCGCAAATTAAGCCTTTCTTTTAAATTGCCAAAAGCCTTTTCTATGACATCCTTTGATCGGTATATCTCCAGAGCATCCAGGGGATCTTTTATACCGTTTGATATTAATGCAAAGTAGCCATAATTGTTTTCAGTTGCTTCAATAATATCCTCTTTAGGAGTTAATGTAACCCCTCGTATTGGTGTTTCTTTTACGTCATAATACTTTTCATAAAGTTTTTCATGTTTGGGATTTCTTCTTCCTGATAATAGTTCTTCTTCTAAGTTATCAAGCAGTTTATTTAGTGATACTTTATCATCTGTAGCCCTTTGATTGTTATAGAAGAGGTGAAGGTATATTCTTCTCTTTTCCTTTATTACGTCGTCAGTATGTTTTTTAGTTTCACTATAGTCCCAATTTGTCATAAAAGACGTAAAATAGATACCATACTTAGAGCTATAATATGGGCGAGATACCATCTTGCCACGCACTTCATCTAGCTTATTTTTAACAAACTTTAAGGATGTCTTAGCTGCAATGAGAAATTTATAATGATGCTTGTATAATGCATTGATATTTTTTTCGCTGTAAAAACCACGATCCATAACAAGTTTCACTTTATTTAAATGAAGAAAATCTATCTCAGAAAGTAAGTTGTTAATTGTTTTGACGTCAGAAATATTACCAGGTAGCTTTCTAAAATACACTGGTAGTCGTGATTTTTCTCCGAATAAAAGAGCCAGATTGATTTGTGGTAGTGGATCATGATCTTTGTTCATACCATACTTAACCTGTTTCAAGGACTTTGAGTATGAAGAAATGGATGTTGTATCATAAGCTAAGAACTCTTCTTCTAGCCGTCTCTGTCCTTGGAGAGCAAAGAAATTTTGTTTAGCATCCTCGTCAATGGAATCAAATAATTCACTACTCCTTTGAGAGGGGATATCCTTAGAGAACGGATGGACATGTGTCCGGGACCATTTTGTAAAGCGGCTCATGGGATTTCTATCTTCCATGATAAGATAATAGGCAACTGACAAAATTTGCTTATAGGTGTTAGGGAAACACTTTTTGAGGTCTGAAGCAACTCCAAGCTTTTCGCCGATTTTATCGAAAAGATAGGTTGCACCATAAAAACTGCGCTTGCAGGTGATTGTGGGAACAGGTCCAGGTTTTGAATTTGAGACTTTCTTAGACTCTAGATACCTCTTAGAGTATATAATTTTGCCATTAACAGGATCTAATTTCCCGATACACTTTCTATTATTTCTTGCTTGTTGTTTTTCTTTATCCCAATAGCCAGTAGATTCATATACATAAGTGACACCATTTTTCTTGTTTTTTAAATACACTAGAGACATAGCAATCCCTCCATTCCTTGGTATAATTATACCAAGGAATTAGAAAAAAGTCAAGGTAATTAGAGGGTGTAAACCTTGATTTTAAAGGGTTTCTATAGTATTCCTTGGTATAATTTTACGGGAATGCAGGATTAAGGGGGATTAGCTGATAGTTTGTCATGTATGAGATTAACGCCTGCATATTTTCACCATATTGTACAGGTTGAGTTACCTCTTGTGGAAAGTTTGCTTTGTGAATCTGCTTACAGT